>JAAWNQ010000061.1 GCA_022799035.1 Oscillospiraceae bacterium
CCATCATGCCGACCAGCATGACAGTGGACAGAGCCAGGCTCAGAACGCGCTTGAGGTTGTTCATGTTGTTTCCTCCTTTTTTATTTTGGCTTTGGGTGGGTCCCACTCTCCTGACAAAAATCGAAAAACCGTTAAAACCTTGCGCCTCAACGCTTTTCGACTTCCGTTAGGGGCGTATGACACCCCTGACATTGAAAAATAGCTTGGGAAAACACCACAAAAAAGCCCGGAAAGCACAGCTTTCCGGGCCCAAAAGTGACCTTGGTAGACATTTTGGTAGACGGTAAAATATGGTAATTCTGCAAACCGCTGGGGTTCATAGGGTTTGAGGGCATTTTTTGGTAGACATTTGGTAGACATGGGGATAAAAGCCCCCTCATTTTGTGAGGGGAGATATGAAAAAGCCCGGAGCCTCCGCTCCGGGCTTTAGGGATCTGATCAGGCGGGAAGATATTCGATGGAGAGGACATTGTCGCCGTCCAGGATAAAGGTGAGGGCGGTATTGCCCTTCGTGTAGCTCAGGGCGGCCTCCCCGTCGCTGTCGCCATAGACGGCGGTCACATCCGCTCTGGTGGAGCCGATATACACTCCCTCCGGGGTGGTGACACTGTCGTCGGTGAGAAGGATGGAGTTTACATAATCTTTGTCCCCCTCAGGGCGGGTGGTGATGGAGAAGCCGGGGTAGGTGTAGGTCTTATCCAGCCCCTCAAAGGCGCAGGAGGCGGCCTCAAAGTAGCTTTGGGATTCCCCCAGGGCGGCGAGGACGTCGGCCATGTCTTGGTCGATGGAGACGGCGAAGTCCCCGGAGAGGAAGGTGAAGGCGTCGGCGGAGGGGGCTCCCTGGGAGGGTTCCTGAGAGGCGGTGGGAGCGCTGGGCTCCGGGCCGGGGGTGGTCTGAGGCTGACCGCCGCAGGCGGTGAGGAGAGCGGTCAGGGTCAGGGCGGTGAGAATGGGGATAAGCTTTTGCTTCATGACAAATCTTCCTTTCCAGGTTCATAAAGGGGGGCTGAGGTGGGGAGCTCTTCCGGGACAGGCTCCTGGGTAGGGGTGGGCTCCGGCTGAAAAGCCGGGGTGGACTCTGGGGAGGGCTCAACGGAGGTCTCCGGGGAAGGGACCTCTTCTGCCGGTGGATCGGAGACCGTTACCTCCGGAGGCAGAAGGATCTCCGGCTCCTGGGTCTCGGCGGGGGGCTCCGGGAGGATCTCGGTATTCTCACCGGGTGTCTCCACAGGGACTTCCCCCTCCGGGGGGAGGGATTCCTGGGGCTGAGGCTCCTCTGTGGGGGTCCCCGCCACAGTGACAGGGCAGCTGGCGTAGTCATAGACGTAGTAGTTGGCCCGGATGGGAGAGACCGCCGCGGTGTAGGTCCGGGCCGCCGCCTCGTCGATGAGGAAGGAGTCCAGGGGGTAGCTGTTGGGGTGGGGGCAGGCGTCAAAGTGATACCAGCCGGAGCCCACGTTCACAAGCTGCCAGTAGTGGCGGGAGTTGCCCCCCACCCGGTAGAGGTCTACATTGGCGATACCCGCCCGGGTGAGAAGGGCCTTGGCGCAGGCAAAGTAGTTGTAGCAGTCCCCCCGGCCCCGGACGAAGCCCACATAGGCCCCCACCAGCCAACTGGATTTGTCCGAGGTGCCCACGTATTTGATGTGGGTGTGGACATAGTTGTAGATGGCCCGGGCTTTGTCGTAGTCGGACATAGAGGAGCTGGTGATCCGGGCCAGGATCTGGTCGGCCTCGGCGTCCACCAGCTCCCGGGTGATCTCGGGGAGGGGCGGCTCGGGAGGGGTGTCGGTTTCCTGATCCGGATCCAGGTCGTCCACGGCGGGGGCCTCCACCACGATGGCGGTGACGGTGATCTCCGCCTGGTTCCCCGCCTTATCCCGGGCCCGGTAGACCACCGGGTACTCTCCAGGCTGGGTCAGATCCATGGCGGAGGCGTCGATCTGGAGGGGGACGGTGCCGTCCACCAAATCCACGGCGGTAACGCCGCTGCGGTAGGACAGGGTCATGCCTACGGCGGCGGTGAGGTCATGGGCTCCCTCAATGACAGGGGGCTCGGTGTCCGGGGGAGCGGTCTCCTCCACCGGCGCAGGGGAGGGGGCGGGAGATCCCGCCGGGGCCGGGAAAAGGGAGGCGGTGAGAAGAAGGAGCAGTCCTCCCACTGCGCAAAGCCCGGCCAGGAGGGCGGCCCGCCTGTGAAGGCCCATGGTTTTCGCCTTTTCTTGTAGACCGGATGCTGGCATAGGCGCTCAGATCCTTTCCGCCGCGGCGGCCCGGCCGCGGGTCATATTTCCAAAATAGTACCATATTTTCTCTCTTTTGACAAGGGGGACGGGTGGAAGACCTTGACAAGGAGACGGGAAAAACGATATACTATCCCGTAGTATGCCGCTTTTTGACGGGGAGGGAAAATCCCCGTGGAATAAAGGATTTTTGAGGGATGGATATGCGAAACCATGTGTTGAATGACCTCCACCGGGCGGCCCGGGAGAACCCGGATAAGCTGGCCTACTCCGACGGGGAGCACGGCCTCACCTTCGGGGAGGTCTCCCGTCTGAGCCGGGGCCTGGGATCCTACCTCCATGGGGCGGGGATCTATAAGAGGCCGGTGGTGGTCTTTATGCGCAAGTCCCCGGAGGAGGTGGCCGCCTTCTTCGGAGTCATCGCCGGGGGCTGCTTCTATGTACCCATTGACGAGGAGATGCCCGCGGGGCGGATCCAGCTCATCCTGGACAACGTCCGCTCCCCCCTGGTGCTCTGTGACGAGCACACCCTGGCCAAGGCCCGGGACTTCCGGTTGGGGGAGGGTCGGGCCATCCTCTGGGCCGAGGCCGCCGCCACAGAGCCGGAGGAGACCGCCCTCCGGGAGATCTACGAGAAGGCCATCGATACCGACCCCATCTACATCGTCTTTACCTCCGGCTCCACCGGCATCCCCAAGGGGGTGGCGGCCTGCCACCGGTCGGTGATGGACTATGTGGAGCAGCTGTCCCAGGTATTGGGCTTCAACGAGAATACCGTCTTTGGCAACCAGACCCCCCTCTACTTTGACGCCTGCCTGAAGGAGCTCTACCCCACCCTGAAGTTCGGGTGCACCACCTACCTGATCCCCAAGGGGCTGTTCTCCTTCCCCACGGCCCTGGTGGAGTATCTCAACACCCATAAGATCAACACCATCTGCTGGGTGGTCTCCGCCCTCACCATGGTCTCCGCCCTGGGGGCCTTTGAGGTGGTGAAGCCGGAGCACCTCCACACCGTGGCCTTCGGAAGCGAGGTCTTTCCCATCAAGCAGTTCCGGCTGTGGAGGGAGGCCCTGCCCCAGGCTGTCTTTACCAACCTCTACGGCCCCACCGAGGGTACGGGCATGTGCTGTTACTACCGGGTGGAGCGGGAGTTTGCCGACGGCGAGGCCATCCCCATCGGAAAACCCTTCCCCAACCGGGAGATCCTGCTCCTCAAGGGGGACAACACCCCCGCCGGGGAGGATGAGGAGGGGGAGATCTGTATCCGGGGCACCTCGGTGACCCTGGGCTACTACAACGATCCGGAGCGGACGGCGGCCGCCTTTGTCCAGAACCCCCTGAACACCGCCTACCCCGAGACCATCTATAAGACCGGGGACATGGGCAGATACAACAGCCGGGGGGAGCTGGTCTTTGTCTCTCGGAAGGACTATCAGATCAAGCATATGGGCCACCGCATCGAGCTGGGGGAGATCGAGGTCAACGTGAACATGCTTCCCGGAGTCCGCATGGCGGCCTGCGTCTACGACAGCGAGCGGAAAAAGCTGGTCCTGTGGTACGACGGGGACCTGGACGAGAAGGAGCTGACCCGGGAGCTGAAGGGCAAGCTGCCCCGGTACATGCTGCCCAACCGGATCCTCCGGGTGGACAGGCTGCCCTTCACCGCCAACGGAAA
>JAAWNQ010000024.1 GCA_022799035.1 Oscillospiraceae bacterium
TCTCCTTCGAGATCAAGACCCGGGACTTTGGCCGTATCGCCGCCCAGACCGCCCGCCAGGTCATTATCCAGGGTATGCGGGAGGCGGAGCGGGGCATGATCTTCAACGAGTTCTCCTCCAAGGAGCACGAGATCGTCACCGGCCTTGTCACCCGCATCGACCCCCGGTCCGGGGGCGTCTCCCTGCGGATCACCTCGGGCAGCGAGTTTACCGAGGCCTATCTGGCCCCCGGCGAGCAGGTGAAGGGCGAGACCTACATGGAGGGTATGCGGATCAAGGTCTACGTGGTGGAGGTCCGCAACGCCACCCGGGGTCCCCAGGTCCTGATCTCCCGGACCCACCCCGGCCTTGTAAAACGGCTGTTTGAGCTGGAGGTCCCCGAGATCTACGACGGCGTGGTGGAGGTCAAATCCATCGCCCGGGAGGCGGGCAGCCGCACCAAGCTGGCTGTCTGGTCCGCCGACCCCAACGTGGATCCCATCGGCGCCTGCGTGGGCCCCAAGGGCCAGCGTGTGAACAATATCGTGGATGAGCTCAAGGGGGAGAAGGTGGACATTATCAAGTGGTCCGAGGACCCCGCCGAGTATGTGGCCGCCGCCCTGGCCCCCGCCGACGTGATCTCGGTCACCACCTCCGGGGAGAAGGACTGCCGGGTCATCGTCCCCGACGACCAGCTCTCCCTGGCCATCGGCAAGGAGGGCCAGAACGCCCGTCTGGCCGCCCGCCTCACCGGCTTCAAGATCGACATCAAGCCCGCCTCCGCCCCCGACGAGGAGCCGGAGGACGAGGACGATCTGATCGCGGAGGAGGAATAAGATAAAAGATAATAGAGAAAAGAGAAAAGATTTTGACCTGTGGCGGCCAAAGGCCGCTATTGAAAATAATCCGGCTTTGCCGGACACCACATCTTTCATCTTTTATCTTTCATCTTTTATCTCCCGGTATTACCTTTCCTGAAAGGAGTGGACTCACATGCCAAAAAAGATCCCCGTCCGCCAATGTCTCGGCTGCCGGGAGCACAAGCCCAAGACCGATCTGATCCGGGTGGTCCGCTCCCCGGAGGGGGAGGTCTCCCTGGACTTCCGGGGCAAAAAGCCGGGCCGGGGGGCCTACGTCTGCCCCGACCCGGAATGCCTGAAAAAAGTCCGCAAGTCCAAAGCCCTGGAGCGGGCCTTCTCCGCCCCCCTTCCCGATGAGGTGTGGGAGGGGCTGGAGGAGCAGATGAAAGTGGGTGACGCCGATGGATAACGGTCTCACCGGCCTCCTAGGCATCGCCCGGAAGGCGGGAAAGCTGGAGGTGGGGGAGGAGAGCGTCTCCTCCGCCGCCAAGGCCCACAAGGCCCGGGCCCTTCTCCTGGCCTCCGACGCCGGGGAGCGCACCCGCCGCCACGCCGAGAGCCTGGTCACCGGCAACTGCCCCCTCCTCCCCGCCCCCCTCACCAAAGCCGAGCTGGGTGGGGCCGTGGGCCGTGGCTCCTGCGCCATCCTAGCCCTCACCGACGCGGGTCTGGCCAACGCCGCCGCCCAAAAGCTGGAGGGGGTGGATCCCCAGATCCGCCAACACCTGGAATACAAGGCAGAAAAGACCCTTCGCCGCCGCCGGGAGACCCGCCGGCGGGAGAAGGAAACCCAACGGGGCAAGCCCTGGGCCCCTCCCCCAGCCGATCAATGACCCGGCTTTTCCCATCCTGTGGGGACCCCGTCCCCATTTTCCACCAACCCACCGGTCCTGTTCCAATCAGAAAGGGGGAGACCCCTCTCCCCTTTTCTCATTGGTGCAGGCCATCCAGAGGAGGTAGTTTTTTTGCTGAATATCAAGTATCGTGTTCATGAGGTGGCCAAGGACTTCGGGATCAACTCCAAGATCATCACCGATATCCTCACCAAGTACGACACCACCCCCAAGAACCATATGCAGGCTCTGGACGAGCGGCAGCTCTCCCTCATCTTCGAGTACCTGACCCAGCACAATCAGGTAGAGAGCATCGAGAGCATCTTCGCCGACGTCTATCACGAGCCCAAGACCGCCCAGCCCAAGACGGAGGAGCCCTCCCAGCCGGAGGAGACCCCCAAGGCCCCCAAGCCGGCCCCCGACGCCAAGGCCGCTCCCGCGGCGGGGGACGCCCCGGCCCGCCAGACCCCTCCCGCCCAGCAGCCGGCGGCTCAAAAGCCCCAGCAACCCACCCTCCAGCGTCCCGCCACCCGGGTCCCCGAAAAGCGGGTGGTGGACACCCGGAAGGGCGGCGGGGTGAACCTGGACAAGTACGACGAGAAGCTGGAGCGCATCGCCTCCTCCAAGACCAAGCAGATGGACGCGGGCCGGGAGAAGTTCCGCAACCGGGGCGCCAATCAGCGCCGGGCCAGCAGCTTCGGCGGCAACAAGCGCCGCCAGGAGGAGCAGGAGAAGATGCGCCGCCTCCAGCTGGAGATCGCCAAGAAGGCCCCCGTCACCGTGAAGATCCCCGACGAGATCGCCGTGAGCGAGCTGGCCTCCCGGATGAAGAAGACGGGCGCCGAGGTGGTCAAGACCCTGATGAAGAACGGGGTCATGGCCGCCATGAGCGACGTCATTGACTTTGACACCGCCGCCATCATCGCCGAGGAGATGGGCTGCAAGGTGGAGAAGGAGATCATCGTCACCATCGAGGAGCGGCTCATTGACGTCAGCGAGGACCGGGCCGAGGACCTGAAGCCCCGGGCCCCCGTGGTGGTGGTCATGGGCCACGTGGACCACGGCAAGACCTCCCTTCTGGACTATATCCGCTCCGCCCACGTCACCGCGGGAGAGGCCGGCGGCATCACCCAGCACATCGGCGCCTACCAGGTGGACGTGAAGGGCAAGCCCATCACCTTCCTGGACACCCCCGGCCACGAGGCCTTCACCGCCATGCGGGCCCGGGGCGCCATGATCACCGACATCGCCATCCTGGTGGTGGCCGCCGACGACGGCATCATGCCCCAGACCGTGGAGTCCATCAACCACGCCAAGGCCGCCGGCGTCCCCATCATCGTAGCCATCAACAAGATGGATAAGCCCGAGGCCAACCCCGACCGGATCAAGCAGCAGCTCACCGAGTACGAGCTGGTCCCCGAGGAATGGGGCGGCGAGACCATCATCTGCCCCATCTCCGCCAAGACCGGCATGGGCGTCGACAACCTTCTGGAGATGGTCACCCTCACCGCCGACGTGAAGGAGCTGAAGGCCAACCCCGACCGCACCGCCCACGGCGCGGTGGTGGAGGCCCGACTGGACAAGGGCCGCGGCCCCGTGGCCACCCTTCTGGTCCAGAACGGCACCCTGAACCAGGGGGACGTGATCATCGCCGGCACCGCCGTGGGCCGGGTCCGGGCCATGACCACCGCCTCCGGGGAGAAGGTCACCCAGGCCGGCCCCTCGGTCCCCGTGGAGATCATCGGCATGGCCGAGGTCCCCTCCGCCGGCGACGACTTCCACGCCGTAGCCGACGAGCGGATGGCCCGTGAGCTGGCCGAGCAGAGAAAGGCCGACCAGAAGCTCTCCGCCGCCGGCCCCCAGGGCAAGGTGACATTGGAGGACCTGTTCTCCCAGATCCAGCAGGGGGAGATGAAGAACCTGAACGTCATCGTCAAGGCCGACGTCCAGGGCTCCGCCGAGGCGGTGAAGGCCAGCCTGGAGAAGATCACCAACGAGGAGGTCCGGGTCCGGGTCATCCACTGCGCCGTGGGCGCCATCAACGAGTCCGACGTGATGCTGGCCAACACCTCCAACGCCATCATCGTGGGCTTCAACGTCCGCCCCGACAACAACGCCAAGGCCTCCGCCGCCCGTGACCACGTGGATATGCGCATGTACCGGGTCATCTACGACGCCATCGAGGAGATCCAGACCGCCATGAAGGGCATGCTCTCCCCCAAGTTCAAGGAGGTGGAGCTGGGCCAGGCCGAGGTCCGGAACGTCTTCCGTATCACCGGCGTGGGCATGGTGGCCGGCTGCTACGTCATCAACGGCCGGATCCAACGGGGGGCCCAGATGCGGCTCCTCCGGGACAACATCGTCATCTACGACGGAGCCATCGCCTCCCTCCAGCGCTTCAAGGACAGCGTGAAGGAGGTAGCCCAGGGCTACGAGTGCGGTATCACCTTCGAAAAGTGGCAGGATATCAAGGAGGGCGACATCATCGAAGCCTTCCTCATGGAGCAGATCGAGGTCAAATAAGCAGACAGGGCGGGCCCCAACGCCCGCCCTGTTTTTCAATCCGGCCAGTCCCACAGGCACCCGGCGGTCAGGCTCATCCCCAGCTGGACTCCCTTTCGAAACGCGTACATGCCATAGGCCTGCACCGGGTTATCCTCCAAATAGTCCGGGGCCATATCCGGACGGTAGCTGGGCACCCAGGCCAAAAAGAGCTGTTCAAAAAAGCAATCCATTTTTATTCCTCCTTAAGTTAAACTGAAGTCAGTATGCTTCAGTTTAACTTAAGTGTCAAGGGGGCATTCTATGCTTTCAAAAAAATTATTTGGCCAACGGCTTCGCCAACTGCGGATGGATCATCAGGAAAAGCAGGACGTGCTGGCCGACCTTTTGGACGTATCCGTTCCACAAATTAGCGGAATCGAAAACGGATACAATTCCACCACCCTTGAAAAATTAGTCCTGATCTGCGAACACTACAAGGTATCCTCCGACTACCTCCTGGGCCTATCCGACACTCCCTGACCCCGCCCTCTCCCTTCGTGGGGCGCGACGACCCGGCGCGCCATCTGGCAGGCGCTGCCGTTTGTCTGCTGGTTGCCATCAAATTTTCAACTGCGTAATTGCGAAAGACTATCTTTTCCCGAGGAAAAGATAGCCTCTCGCGCTCTCCAGAAAAGTCTAAGGTCAAAACCATGTGTTCTGAGGTCGGCTCTTAGCATCTTTACGCTCTCTATTCCCTCTTGTCCCGCACCCGTGCGGCCGCCTGTGGAACACAGATAAAGATGCCTCTGAAACAACGCCGCCTCTATTCTACCCAGCCCCGAGCCTGGTCCTTCTCAAGTTCCGACGAACCACCTACCATCTCCCCGTAGGGCGGGGGCTTTCCCCCGCCGCCACCTGCGCCCCGCACCACCTAGGCGGCGTGAATTACAGCGCATGGCCCCATAGGTCACACTGTTGTCAGCGGCAGCGGCGCGAGAAGGACGGCGGGTCGCTGTGAGGGGGCCGCCGGTCAATAACGGGCGTAACCTTAGGGTTTTCATTCGAGGGATAACCTGACAGCGTTGGTGCTCTTTACGGTTGTACCGTAGCTCGCAGTTCCTTCCACTGGTCTTATGCCCGTAAAGATTCGGAGTCCAGAACCGCTTTTAAAGCGGTTTTGGCCCTCCGGCCGGGCAGGCCGAAAACTGATTTTCAAAAAGAAAAACCCGCCTTATTTTAAGTTAAAAAATAGCCCCTATCCATCACAAACGAGGTGAAAGCATATGTCCGCAACCCGCATGGGCCGCATCAACGAGGAGATCCAGCGATGTCTCAGTGACCTGATCCGCACCGTGAAGGACCCCCGGGTCCACGGCCTGATCTCCATCACCGCGGTGGACACCACCGCCGACCTGAAATACGCCAAGGTCTATGTCAGCTCCCTGGACCAAAGCGACATGAAGGAGGTCCTGAAGGGCCTCAAATCCGCCTCCGGCTACCTCCGCCGTGAGCTGGGCCACACCCTCTCCCTCCGCTCCACCCCGGAGCTGACCTTCCTCCAGGACGATTCCATGGTGAAGGGGGCCCACATCCTCCAGGTCATGGAGGACCTGGACCGGGAGGGACGGCTATGACCTGGGATCATCAACAGGCCGCTCAGTTCCTCCACGACCGCGACGGCTTCCTCATCCTCACCCACCGCCGCCCCGACGGGGACACGGTGGGCTGCGCCATAGCCCTGTGCAAGGCCCTGCGTCGGCTGGGCAAGACCGCTTATGTCCTCCCCAACCCCGATGCCACCGCCCTCTTTGACCCCTACTGGGGGGACGTTCCGGCCCCGGCGGATTTTCAGCCGGACACGGTGGTCAGCGCCGACATCGCCAGCGAGAGCCTCTTTCCCCCCAACGCCGAGGCGTATAAGGGTAAGGTGGACCTCTGCCTGGACCACCACCCCTCCAACACCGGCTTCGCCCGGTATAACTGTGTGGAGGCGGACAAGGCCGCCTGCGGGGAGCTGATCTACCGTATCATCACCCAGTGGTCCCCCCTGGACCAGGAGACCGCCCTTCCCCTCTACCTTGCGGTGAGCACCGACACCGGCTGCTTCGTCTACTCCAACACCACCCCCCACACCCACCGGGTTGCGGCGGAGCTGATGGAGACGGGGATCGACTACGCCGGGGTCAACAAGCGGCACTTCCGCACCAAAAGCTACACCCGCCTCCGTCTGGAGAGCCGCATGGTGGAGACCATGGACCTCCACCACAGCGGGCGGACCGCCATCGCCGCCCTCTCCCTCCGGGATATGGCCGATTTCAGTGCCACCGAGGAGGATGTGGAGGACATCGCCGCGGTGGTGGGCCAGCTTGCCGGGGTCCATACCGCCGTGACCATCCGGGAGCTGAAACCCGGGGAGTGTAAACTCTCGGTCCGTACGGCGGCCGACCTGGACGCCTCCAGGGTCTGCGCCCTCCTGGGCGGCGGCGGCCACGCCGCCGCGGCGGGTTGCACCGTCTACGGCTCCGTAGACGACGCCAAGGCCGCCATCCTCAACGCCATCGATCAGGTTCAGGGGGAGACCGGAGCCACGGGGGGATAATATCTTCCCTACCCGTCCCTTGTCCCTCGCAGGGGCGGCTATCAGCCGCCCGCCCATTTTCCGGAGGTGAACCCATGCCCAACGGCATCCTCATCATAGACAAGCCCCAGGATTGGACCTCCATGGACGTCTGCGCCAAGCTCCGGGGCGTTTTCCATGAAAAGCGGATCGGCCACGGGGGGACCCTGGACCCTATGGCCACCGGGGTCCTCCCCGTCTTTATCGGCCGCGCCACCCGGGCCGTGGAGCTGGCCGCCGAATCCGATAAGGAATATATCGCAGGTATACAACTGGGCGTTATCGCCGATACCCAGGACGCCTGGGGCAATGTCCTGGAGCGCCGCCCCGTCCCCCCCGACGCCGGGGAGCGGCTCCGGGCCCTTCTCCCCCAATTCACCGGGGAGATCCAGCAGGTGCCCCCCATGTATTCCGCCGTCAAAATAAACGGGAAAAAGCTCTACGAGCTGGCCCGAAAAGGCCAGGAGGTGGAGCGAAAACCCCGCCCCGTCACCATCCACACCCTGGATCTTTCCCCCTCCGTAGGGCGGGGGCTTGCCCCCGCCGCCCCCGATTCCTACTGCCTCCGTGTCCGCTGCTCCAAGGGGACCTACATACGCACCCTCTGCCACGACCTGGGCCAAGCCCTGGGCTGCGGCGCCGTCATGTCCTCCCTCTGCCGCGCCATGGCCGGAGGCTTCCCCCTGGCCCAGGCCCATCCCCTGGCGGAGGTCCTCTCCCACCCCGACCCCGCCTCCCTTCTCCTCCCGGTGGACAGCCTCTTTTCAGGCTATCCCTCCCTCCACCTGAAGGCCCCGGGAGAGAAGAAGGTCCGTAATGGGGTCCCCCTTTCCACCCCCAAGCTGAAGGAGGGAACCTACCGCCTCTATGGCGAATCCGGGGACTTCCTGTCCCTGAGCCAATGTAAAGCCGGCAAACTAACCACCATCAAAAGCTTCTACGAAGTATAACCCTTCGCCCTTTCCCTTTTTTCCCTTCCCCCCGTGGGGCGCGACGCCCCCGGCGCGCCACCCCCTTCACTTTCCACTTCCACCCGTGGGGCGCGACGACCTCGGCGCGCCACCCAGGCATGGCACTTTCTTCCTACCCTCCTGTCGTATGGGACGGTTCCCCGCTTCACGAATCACCCGCCCCTTGCCCTTTGCCCCCGTGGGGCGCGACGACCCGGCACACCGTCAGGTATGGCACTCCCCCCTGCGGGTAAACCCGTCCGCCCCTTGACCCTGCCCCTTGTAGGGCGGGGGCTTGCCCCCGCCGCCCCACCACCTTCTCTTTTCATTTTTCATTTTTAACTTTTCCCTTCCCCCCGTGGGGCACGACGACCCCGGCGCGCCATCCCGGCGTGGCCTCACCCTTCCGCCAAAGCCCCCATTCCAATAACGCCCCCCAGCGGCGGCTCGCTGGCGCTCGCTGGTGAACGCCTCACATAGATATACTGGCAAGGAGTTTCCCATTATGGACACTGTAAACCGCGTCATCGCCCTCGGCTTCTTCGACGGCGTTCACCTGGGCCACGGCGCCCTCCTCTCCCGCTGCGCTCAGCGGGCCAGGGAGCTGAACGCCGTCCCCGCCGCCTTCACCTTCGACCTCCACCCCTCCGCCCTCATCCCGGGCAAGGAGCCGGTCCCCCTCCTCTCCACCCCCGCCGACCGGGCGGGGCTCATGGAGCGGCTTTACGGCATCCGGGAGGTCCTCATCGCCCACTACGACCAGGCCATGATGACCACCCCCTGGCGGCAGTTTATCACCGACTACCTTCTCCGGGACCACGCCGCCGTCCATCTGGTGGTGGGCCACGACTTCCACTTTGGCTATAAGGGGGAGGGGGATCCCCAGAAGCTCCAGGCCCTCTGCCGAGAGCTGGGCGTCGGCTGTGATGTGATCCCCAAGGTGGAGCTGGAGGGGATCACCATCTCCTCCACCTACATCCGCTCCCTCCTTTCCAAGGGGGACATGGACCGGGCCGCCCAGTTCCTGGGCCACCCCTACGTCCTCACCGATACCGTCTCCCACGGCAAAAAGCTGGGCTCCACCCTGGGCTTTCCCACCGTGAACCTCCACTTTGCCCCCGGCCTCCTCATCCCCGCCCACGGGGTCTACGCCTGCAAAGCGGTCTTTGAAAATGGGGACAGCCGCCTGGCCGTGACCAACATCGGTATCCGCCCCACCGTTCAGGACGGGGACTGGGTCACTGCCGAGGGCTTCCTCCTGGACTTCGACGGGGACCTGTACGGCCGGAAGGTCCGCATGGAATTCTTCCACTATCTCCGCCCCGAGCAAAAATTCCCCTCCCTGGAAGCCCTTCGCAGCGAGGTCATGCGCAACGTCCAGCAGACCCGGGCCTACTTCGCCCCCTGATCCCTCTTTTCTCCTCCCTAAGGGACCGCCTCCCTCCTCT
Organism: Oscillospiraceae bacterium; assembly: GCA_022799035.1. Classification (GTDB taxonomy): domain Bacteria; phylum Bacillota; class Clostridia; order Oscillospirales; family Oscillospiraceae; genus Vermiculatibacterium. The sequence continues at coordinate 9,172 of JAAWNQ010000024.1, forward strand.
CCCCTTCCATCTCTATTTTCATTCACCGGAGGTTTCCCATGCCCACCAAACTTGAGAAAAACTCCTTCCAGCGCCGGCTCTACCCCCTGGCCCTGGGCTTCTGCGCCCTTCTGACCCTCCTGGCCCTTCTGCTGGACTCCCCCGCCCGGATCTGGACGGGCCTGGGGACCATCCTCACCTCCCAGAGCGTCCTCATCACCGATTACATCGCCCTGGCCGGGCCGGGGGCGGCCCTTCTCAACTCCGTCCTGGTGGTCCTGTCCTCCCTGCTGGTCCTCCGGCTGTCCAAAGCCCCCCTCAACGGCTCCACCCTCTCCACCCTGGGACTGATGGCGGGCTTCTCCCTTTTTGGAAAGAATTTTTTCAATATCTGGCCCATTCTTTTGGGCTCCTTTCTCTCCGCCAAGGCCCGGCATGTCCCCTTCTCCTCCTGCGCCAACGCCGGTCTCATGGCCTCCACCCTGGGGCCTCTGGTCAGCTTTGTCTGCTTCTCCCAGAGCCATCCCTACCACCCGGTCCTGGGTCTGCTCCTCGGCGTCCTCATCGGCTTTGTGGTCCCTCCCCTGTCCCTGGGAGCCTTCCAAATGCAGAGGGGGATGAACCTCTATAACATCGGCTTCACCTGCGGCCTCACCGCCATGGTCCTCATGCCCGTCCTCCATGCCTCAGGCATTGACCCGGTCCCCATCTCGATCTGGTCCCCGGAGTACACCCGCCCCCTGGGGATCTTCGTGTCAGGGCTGTGTCTTCTCTGCTTGGCGGCGGGCTTTTTCTTCTCCGGCAAGCCCTCCCGGCAGGTCTGGACCGCCTTTCGATCCCTCTTGAAAAGCTCGGGTCAGGCCCCCTGCGACTTTCTGGCCTCCTACGGCGGCGGGGCGGTGCTGGTGAATATGGGGCTTAACGGCCTTCTGTGCCTGGGGTATCTCCTCCTCATCGGTGGGGATATCAGCGGCCCCACCCTGGGGTGTATCCTTACGGTCATGGGCTTTTCCGCCGCCGGAAAGCATCCCCGGAACATCCTGCCCATCATGGCGGGGGTGGCTTTGGGGGGTGCCACCATGGGGTGGAATGTGACCGACCCGGCCTCCCAGATGGCGGCCCTGTTCGGCACCACCCTGGCCCCCATCCCCGGATGCTTCGGCGTTCCCGCGGGGATCCTGGCCGGGTTCCTCCACGGCTCGGTGGTCCTGCGGACCGGCGGGGTGGTGGGAGGCGTGAACCTCTACAACAACGGCTTTGCCGGAGGGCTGGTGGCCCTGTTCCTCACCCCCATCCTCTCCGCCTTTCTCTCCCCCAAAAAGGATCCCTGACCTCTCCCCGGGGTCCTCAAAAACAGCAAAAAAAGGAAACGGCTCATTTTAAGCCGTTTCCTTCTTTTTACTGGTTACAAACCGGTAGCAATAGTTACAATTCGGTTACATTTTTCTCCCAGGACTGGAGAATGGCCGGTGAGCAAAATGGGCTTGCCCAAATTTCGCAGCCGATCCAAAATTCGGAGGGAACAGTCCAGATCCACCCCGGAAAAAGGTTCGTCCAGCAAATAGATATCCCCCTCCACCGCCAAGGCCCGGGCCAGGGCCACCCGGCGGGCCATGCCCCCGGAGAGCTCCCGGGGCCGCTTGTCCAGGGAATCGGACAGCTCCACCAGCTCCAGCCACCTCTCCTCCGTCCCCCAGAGGGACTGGGGCAGAACGGCCCGCACCTGTTCCCGGACCCTGCGGCCGGGAAAGAGCCGGTCCTCCTGAAAAAGGATCACCGGTCTGCCCGGAAGGGAGACCACCCCCTCATCCGACTTCAAAAGTCCCGCCAGCACCCGCAGGAGCGTGGTTTTCCCCTCCCCCGAGGGGCCGGAGAGGTAGGTGATCCCCTCCGGGGGTATGGTTAACATAAGATTATCAAGGACCTTTCTCCCCTCAAAGGAGACGGTCACATTCTCCACCCGGATCATTCCTCTCCTCCTCTCCAGCGGACAAGGATTTGACGAAGTATCCACTCTGTCACAATATTTAGCAGGATAATGGCCCCAGTCCAGGCGAAAAGCCCGGGGGCGTCCAGATAGGCCTTGGAGATCTGGAGCCCGGTTCCAATGGCCCATTTCGGTTGACATAATACTTCCGCCGCCACCCCGGATTTCCAACTGAGGCCCAGGGCGGTCTCCCACCCGGCGGAGAGGGCCGGAAGGGCCGCGGGGAGATAGACATACCTGATCCGCCGCCAGGGGGAGAGGCCGTAGGCCCCCGCCAGCTCCAAAAGCTGTGGATCGGCGGCGGCGATCCCCTGCCGGGCGGAGCGCCAGGCCACGGGAAGGGCCATAAGGGCGGAGACCGCCACAGGCACCTGACCGGTGGGAAGCCAGAAGTAGAGGATCAGGATGAAGGAGACCACCGGCACCGTCCGCACCGCCCGGAGGGCGGGGGTGAGGATGGGCTCCCACCAGGGGAGGGCGGCGGCCAGGACGCCCAGGCCGGTACCCAGCCCAGCCCCCAAAAGGAAGCCCAGAAGGGTCCGGCCCAGACTCCACAGGAGGGAGCGCCAGAATTCCCCTGTTCCCGCCAGCTCCAGAAAGGCCCGGGCCGCCGCCAGAGGGCCGGGGAGGAGAAGCTCCCTCCCCACCAGGGCGGCGCAAAGGGTCCACACTCCCAGCCAGAACAGGAGGGGGAGGAGGTATTTTTTTGGGTTGAGAGGTGGGCTTTTCATTTTTGAGATCCTCCCTCTCCGTTCAGAATAAGGCGTAGCGTCAAGGCCGGGGCCTTGATGGGATCAGGGAAAACCCCAGGCGGTCCCATGGCAGGCCATCCCGGAGGTTTTGGGGCCCCCGGCTTTTTAAGACAGGCCGTAATAGAAGGCTCCGTCGGGGATGGAACCGCCGATGGAGGCGGGGTCGGCCTGGAACAGGACCTGATAATAGCCCTGGATGCCGTCCAGCATGTCCCGGCCGGTGACAAAGCAGAGGTTGGCGTCGGGGATGGCCTGCTGGGCCACAGCGGCCTTGGGAACGATCTCCCACTTCTCCGCCAGGGCGGCGGCCTCGGTGAGATTGCCGGGGTCGGACATGTAGGAGATGGAGGCCTCATATTGCTCCAGGAAGGTCTCCACCTCCTGGGGATATTCCTCAATGAAGGCGGTTCGGGCCACCAGACAGCCCATGGTGAGGACGCCGGAGGCTCCGGAGTCCTCCCACTCCTGGGTCAGGTCCAGGACGGAGCGGAAGCCGTCCTTCTTCATCAGCAGGCCGGCGGCGGCGGGGACGGGGAGCATACATACCGATCCCTCCTCCCCCTCTGCCATAAGGGCGGTGACCTCGTCGGTAGTCCCGTACCAGCGGAGGTCCACATCGGCCTTGGGATCCAGGCCGTTCTGCTCCAGCAGGTAATTCAGCACGAACTCCGGGTTGGCCCCCTGGCCGTAGGCGTGGATGGTCTTGCCCCGGAGGTCGGCCATGGTGTGGATGGAGTCCCCCCGCTCCAGGATATAGAGGACCCCGTAGGTGTTGAGGGCCAGGAGCCGGATGCCCCCGTCCAGCTTGTGGTAGAGGGTAGAGGCCAGGTTGGTGGGCAGGGCGGCGATATCCACCTCCCCCTTGGTGAGGGCGGCCACCGCCTGGGTGGGGTCGGCGTAGGTCTCAAAGGAGTAGGGATATTCCGGGTTTTCTCCCCCGGCGCTGTCCTCCATCAGCTTGGCCGCTCCCAGGCCGGTGGGACCCTTGAGCATGGCCACCCGGGTGTGGAAAAAGTCGGTGGGGGCCGGGGTGGCGGAGAGAGTGGGGAGGGCCGAGGGGGTGGGATCCGGGACGGCGGTGGGGGCGGGGGTCTTGGGGGCGCAGGCGCTGAGAAGGGCCGCGGCCAGGAGCAGGGGCAGTATCTTATTCCATTTCATGGATAGGCTTCCTTTCTATTTAGGGATCGTGTTCAGTCTACCGTTTGGAGGGGGGATTGTCAAGGACGTTGGGGGAAAAAGTGGAGGGAGAGAGATGGAGGGAAAAAAATTTGGCGGAGGAGACGGGGGGGTCTTATTGAGGGCCGGGATACCTGGGGCATTTTTTGGGGGGACGGCATAGGATGGGGTACGAAAGGAGGTCTTTTTATGGCAAGACGTATGAACAGCCGTACATACCGGCCCGCCGCGGTGGCCGCCGCTCACTCCCGGGTCATGGCCGCCCGCCAGGAGCTGTTGAGCGCCGAGGAGGAGCCGATGCACCGATACGCCCATCCCATCCCCCGCTCCGGCTCCGGCGTGACCCAGACCGCCCCCCTTCCCACCTGCGGTCCGGAGGGGGATCCGGCGGCGATGACCCAGATCCTGGAGCAGCTCTCCTGCCAGAGCCAGCTTTTGGTGGATCTGCTGGGGGCGGTGAACTCCCTCACCGCCGCGGTGCTGTGCCAAAACGGCAGAAGCTGACTTTTTTCTTATTTTTCTCCCAAGGGTCTTGCGCCCCCGGAAAAATAAAAGTATAATAACCACCGTTGGTAAAATCCAGCGGTGGTTATTGTATTTTTGGGGCATACTTGCCTGTGGAAAGGAGGGGTGGCCGTGGCTCAGAGACGGAGAAGAAGCCGAAAAAAGAGGCGGGGACGGCTGACTCCCCTCCAGCGGCTGGGGCGGGGACTGTATACCACCTTGGTGGTCTTCTCGGCCATCGTGGTGGGACTGTGGCTGGGATTCAAGATGGCCACCCGGAAGCCGGACATGGCCCAGCCCCCGGCCCGGCCCAACATCCCGGCGGTCACCGACGACCCCAGCACCGAGATCGATGAAAGCCAGCAGACCCTGCAGAGAAGGGACGCCACCTGGACCTTCCTGCTGGCGGCGGAGGACCAGGTCAGCGGCAGCACCGACACCATCATGGTGTGCACCTATGACACGGTGAACCAGACCGTGGGGCTGGTCTCCCTGCCCCGGGACACCCTGGTGGACCGGGAGGGGTGGAAATTCCACAAGCTCAACGAGGTCTACGCCGCGGGAAGCCACTATGATGTGGGGGGCGCCCCTTTGCTGATGGACGTAATCGGGGAAATGCTGGGCATCCCCATCGACCATTATGTGCTCATCGACACCAAGATTTTTGTGGAGATCGTAGACGCGGTGGGCGGGGTAGATTTTAACGTGCCCGTCTATATGAACTATGACGCCCCCGACCAGGACCTGCACATCCACTACCAGCCGGGGATGCAGCATCTCACGGGAAAGCAGGCCCTGGAAGTGGTCCGGTGCCGGAAGAACTCCGACGGGCCGGGGGAGTATCCCAACAACATTTATGACGCCTACCCCGACGCGGACATCGGGCGGACCCGAACCCAGCAGGAGATGGTGAAGACCATCGTCAAGAAGGTGCTCTCCAACCCCCAGAAGGTGAATAGCTACATTGAGATCCTCTCCCGGTATGTGAAGACCGATCTGGAGCTGGGGAACCTACTGTGGTTCGGCCCCCAGGCCCTGAAGTTTGACTTTGCCGACCTGGAGACCGCCACCCTGCCCGGAAACGGGAACAGGAAGTTCGAGGGGGTCAAGTGGGTCTATGAGCTGGACATCGAGGGCAGTCTGGAGATCATCAACCGGTGCCTGAACCCCTACACCACGCCGGTCACCAGGGAGATGGTGCGGATGGTGCGGGGGGAAGCGATGTAAGTGAAAAGTGAAAAATGAAAAGTTAAAAAGCTGGGCCACGCGGTACGGAGTACGGCGTGGCCCTTTGCTTTTTCACTGCTTTCTCTTTGGGGAGAAAGCCTTTCACTTTTCACTTTTACATCTTCTCCGGGGCGGTGACGCCCAGGAGGGTCAGGCCGTTTTGGAGGACGCTTCTGGCTGTGTCCGCCAGCTTGAGGCGGGCTTTTACCAGTTGGGGGGTCTCCCCCTTGATCCGGTGGGCGTTGTAGAAGCGGTGGAAGTCCCCGGCCAGGGTGGTCAGGTAGCGGTTCACCTGGGAGGGGTCGTAGTCCCGGGCGGCCAGCTTCAGCTCCTCGGGGAAGCGGGCGATGGTTTTCAGCAGGGAGAGCTCCTCGGGGCTGTTCAGGAGGCCGGCGTCCACCTCTCCCGCGGCGGGGACGGCTACCCTCTCCGCCTCCACCACCTTGGCGATGAGGGAGCAGATACGGGCGTGGGCGTACTGGACGTAGTAGACCGGGTTCTCGCTGTCCTCCCGGACCGCCAGGCCCAGGTCGAAGTCCAGGCCGCTGGTGGAGGAGCGGGAGTTGAAGAAGTAGCGGGCGGCGTCCACGCTCACCTCGTCCAGAAGGTCCCGGAGGGCGATGGCCTTGCCGGTTCGCTTGCTCATGCGGACGGGCTGACCGTCCTGGAGGAGATTCACCAGCTGCATGAGGACCACCACCAGACGGTGGGAACCGTCCAGGCCCAGGCCGTCCAGGGCGGCCTGGAGACGGTGGACATGGCCGTGGTGGTCGGCCCCCCAGATGTTGATGGCGGTGTCAAAGCCCCGGACCTCCAGCTTGTTGCGGTGGTAGGCGATATCGGCGGCGAAGTAGGTGTAGAAGCCGTTCTGGCGGCGGAGCACGTCGTCCTTCAGGTCCAGCTTGTCCACCTGCTCCTGGGTCTTGCCCTCGGCCATGTATTTTTTCTTGAGAAGGCCGGTAGTGTCCAGCCAGAGGGCCCCCTCCTTCTCGTAGGTCCAGCCGGCGGCGGTGAGCTTGTCCACGGTATCCTGGACATAGCCGCTCTCATGGAGGGCGGATTCCAGGAACCACTCGTCATACTGGATCTTGTAGCGGCCCAGGTCCTCCTTCATCTTGGGGATGTTCACCTTCAGGCCGAAATCCGCCATGGCGTCCTGGCGCTCCTGCTCCGGTTTATCCAGCCAGGAGTCGCCGAACTGCGCCCGGAAGCCCTGGGCCAGCTCCTTGATGTCCTCCCCCTGGTAGCCGTCAGCGGGGAACTCCACCTTGTCCTCCCCCAGGAGGAGCTGCCGGTACCGGGCGTCGATGGACAGGGCGAACTTGTGGATCTGGTTGCCCGCGTCGTTGACGTAGAACTCCCGCCACACGTCGTAGCCCACCCGGTCCAGCACGGAGGCCAGAGCGTCCCCCAACACGCCGCCCCGGGCGTTGCCGATGTGCATGGGGCCGGTGGGGTTGGCGGAGACGAACTCCACCATCACCTTTCTCCCCCCGCCCAGGTCGCTTTGGCCGTAGGTGCGGCCCTGGGTCTCCACGGTGGAGAGGACCTCCCCGAACCACTTGGGGCCCAAGGTAAAGTTCAGAAAGCCGGGGCCGGCCAGCTCCACCTTGTCAAAGTAGGTGCCGCCCAGGTCCATGTTATCCGCCAGGGTCTGGGCGATGTCCCGGGGGGACTTTCCCAGGGCCTTGGCGGCGGCCAGGGCGTAGGAGGAGGCGTAGTCCCCGTTCTTGGCGTCCTTGGGGATATCCACCTTCACGGGGATGGACTCTCCCCCGGCGGGGAGTTGTCCGGCGGCGACGGATTTCTGGTAGGCGGCCTGGGTCAGAGCAGCCACCTGGGCCTGGGCGGCTTCGATCATGTTAAGGGTCATGGTTCGTTCTCCTTTGTTTTGACGGTGAGCCGCAGCCGGGTCTCTCCGGCGGCGCCCCCGATTTCCATTGTATAGTGGATGGTCACATGGCCCCCCCGCTCCCCCAGGTCGCTGCGCAGGGACAGGGTCCGCAGGGTCATGGGGATCCGGCCGTAGGGGGTCTGGTAGAGGGAGGTGTGGGTCTCGCCGGGTTGAAAGACCATACGGGAGGACAGTTCCCCGGTCCGGGTCAGGACGGCCCGGCGGGGGGCTATCTCCAGAGTGGTCCGGGTATCCCCCAGGCCGGAGGACTCCCCCTCCCGGTAGGTCAGCAGCCAGGTCTCCCCCTCCCGGCGGAGGTCTCCCCGGGCTTGCTGGGTCAGGACCTCCTTCCCCGTGTCCAGGGTCTGGAGGGAGTGGATGGTGACGGTCACCTTTGTATTGGACATAGGAAAACCTCGAATTTCCAAAGTGCTCCTATTATACCTGTATTTTCAGGTGGTGTAAAGGGCGGATTTTTTCATTGCCCCCGGGGCCTGCGGCTCCAGCCGGCGATAAGCTCCGCCCCCAGGGTCACCGTCAGGGCGGCGCAGCCGGTCTCGAACCAGGTCCACAGGGAGGGGATGGCGTTCCACAGTCCGAACCAGGCCGCCAGGAAAAGCCCCCGGATCACCGCCGAGGCCGCCAGGAAGCCCCGCCGCCCGGTGCGGCGGAACAGGGACAGGAAAATGCCGCCCAGGAGCAGCAGGAAAAATCCGGTACGCTGGACCAGCCAGAGAAAAAGGGCTCCGAACCCGAAGAAACCCATACTGTTCCAGCTCTCCTCCGCGGCCCGGTGCAGCATGGCCATCACCACCATGGTGGCCCCCAGGTCCAGCCACCAGAGGTACTCTTCTCTCTCTTTTTTCATCCCGTTTTCCTCAACAGGTCCCCACGTCCGCCCGTTCCACCGTTCCCTCCACCGTCTCCCCCAGGAAGAGGGAGGCCAGGTGGGAGAAGTCCTGGGTGGAGTCGCTGACATAGAAGCGGCAGGAGCCCCTCTCCCGCTCGGCCAGGAGACCGTTCTCCCCCAGGACTTTGGCGGCGTGGGCGGCGCAGGCCGCCCCAGTGTCGATGAGCCTGACCGAGGGGCCCATGAAGGCGGCGATGGCGTCGGTGAGAAGGGGGTAATGGGTACAGCCCAGCACCAGGGCGTCCACCCCGGCGGCTTTGACGGGGGTCAGGTACTCCTCCACCACCAGCTCGGCCACCCTGTCCCCGGGGCGGAAGCGGCCGTTCTCCACCAGGGGGACGAAGAGGGGGCAGGCCCGGGCGGTGACGGTGACGGCGGGATCCAGGGCGGCCATCTCCCGCTCGTAGGCCCCGGAGCGGATGGAGGCGGAGGTGCCGATGAGTCCCACCCTTTTGGAGGGGGAGCTCTCCACCGCCGCCCGGGCCGCCGGGGAGACCACCCCGAAGATGGGCAGGGGGTTCTCCGCCGTCAGCTCGGTGAGGGCGTTGGCCGAGACGGTGCCGCAGGCCACCACGATGGCCTTGGGGTCAAAGGTCCGCAGGAAGGCCACGTCCTGGCGGGCATAGCGGAGGATGGTCTCCCGGCTCTTGGTGCCGTAAGGGACCCGCCCGGTGTCCCCGAAATAAACAAGGTCCTCCCCGGGCAGGATACGCTGTAGTTCCCGGAGGGCGGTGAGCCCCCCCAGGCCGGAATCAAATACGCCGATGGGACGGTTGTCCATTGGCCTCTCCCCTTCCAAAAAATCGAAAAATCGGTGTTTCCTCTATGATATGCCGTTTTGGGCGGAAAGACAAGGGGAATTTTTCTCCCTTTTCCAAAAAAGGGAGTGGATTCCTGTTTGACATTTCCTCCGCCCGCATTATAATATAGTAAGCACGGTCAGATTTCATTACGGCGAGGAGGTTGATTGCCATGAAGCTGGAGCTGACCCAAAAGCAGTTTCGCCGTCTGCTGGACATGGCCTATATCGGAAACTGGATCCTGAACTCCACCCGGGGGGAGGACCGCTTTGCCGATTATGACCAGGTGGAGAGCCTTCTGTTCCAGAAGGCCAAGGAGCTGGGAATGGATACCCTGACGGAATACTGGCGCGGGGAGGCTGTTCCCTCCCAGGCCTTTGCCGAGGGGGGCATCCACGAGGCCATTATGGAGTATGAAAACAACGTATTTTTTGACATCCTGGCCGAGGATCTGGCCCGGAGGGATATGGACGACGTGCCCATCGACGAGAGCAACTACCAGGAGCTGACCCAGAGGATCGACGCCTATATCGCGGAGTTTGAGCAGCACGGCACCGACAACATTCTGGTGGACACGGAAAATCCGTAAGGGAGGGGCTATGAAAAGGATCCACTATAATTCCCCGGTGATCCTCACCTTTTTCTTTCTCTCCCTGGCCGCCCTGGCTCTGGGAGCGTTGACCCAGGGGTGGACCACCCAGAACCTGTTTTCCGTGTACCGCTCTCCCGCCGGCCCCCTGTTCTTTATACGTCTGGCGGGGCATGTGCTGGGACACAGCGGGTACGCCCATTTTGCGGGGAACATGGTCCTCCTTCTGGTGGTGGGACCTCCCATGGAGGAGAAGTACGGGAGCCGGGCTTTGCTGGCGGGGATCCTGCTCACCGCCCTGGTCTCGGGGGTCCTCCAGTGTCTTCTGTTCCCCGGGCGGGCCCTGCTGGGGGCCAGCGGCATCGTGTTTATGCTCATCCTCCTGTCCTCCCTGGCGGGGATGAGGGCGGGGTCCATCCCCCTGACCCTCATCCTGGTGGCCGCCATCTATCTGGGACAGGAGGTCTACGCCGCCCTCTTTGTGAAGGACAACGTGGCCCACTTCATGCACCTGGTGGGCGGCCTGTGCGGCGCGGGGCTGGGACTGGCGGTCTTCCCGGGAAGGGGAAAAGCTGTCTGAGAAAAGAGAACAGGAGCCACGCCGCGGACTGCGGCGTGGCTCCTGTTTTTCGGCGTTTATTCTCCCCGGGTGGGGATATAGGCCCCCTTGGAGGCGGCGGAAACGTTTTTCCGGTACTGGTACAGGCAGCCGGCGGCGGGGCTGGGGGCGGTCCGCTCCATCTGGGTCCGGCGCAGGTCCAGGTCGGCGTCGGTCCGGAGGGTCCCGGCCAGCACATCCACGGTGATCCGGTCCCCATCCTTCAGGTAGGCGATGGGACCGTCGTCCAGGGCCTCGGGACAGATATGGCCCACGAAGCAGCCGTTGTTGGAGCCGGAAAAACGGCCGTCGGTGATGACGCAAACCTTGCTCCCCAGGCCCATGCCTACCAGGACCTTCATGATCTTATACATCTCGGGCATACCGGGGCCGCCCTTGGGACCCTCATTCCGGATCACCAGGACCTCCCCCTCCCTTACCCGGCCCGCCCGGACGCCCTCCAGGGCCTCCCGCTCGCTCTCGTAGATCCGGGCGGGACCCTGAAAGAGAAGGGCCTTCTCGGGAATGGCAGAGGGCTTGGTCACCGCCCCGTCGGGGGCCAGGTTGCCCCGAAGCACCGCGATGCCCCCCCGCTGGTGGACCGGGCGGTCCAGAGCCCGGATCACATCCCGGTCCCGGTTTTTCAGGGGGGCGATGTTCTCCCGGAAGCTCTGGCCGGTACAGGTAAGGCCATCCAGATCCAGAATGGAGGAGAGCTCCTTCATCACGGCGGGAACGCCCCCGGCCTCGTAAAAGTCAAGGAGGGTATACTGCCCCGCAGGGATCAGGGGGACCAGATGGGGCACCGACATGCTGATCCGGCCAAACTCAAAGATATCCAGATCCACCCCCGCCTCGTAAGCGATGGCCAGCAGGTGGAGCACCGCGTTGGTGGAGCCGCCGATGGCGGAATTGACCTTGATGGCGTTGACCAGGGCGGCCCTGGTGACCAGGTCCCTGGCCCGGATATCCCGGCGGACCAGCTCCATGACCACAAGGCCGCTTTCAAAGGCCACGCTCTGCCGGCGGCTGTATACCGCGGGGATGGCCGCCGAGCCGGGCAGGGCCAGACCCAGGACCTCGGCCAGACAGCACATGGTATTGGCGGTACCCAGCATGGCGCAGGAGCCGACGGTGGGCACGGCGTTATTTTCGATCCAGTCAAACTCCTCCTGGGTGATGGCCCCGCTTTTCAGCGCCCCCTCGGACTGCTGGATGATGGAGTGGTCGATGTACTCCCCGCCGTAGGGATTGTTCTCCTTCATCCGCCCGGGCAGAGTGGGGCCGCCGTTGACAAAGACGGTGGGCAGGTTCACCCGGAGAGCCCCCAGGATCATTCCGGGAACGATCTTGTCGCAGGAGCCCAGAAGCACCAGACCGTCCAGCCGGTGGGCCTCCGCCATCACCTCTATGTCGTCGGCGATCATCTCCCGGCCGGGGAGGATGTACTGCATCCCCTTGTGGCTCATGGCCACCCCGTCGCAGGCCCCGATGGTGCCGAACTCAATGGGGGTGCCGCCGGCGGCGTAGATCCCCTCCTTCACCCGCTGGGTCATCTGCTTGAGGACCATGTGCCCCGGGCAGACCGTATTGTAGGCGTTCACCACAGCGATGATGGGCTTTTGCAATTCCTCTCCGCTGAATCCGGAGGATTTGTAGAGGGCCCTTACGTTCGCCCACTCGGGCCCCCGCAGAATATCCTGACTTCTGGTCATGCTCTTCCCTCCCTTTTCTGTGGGGACCTCAGTCCACCACGCAGCGGGCCATGATCTCCTTCAGCCGCTCCTTCTCCCCGGCGGTGAGGAAGGTCATGGGCTTGGTGACGGCGGCGTGGCGCAGGATCCCCTTCTGGACCAGTCCCTCCTTCATGGCGGGGATGAAGGGGGAGCCCACGGAGTAGATATCCATGAGAGAGTCGGTGAGCTGCTGGAATTTCTGGGACCGGGCAAAATCCTTCTCCCGCAGAGCCTGTGCCCAGGCGGCGGCCAGTTCGGGGAACAGGTTGGACATGCCGGAGATGCAGCCGTTGCCTCCGCACATCACGTTATGGGCCAGGTTGTCGTCAAAGCCGGAGTATACGATGAAGTCGGGGCGGACGGGACGGACGGCCTTGATGACCTCCCGGGTGTGGTCCACGCCGGGGACGGTGTCCTTCAACCCCACGATGTTGGGGTGCTTTTGGGCCAGGTCCCGGAGGACCTGGGGGGCGATGGAGTAGCCGGTGCGCTCGGGGAAATTATAAATATAGATATTGCCGTGGATGGCCTGGGCCAGCTCGTCATAGTAGCGGAAAACGCCGGCGTCGTTGAACCAGAAATAGTAGGGGGGGATGAGCATTACCCCGTCGGCCCCCTGGTCAATGGCAAAGTTGGACAGGTCCACCATCTCGTCAAAAACCATGGAGGTTGTCCCCACGATAAGCTGGGTATCGCTGCCGATGGCCTTCCGGGCGCAGCGGATCAGCTCCTTCTTCTGCTCCGGGGTGAAACCGAAGAACTCGCCGATACTGCCCAGGATGAGGATGCCGTCCATGCCCTTGTCAATAAGGTAGCGGTACAGGGTCTCGCAGGAGGGGAAGTCGATCCCGCCGTCGGGCAGGAGAGGGGTCACCGCGGGGGTGATGTAGCGGATGGGCTGGTCCATATTGGGGTTCCTCCTTTTTATTTTTGTAACATTATTATATCATCTCTTTTTTATTGCAACAATGACATTTCGGCTCTCTTTCTCTCCTTTCAGGTCTCTTTGCGCCGGACGGGGCGTCCGGTCCTTTTTCGGAAAGCCCTTTGAGAAGGGAGGCGTCCTTTGTCCGTCTTCCAGGGCTTACAGGCGGAGTTGCGCCTTTGACCGCGATACCTGAAATTGACAATTGTTTTTTTGCATATAAAATCTCTCCGGGGCAAAGATATGCTCGGATTCTCGATCCGAACGAATCTCAGAGAGAGAACAAAAATGAAAAAGGAGATGCGAATTATGAGCAACAAGTCTGTCGTCCCCAGCGCCCGCGAGGCCCTGAACAAGTTCAAGATGGAGGCCGCCACCGAGGTGGGCGTGAACCTGAAGCAGGGTTACAACGGCGACCTGACCAGCAAGCAGGCCGGTTCCGTGGGTGGCCAGATGGTCAAGAAGATGATCGAGGCTTACGAGAACGGCATGAAGTAAGGTTTTCCCCTTACGGAGAGGAGCCCTGTCACGGTTTTGTGACAGGGCTCCTCTTTTTCTCCTTCCTTCTTGTATTTCTCCGCTTCACCGTTTATAATAGAGACGGTTCACAATAAAAACCCCAAAAGGAGCCGATTATGAGCAATATCTGGCATGATGTGGATCCCAAGCGGATCGCCCCGGAGGATTTTTTGGCTGTTATCGAGATCCCCAAGGGCAGCAAAAAAAAGTATGAGCTGGACAAGCCCACCGGAATGATCATCCTGGATCGGATCCTCTACACCTCCACCCGGTATCCCGCCAACTACGGCTTTATCCCCCGGACCTACGGGGACGACGGGGATCCCCTGGATGTGCTGGTGCTGTGCGCCGAGACCCTGGATCCCCTGACCCTGGTGCGGTGCTTCCCTATCGGCTACATATCCATGCTGGACGGAGGCAAGAGCGATGAGAAGATCATCGCCATCCCCTTTGCCGACCCCACCTACAACAATTATCAGGACATCTCCCAGCTGCCCGACCACCTGTTTGAGGAGATGAGCCACTTCTTCTCGGTCTACAAAGCCCTGGAGGGCAAGGACACGGTGGCCGGGGGCATCAAGAGCCGGGCGGAGGCGGTGGAGGTCATTCAGACCGCCATCACCAACTACCGGGACACGTTCTGCTGAGCTTGACAAAAACTTAAGGAAATCTTTCTTTTTTGACCGGAGAACCCATGGTACAATGGGAGCATGACGAATCTGAAGGAGCAAGTTATGGCGCAAGCATACGACTGTCTGGTCATCGGCGCCGGCTTTGCCGGGGCGGTGACCGCCGGGGAGCTGGCCCGGCGGGGGGGCAAGCGGGTCCTGGTGCTGGAGCGGCGGGAGCATATCGGCGGCAACGCCTACGACTGCCTGGATCCCTACGGCGTCCTCATCCACCAGTATGGGCCACACATCTTTCACACCAACGACCAGCGGGTCTTTGACTATCTGAGCCGGTACACCGCCTGGAACGGCTATGAGCACCGGGTGGCGGCCAACGTCCCCGACGAGTCCGGCAGGGCTTGCCAGCGGCGGCAGTACCCCGTCCCCTTCAACCTCACCTCTTTGGAGGAGGCCTTTGGAGAGGCGGAGGGAAAACGGCTGGGGGACAAGCTCATCGCCGTCTACGGGGCGGAGAAAAAGGTGACCATTCTGGAGCTGCGGCAGAACCCGGATCCCGAGATCGCCGCCCTGGCCGACTATGTCTACGACCACGTCTTTGTCCGCTACACCATGAAGCAGTGGGGACAGAAGCCGGAGGACATCGACCCGGGCACCACCGCCCGGGTGCCCATCTTCCTCAGCCGGGACGACCGGTATTTCCAGGACAGGTATCAGGGCCTGCCCGCTGACGGGTACACCCCCATTTTTGAGAAGATCCTGGATCACCCCAACATCACGGTGGAGACGGGCTGTGACGCTTTGAAGCGGCTGTCGCTGGCGGAGGGTGTTGTCAGGCTGGACGGGGAGCCATTCTCCGGAGCTGTGATCTACACCGGCCAGGCCGACGAGCTTTTCGGCTTCCAATTCGGCCCCCTTCCCTACCGCACCCTGGATTTTGAGTTTGAGACCTGGGTGGAGCGGATCCCCGGCCAGCTTACCCCCCGGGGCTGCGTGGCCATGAGCGAGGGGGACTTTTACCAGACCCACGGCACGGTGAACTACACGGTAGACCGGCCCTACACCCGGATCACCGAGTTCAAGCATATGACCCTCCAGAAGCTGCCCGGGGTGACCACCATCGTCAAGGAATATTCCAAGGCCTACTCCGCCGCCCCGGGGGAGATCCCCTATTATGCCATCATCAATCCGGAAAACAACGCCCTTTACGGCCGGTACAAGGCGGAAGCGGAAAAGTATCCCAGCCTGCGTCTGCTGGGCCGACTGGCGGAATACAAATATTACAACATGGATGCCATCGTAGCCCGGGCCCTTGCCCTGGCGGATGAATTGTTGGATAAATAAGAAGCGTGCGGGTCCGGGACCCGCCCCTACGAGGTGAAACCGCATGGAAAAGATACTTACCTTCGCCGTGCCCTGCTACAATTCGGCGGCCTATATGGATCACTGCATCGAGACCCTTCTTACCGGGGGGGAGGACATTGAGATCATCCTGGTGGACGATGGCTCCACCAAGGACGACACCCCCGCCATCTGCGACGCCTGGGCGGAAAAGTACCCGGATATCATCCGGGCCATCCACCAGGAAAACGGGGGCCACGGGGAGGGGGTCAACCAGGGCCTTCGCAACGCCCGGGGGATGTACTACAAGGTGGTGGACTCCGACGACTGGCTCAACGAGGAGGCCCTCCAGAAGGTACTGAATAAGCTCCGGGAGTGCGCCCGGTGGCCCAAGCCTCTGGATCTGATGATCGCCAACTATGTCTATGAGCACGTGGAGGACAATACCCAGAAGGTCATGGGCTACCGGAACGTGTTTCCCCAGGACAAGGTGTTTACCTGGGAGGAGATCGGCCGGTTCCGGGCCTCCCAATACCTGCTGATGCACTCGGTGATCTACCGGACCCAGCTTTTGCGGGATTCCGGGCTGGAGCTTCCCAAGCACACCTTCTATGTGGACAATATCTTTGTCTATCAGCCCCTGCCGTGGGTGGAGAGCATCTATTACATGGATCTGGACCTCTACCGCTACTTCATCGGCCGGGCAGACCAGTCGGTGAACGAGAAGGTGATGGTGGGCCGGGTGGAGCAGCAGGTGCGGGTGACCAAGCAGATGATCTCAGCCCCCGACCTCCGGAAGGTGAAGGCGGCCCACCCCAAGCTGGGGCGGTATATGCAGAACTATCTGGCCATGATGATGACCATCTCCTCCATCTTCCTGAACATCGACGGGACCCCGGAAAAGCTGGGGATGAAGACCGAGCTGTGGGAGTATCTGCGGACGGTGGACCCGGCCCTCCACCACAAGCTGAAGTACCGGGCCTTGTCCATGGTGGGCACCATCCCGGGGTATCAGGGGCGGAAGCTGTCGGTGTCTCTATACCGGCTGGCAAGAAAGATCTATAAATTCAACTGAATATGGCAAGACAGAAGGTCCCCAGGCCATTCCGGCCTGGGGACCTTTTTCTCCGTTTCTGTTTCTGTCAATGTACGCCACCTGGGCGCATGGGCTGGGCCTGGGGGTATTCCTCCTGGCAGAGGAGGTAGAGCAGCTCCAGCTCCTCCCTGTGATCCTCCTCCCGCTCCTCGTAATCCAGGCGTTTGAGGAGAGACCACCGGAAGGACTCCGGATCGGCGGTGAAGGCCGCCTGAAGCTCCTTATTGGGCCAGGAGCCAAGCCGGAGCTGGAAGAGGGATCTATTATAGTCGGCCTTGGCGTCCTTGGACACAGCCATCCACAGCCTGTCCCCACTCTGCCAGCAGACGACCCCCATGTCCGGTTTTCTCTGGTCGTATTCCTCCCGAAGGGCTTTCTTCCGGGCCTGATCCATGTCTTTTTCTCCTTCCTGCTTTTGTGACCGTTCCCTCATTTTACCTGGAACAGTCCGTGGCGGTTGCAGTAGGCGTAGATCTCCCCGCCGGGCCAGTAGCTCAGGCGAACCTGGGGGAGCTGCTCGGGGTAGAGCTTTACCAGCTCCATCCGGTCATAGCGGATCTGGGCGATAAAGGAGATGTAGTGATCCTTTCTCATGGGGTGGTCCAGGGACACCAGGGTCTGGAGATCCCAGGTCTCCACCTTGATCTCGTGATCTCCGTCGCACTCCTCCGCCTCCAGGGGAGGCAGGGCCACCCCGCAGCAGTGGAAGGCCCCTTCCCCCATGGCGTGGATCACGTTGCCGCAGACGGGGCAGACGTAAAATTTTCCCCGGAGGGGGTTGGCGGACCGGTTCTGGTTGGTGATCTGCTCCCCGGAGAGGAGCTCAGCCACCGACACCCCCAGGGCGGAGGCCAAGGGCTCCAGCAGGCTCAGGTCGGGAAGGCCCCGGCCGGTCTCCCATTTGCTGATGGTCTTGTCACTGACGGCCAGACGGTCGGCCAGCTGCTTTTGGGTATAGTTCTTTTTCTCCCGCAGGGCCTTGATCACAGGGCCTGTCACATAGCTGTTCATGGTTGGTACGCTCCTTTCTGTGACAACAGCATACCAAAAGGAGGGGAAAAGGGCAACCTACGCTCCGTAGGGGAATTTATCATATGGCAGAGGGTGGCGTTTCGGTAAACGCTTGCCCTTGCAACAGGGCTCTGCCCCGCTTTAAGAGTTTTATGTAAACTTCATCCATCTGCCACTCGTTGGTCAGCTCCAGGAGCCGATCCGCCGGGAGCCAGGCCACTTTGGTGTTCTCCCCCTCCCGGACGGTGAGGGGACTGTCCCGGTCGGCGGTGAGAAGGTAGGACACGTTCAAATGCTGGTGGGCACAGACATATTTTCCCCGCTTCACATGGCCCCAGACGGGCAGGATCTCCACCGAGGCGATCTTTTCAGACAGGGGGAGGATGTGCTCCGCCCCCGTCTCCTCCCGGGCCTCCCGGAGGGCCACCGAGAGAAGGTCCCTCTCCCCGTCGGCGTGGCCCCCGGTCCAGGCCCACACCTTAAAGATATTGTGATGGGCCATCAGGACCCACTCCCCGTCCCTGCTCAGGATAAAACCGGAGGCGGTGATATGGGCAATGGGGTTCTGCCGGGTCAGGATAGTGTCAGGAAATCGGTTGACATAATCCAAAATCTGTTCCTTGTCCGCCTCCTCCGCCGGGGTCTGGGGACAATAGGCCCGGATGTGGTCCAGATACATTATTTCACCCTCTCATAGGTCACGTACCGGAAGGTCAGGCCCTTCTCCTCCAAGGGATCCTCCTCCCCGGTCACCTGCCAGGCCGGATCTTCGTCCAGATCGGGAAACCAGGTGTCGGCGGGAAAGCTGTGGGCGATCTTGGTCACGTACACGGTATCACAGCGGTCCAGCAGGGAGCGGTAAACGCTCTCCCCCCCGATGACAAAGCTATCCTCGGGAGCCTGGGAGAGAAGGCTCTCCAGATCGTGGTACACCTCCGCCCCCCCTATGTGGAGCTCCCGGTCCCGGGACAGGACAAGATTCCGCCGCCCCTTCAGGGGCCGGCCGCCGGGGAAGGTGGCCAGAGTCTTCCGGCCCAGGATCACCGGGTGGCCCAGGGTCAGCTCCTTGAACCGCTTCAGGTCGGCGGAGAGATAGCACAGCTGATCCCCCTCCTTCCCGATGGCCCAGTTCTGATCCACCGCTACGATGGCGTTCATGGCGTCTCCTCCAGGTTTACATAATTTATATGGCTACAGGAATCTTCCCCTCCAGCTCGTGGTACTGGTAGCCCTCCACGGTAAAGCTGGACTTGGTGAAGGCGTAGAAATCCGTCACTGTGGGATCCAGGGTCACCCTGGGGGCGGCGTAGGGCTCCCGCTTGAGAAGCTCCTCCACCACGGGGACGTGGCGGTCATAGATATGGGCATCGGCGATGACGTGGATCAGCTCCCCCGCCTCCAGGCCGGAGACCTGGGCGAACATCATCAGAAGGGCGGCGTACTGCATCACGTTCCAGCCGTTGGCGGTGAGCATATCCTGGCTTCTCTGGTTCAAAATGCCGTTCAGCACCTTCCCCGACACGTTGAAGGTCATGGAGTAGGCGCAGGGCTGGAGGGCCATGTCCTTCAGGTCATGGTGGTTGAAAAGGTTGGTGACCATCCGCCGGGAGGCGGGGCTGCGCTTCAGGGTGTGGAGGATCCAGTCCACCTGATCCATCTCCCCCTCGGGAAAGTCGTACTTCACCCCAAGCTGATAGCCGTAGGCCTTGCCGATGGAGCCCTCCTCGTCGGCCCAGGCGTCCCAGACGTGACTTGACAGGTCGTGGATGCTGTTGGACTTCTTCTGCCAGATCCACAGCAGCTCGTCGATGGCGCTTTTCAGATACTGCCGGCGCACTGTAAGGATGGGGAACTCCTCCCGCAGGTCATAGCGGTTCACCACCCCGAACAGCTTCACGGTATGGGCGGGGGTTCCGTCCTCCCAACGGGGGCGGACGGGCAGGTCGGTGTCCCAGACCCCCTTGGAGAGGATATCCCGGCAGTTTTGAAGGAACAGTTGGTCGGCACGGCTCATGGCGGTTTCTCCTTTTTTGTTTTCTGCCCTCTATCATATCAGACCGGGGGCCCGGTTGCAAGAATGGTGAAAAAAATTACAGAGGGGGCGGACAAAAGTCCGCCCCCTCCGCTCTCTTATTTTTCCAGCTCCCAGATATGCCTGTCCCACCGGGCGGGGAGACAGCTCAGAGCTCCGAACACCCCGATGACCAGGAAAAACAGGGCGGCTCCCGCCCCCTTCCCCGTTCCGAACAGGCCGCAGAGAAGCCCGCCGGTGGCCTGGGCGGCCATGAAGGGCTCAAAGACCCGATCCACCAGGGCCCCGCCCAGAAGATAGCCCACCGGGATGGTAAAAAACTGCAGGGCGTTCCGGGCGGAGTAGACCCGCCCCTGCATCTCCAGGGGGATGCTCAGGCGCAGAAGGGCGTCCAGGTTGGCGTTCATCACCGGGATGAACAGCCACCCCAGCACCGCCCCCAGGCACCAGACCGGGAGCCCCCGGCCCAGGGCCAGCAGGAAATTCTCGGTGCTCATGGAGAACAGCAGGCTGTCGCAGATGACCCGCACCCGGCTCCTGGGCGCGGGGAGGGCGGCGGCCAGCAGTCCCCCCGCCAGGGAGGCCGCCCCGGCGAAGGTCTCCACCAGCCCCAGGGCCCTCTCCCCTCCCTTGGGGATCAGGAGCGCGGGGAGGGCGGCGTGGAACATGGAGGCGGTGAGATTGATCACCGCCAGAAAAAGGATCACATCCAACACCCCCCGGTGCTCCCGGAGGTAGCGCAGACCGCTCCCGGCGGCGGAAAGTACCGTTTCGGACTGTTCCGCCCTCCCGCTCTGCCGGGGAAGGCGGATCCGGAACAGCAGGCACACCGCCGCCAGGGCAAAGGTCCCCAGGTCGAAGGCGATGACCGTCCCCAATCCCCCCAGTCCATAGAGGGCGGCGGCGCACATGGGGGTGAGGAGGCTCACCAGGGAGCCCGAGAAGGCCCGGAGGCCCCCCACCCGCTGGTAGTGCTCCGGGGGAGTGAGAAGGCTCACCGCCACGTCGGAGGCGGGCTGCTGCACCGTGTTCATCAGCCCGTTAAGGGCATTTATCAAATAGAGATGCCAGATCCGCAGCGCTCCCATCCACCACAGCCCCAGCACCCCCAGGGTACACGCCGCCGCCAGGGTATCGCAGGCCAGCATGGTGCGCTTCTTATCCCACCGGTCACTGAGGGCTCCGGCGAAAACGCTCATGACCACGTAGGGGGCATAGGAGCACACCGTCAGAAGGGCGGTGGTGAGGGCGGAGCCGTACCGGCTGTACGACCACAGCACCAGGGCGAAGCCCGTCATAGAGCTGCCAAGCTGGGACAGGGACTGGGTGGACCAGAGGATCAGCAGATCCCGGCAATCGGACAAAAATTTCTTGGAAAACATGACTTTGCTCCCTCTTTCATTTCATAATGTGAGATGAAAGCGCAAAGCCTGGGGGACGTGGACATTCTTTCAGCTCCGAGGCAAGGCGTCCCTCAGGCCCTGCGCGGAGCGGAGACAATGCAGAGGGGCAGACGAATCATGGAAAACCCTCCTTCTTTCCCGATTCCGGTCTTTCGCCGGTACGTCCATCATACCACAACTGTCCCCGGTGGGCAAGAAAAAGGACGTCCCGGTTTCCCGGGGCGTCCTCTCGAAGACTTATCTTTCAGCAGACCTTCACCGTCCACCCGTAGGGATCGGGGAGGATCCCCCACTGGATCCCCGTCAGGGTGTCGTAGAGCTTTTGAGTCAGGGCGCCGATCTTGCCGCCGCTCACAGTGATATGCTTGCCCTCCCAGCCCATCTCTCCGATGGGGGAGACCACGGCGGCGGTGCCGGTGCCCCAGGCCTCGTCCAGCTTGCCGGCCCCGGCGGCGTCAAAAAGCTCCTGGGCGGTGATGAGCCGCTCCTCCACCGGGATGCCCCAGCTCTTGATGAGCTCAATGCAGCTTTTCCGGGTGATACCAGGAAGGACAGAGCCGGTCAGCTTGGGGGTGATGACCGTGCCGTCCACCTGGAACATCACGTTCATGGAGCCCACTTCCTCGATATACTTCCGCTCCACGCCGTCCAGCCAGAGGACCTGGGCGTAGCCCTTCTCCTCGGCCCGCTCGCCGGCCCGGATGGAGGCGGCGTAGTTGCCGCCGCATTTGGTGTAGCCCGTACCCCCCCGGACGGCCCGGACATCCTCGTCCTCCACATAGATCTTCACGGGGTTGATGCCCTCCTTGTAATAGGCTCCCACCGGGCAGCAGATCACGGAGAAGATATAGGTCTGGGAGGCGTGGACCCCCAGGGCGGGGTCGGTGGCGATGATAAAGGGCCGGATATAGAGGCTGGTCCCCGGCTGGTCGGGCACCCAGTCGGCCTCCAGCTTCACCAGCTGGGTGATGGCGTCCACCACGGTCTGGGGCTCGATGGGAGGGATGCACAGCCGCTGGCAGGAGGACTGGAGGCGCAGGGCATTCTCCATGGGCCGGAACAGCTGCACCCCGCCGTCGGGGGTACGGTAGGCCTTCATCCCCTCGAAAACCTCCTGGGCGTAGTGGAGCACCATGGCGCTGGGATCCAGCTCAAAGGGGCCGTAGGGCACGATCCGCCCGTCATGCCAGCCCTTGTCCGGGGCGTAGTTCATGACAAACATATGGTCGGTAAAGCTTTGCCCGAAAACCAGGGTCTTGGGGTCGGGCTTGGGCTTCAGGGTCTTGGCCCGGGTGATGGGAAATTCCTGCATGATAACGACCTCCTCGGGGGCTTGATTTTCTCCGATTATACTCCCATTTTTTGTCCTCCGCAAGAGGCAATCACACAAAAAAGCCCTCCCATTCCTTTGGAATGGAAGGGCCGCAAAGCATCAGGAGAGGGTGCCATTGGGGGAGCAGGTGAGGGTGAGAACAAGGGATCTGGTGCTGCTGCCCATCTCAAAGACCGCCGTGCCGGTGGCCTTGTTGCCGGAGAGAGAGGTGGTTCCATTTTTGTAGCCCCATCCGTTATAGCCAGTACCGGAGATAACGGCCCTTGTTGCTTTTGCGGAAGAACCAGATATATCAAAATATCCCAACAAAGTCGCCTTTCCAATCATTGTTGAGCCCTGATAAAGTTCTGCATCTTTTGTACCATTTACGCTGTTTCCCGCACGGGCAACAGGTCCATAGGTAATTCTCTCTACCAGATAGAATCCATCCCCTAAGTCAATCACTGTTTCTTTGGACTCTGCCGCAGAAGCCGGAATAACTAAAGCAGTTGTCAAAACAGCGGCCAACAAAAGGGAAAACAATTTTTTTATTTTCATTTTTATTCTCCTTTTTGCGCTTGGTTCTCTTTTATCATTTGTTGCTCTCGTTCATATGCCTCTTCCTCTGTCAGAACATTGACCGTCTCCACCACATAGAAATCACCCCGGAGCACTTCCTGGGCCTTGGCCCATTTCACCGCCCAGTAGACCGTGCAGGAGATCAGCGCAAGGGCGATGACAGCCGCCAACGCCCGCCGTATGTACTTCCGCTGTCTCCCGGCCCGCTCCACTTCCCCCGGGTCCAACCGGGAGAGCATCTCAGCGGCCAAGTCCCCAGGCGGTCCATAGGCCGCCGCAAGGTCCTCATACCGGGCGTTGGGATTCTCCTCCAAGAACTCGCCCAACAGGGTCCTCCCCTGGGTGAGGAACCGGGCCCGGTCTACTCCGGAACAGACCAGCTCCCGCCGGAGCAGGACAAGATACCGCTCCACCGCCTTATTCTCCACAGGTCTTCCCCCCTTCCAGCAGTATCTCCACCCCGCCGATGAACCGGCGGTACAGGTCGGTCAACTCTAAAACATGCCGCCGTCCATCCTCGGTGATCTGGTAATACTGCCGTCTGCGTCCATCGGGGGCGATCTTCTTGTAGGCCTCCATAATGTAACCGTTGCCGATAAGACGGTAGAGGACCGCGTAGGGAAACACGATGGACAGGGCTCCCCCGGATCGTTTCTCCATCTCCTCCAGGATCTGCCCAGCATACATATCCTCACCCTTCAGCAAGGTGAGGACCAACATCTCGGTCACGGCTTTTTTCAGATTGTCCTCCATCCCTTGGATGGAGCCGCTTTTTATTTCGGACATGGGATCCCTCACGCGAGTATGTGGATTTGTGGAGCATCTATAGACAAATTTATTATATCAAATGTGATTCCCCTTTTCAAGATTCTTTCTTGAAAATTTTGTGTTATTATTTTTTCTTTTTTATTGACAAATT
>JAAWNQ010000025.1 GCA_022799035.1 Oscillospiraceae bacterium
AGGGGGAGATCTCCCCCTCTTTGCATTTTCTCCCCGCCCGTGGTATACTTTTCCAAAACACCACAGGAGGATCCCGCTATGGCTTTCACGCTCCCCCGGTACCACGCTCCCGATTTCAACCGCCCCCCGCTCCTCTCCGCCCCCGACGCCGCCCTTGCCCCCGCCCCCCGGGACGGGGTGGCCCCCCAGGGCTACCACGCCACCTCCATCTTTCCGGAGTATTTCAAGGTGAAGGGGGTCTGGCTCCTGGCGTCCGAGAGCCGGATGGACTGTGTGGCCGTCCTCCGGGAGGGGGCCATCGCCGTGGTGGAATTCCGGAATCTGAGGACGGGGGACCCGGTCTTTCTGGGCCGCAGCGAGGACGGCAGCCAGGGGATCTACGTTCATCCCCACGGCTTCTCCGCCCCGGACCAGAGGGAGGAGTCCTTTGCCTTCCGCCAGTCCCGCTCCCGGGAGACCGCCTACTCCAAGGATTATGATGCCATCTACGACCTTCTCCGCCACGAGAGGGAGCACGGTCATATCCTCTGGGTCATGGGTCCCGCCTGCGCCTTTGACGCCGACTCCCGCGCCGCCTTCGCCGCGTTGGTCCGCTCCGGCTATGTCCACGGCCTTCTGGCGGGCAATGCCCTGGCCACCCACGATCTGGAGGCGGGATACCTCCACACCGCCCTGGGCCAGGATATCTACACCCAGGAGAGCCGCCCCAACGGGCACTACCACCACATCGACACCATCAACGCCGTCCGGGCCGCCGGCTCCACCGCCGCCTTCATCGGCTCCGGCGCGGTGAAGGATGGTATTCTTTACGAGTGCGTCAAGGCCCATATCCCCTATGTGCTGGTGGGGTCCATCCGGGACGACGGCCCCCTGCCCGAGGTGTACGGCGACGTCTACGCCGGACAGGACGCCATGCGGGAGCAGGTGAGAAGGGCCACCACCGTCATCTGTATGGCCTCCACCCTCCACACCATCGCCACGGGGAACATGACCCCCGCCTTCCGGGTGGTGGACGGGACCGTCCGCCCCCTGTATCTCTACTCGGTGGATATCTCCGAGTTCGCCGTCAACAAGCTCCGGGACCGGGGAAGTCTGGCGGTGCGCACCATGGTCACCAACGCCCAGGACTTTGTGGTCAACGTAAGCCGGGGTGTAAACGCTCAATAATGTCCCGGATCCGGAATGACTCCCCTCCCCCATACATTAAGAAGGGCCACGCTGTACCCAGGTACAGCGTGGCCCTTCTTTTTCACTTTTCATTTTTCACTTTTAACTTTCCTCAGTCTCCGTCCTGGATCAGGCCATACCCGCCGTCATCCCGCTTATATACCACCGCAAAGGCCTCGCTCTCCTCCTCGTTCCGGAAGGCGAAGAAGGTGTGGCCCAGCAGGTTCATCTGGAGCACCGCCTCCTCCGGGGACATGGGCTTCATGGCAAAGCGCTTGCTGCGGATGATCTGGTACTCCTCCTCCGGCTCGTCGGGGGCAAAGCTGGTCTCCTCCGCCGTACGGACGAAGGCGTCCTTCCGCAGCCGTTTTTCCAGCCGGGCCTTGTTCTTGCGAAGCTGCCGTTCAATGTCGGCCACCGCCGCGTCGATGGTGGCAAACATGTCGGAGGTGCTCTCCCGCACCCGGTAGATGGTCCCCCGGTCCCGCACCGTCACCTCGGCGTTGTTCCTGCCCTTCTCCACGCTGAATACCACCGTGGCCTCGGCCTCGGCGGGGAAATAACGGTCCAGCTTCCCCACCTTCTTCTCGGCGTACTCGTGGACCGATCTGGGCAGCGTTACCTTCTTGTCGGTAAAGGTGAACTTCATACAGCCGTCAACTCCTTTTGCCATGTGGTTTCTTTGGTTCGGGATGCCAGGCCGGCCTCCCTCTACCTGTATCATACCACATCTTCAACAAGAAGTCATCCCTTTTTTGTCTTTCTTTTGTGGTTTTTTACCTTTCCTCCATCCCCGCTCCACGGGGGCCTCCCTTCGACAAAACTTTCGGTTGACAATATCTGGAAATTATGGTATATATTTCTTGTGGTCGGACCGGTGAGCCGGTCCCAACCCGTGTTCATTCCATTCTCCCCAGTACTATGCTTTGGGCGTCCCGTTTCCGGGACGCCCGCTTTTTTTCTATTTCCGCTTTTCGTAGGAGTCCTCGCTGTCCAGGATGGAATTGCTGTAAACCAGGGGAAGGGAGATCTCCAGGATCCGCTTCTCCCCGTCCCCGGTGAGGGTCCCGTCCCAGACCTGGAGCCCCAGCTCCTCCCCGGCACCCAGGCCCTCCCTGGCCTCCAGCAGGTCCTGGGTACAGGTCACAGGCCGGTCGCCCGCCCGGAGGATGATATCCCCGGAAAAGAGCCTGCCCTCGGCCCCCGAGCCCTTCTTCACGTTCACCACCATGGCCCCGTCGGGCTCCCCGTTGGCGTCAAAGTGGTCCTGGACCCGGATCCCCAGGGCGGGGCGGCCCAGATAGCTCCCTGTGGCGATGATCTGGTCCACCACCTCCTTGGTCAGGGCTGAGGGGACGGCGAAGCCCAGACCCTCGATGGTCTCCCACTCGGACATCATCTTCATGTTGGTCACTCCCACCACCTGCCCCGCGGCGTTGATGAGGGCGCCCCCCGAGTTGCCCGAGTTCAGGGCGGCGGTGGTCTGGAGGAGGGTCATGGACTGTCCGTCCATATCCACCGACCGGTCGATGGCGGAGATGATGCCGTCGGTCATCGTGCCCCACAGCTCCTCCCCCAGGGGGTTGCCGATGGCGTAAGCCGCCTCCCCCACCTGGAGCAGGGCGGAATCCCCGAAGGTGGCGGCGGGCAGGTCCGTCCTGTCGATCTTCAGCACCGCCAGATCGGTCCCCTGGTCATAGCCCACCAGCCGTGCCTTGGCCTTGCTGTTGTCGGAGAATACCACGTCGGCCCGCTTCCCTCCGGCGATGACATGGGCGTTGGTGATGATGTATCCGTCGGAGGAGAGGATGATCCCCGTTCCCAGATAGGTCTCCTCCCCCGCGAAGGTCCGCACCCCCACCACCGAGGGACCCACCTGCTGGTAGATCTCCTGGGGGGAAAGGACCGCGCCCTCCGAGGGGGTCAGGGTGAGGGTGAGCTCCCCCCCGGTCTCGGCCCGCTCGATGGAGGTGTCCTTCAGCTCCTCGGTCCAGTCGATCTCCTCATAGATCCCGTAGTCGTAGCGGTCCCAGCCCCGCCAGCCGTCCTCCCGCCACCAGCTGTCCTGGAGGGGGAGGGAGGGAAGCCCCCCTTGAAAGTAGAGGCCCACGCACACCGAGATCAGCACCATGGCCAGCAGGAAGAAAAAGCCCGCCGCGCCGTCGGTCTTCTCGGTCCCCTGCCGCCGTCTTTTCTTTTCCGCCGGGGCTTTGCGCCCCGGGCCGGGGCGGCGGGGCTCCTGCCCCACCGGATTTTTCTCCTCCCCCGGCACCTCCCCGTAGGGGCCGGGCTTCTCCCCCGGCTCCCACTTGCGGGGCTCCATGCTCTCCCGGCTCCAATTATTGAAGTCGAAATAATTGTTCCGCATAGGCCCCCTCCTTTCCTCTCTATTCTTCTCACCGCAAAGGCGGGCGCAGACGGGGACCGGTCCAGGCCCGGCGCTTACGGATCCCTCCGGCCCTCCCCCGCCGCACCGCTTGCTCTCACGCGATGGTCAGCGTAAAGGTAAACTCGGTCACTCCATCCTCGCTTTTGGCGGTGATGGTCTCCCGGTGGTTATTGATGATGGTCTTTACGATATACAGCCCCAGACCGACCCCCTCCCGGTCCACGCTCCGGGAGCGGTCCGTCTTATGGAAGCGGTCAAAGATCTGGTTCAGCTCCTGGGGGGGGATGGTCTCCCCCCGGTTTCGTACCGTCACGTAGGCCTTCTCCCCCTTCACCTGGATCCCGAGACCCAGGGCACTCTCCGGAGCGGCGAACTTGGCGGCGTTGTCCAGCAGGTTGTAGCACACCTGGGTGATGGCGTCCGGATCCCCCCAGACCATCACCGGCCCTCCGGGCAGGTCGGTCTCCACATCCAGGCCCCGGCCGGTGATCTTTCCCTCCAGGCTCACCAGCACCCGCAGCAGGAGCTCGGATATGTCGAACCGCTCCTGGGCGGTAACGTTCTCGCTGGACTGGAGCCGGGAGATATCCAGCATCCGCCGCACCAGACGGCTCAGGCGCCTGGTCTCCGAGGAGATGGTGGTCAGGGCATCGGCCTCCCGCTCCCGGGGGATGGTCCCGTCCAGGATCCCGTCGGCAAAGCCGGCGATGGTGGTCATGGGGGTCTTCAGCTCGTGAGAGACGTTGGCGATGAATTCGCTTCTCTGGGCCTCCCCCTTGGCCAGGGAGTCGGCCATGGCGTTGAAGGCCTCCGCCAGCTCCCCCACCTCGTCCTTCCGGTCCTCACAGCCCTCCACCCGCACGTCAAACTCCCCCTGGCCGAAGCGGCTCACCGCCTGGGCCATATCCTTCAGGGGCTTGGTCTGCCAGTGGGAGGTCACCGAGCTCAGGACCGAGGCCAGCAGGAGGACCGCCATGGCCGAGAGAAGAAAGATGGCCGCCAGATCCTGCCACATGGTGGTGAGGGTGGTGGTATCGCTGACCACCAGCACCACCCCCCGCTGGTAGGTCCGGCCGGTGATGTAGGAATTTTGCAGGATGGGGACCCCTGTGACAAAGCATTTGTCGCTGAGCAAGCCCCCCAGGCTGCTGCGCTGGGCGTACTTCCCCTCGTTGGTGATCTGGGCCATGCAGTCCCCCGGCACTGTGCCGCTGAGAAGGCTCCCCGCCCCCGCTCCGGAGGAGGCGTAGACGATCTCCCCCGTGTTTTCCGCCAGGATCACTGTGGAGCCCGAGATATTGGCCAGGGAGGCCACATAGAGCTGGTAGCCCGTATCCTGGATACTGGAGCCAAACCCGTTGGACAGGTAGGAGTTGGTAAAGCCGGCCACATAGCTGGCGTTGCGTCCCATGGCCTCCTGCTTATCCCGGATGATGTACTGGTAACTCAGGGCGGCGAAGGCTCCCCCCAGCAGGAGAAAGGCCACCAGGATCACCGCCGCCATCATGGTAAAATGCTTTCGGTAGAGGGTCTTCACGGCCCTGTCACCTCGAATTTATAGCCCACGCCCCACACGGTCTTCAGGCTCCATTTCTCGCTGACGTTCTCCAGCTTCTCCCGCAGACGTTTGATGTGAACGTCCACCGTCCGGGAATCCCCAAAGTAGTCAAAGCCCCAGACCTCGTCCAACAGCTGGTTCCGGGTAAAGACCCGGTTGGGGGCGGAGGCCAGATGGTAGAGCAGCTCCAATTCCTTGGGAGGGGTATCCACCCGCTTGCCGTCCACCATCAGCTCGTAGGCGTCCAGGTTGATGACCAGCTTGTCGAAGGTGAGCCGCTTCTCCCCGCCGGTCTCCTCCTCCCCGCCCAGGGTACGGCGGAGCACCGCCCGGATCCGGGCCAGCACCTCCTTGGTCTCAAAGGGTTTTACGATATAGTCGTCCGCCCCCTGCTCCAGGCCGGTGATCCGGTCTGTAGTCTCCCCCTTGGCGGTGAGCATGATCACCGGGGTCTTGCTCTCGGAGCGGATCTTGGTCAGAACGGACCAGCCGTCCATCACCGGGAGCATGATGTCCAGCAGCACCAGGTCGGGGACAAAGGAGCGGAACAGCTCCACCGCCTTGCCTCCGTCTGGCGCGATCTGGGTCTCATAGCCCTCCTTCTCCAAATAGAGATGAAGAAGCTGGGCGATATTGGCCTCGTCCTCCACGATCAGGATCTTTTGCGGCATATAGTATCCTCCCTCTTTTCCCCTTTTTGTCACTTCATGAAATTGATCAAGGGAATAATATGGCAGATATCCCGCCGGAAAAACCGGGATTTTTCCCTTAAATCATACCCGTTTCCCGCCATTTTTCCATGAACAGACTGTGAATATTTTTCTGTCCCTTATACGTAGCTGTGGTCCACCTGGATCACGGTGATGTACCGGGGGTCCTTCTCCCGGGCCAGCCGGCCCAATTCCCGGCGGACCTCCTCATCGGAGAGGGCGCAGCCGTGGGGCACCACCACATCGAAGATCAGGTTGGTGTGGCTGGGGCCCTCGGTCATGCGGAAGTCGTGGATGGTCATGTCCGGGTGGAGCCGCCGGGCCAGGGAAAGCACCTCTCCCCGGGCCTCGTTGACCCGCTGGTCGTTGGTGGCGATGGGATCCATGTGGATGGTGGCGATAATGTGGAATTTGTGGTGCAGTTCCCGCTCCACGTTGTCGATGACATCATGGGTGGCGGCCATGTCCGCGTCGATGGACACCTCGGCGTGGAGGGAGGCCATCACATGGCCGGGACCGTAGTCGTGAACCATCAGGTCGTGGACCCCCACGATCTCCGGGTGGGCCAGAACGGTATCCCGGATCCCCTCCACCAGGGCCGGGTCAGGGGCCTGACCCAGCAGGGGGTCGATGGTGTCCCTGGCGGCCTCCCACCCCGCCCGGAGGACGAAGGCGGCCACCAGGATCCCCACCCAGCCGTCGATGGCCACCTGGAGGAAGTGGCCCGCCAGCAGGCCCAGCAGGACCGCCGAGGTGGCCACGCAGTCGCTGAGGGAGTCGGCGGCGGTCGCCCCCATGGCCGCCGAGGATATCCGGCGGCCCAGATCCTTGTTAAAGAGGTACATCCACAGCTTCACCAGGATGGAGGCGCAGAGGATGCCCACGGAGAGCCAGGAGAAGCGGACCATCTCGGGGTGGAGGATCTTATCGATGGCCCCCTTGGCCAGCTCCACCCCCACCAGCAGGATGGCGATGGAGACCGCCAGCCCCGCCAGATACTCCATCCGGCCGTGGCCGTAGGGGTGATCCTCGTCAGCCCCCCGCCCCGCCAGCCGGAACCCCACCAGGGTCACCACCGAGGTGGCGGCGTCGGACAGGTTGTTGAAGGCGTCGGCGGTGACCGAGACCGCCCCGGTGGCC
The DNA here is from genome assembly GCA_022799035.1 of Oscillospiraceae bacterium. Classification (GTDB taxonomy): domain Bacteria; phylum Bacillota; class Clostridia; order Oscillospirales; family Oscillospiraceae; genus Vermiculatibacterium. The sequence goes on from JAAWNQ010000025.1 coordinate 6,965, forward strand.
AGTCCGGCCAGGAATTTCCCCCCGGACAGGCACAGGTTCAGAAAGATCCCCGTCAGGCCGGACAGAGTGCCGTACCGCTCCCGGACCCCCGGGTCGGCGGTATTCTCCCAACCGTGGACAAAATGACGCAGCAGAAATTGGGTCAAGTCCCTCTCCCCTTCTATGTAATATGGTATCATGATATTATCTCACGAAAATGGCGGAACGTCAACGGGGGAAATCCCACATCCTTATATCTTTCCCAGGCCCCTCCGGCTATGCCGATTGAATTGCCCCGGAGCCCATGCTATAATCAGGATGAAAAGCCAGGGTCACATACTCTTTCGGGGAAAGGAAGTGTTGAGATGTTTCACGAGATCTGCATTTATGAGGCAAAGACGGATAAGCAGGAGGAGATCGAGGCCTTGATGGGGGAGGTCGCCCAGTTCTATCTCTCCCAGCCCGGAGTGGTGGACGTAACGTATATCAAGCGCACTCACCGGCAGGAGGACTTTGCCGCCGTCAGGGAGGGAAAGCCCCCCATCCGCCTGACAAAATGGGTGGGCAAGGTCACCTATATCCTGCACTGGACACTTGAGGACGAGAACGCCCACGCCCGGGTTTCAAAGCTCGGGCTGGAGCGATTCTATAAAAGATGGAACCGCTGTCTGACCACCATGCCCAAAATACTGCTGGGTGAAAATGTCCTGTAGCGGCTCTTGCCCATCCCCCCGGAGCTATGATACAATGGACCGGTCCAAGCCTTGGATCAGAAAGGATGGGAGATCAATGTATCTGGCTATGCTTGAAAAGACCAAGACCTACAACAGGCTCACCAAAAAGGTGATCGAGGAGCATGTGGAGAACCTCCGGAGACTGGACGACGAGGGGCTTCTGGAGCTGTGCGGAGTGCTTCAGGGCTGGCCGGGGATGGCGGGAATGTATATCCTGAGAACCGAGGACAAGGCGGAGGCGAAGGCCCTCTGCGACAGGGAGCCTCTGGTGGCGGGAGGATACGCCGTCTGCAAGCTGGCCTCCCTGCTGCCGGCCAACCGGGAGAACAATTATCTGCTGTGAGCCGGACGAAAGAGGACCCCGCCCAATGGGCGGGGTCCTCTTATTCCATATCTTCCGCTCCAAAGACTTCGATGGGGAGCAGGGGGGAAAACTCCACCTTTGCGGGGGAGAACCCGCCCCAGGCGTCCCACGGGGTCACGGGGGTGTGGAGCAGTTCCTCCCGGGTAGGCTTCTTTACCGGAAGGGTCATCACCGCCCGGACGCCCCCCTCCTTGCCATTGTCCAGCATCAGGGAGCCGCCGTGGAGGGATAATATCCTGCGGGCCGCCTCCAGCCCAAGGCCCACGCCGCCGGGCTGTTTGAGAAGGGGGTCCGCTTCCTCCCCCCGGAGGGTGAGCCCGGGGCCGCTGTCCTCCACCGTCACCCGCCAGGTCCCCTCCGTCAGTCCCGCCTTCATCCGCACTTCTCCCCCCTGCCCCGCCGCCTGGAAGGCGTTGGTCAGGATGTTGAACAGGGCCATCTCCAGCAGTTGATCGTCCGCCAGGGAGATCACGCTGGATTCTCCCAGGGACCAGTCGAAAGAGACCTCCAGGACCTTTGCCATATCCTCGCAGTGACGGCCCAGATCCCGGCACAGGCCCGCCAGGTCGATGGGCTCCTCCCTGTGGGACACCTCCTCCAGGTCGCAGAGGTCCGCATGTCGGAGCAGGCGGACCAGCTGGTAGAGGCTTTTGTTCACCGCCGCCAGATATCCTTTTTCCGCCCGGCTGCCCGAGTGCCGAACCAGGGGCGTCAAAAGCTGCACCGCCGCCAGCATATCGCTGGTGCGGTCCCGCAGCTCGGCCAGCACCGCCTCGGTCTGATTCTCATTCATGTTGGACCCTCCGTTTTCTCTGTCTGGTCTCAAATCTTTCAATCAAGGGTATCTTATGCGGTTCCTATTCTTTGCAGTATACCAAAATTTGCCCTCCTCAACAATCCCTTTTGCCGAAATTTCTCACCTATTGTCGAATTCGTAAAATTATCCCCGGCTTTTTCCAAAAAAATTTTTCCCAATTCAGCAAAATTTCCCTTCCATATTTGCAAATTATGGTTTATAATCATATAGGTCAAAGTTCGTGATTTGTCTCACAATGTCAAATGAATCACAAAAGGAGTAATGAACATGAGCATCAAAGTTGGCATCAATGGTTTTGGCCGTATCGGCCGCATGGTCTTCCGCGCCACTGTGAACCACCCCGACATTGAGATCGTGGGTATCAACGATCTCTGCCCCGCCGACTACCTTGCCTATATGCTGAAGTACGACACCATGCACGGCAAGTTCGAGGGCGAGGTCTCCTCCACCGAGAACGCCATCATCGTCAACGGCAAGCAGATCCCCATCTTTGCCGAGCGCGACCCCGCCAACATTCCCTGGGGCAAGCTGGGCGCTGAGTACGTGGTGGAGTCCACCGGCCTCTTCCTGACCAAGGAGAAGGCCGAGGCCCACATCAAGGCCGGCGCCAAGAAGGTGGTCATGTCCGCTCCCTCCAAGGACGACACCCCCATGTTTGTGTGCGGCGTCAACCTGGATAAGTACACCCCCGACATGACCTTCGTGTCCAACGCCTCCTGCACCACCAACTGCCTGGCCCCCATCGCCAAGGTGCTCAACGACGCCTTCGGCATCAAGGACGGCCTGATGACCACCGTGCACTCCGTCACCGCCACCCAGAAGACCGTCGACGGCCCCTCCCTGAAGGATTGGCGCGGCGGCCGGGCTGCCACCGGCAACATCATCCCCTCCTCCACCGGCGCCGCCAAGGCCGTGGGCAAGGTCATCCCCGCCCTGAACGGCAAACTGACCGGCATGTCCATGCGGGTGCCCACTCTGGACGTCTCCGTGGTCGACCTGACCGTCAACCTGGAGAAGCCCGCCTCCTACGAGGAGATCTGCAAGGCCATGAAGGCCGCCTCTGAGGGCGAGCTGAAGGGCGTGCTGGGCTACACCGACGAGGACGTGGTGTCCAGTGACTTCCTGGGCGACAGCCGCACCTCCATCTTCGATGCCAAGGCCGGCATCGCCCTGACCGACACCTTCGTGAAGGTGGTGTCCTGGTACGACAACGAGATGGGCTACTCCAACAAGGTGCTGGAGCTCATTGAGCATATGTACAAGGTGGATCACAAGTAAGATCCGCCCTCATAAAGACATGACGGAGCCCCCGCTGTTTGGCGGGGGCTCCGTTTTTGTCCTTCCCCCTCAAGGCCATCCTGTTTTGTTTGACAGACTCCCCCAAAAGGTCTACAATAGTGCCATCTTTTTCCTTGCGAGGTAGATCCGACATGAACCAAGACCTGACCCAGGGGCCTGTGATGGGCTCCATGCTGCGGTTTGCCCTGCCTATGATCCTGGGGAACCTGCTCCAGCAGTGCTATAATATCGCCGATACCCTTATCGTGGGGAAATTCCTGGGGCCCAACGCCCTGGCGGCGGTGGGCTCCTCCTTCACCCTGATGACCTTCCTCACCTCCATATTGCTGGGGCTGTGCATGGGCTCGGGGGCGGTGTTCTCCATCCGGTTCGGACAGAGGGACGACAAGGCTTTGGGGGAGAGCGTGTCCGCCTCCTTTGTCCTTATCGCCGCCCTCACTGTGGCCCTCAACGTGCTGGCCTTTGTCTGCCTGGACGGCATCAAGGGCTTTCTCCGGGTGCCGGAGGAGGTTTGGCCCCTGATGCGAGAGTATCTGGCGGTCATCTACTGGGGCATCGGGGCCACCTTCCTCTATAATTACTTCGCCTCCTTCCTCCGGTCGGTGGGCAACTCGGTGGTGCCCCTGGTATTTCTGGGGGTCTCCGCCGCCCTGAACATTGGGCTGGACCTGTGGTTCGTGCTGGGGCTCCGGCGGGGAGCGGCGGGGGCCGCGGAGGCCACCGTCATCGCCCAGTATGTGTCCGGGGTGGGCATCCTGCTCTACTGCCTGTTCCGCTCCCCCCAGCTTCGGGCCTTGAAGGGATGTCTGAGCCTGCGGTGGCACCGGGTGAAGGAGATCACCGGGTTCTCTATCCTCACCTGCGTGCAGCAGTCGGTAATGAACCTGGGCATCCTCATGGTCCAGGGGCTGGTGAACAGCTTCGGCCCCACCGTCATGGCCGCCTTCGCCGCGGCGGTGAAGATCGACGCCTTCGCCTACATGCCCGTCCAGGATTTCGGCAACGCCTTCTCCACCTTCATCGCCCAGAACTACGGCGCCCGGGACCGGGAGCGGATCCAGGCGGGGCTGAAGGGGGCGGTGGTCACCGCCGTGGGCTTCAGCGTTGCGGTGTCCGTCCTGGTCTTTGTCTTTGCCGGGCCTCTCATGGGTCTATTCACCGAGCCGGGGGAGGTGGCCATCGTGGCCGAGGGGGTGCGCTACCTGCGGATCGAGGGGGCCTTCTACTGTGGCATCGGGTGCCTGTTCCTCCTCTACGGCCTATACCGGGCCCTGGGGCGGCCGGGGATGTCGGTGGTGCTCACGGTGGCCTCCCTGGGCACCCGGGTGGCCCTGGCCTATCTTCTCTCCGCCATCCCCAGTCTCGGGGTGGTGGGGATCTGGTGGTCGGTACCTATCGGTTGGTTCCTGGCCGACGCGGTGGGAGCTGGGTACTATTTTCTTAAAAAAGAAAAGCTGTTTGATTGGAAGATATAAAGGAAGGCCCTCCCGGCTTGGGGAGGGCCTTCCTTTTTATTCCCGGCATACCTGCTCCAGAAACTCTCCCAGGGAGTGGATCGTATAGACACGCGCCAGCTCCTCCCCGGCGGCGTCATAGGTCAGCATGGTCATCCCTCCACCTTTATCCCCAGGATCCGGGCCAGGCCCACAGTCTGGTGGGCCCCCACGGTGAGGCCCCGGAGCTCCGAGAAGGTCTCGGAGACGGTGATGCCCTCAATATCGCAGGTGGACAGATCCACCCCCTTCAAGGGGGTACGGAAAAAGCTGACCCCGGTAAGGTCGCATTTGGCGGCGCTCCATTTGCTCAGCTTACACTCCATCCACAGGGACTGGCGCAGATCGCACTCCCGCCAGGCGCAGTCATTCCAAAGGGTCTGGGCGAAGTTGGCCATGGGGAGGGCGCACTCGGTCAGCCGGCACCCCCGCCAGTGGCTGGCGCGGAAGTCCGCCCCCATCCCCTTGCAGCCGGTGAGGGTGCAGTCCTTCCAGCGGCTGTCGGTGAAGGAGCAGTTGGAGAAATCGCAGCCCTCGATCTTCACCTGGTAGAAGGAGCTTCCGCTGAAGCGGCAGTCCACAAAGCGGCATTTTAGAAAGGTCACGCCGGTGAGCTCCAGATCCTGAAGATCCTCCCCGGTCACCGTCTCCCCCTGAAAGACCTCCCCCTCCAGAACCTCGTCCTCCTCCCGGCGGAGCTGGGCCACCCGGTCACTCAGCATCTTGGGGTACCTCCTCCGGCTCGTCCTCCTCCCCCGCCGCCCGCTTCAGGTCGGCGGCGGTGAGGGCCATGAGGGCGTCCTTGTCCACCTGCTCCAGCCCCGCCACCCGGTCGGACTGGAAGGCCACGCTGCGCTCGAAGAAATTCCGCACGTCCCGGGCGTTGCCGAAGTTCTCGTCCCGGCAGGCGTACAGCTCGTTCAGAAATTCCTTGGCGTAGTCCTCCGCCTCGGCGTCCGGAGTGTAGCCGTTCTTTTTGCACATGGACTGGAAGATCTGGAGCATCTGCTCCCCGTTATAGTCCTCAAAGTAGAAATATTTGTTGAACCGGCTCTCCAGCCCAGGGTTGGAGTGGATAAAATCCCCCATCAGGTCGGTGTACCCCGCCACGATGACGATCAGGTCGTCCCGGTGGTCCTCCATGTTCTTGAGGAGCACCTCCACCGCCTCCTGCCCAAAATCGTTCTGTCCGGTGTGGCTGGTGAGGGCGTAGGCCTCGTCGATGAACAGCACGCCCCCCAGGGCCTTGTCAATGACCTCCTGGGTCTTGAGGGCGGTCTGCCCCACAAACCCCGCCACCAGCCCGGACCGGTCCACTTCCACCAGCTGCCCCTTGGAGAGGACCCCGATCACGTGGTAAATTTTCGCCAACAGCCGGGCCACGGTAGTCTTGCCCGTACCGGGATTGCCCATGAACACCAGGTGGAGGGACAAAGGCGGCACAGGCAGCCCCTCCTTCTCCCGGAGTTTCCGCACCTTCACCAGATTGATGAGGCTTTTTACGTCGGTCTTCACCTTCTCCAGCCCGCACAGCTCGTCCAGCTGGGCCAGGAGCTCCTCCAGGGTGGGCTGGGGCTCCTTCTCCTCCGCCGGCTTCTCCTCCGCCGCCGGGACGGGAGTGGGAACCTTGGGGCCTTCCCCGCCCGCGGCAGGGCGGAGGGTCACAAAGTCCCGTGCGTCCAGGGGCGGGGTAGTTCCCTTCAGGCCATCCTTATCGCACAGACGGGTGAGAGAATCGGCGACGGCGTTCACAAAGTCCGCCTCCCCGGGGCTGACGATCCCGTCCACCGAGGCGAAGAGGAGCCCCATGTGGGTCACAATGCCTGTGAACCTCCGGGACAAGTCGCTCCCCGCCACCTTATCGTAGGCCCGCATCCGGTGGAAAAAGTCGGGAACGGTGAAGCTGGGGCAGTCTGCCACGCTGGTGGCCAGCTCCCAGAAAAGGATGGAGGGGGTGGGGTTTCCCCGCAGGTAGACGGCGTTATAGTACTCCACATACCCGGTGGTCAAAAGTCCCCCGTCTCCATTCCACACCCCCAGGGCCAGGGTGCGGAAAAAGTCGTCGGCCTCCCGCCCCAGCCGCAGACGCAGGGTGGCGTCGGGGATGGTCTTTAGAAACGTGGAGAGGTATTTTTCATACTGCTTATGGACTTCCGCAGAGGAGAGGGGTGTTTTCATGGCGCGTCACCTCGGTTGTTTGGTGAGGTCTATTATAGCAATATTTTCAGGATCACACAAGTGAAGTTTGCTTCCCAAGACCATGTTCCGGAACATTTCCTCACAACCAAATATTGTTCTCCCTTTAACTACTATAAGTTGTTATCTATATTGACAACTAATATTCATTGTGATAGACTCAAACAAACTTCCTCAGGAGGGCAAAACAATGGGTAGAAGCTTGCTGCATTTTGGACCTGTCCGGCGGCTGTTGGAAAAACGTGGTGTGGTGATCCAGGACAAGGTGCGGTGCGTCCTCTGCGGAAAGTGCGCCAAAAGCTGTCCCATGGGGGCCATCCTCCTGGATCGGGAGAACCGCAGCCTGCGCATCGACAACTCTCAGTGCGTCAGGTGCGGGAGCTGTGTAAAGCTGTGCCCCAGGGAGGCCCTGGAATTGAAAAAACTGCCCGTGAGGTGAAAGCATGGTAAAAAATCTGCGAAGCTTCCGGCTGAACAAAGGTCTCAGCCAACAGCAGCTGGCCGCCGTCATCGGCACCACCCAGCAGTCTATCAACAAGTACGAAAATCACGCCACCGAGCCGGACATCCAGACCCTGATCCGTCTTGCGGACTGCTTCCAGGTCTCCATTGATGAACTGGTGGGACACACCCCCCAGCCCAGCGGCGATCCCGGAGAGGCCCTGATCCTCACCAGGGAGGAGATCCTTCTCATTCAAAACCGCAGAAAGCTGTCCCGCAGTGAGCGGGACAGCATCCGATTGATCCTGGAAAACTACCTGAAAAACAAAGCCTGATCCCCCGCTCTCCGTAAAGGCTCTGTTAGCCCTGTGTGTTGATTTCCCATCCCTCCTTCCTTTTTCTCCTTTATCCCTTTTTCATATTTCTTCGACTCTCAGGGCTAACAGAACCTTTATGGCGGTCATTTTAATGGAAAGGCCTTCGCCCTTCCATTTTTCTATCCCCTTCCCGCTTTTTTCTGTCCAACTTTCTTGACTTTCCTCCCAAACCGCATTAAAATGGCAATAATTGTCGCTGTCAAGGAGGGGACCCCATGTCCGTCATCTATCTGGATCACGCCGCCACCACCCCCGTCTGCCCCGCCGCCGCCCAGGCGGCGCTGGAGGCTATGACAGAGGGCTTTGGCAACCCCTCCTCCCAGTACCCTCTGGGGAAGGCCGCCGCCAAACGGCGGGAGGAGGATCGCGGCCTTATCGCCACCGCTTTGGGCTGCGAGCCGGGGGAGCTGTTCTTCACCTCCTGCGGCACCGAGGGGGACAACTGGGCCATCGCCGCCGCAGTGGAGCTGAACCGGAAAAAGGGCAATCACATCGTCACCACCGCCATCGAACATGACGCGGTACTCCAGCCCATGAAAAAGCTAAAAAAGGAGGGCTTCGAGGTCACCTTCCTGAAGCCTGACGCTGAGGGCAGCATCGCCCCCGAGGCGGTGAAGGCCGCCATCCGCCCCGACACCATCCTGGTGTCCATGATGCTGGTCAATAACGAGGTGGGCTCTATCCTCCCCGTCCGGGCCGCCGCCGACGCCATCAAAGCGTCAAACTCCCCCGCCCTCCTGCACACCGACGCGGTCCAGGGCTTCCTGAAGGTCCCCTTCACCCTCAGAGACCTGGGGGCCGACCTGGTCACCATCTGCGCCCATAAGGTGCGGGGTCCCAAGGGTATCGGCACCCTCTACATAAGGAAGGACCTCATCCCCAGAATAAAGCCCCTGCTTCTGGGCGGCGGCCAGGAGGGGGGACTGCGCCCCGGCACCGAACCCACCGCCCAGATCGCCGCCTTTGCCGCCGCGGTGAAGGCCTGGGAGCCGGGGACAGCGGATCGTATCCGCGCCGTGAAGGACTACGCCGCAAACACCCTTTCCGCCATCGACGGCGTGACCCTCATAAGCCCCGGCGACGCCCCCCACATCCTGGCTATCTCCCTGCCCGACTTTTCCGGTCAGACGGTGGTGGAGGCCCTGGGTGGCCAAGGGGTCTGCCTCTCCTCCGGCTCGGCCTGCCACCGGGGCAAACCCAGCCACGTCTTCGAGGCCATGCCTCTGCCCCAAAAGGTGAAGTACGGAGCCCTCCGGGTCTCCTTCGGTCCCGAGAGCACCAGGGACGAGGTGGACGCCCTGGCCCGGCTCCTCTCCCACATCTGCAAAAACAAAACCCTGCTCTTTTAGGCTTCCCCCAAGGGGGAAGGCCCTTATCCACCCCTGTCCGCTTTTTCCTTTTTCCCTTTTACTTTTTCCTTTTTGAGGTGATCTCTTGTTCTCCTACATGAACCGTGGCAAAGCCTTCTACCGGGACGTGGTCCTCCTTGCCATCCCCATTATTCTACAGAATCTTATCACCAACTCCCTGGGCCTTCTGGACACCTTTATGGTGGGTATGCTGGGGGAGGCCCCCATGGCCGCCGTCACCCTGGCCAATATCCCCATCTTTGTGGTCCAGCTTATGACCTTCGGCCTTCAAAGCGGGGCCAGCGTCCTCATCAGCCAGTTCTACGGTAAGGGGGACAAAGGCTCCATCAACGAGGTCCTGGGGATCGGCTTCGCCGTGGCCGGGGGCATCACCCTGATTTTCGGCTGTATCATGTTCTTCCTGCCGGTACCCTTTATGGCCCTGTTCGGCAACAACGCCGACGTGGTGGCCCTGGCCGCCCAGTATGCCCGGATCGTGGCCTTCTCCTTCCTCTTTGACTCCCTGGCCCAGGTCTACATTGCCGCCCACCGCTCCATGGCCAACCCCCTTCTGGGCCTCTATATTCTGGGTGCCTCCATGATCAGCAACACCGTCCTCAACTGGGTCTTCATCTTCGGCAAGCTGGGGGCCCCCGCCATGGGGGTGGAGGGAGCCGCCCTGGCTACCCTCATCTCCCGGGTGCTGGAGTTTGTCATCGCCGTGGGCCACATCGCCCTGGGCAAACGGTTCCGGCTCCAGTTTGACCGGCTCCTCCACCCCAGCCCCGCCATGCTGGGCAAGTATGTCCGCTTCGCCACCCCCGTGCTTCTCAACGAGACTCTGTGGGGTCTGGGCACCTCCCTCTACCCCACCATCATGGGTCATATGGAGGGCTCCCAGGCCATCCTGGCGGCCTACGGCATTGTGGGCAACCTGGTGAATGTGTCCACCGTCATGGTCTTCGCCATCGGCGGCACCACCGCCATCATCATCGGCCGGGAGATCGGGGCCGGCCGTCGGGAGGGCGTCTACGAGAAGGGCCTGTGTCTGGATATGCTGGCCTTCCTGGCGGGACTGGTTGTGGGGGCGGTCTTCATCGTCCTCACTTACACGCTTTTCGAGCCGGTGGTCTACCCCCTGTTCCACCTGTCCCAGGAGGCCTCTGAGATCGCCACCATGATGAGCCTGGTCTCCTTCGCCATCCTCTCGATCCGCTCCTTCAACACCACCAACGTGGTGGGGGTCCTCCGGGGCGGTGGGGACGTGCGTGCCGCCTCGGTCATCGACCTGGCCCCCATGTGGCTTCTCTCCCTGCCTCTGGCAGCCCTGGCGGGGCTGGTCTTCCACTGGGGCATCCTCCCGGTGTACCTGTGTATCTCCCTGGATAACGTGGTCAAGCTGGTCCTGGGGGTCTGGCGGCTGCGCAGCGGAGTCTGGATCCGGGACCTGACCTCCATCTGATTGGTACACCCTCTTTTATACTGACAGAGAATGGACAGATTTTTTCCTCCATTCTCTGTCTTTTTATTCATATTTTATTTACAACCCCGCCTATTGACTTTTTGGGGGCCAAGTGGTACATTATATTAGCACTCAATAAACAGGAGTGCTAAATCCAGAAAAGGAGATGACCGCCATGGAGCTGAGCCCCCGAAAAAAAGATATCCTCCGTGCCGTCATCGAGCTCTATGTCCAGAACGCGGAGCCCGTGGGCTCCAAAGCGGTGGCCCAGTGGGCCAAGCTGGACGTGTCCCCCGCCACCATCCGCAACGACATGGCCGACCTGGAGGAGAAGGGCTATCTGGAACAGCCCCACACCTCCGCCGGACGGATCCCCTCGGCCAAGGGCTACCGGCTCTATGTCAACGAGCTGATGGGGGACTACAAGCTCTCCCTCCAGGAGACCCAGCGGATCAACGAGGCCCTGGACCTGAAGATGAAGGCCCTGGACCGGGTCATTGACGAGGCGGGCCGGGCGGTAGCCAAGCTGACCCAGTATCCCGCCTTCGCCCTCACCGCCCCGCCGGAGCATGTCACCATCCGCCGCTTCGATCTGCTGCTGGTGGAGAAAACCTCCTTCATCGCCGTGGTGATGACCGACTCCAACACGGTACGCAACAAGCTTTTCCAGTTGGACCGCAGCCTGGACCAGCCCCAGCTTCAAATGCTGGGCACCCTTCTCAACACCGGCTTCACCGGCCGCGCTCTGGCCGAGCTGGGCCCCGAGCTGGAGCGGGTCTCCCGCCACGCCGACGCCGAGGCCTATGCGCTTATCGAGCTGGTGGTCACCTTTGGCATGGAGGTGCTGGAGGAGCTGGGCAAGCTGCCCGTCCACACCGCCGGCATCGCCAACCTGCTGGAGCACCCTGAGTTCCAAAGCCTGGAGAAGGCCCAGCCTCTGATGAGCTTCCTGGACCACGCCGACTCCGCCCTCCTCCCCGCCAAAGTCACCCCGGCGGAGGGCTCCAACATCGTCATCGGCCCGGAGAACGTGAGCGAGGCTCTGAAGGACTCCGGGGTGGTCATGGCAAGCTATGACCTGGGGGGCGGCATGAAGGGTCTCATCGGCGTGGTGGGCCCCACCCGGATGGATTACGCCAAGATCTCCGCCCAACTGGCCTATGTGGCCAAGGGCCTGTCCCAACTCATCGGTCAGGCCGCCCTGCCGGCGGATGACAAGCATACCAAGGAGGGAACGACTTGAGCAAGAAAGAAAAGAAGCAGCCCGCCTCCCCGGCCCCCGAGGCTGAGGAGACCATGACCCCGGAGACCGCCGCTCCGGAGGAGCCCGCCCCCGAGACCCAGGCCGGCCCTTCCGAGGCGGAGACCCTGAAGCAGACCATCGCCGACCAGGAGGATAGATTCCTCCGTCTGGCCGCCGAGTACGACAACTTCCGCCGCCGGACCCAAAAGGAGAAGGAGGGGATCTACGCCGACGCCACCGCCGCCGCGGTCAGCGCCCTCCTCCCCGTCTACGACAACCTGGAGCGGGCCCTGAAGCAGGAGACCGCCGACGAGGCCTACAAAAAGGGCGTGGAGATGACCATGACCGGTCTTCTCAAGGCCCTGGAGGGCCTGGGGGTCAAGGAGATCCCCGCCGAGGGCCAGAGCTTCGACCCCAACGTCCACAACGCCGTCATGCACATCGACGACGAGACCCTGGGGGAGAACACGGTGGCCGAGGTCTTCCAGACCGGCTTCACCCTGGGGGAGAAGGTCATAAGGTTCGCCATGGTCAAGGTGGCAAATTAGCTGCGATAAAAGATAACAGAGAAAAGAGAAAAGATTTTGACCTGTGGCCGCCTCCGGCGGCATATTAGAAATGGTCCGGCTCCGCCGGACACCACATCTTTACTCTTTTATCTTTTCTCTTTTCACTTAAAAATTCTACTTTTATTGGAGGTAACACATATGTCTAAGATCATCGGTATCGACCTGGGCACCACCAATTCCTGCGTGGCTGTTATGGAGGGCGGCGAGGCCGCCGTTATTGCCAACGCCGAGGGCAACCGCACCACCCCCTCGGTGGTGGCCTTCGCCAAGGACGGGGAGCGGATGGTGGGCCAGGTGGCCAAGCGCCAGGCCGTCACCAACCCCGACCGCACCGTGGCTTCCATCAAACGGGAGATGGGCTCCGACTACAAGGTCACGGTGGACGGCAAGAACTACACCCCTCAGGAGATCTCCGCCATGATCCTCCAGAAGCTGAAGGCGGACGCCGAGGCCTACCTGGGCGAGACGGTCACCGAGGCGGTGATCACCGTCCCCGCCTACTTCACCGATTCCCAGCGCCAGGCCACCAAGGATGCCGGGCGCATCGCCGGCCTGGACGTCAAGCGGATCATCAACGAGCCCACCGCCGCGGCCCTGGCCTACGGCGTGGATAAGGAGACCGCCCAGAAGGTCATGGTCTACGACCTGGGCGGCGGCACCTTCGACGTATCCATTCTGGATATTGACGACGGAGTCATCGAGGTCCTGGCCACCGCCGGCAACAACCGCCTGGGCGGCGACGACTTCGATAAGTGCGTCATGGACTGGATGGTAGCCGAATTCAAGAAGGACACGGGCATCGACCTCTCCTCTGACAAGGTGGCCATGCAGCGTCTCAAGGAGGCCGCCGAGAAGGCCAAGATCGAGCTTTCCGGCGTGACCTCCTCCGCCATCAACCTTCCTTATATCACCGCCGACGCCACCGGCCCCAAGCACCTGGACCTGACCCTCACCCGGGCCAAGTTTGACCAGCTCACCGCCCACCTGGTGGATGCCACCTCGGGGCCCGTGAAGCAGGCTATGTCCGACGCCGGCCTCACCGGCAATGACATCTCCAAGGTCCTGATGGTGGGCGGCTCCAGCCGTATCCCCGCCGTCCAGAACATGGTGAAGAAGCTCACCGGGAAAGAGGGCTTCAAGGGCATCAACCCCGACGAGTGCGTGGCCATCGGCGCAGCCTTGCAGGGCGGCGTCTTCACCGGCGACACCAAGGGCCTGCTGCTGCTGGACGTGACCCCCCTCTCCCTGGGCATCGAGACCATGGGCGGGGTGATGACCAAGCTCATCGAGCGCAACACCACCATCCCCGCCAAAAAGTCCCAGATCTTCACCACTGCCGCCGACAACCAGACCAGCGTGGAAGTCCACGTCCTCCAGGGCGAGCGTGAGATGGCCCAGTATAACAAGACCCTGGGCAAGTTCAGCCTGGACGGCATCGCCCCGGCGAGAAGGGGCGTGCCCCAGATCGAGGTCACCTTCAACATCGACGCCAACGGCATCGTGGAGGTCTCCGCCAAGGATATGGGTACCGGCAAGGAGCAGCACATCACCATCACCTCCTCCACCAACATGTCCAAGGAGGACATCGACAAGGCCGTAAAGGAGGCCCAGCAGTTCGCCGCCGAGGACGCCAAGAAGAAGGAGGAAGTGGAGGTCCGCAACCAGGGCGAGCAGATGGTTTACCAGACCGAAAAGACCATGGAGGACCTGAAGGATAAGCTGGAGCCGGGCGACAAGTCCACCCTGGACGCCGCCCTCACCAAGCTGAAGGACGCCCTGAAGGGCACCGACACCGCCGCCATCAAGGCCGCCAGCGAGGAACTGAGCAAGGCCTTCTACCCCATCACCGAAAAGCTCTACCAGCAGGCCAACCCCCAGGCCGGTCAGCCCGGCCCCGACATGGGCGGCGCCGGCTTCGGCGGCCCCACCGGGGCCCCGGACGACGGCGTGGTGGATGCCGACTACACCGTGGTGGACGACGATCCCCAGTAACACAAGTAAAATGGCGCGCCGGGGCCCCACAACGCTGGGGCACAGCGATCCGGCGCGCCATCCCCTGTTTCCCATTCCCCTCAAAAGAGGTGAGCACATATGCCCGACCAAAAACGAGATTACTACGAGGTCCTGGGTGTCTCCAAGGGTGCCAGCGAGGATGAGCTGAAAAAGGCCTACCGGAAAAAGGCCAAGGCCTACCACCCCGACCTGAACCCCGGCGACAAGACCGCCGAGACCAAATTCAAGGAGGTCAACGAGGCCTATGAGATCCTCTCCGACCCCCAGAAGCGCTCCCGCTACGACCAGTTTGGCCACGCGGGGGTGGACCCCTCCTACGGCGGCGGAGCCGGCGGCTTCACCGGAGGCTTCGATATGGGGGACCTGGACCTGGGCGACCTCTTCGGCTCCTTCTTTGGCGGGGGCTTCGGCGGCGGCCAGAGGGCCAATCCCAACGCCCCGCGGAAGGGGGACACCCTCCGGGCCGCGGTGACCATCTCCTTTGAGGAGGCCGCCTTCGGCTGTGAGAAGGAGATCACCCTCACCCGCTCGGAGACCTGCGGGGAGTGCCACGGCTCGGGCTGCGCCCCCGGCACCTCCGCCGACGCCTGTCCCGACTGCCGGGGCACGGGCCAGATCCGCATCCAGCGGGGGGGCGGGGCCTTTACCTTCTCCACCTCCGCCCCCTGCACCCGCTGCCGGGGTACAGGCAAGATCATCCACCAGCCCTGCAAGGACTGCAGCGGCACCGGCCAGGTAAAGAGACAGCGCAAGCTCACCGTGAATATCCCCGCCGGCATCGACAACGGCCAGGCCGTCTCCCTCCGGGGTCAGGGCGGAGCTGGGGTCAACGGCGGCCCCGCCGGGGACCTGCTGATCTCGGTCACCGTCCGCCCCAGCAGCAAGTTCCAGCGGGACGGCACCGCGGTCTACTACGAGCACGCCGTCACCTTTGCCCAAGCCGCCCTGGGCGACAAGCTGGTGATCCCCACCATTGACGGCAATGTGGAGTACGACCTGCCCCGCGGCACCCAGCCGGGGACGGTGTTCCGCCTCCGGGGCAAGGGCATTCCCTCAGTAAACGGCCGGGGCCGGGGCGACCAGTTCGTCACCGTCAAGGTCGCCGTCCCCACCTCCCTGAACAGCCAGCAGGAGGAAGCCCTCCGGGCCTTCTCGGCGGCCATGGGAGAAAATGCCCCTGAAGAGGCCAAAGGTTTTTTTGACAAACGCAGGAAAAAGAAATAAAAAGAGGCGGCTCTCAGCCGGGTGTTCATAAGGACTCACGGTAAACGGGCAAAATTTTAAAGAGCAGAGCGGCGATCATTTGACCGCCGCTCTCTTTTCGCCCCCGTATCTACGCCGGGTATGTTCCACGCCGGGGACACTTCTCTTTGTAATTCATAATCTACAAACCACCCGCCGCTCCGTCAGGGGACGACGGATTTTTTAGTGTTGTCCACCCTTAGAGGAGGAATCCCCGCACCGCCTGACGGAACTCCTAATCATCCGCCATTCCCAACTCTCGCATCTTTCTCCAGAGAGTTGTTCGGCTGATTCCCAAGATATCAGCTGCTTGGGCACGACTGCCAAAAGCCAGACGAAGGGCATCCTTGATCTCTTGCCGCTCCACATCTTCGTTGGATGGTGTTTTCTCCTCGGATGGGTTTCTACAGACAAGCACATCCTCTATGGCGCTGTCAATATCCGTGCCTGGAGTAAAGTTTACGCAGAAGCGCTCAATAACATTGCGAAGTTGCCGGATGTTGCCAGGCCAGTCATAGTCCAGAAAACGAGAGGCCTGACTGATGGCTTCCATCTCGCTATGGGTCAGGTCATTTCGATTTTCATAGAGAAATTCTTTAATGAGCAATGGGATATCACATTTTCGCTGACTTAGATTGGGTAACTGCAGCTCCAAAACATGGATTCGATAGTAGAGGTCCTCTCGGAAAAGCCCCTCTTGCACCAGTTGGTAAAGGTCTTTACGGGATGAGGCAATAAGGCGCACATCCACAGGCACTACCTTGTTGCTGCCCATGCGGAAGAACTGCTTTTCCTCAATCGCGCTGAGCAACCGTGCTTGCAGCTTAAGGGGGAGTTCTCCGATCTCATCAAAAAAGCAAGTCCCCTGATAGGCCATTTCCAGCAGGCCCATCCTTCCTACGCGCCGTCCGTTGGAGATGTCATCACAGCCAAACAATTCGCCCTCCAGCTTGGAACTGGGGATTGCCCCGCAGTTTATATGAACAAAGTGTTCGTTTTTCCGCAGGCTGGCATTGTGTAAGGCCTGGGCAAAGACCTCCTTCCCTGTGCCGGTCTCACCTTGGATAAAAACAGAAACATCGCTGCGAGCATACCGTTCCGCCTTCTCTTTTATGGCGGCAAACTCCGGACTCACTGTACGGATACCAGCGAAGGTCCCTTTCGCCAGAAAACCGTTGAAACTTTGGCTGCGGCGGACGTTTTCTCCGGCCTGATTGATAGTACTGCCACTGAAAAACGTGGCTAGTGCACCGATGACTTCCTTATCGCTGATAATGGGACTACGGTTGGTGACGATCTTCACATTCCCCAGATCCTGCACCTTATTGAACTGGGCACGCTTCTCCCGTATAACGGTATGGAGTTGGGTATTGGGCAGCACCTCTTCACACGGACGGCCCACAATACTTTTCCGGCTGCGGCCTATAATCCGCTCGGCACTGTTATTAAAATGAGTAATGATACCATTGCGATCCGTCACAATGATCCCCTCTGCGGAGTAGTCCATCAGGTAATCCAGTAAGCGGGCTTTCTCTGCCAAGGCTTTTCGGTTGCGTACCAGATTGATGGCCGTCTCCATAGCCCTGCGCACTCCGTCCAGTGACCAGATGTAATGCCCACGCATACCGTATATTTTGGCCTGATCAATAACAAGCGATGTGCCGATCACATCACGGATACCCTCGGCATAAAGCGTCTGGAGGAGCAGTTGCAGTTCATCCAGGGTCTTATACACATAGGGTCTCACCTCTGCGCGGAAAACCTCTCTCAGCTCCTCCAACTGGGGAAGCGCATTGGAGGTGATCAACGCAATACTGTCGCTGAACGCCATGGATTCCTTCACGGCGTTCATGATATCATAGCCGGTAAATTCGACCCGGACCAGCGGGATGTTCCGCAGGTATTTTTCCGCATATTCCGCATTTCTGCCTGACGCAATGAATACGTCGATATCCCCGGAGACCTCCATACGCTGTATGACATCCTTGCTTTCAGAAAAAATGTCGTTGATGATGACCGTTTCCACATCCGCAGGGAGCTCAGGCCGGAGTTTCTCTATGAATTGAGAAAATCCCCCATAGTTATTCACAGCGATTTTTATACTCATGAGGTCTCCTCACTTTCCAGGCAGTATTATTTTATATTTTACCAGCTTTTTCTCTATCTGTCTATGGCTTACACAGAAGGAGCTGTCCCATAGAGAGACAGCTCCTTGCATGTATATGGGGAATATAATACCCGCTTAAGAGATTACACCCAAGACAGTAAGAAAAGAGGCAAAGAGAATAGATCCCACAGACAGGGCCATCAGGGACACAAACAGCTTGTTTTTCTTGACCTCGTCAGTCTCGCCGGCCATTGTCATACCGCCGCCGGTAGAGAAGGGAGACACGCCGGCAAAGTGACCACCCACCATGATGGAGGAAATGAGTGCCGTGGCAGAGACACCCGTGGCTGCAGAAATACCAGAAACGAACGGGATCAGAGTGGGGCCCACAACGCCCAGAGTGCTGGAGAAGAAGCTCATGAAGCCACCAACCATAGCCAGAACGATTTTTGCCATCACAGGGCTCAGTCCATCGCTGACCCAAGTGGACAGAACCTCGATGGCTCCGGCTTTGTTGGCCACAGCCACCAGCATGGCTGCACCGCAGACCAGTATGATCGTACTCCAGGGGACGAAAGCCAGGGCCTTCTTCTCATCTCCCAAGTGCATCAGCAGGGAGATTACCAACAGTACGCAGAACAGCAGGCTAGGCTCGATAGCACTGGAGAGAGTGCTGATAATCGCCACTGTGGGGAACAGGGTCTTGAGCAGGGGGAACAGAACGGCTATCACCAGACCGATGGCAATGATAACGGCGGTCTGTACCTGTTTCTTGCTTAAGGCATCGGGCTTGGTCTCATAGACGGGGCTCTCCACCTTCCAAGAGCGGCAGATAATATAGATCACAACGAAGATAATGACCTGAGCCAGGATGTTGTTGAAGGAAATGCGGGGAAGCATGGCCAATGCCTCGGCCTCCTCATAGCCGGCATTGAGCAGACAGGTCTTAACGGTAGCATAGCAGAGGCTGATAGGAGTATACCCACCGGCCACACCGCCGCCCACAATGCAGACTGCCGCCACCAATTTGTTAAGCTTGATACGGTCACACATACCCAGGATAATGGCAGGCATAAAGGCAAAGATCGTGGTGGGTCCGGCGCCAAGACCGGAAAGGGCAAAACAGACGACCCACATCATGATGGGAATCAAATAGGGATGGTTGCGGAAAGCATAGATAAAGTGCTCACTGATCAGGCCCAGTGTTCCATTGGTAACGGCAATCCCATAGAAGAAGGAAGCCATCATGATGAAGAAGAACAGGCTGGTGGGCCACAGGGCAATGATGGCGCTAGTCTTCATGTGAAGCACAAAGGCGCCAAAGATGTAAGAGAAGGCAATGGCAATCAGGCCCACATTGACTTTTGTTTTATAGCCAACTACCACTGCCACAACAATAGACAGGACAATCAGAAAGCTTATCACAGAAGATTCCCCCTATCTCAGATTATTCCGTGTAGGGATCAACGAAGGTCTTTTCCAGATCCCGCCACTGCTGTACACCAATCATTTTGTTGAAAGTGGGGAAGTCCACCTCATACTCCATGCAGGGCCGTAGATCCTCATTCTCCTTCAAAATCTGCAGAACCTCAGCCATAGCCTTTGTAGCGGGATAAAGGGTAACAACGGGATAGATGGCAATGCGGAAGCCCATCTTATAGAGATTCTCGGCAGTGTCCAGCGGAGTCTTACCGTTCTCTACCATGTTAGCCATCAGCGGCGCACCAACCAGCTTCGCGGTGCTTTCCACCTGTTCGCGGTTCTGGAGGGCCTCCACAAAAATTACGTCTGCGCCGGCCTCTTTGTAGGCGACAGCACGGTCGATGGCATCCTCAAAACCGTTGACCGCAATGGCGTCGGTGCGGGCAATGATCACAGTGTCCGGGTTCTTCCGGGCATAGACGGCAGCGCGGATCTTGGCCACCATCTCCTCCTTGGGAACCAGTTGCTTGCCTTCCATGTGGCCACAGCGCTTGGGCATGACCTGATCCTCCAGCTGAATACCGCATACGCCCGCATCCTCATATCCAGAAACGGTACGGACAACATTCAGGGCACTCCCATAGCCGTTATCGGCATCGGCAATCACGGGAATAGAGGTAGCATTACAGATGTTGCGTGCAGCGGTCACGATCTCATTATAGGAAATCAACCCAATGTCAGGCATTCCGAGAGTGCTTGCAGAAACGCCATAACCGGTCATGTAAACAGCCGAGAAGCCGGCGGCCTCCACCATTCTCGCCGACCAGGCGTCGTAGGCGCCCGGCGCCATAACGATCTTGTCCCCAGCCAACAGTTCCCTCAGTTTCTTTGCTTTACTCATGATGTGAATTTCCTCCTCATTTTGTTATTTGTTTTTTGTGCGGATTTGCCGCACCAGGTTGATTTCAGTTTATCAGTCACCCCATTTATAAAAAAGTCTATCCCTTTATCAAGACTGAAATTTCTATTTTTTTACCCACTTTTTGCCCCGGTATTTGTTCAATCAGACGGAAAGCGTTTCAAAAAAAGTATTTGGCTGTTGCAAGCCTTTGCAACAGCCAAGTTTGATCTATCTTAACAGCGTCTTTTTGTTGAAACATTGCGAAACATTTTGTTCCGCAATAGTAAGCGCCATTTGGATTTTTACGTCATCGAAAATACTTACTCAACAAAGAAAAGGGGCGGGTAGCCCTTCCTTTTTCTGCCAAGGGGAATGGCGTATCTTCCCTGATTCCCCCCGGCAATTATTGATCGTGGGCAGTTTGGCCGGGTGCAGGAGTTGCGTCGGCACCGCCGCCGTTCCACCAGGCAGGGGCTTTTCTCCAGGGTAGCCTACTGTGCCGACTGTAGCTTAAAGCTGTGCTTTGCCGCTTGTAAGTCTTTCACAAGTAGGGATAAGTTTTTTTGACAAACGCAGGAAAAAGAAATAAAATGGTGGGCAGAGCATTCCATGCTCTGCCCATCTTTTTTGAAAACAGGAGATTTTGGTAATGTCCCAGTATATCAAACCACCCATTCTCTTTGCCCTTCTGACCCTGGCCGCCATCCTCCTCTTCCTGGTCCGGTACGCCCTGGCCCGGGGGGAGGGCTCTCCCCTGCCTCCGGAGCCGGAAAAGAAGCCCCTCTCCTTCGCCGGGAAGCGCCACCCCATGGAGCGGAAGGACCGCCTGCCCATTCTGGCCATCACCCTGGTCTACGCCCTTACCGCCTTCTTCCAGCTGGGGGACCACGACGCCCCCCAGCTGGTCTGCGAGTTTGCCCCCAGCGTCTCCTACACCATCCGTATCAGCGGCTCTCCGGTCAACACCACGGGCTTCCGTTATTTCTCCGGCCTGGGCACAGGCAGCTACAACATTGAAGTCTCCCCCGACGGCAAGACCTGGTCCACCCTCTGGCAGCGGAAGGAGGATCCCAATGATAAAAACAAGGTGACGGGCTACTACTTCGCCAAGGCGGAGGACTTCCCCCCCAACTACGCCCTGACCCAGAAATACAACCAGCTTTATAAGTGGATCGATGTGACGGTGGAGAACCCCCTGAACGTCCAGTACCTCCGCATCACCGGGAAGGCGGACAAAAAAAATCTCCAGCTCGCCCGCTTGTGCCTTCTGGACCAGGACGGCCAGCCCGTCTCCTTCTCCTACGGTTCCGTCTGGGACGACGGCACCGTTGTGGAGCCCCCCAAGGAGCTGGAGTCCCTTTTCTCCACCCAAAACGTCCCTGAAAAATCCACCTGGCACAACTCCACCTACTTTGACGAGATCTACCACGCCCGCACCGCCAAGGAGCACATCGACAACGTCTACCCCTACGAGGTCACCCACCCTCCCCTGGGCAAGCTGATCCTGGGCCTGGGGATCCGCCTGTTCGGCATGGACCCCTTCGGTTGGCGGTTCATGGGGACCCTTTTCGGGGTCCTCATGCTCCCCCTGCTCTATGTCTTCCTGAAAAACCTCTTCGGCAAGACGGCGGTAGCCGCCTGCGGTACCATCCTCTTTGCCACCGACTTCATGCACCTGACCCAGACCCGTATCGCCACCATCGACACCTACGCCGTGTTCTTCATCCTGGGCATGTACTTCTTCATGTACCGCTATCTCACCCTCCCGGCGGGGACCCCACTCCGCAAAAGCGCCCTCCCTCTCCTCCTCTCCGGCCTCATGTGGGGTCTGGGGGCGGCGGGGAAATGGACCGTCTTTTACGCGGGGATCGGTCTGGCAGTGGTCTACTTTATGGGTCTTTACCAAAAGCTCCGGGACTGGCCCCAGGATGATACCGCCCAGACCCGGCGGATCCCCTGGCTCATTCAGACCCTCCTCCTTTCCGTCCTCTGCTTCATCCTCCTCCCCTTCGCCATCTACTGCGCCGCCTATATCCCCTATGCCCAGGCCCTGGAGATAGACCTGTTCGCCCCCAGCGAGACAAACGGCCTTGCCCTCCTCTTCCAGAACGTCTGGGGCAAGCTCACCTTCGCCGGGGAGGGGGAGTTCCAGGCCGCCTATATCCCCCAGGACAACCTGCTCAACATCATGGCGGGGAACCAGTGGTACATGTTCAACTACCACAACGGGGTCACCCAGTCCCACCCCTACTCCTCCTGGTGGTTCCAGTGGATCGTCAACGCCCGGCCCATCCTCTACTACATGGACAACGACGTGGCGGGCTATACCACCCGCTTCGCCGCCTTCGCCAACCCGGTCCTGTGCTGGGCCGGTCTCCCGGCCATCCTTCTCTGCGCCGCCCACTCCTTCCGCAGGCTGTGGGCCAAGGCCGCCTTCCTGGTCGGCCTCGGGCTCTTCTCCGCCGCCGCTGCCCTGAAGATCCAGCAGACCCCCAACGGGGTCTTTGACCCCTCTCTCCCCCCCGAGACCATCACCCGCAACGGTCTCATCCTGTTGGCCTGCCTGCTCCTCTATCTGGCGGTCTGTGTCCTGCTCCTCCGCTTCGCCCCCGGGCGCTCAGGCAAGGCCCCCTTCCTCCTGGTAGGCTTTCTGGCCCAGCTCGTCCCCTGGATGTTCGTGGGCCGCACCACCTTCGAGTATCACTACTTCCCCTCCCTTCTGTTTCTGGTCCTGGCCGTGAGCTACCTCTTTGACGGCCTTCTGACCCATGACCGGGACTGGCGTACCCCGGTCTACAGCCTCACCGGCCTCAGCGCTGGCCTCTACGTCCTGTTCTACCCCGTCCTCATCGGCCTCGCCATCCCCACTTGGTATCAACCCCTGGTCAGGTGGCTGGAAAGCTGGCCCTTCTAAGAGAAAAGATAAAAGAGTAAAGAGAAAATAGTTTGACCTGTGGCGGCTATAAGCCGCAAGCATTAAAATAGTCCGGCTCCGCCGGACACCATATCTTTTATCTTTTATCTTTTATCTCCCACCTTTTCCCCTTCAGGAGGAAATGCGATGTTCCTACCCGACTACCACACCCACTCCCTCTGCTCCCCCGACGGCTCCGCCCCCTTGACGGAGCTCTGTCAGGCCGCCGTAGACGCCGGCCTCTCCGAGCTGTGCCTCACCGACCACTGTGACCTGGTGAACCCTCAAAGCCGGCCCGACCTCTCCTTCCGTTGGGAGCCCGTGGAGGAGCAGTTCGCCCTGGCCCGCCCCCTTTTCCGGGACAGGCTGGCCCTCCGTATGGGCCTGGAGCTTGGCTCCGCCTGGGAGTTCCCCGACTTCGCCCAGGCCGTCACCTCCCACCCGGACCTGGACCTCGTTCTGGGCTCGGTCCATAACCTCCGCCTCTCCCAGGGAGGGATCGACTTTTATTATGTAAACTACCACTCCCCCCAGG
Organism: Oscillospiraceae bacterium; assembly: GCA_022799035.1. Taxonomy (GTDB): domain Bacteria; phylum Bacillota; class Clostridia; order Oscillospirales; family Oscillospiraceae; genus Vermiculatibacterium. The sequence goes on from JAAWNQ010000025.1 coordinate 30,422, forward strand.
ACTGCTACGCCGTCCTGGACCCCTACTTCGACTGTATGGAGGAGCTGTCCCACATGGACTGCTGGGACGTGCTCTCCCACATCATCTACCCCCTGCGGTACATGAACCGCCGGGACGGCCAAAACGCCTCCCTGGACCGCTACGAGCCTCACCTCCGCCGCATTTTCAAAGCCGTGACGGACACCGGCCGTGGCATTGAGTGCAACACCTGCCGGGGCCAGACCATAGAGGATTGGCGCTGGGTCCTGACCCTCTACAAAGACTGCGGCGGGACCATCGTCACCCTGGGCAGCGACGCCCACCGTCCCCAGGACGTGGGCAAGGGCGTCCCCCAGGCCGCCGCCCTGCTGAAGGAGTTAGGCTTCACCCACACCGCCCGGTATGTCCGCCGCACCCCCCAACTGCTCCCCCTCTGATCCTCCGCAGCGGTCCCCCTCCCCTTAACTTTCTCTTGACACCTCCCCCGTTCCGGAGTATAATTCCCCCCATAAAGGCAAAGGCGTCTTTGAGGTCACCCTCAAAGACGCCCTTTTTCTATTCCGCCTTCAAAAACAAACCCAAGGAGGGATCTGCCATGTGCTCCATTATCGGTTACTGCGGCCCCGTCCCCGACCGGACCGTCTTTGACGAAGGCTTCTCCCGCACCAAGTCCCGCGGCCCTGACGACACCCGCGTCCTCCCCGCCGGCCCAGGCCTGCTGGGCTTCCACCGTCTGGCCATCATGGGCCTCTCCCCCGAGGGGATGCAGCCCTTCGCCCTGGGAAGCAGCCTGGCGGTCTGCAACGGGGAGCTTTACGGCTTCCAGGCCCTTCGGGAGGATCTCCGGCATAGAGGCTATACCTTCCACAGCGACTCCGACTGCGAGCTTCTCCTCCCCCTCTACCGGGAATACGGCACGGACATGTTTGCCATGCTGGACGCCGAGTTCGCCTGCGTCCTCTACGACGGGGAGACCGGGGAGTTCATCGCCGCCCGGGACCCCATCGGCATCCGCCCCCTCTACTACGGCCGCGACCCCCAGGGGACCCTCGTCTTCGCCAGCGAGCCCAAGAACCTCACAGGCCTTGTGGACAGGATCATGCCCTTCCCTCCCGGCCACTACTACAAGGGCGGCAAATTCACCTGCTACCGGGACATGACCCGGGTAAAAGAGGTCTGCCGCGATGACCTGGAGACCGTCTGCCGCACCATCCGGGAAAAGCTTACCGCCGGGGTGGAGAAGCGTCTCATCTCCGACGCCCCCGTGGGCTTCCTCCTCTCCGGGGGCCTGGACTCCTCCCTGGTCTGCGCCATCGCCGCCCAAAAGAGCAAAACCCCCATCCAGACCTTTGCCATCGGCATGGAGGAGGACGCCATCGACCTGAAGTACGCCCGGGAGACGGCGGACTATATCGGCAGCCGCCACACCGAGGTCTACATGACCCGGGAGGAGGTCCTCTCCAGCCTTCCCGAGGTAGTCCGGCTCCTGGGCACCTACGATATCACCACCATCCGGGCCAGCATGGGCATGTACCTGTGCTGCAAGGCCATCCACAAGAAAACCGGCCTCCGGGTCCTCCTCACCGGTGAGATCTCTGACGAACTTTTCGGCTACAAATACACCGACTTTGCCCCTACCGCCCAGGCCTTCCAGGAGGAAGCCGCCAAACGCCTCCGGGAGCTCCACATGTACGACGTCCTCCGGGCCGACCGCTGTATCTCGGTCAACTCCCTGGAAGCCCGGGTCCCCTTCGGGGATCTGGATTTTGTGGAGTACGTCATGGCCGTCGACCCGGAGAAAAAGCGAAACACCTACGGCAAGGGCAAATACCTCCTCCGCCACGCCTTTGAGGGTACCGGCCTCCTTCCCGACTCCATCCTCTGGCGGGAGAAGGCGGCCTTCTCCGACGCGGTGGGCCACTCCATGGTGGACTACCTGAAGCAGTATGCCGAGAGCTATTACACCGACGGGGAGTACCAAACCCTCCGCCAAAAATACACCCACGCCCAGCCCTTCACCAAGGAATCCCTCCTCTACCGGGAGCTTTTCGAGCAGTATTACCCCGGCCAGAGCGAAATGGTCCTGGACTTCTGGATGCCCAACAAGACCTGGCCGGGCTGCGACGTAAACGACCCCTCCGCCCGTGTCCTCTCCAACTACGGCGCCAGCGGCCTCTGACCTCCCCCGGCCCCGAGGGACTCCCTCCCCGGACGGCCGTCTCCATACCTCCCGGCAAGAAAAAGACGGCCGGCGGTCATGACCGCCG
>JAAWNQ010000062.1 GCA_022799035.1 Oscillospiraceae bacterium
GGGGGACACGGTGACTGTCTTCTCCGTTCCCGCCGCCAGAGCGACGGTCCCCAGGACCATGAAAATGGCCAGTGCCAGGGCTGTGATGCGTTTCTTCATGATGTAACCTCTCCTTTACATTTTAGGGGGACGGAGGGAAAAACTCCCAGGCCCCTATCGTCAAAAGTATAACATTTCAACCGGCTTTTGTCCTATCCAAAAAGTGTTACCCGGTCTCACCTTTTTCGATTCTATTTTCTTTTTGAGGCCGGTGTGCTATGATAGACAAAAGGAAAGGAGATGTTTCCCATGCTCTCCCGTCAACGGCTGTTCTGGCGGCTCCAACCCTACGACCTGCCCGCCTCGGACAGGGCCTTTCTCCGGGCCTGCCGGGACAACGCCGCCTACCATATCAAGCACTGTCCCGGCTATGCCGCCATCTGCCGCCGCCTGGACTTTGCCCCCGAGCAGCTCCAAACCGTGGAGGATATCTCCCGGATCCCCGTGATCCCCACCCTCTTTTTCAAGCGGAAGGCCCTCTTCTCCATGCCCCAGTGGCGGATGGCCATGAAGGTCACCTCCTCGGGCACCAGCGGCAAATACAGCCGGATGGGCTTCGACTGGGGCTGTATCCTGGCCGAGGCCCCCATGGTGGTAAACCTGGGCTTCCGCCACCACCTTGTCTCCCCCAAGCCCGCCCACTGCGTCATTCTGGGCTATAAGCCCCACAGGTCCAACCACACCGGGGTCACCCGGACTATGTTCGGCCTCACCCACTTTTCCCCACCCCTGAGCCGCACCTACGCCCTGAACATGGTGGACGGCGCCTATGTCCCCGACCTGGACTCGGTGGCGAAAGCCCTGAAAAAACTGGAAACCTCCCCCTTCCCCACCCGGGTCATCGGCTTCCCCTCCTACCTCTGGTTCGGCCTCCGGCGCATGGAGGAGCTGGGCCTGCAGGTGAAGCTCCCCAAGTCCTCCCGGATCATCCTGGCCGGGGGCTGGAAACAGCACGCCGCCCAGGAGGTGGACAAGGGTACCCTCTACGCCCTGGTCCGCAAGGTCCTGGGGGTTCCCGAGGAAAATATCAACGAGCTTTTCGGGGCGGTGGAGCACCCCGTCTTCTACAACACCTGCGAAAAGCACCACTTCCATATCCCCATCTATGGCCGGGTGCTCATCCGGGACCCGGACACTTTAGAGCCCCTGCCCGTGGGGCAGGTGGGCCTTGTGAACCTCATCTCCCCCCTCATGACCGCCACCCCCACCCTCAGCGTCATGACCGACGACCTGGGCTATCTCACACCGGGGAGAGAGTGCGGCTGTGGAATAGAAAGCCCCTACCTCACCATCCTGGGCCGGGTGGGCATGTCCGACATCCAGACCTGCGCCGCCGGAGCCTCGGAGTTATTGGGAAAGGGGGAAGCCTTTTGATTTTCGCCAACGGAAAACTTCTGCCCGACTCGGAGCGGAAGAACATCATCGCCCACCTGGAGCGGGAGATCAACGCTGTCCGCATGGGCCCGCCCCTGGAGGCCGGGACCGTCGTCGCCGCGGTGGATGCTCTGGGCAAACGGTTGGCGGGGGGAGAGTTTGACCGGCTCCTGGCCCAATTTCTCCCTCCCAACGTGACCCTGGGCGACCTTCTCCCCCTCCTCACCCGGGGGGCCATCCAGGTCAAGCTGGCCGCCGAACTGGGCCCCGATCCCTTTGGGGACAGGGATTTTCCCAAAACTACCGCCCGGGTCCTGCCCCTGGGGACCCTCCTCCACATCGCCCCCGGCAACATGCCGGGCCTGCCCGTCTACACCGCCCTGGAGGGGCTGCTCACAGGCAACGTCAATCTGGTAAAGCTCCCCCGGGGGGACAAGGGCCTGTCCCTGGCCGCCTTCCGCCTACTGACGGAGCAGGAGCCCAGGCTGGCCCCCTATCTCTATGGGTTTGACCTGCCCTCCGGAGAGACCGGGCCTCTGAAAGGCCTGGCCGCCCTGGCTGACGGCGTCGTGACCTGGGGCGGGGAGGGGGCCGTCGCCGCCGTCCGGGCCATAGCCCCTCCCGGGTGCAAGCTCATCGAGTGGGGCCACCGGCTCAGCTTTGCCTACCTCTCCGGCTATGAGGACAAGCAGGCCGAACTCTCCGCCCTCGCCCAGCATATCGTGGAGACCAACCAGCGCCTGTGCTCCTCCTGCCAGGTGATCTTCCTGGATACCGAGCGCCGGGAGGAGGCCGAGGCCTTCTGCGGGGAGTTCCTCCCCATCCTGGAGTCCGCCGCCCGCCGCCCCGGCGCCGGGGCCAGAGCCACTCTCTCCGGATACACAGCCCTTCTGGAGCGGGCGGTGGAGGGGAGGTCGGCGGGGGAGAGGCTGTATCAGGGCAGGGGCTGTTCCCTCATCCTCCGCTCCGACCGGGAGCTGGAGCTCTCCCCCATGGAGGGCAACGTTCTGGTAAAATGCCTGCCCCAAAGGGAGCTTTTCTCTGCCCTCCGCCGGGAAAAGGGAAGGCTCCAGACGGCGGGGCTGATCTGCGCCCCGGGAAAGCGGGGGGAACTCACCCGCCTTCTGGCCCGGGCCGGCCTCACCAGGATCACCCGGGCGGGGACCCTCTCCGCCTCCTTCCCCGGGGAGGCCCACGACGGCGAATACCCCCTGCGCCGCTACCTCCGGGTGGTGGACGTGGAGGGGTAGGACCTTTTGAAAAGGAGGTTTTTCTATGTCGGAAATCACAAAACGCGCCCTGAAGGACTCTCTCAAGCGTCTCCTTCTGCAAAAACCCCTGAATAAGATCACCATCAGCGACCTGACCGAGGACTGCGGCATGAACCGTATGACCTTCTACTACCACTTTAAGGATATCTACGACTTGGTGGAGTGGACCTGCATGGAGGACGCCCGTCGGGCTCTGGGGGGAAAGCGGAACTACGATACCTGGCAGGAGGGATTCCTGCAGATTTTCCAGGCTGTGCGGGAAAACAAGCCCTTCATCATGAACGTCTACCACTCGGTGAGCCGGGAGCAGGTAGAGACCTACCTCTACGAGGTGACCTACCACCTGTTGATCGGCGTGGTAGAGGAGCAGGCGGCGGGGATGTCGGTCCGCCCCGAGGATAAGGAGTTCATCGCCAACGTTTATAAATACGCCTTTGTGGGCCTGGTCCTGGACTGGATCCGGGGGGATATGAAAGCCGACTCTCAGGCCATTGTGGACCGGCTCTCCCTGGTCCTCCAGGGGAACATCGCAGCCGCTTTGGAGCGGCTGCGAAACGACGGCCCTCATCAAAATTGAGGCTCTGATAAAAAAATAGACAGCTCCGGCGGGGTGATAAAAATCTTATCACCCCGCCGGAGCTGTCTATTTTAAACCGGCCTCCAAAGGGCTATCCTATGATTACCGAAAGGGAAAAAATATTTGGAGGTATCTTTATGTATTACGCCAGCGGAACCTACGAGGCCTTTGCCCGCCCCCTGAAGCCCGAGGGAGTGGATCACAAGTCGGCCTACATTATCGGCACGGGCCTTGCCGCCCTTACCGCCGCCTGCTATCTGGTGCGGGACGGCCAGATGAAGGGAGAGCGCATCCACATTTTTGAGAAGGACCCCATTCCCGGCGGTGCCTGTGACGGTTGGCGGTTTGAGAAGGTGGGCTACGTCATGCGGGGCGGCCGGGAGATGGACAACCACTTCGAGGTCATGTGGGACCTGTTCCACTCCATCCCCTCCATCGAGACCGAGGGGGTC
>JAAWNQ010000026.1 GCA_022799035.1 Oscillospiraceae bacterium
AAAAGGCGTACGCCTTTTCGTCCATTCTACCACGCCCGCCCAAAAAAGAAAAGGGGCTTTTCTTTTACATGAGACTGTGCTAAAATGCAGACGCTATCAACCATAATATATAAGTCAATATAAAAGGAGAATCCCCATGCACTGTGTAAGGAACGTCACCCCCGACCTCTACTGGGTGGGTGCCAACGACCGCCGCACTCCCCTCTTTGAAAACATCCACCCCATCCCCCAGGGGGTCAGCTACAACTCCTACCTCCTCCTGGATGAGAAGACCGTCCTCTTTGACTGTGTGGACTGGTCCGCCGCCCCCCAGCTTTTGGAGAACATCGACTACCTCCTGAAGGGCCGGGACCTGGATTACATTGTCCTCCACCACCTGGAGCCCGACCACGGCGCCGGCCTCTGGGCCGTCCTCCAAAGGTGGCCCCACGCCAAGCTCATCTCCAGTCTGGCCGCCCAGCGGTTCATGGACCAGTTCGGCTTCTCCCCCTTCACCGGGGAGCGGATCGTAGCCAAGGAGGGGGAGCGCTTCTCCTTCGGCCGCCACGCCATCACCTTCTACGCCGCCCCCATGGTCCACTGGCCCGACGTGATGGTCTCCTTTGAGGAGACCGAGGGCATTCTCTTCACCGCCGACGCCTTTGGCACCTTCGGCGCCCTCAACGGCAAGCTGTTCAATGACGAGCTGGACTTCCCCCACGCCTGGCTCCCCGAGGCCCGCCGCTACTACGCCAACATCGTGGGCAAGTACGGCCCTCCCGTCCAGGCCCTCCTGTCCAAGGCCGCCGCCCTGGGGAACAAGCTGAAGCTCCTCTGCCCCCTCCACGGTCCCGTCTGGCGTACCGACCTGTCCTGGTTCATGGGCAAATACGACCTGTGGAGCAGATACCAGCCCGAGGACAACGCCGTCCTCCTGGTCTACGGCTCCATGTACGGCGGCACCGAGCAGGCCGCCGAGGCCCTGGCCATCGCCCTGACCGAGCAGGGAGTTCCCGTGTCCATGTACGACGTCTCCACCACCCCCGTCTCCCACCTCATTGCCGAGAGCTTCCGCTGCTCCCACATCGTCCTGGCCAGCGTCACCTACAATATGGATTTCTTCCCCCCCGTCCGGGACTACCTGGAGGATATGAAGGCCCTGGCCCTCCAGAACCGCACCTTCGCGGTGATGGAGAACGGCACCTGGAACCCCGCCGCCGCCAAGCTCACCGCCGCCTTCGTCACCGGGGAGTTGACCAACTGCGCCCTTCTGGAGCCCAAGGTAGTCCTCAAGTCCGCCCCCAGGGAGGACCAGTCCGGCGAGATCCAGGCCCTGTCCGCCGCCATCGCCGCCCACCTCCAATCTTAAACGCAAAAAGAGGGACCGCCCACCCGGGCGGTCCCTCTCTCTATCCTCAAGCAGCCTTTTTCCGTATCTTCAGCAGCAGCATCACCATGGCCACCCCCAACAGGATATGCCCGATGCCCGAGACCCCGGAGAGGGAGGCGTCCATCCCCCGGCTCAGCTCGCCGCCCCACACCTGGGTCAGCCCCCGGACCAGCAGCCCCAGCCCGGTGATGTTCAGCCCCACCTGGTAGACCAGCGCCGTCCTCCCCGCAGCCTTGTCGGAGAACTGGAACGCCTTCTCCGCCAGGGCCAGCACCAGGAAGAAAAACATCCCCAGCATAAAGTAGTGGGTGTGGAGCACCGACAGCCGGGTGGCCCCGGCAAAGCCGCTGAGCTTGGTGTACTCCCGGTAGAACACTCCCAGGGCCATAGCCACCAGAGCATAGGCCAGGGACAGATCCATGTACTTTTTCTCCATTTCATATTCCTCCCAACATTTTATCCCCTTGTCTGCCGGTGGAGGGACCAGCCCATCCACACCACCCAGACATAGGCCAGGGTCTTGGGGATCATCAGCATCCCCACCGCCGGAGCCACGCCGCTGAACAGCACCACCGGCAGGTAAAACCCAAAGGACAGGGCCACCGCCAGGGGCATCCCCCGGAACACCCGGTCCCCCGTCCTCTTTCCCTCCCGGGCAAAGATCACGATAATGAGGATCCCCATCACCCCGAAGGGAATGTTCCGCAGCACCCCCCAGAACAGGGGCTGCCGGTACGCCAGCCACTGGTTCTGAGGCAGCAGGCACAGCCCGATCCGGGTCAGGGCCAGGGCCCACATGGCCCCCGTCAGCCCCCGGCTCTCCTCCACCCGGTAGTAGTCCCGCCAGATGTAGTAGAGGATCAGATAAAACAGGGTCATGGTGATGGAGGTAATGAACTTCCCCACCCCCAGCGCCGCCGCGTTGGCCTCCAGTCCCGTGGTCCACAGGGCATAGGCCCGGGGGACCAGGTGGAAGGAATCCCCCGCCCCCAGCAGGGCCGCCATGGCCCCCGCCTTCCTCACCAGGGGGGTGGCCCCCCGGAGCAGCATGATAAGCCCCACCCCCAGGGCAAAGCTCAGATACAACACGTCGAATACAGTTTCTCCAATGGCCTGCGCCATAAAACATCTCTCCTTGCTCAATAAACGATTTTTCGTACCACCGCCAGGAAGAGGGCCAGGTCCGGCTCCTCCTCCCGCCACAGGGCCATCAGGTTGGTCAGGATAAACCGGGCGAACCTCTCCCGGGTGAACTCTCCCTCCCAGACCTCCCGGCGGATCCCCGGGTCCCCCTCCATCCGCCGCACCAAGGCTTTTTCCAGCCTTCCCAGCATGGCGGCCATCCGCTCCTGTCCCGTCCCCTCCCCCTTATCCAGGCTCCCCATCAGCATTCCCGCCGACCGCCGGATCCGCTCCCCCAAAAATAGAAAGATCTCCTCCAGCTGCCCGCAGAGATCGGGGGCGGTGATAGCCCCCTCCATCTCCGCCAGAGCCCCCCGCCAGTATTCCTCCGTCAGGGCCAGCAGGATCTCGTCCTTGCCGGAAAAATAGTTATACACCGTCCCGGCGGCCACCCCCGCCCTCCGGGCGATGGTCCGGATGTTCACCGCCTCGATCCCCTCCCGGTCCGCCATCTCCTTGGCAAGGGTCAACAGCGTATCCCGCAGGGTGTCGTCCTTTCTCCTCATCCGTCCCTCTCCTCTCTATGCGTGAACATGTTCATTTATATAATACACAGATCCTTCCCACCTGTCAAGTCTTTTTTGAACGCGTTCATAAATGTTTTCAAAGGGGGATATCTCTTGCCTTTTCTCTCCGTTTCGGATATAATGTGGCAAGAATACCACCGAAAGAGGGCTATCCAAATGAAATTAGGAATCGTAATCTCGGAGCCGAATTTCATAAATTCTCGTCTCTTCATATAAGCCCATAAAACCGTTGTGACACAAGGGCTCTCGGCATTTTAAATTGAATGTATCTCCATATAAGTTTATAGACCCCCACGCCGAAATGGTGTAAAAATGGTGTAAGATGGTGTGAGGGTACTTCCAGGAAAACTTCCATGTAACAGACGGAGCCGGCATCTACAAGAGTGTGGATGCCGGTTCCTTTTTGCAGTGGGAAATATCCAGGTAAAAAGTGAGGACGAATAAGTATGACGGAATATCAACTTGAACTGAAACAAATCGTGGACTATCCACGCTGTCGGATCTATCGGCAGTTTGTCCAGAACCTGATCGCCGACCGGAGCATTCGCGTAAGCGGAGGCTCCGGTCTTTTTTATTTTACTGTCCTGTCCAGCTATGCCAATTTCCGTGTTTCCTATCGCCGGCTGGATGGGATCACCTACACCATCAGCCCTGGCGAGTGGGTCTGCCGGGTCAAGGAGCTCCAGGGGTGGTTCCGTGTGCGCTTTCAATATCAGGCGCTCTCCATTCTGGATCAGCTCCAAGAGCTGGGGATCATCTCATACTCCCGCATCTGCCGGGGAATCGTCAAGTACCGCATTGCCGACTGGCGGCGGCACAACACGGTGCTGGACTATAACTGCCCCTGTCAGAAGGATTCCGGGTTCTTTTTCCTCCCTGTTTCTACAGCCCGCAAGTTGATAGAAACGGGGACGGCCTCGGAGATGGATGCGGTATTGGATCTGTGGATCTCGGCCATCTATCAGGACGACCGGGTGGCCGGTTCCAACCTGGGCCCGGTGGCCTATTTCCGCAACGGCACCGGGAACCCCCTTGTCAGCTACACAGAATTGGCCCAGCGGTGGGGGCACTCCCGCTCGACTGTAGGCCGTATGCTGAAAAAACTGTCGGATGCCGGATACCTGGAGCTTATGTCCTTCCCTGGACGCTCCGGCAGTGTGATCTACCTAAAAAATTACCTTTCGACCATGTTCCAAATTTCTGATATCCTTGTAGACAAAGAAGAGGTAGCCCTACGGCTCAACATCGTGTGGCAACACCCTGATACTGGAAAAGTTGAGAATACACCTCTATTGGAGAAAATCTGTGTATCAAACAAATTCCCCTGCGTTTCAAAACCGAATATTGCAATCGTTGTTGAGAAGGTGGTCAAAGTTCTTGAATCCCAGGGGATTCACTGCTTAAACTGTCCAGAATCCTCCTTTAAGTTATATCCTTTATCGAACGACTGTAAAGATCAGGTAGAAGGAGTAGGTTTAACAGGGATTCCCCAACATTTTCACATGGTTGTGTTTTGCCGCCAAATAGTCCCACTTTATCGCTTCGAGCTATCTATCGCACCTTTACCGGCAGTATGCGGGAAAGGGGGTGCGCTCCATGCCTAAAAGGCAGGCAGAACATAGCACGGCAGGGGACCCCCGTTACCATGACACTTGGCGTCTTTTGAAAAAATACCGGGATGTAGTGTGGAGTCTGGAAGTTTCTGTGCAGCAGCTCCGCAACAAGTTCCAGATCGAGTACGGCAGCAGCATTGAGGATTTCCTGGAGTCCATCTACTTGGCCGGGGCAGACCTGAGCGGCACTGCACTGGAACACCATGCCCAGTGCGTTGAGCGGAGCCATAAGATGCTGGTGATGCTTGGAAACGCCGTGGAACTCTTGCGCACCCACCACAAAAACGGTGAGGAATACTACTGGCTACTGTATTACACTTACCTGTCCCCGCAAAAGTTAATGAATCTGGACGAAATCATCGATCAGCTGAGGCCCCATGTTCGGGATATTAGTCCCCGCACCTATTACCGCAAACGCGGTGCGGCGGTGGAGGCGCTGAGTTCGGTGCTGTGGGGGTACGCCTCCCAAGACACCATGGGGATTTTGGAGGAATTCTTCCCTGGGGATACAGGAGGCAAGTAATTGGCAGAGAGTTGGCACAACATTGGCGCACCTTTGCCATTGTACCGCAAATCCCTATGTGGTAAGATAAGTATGCTCAAAACCACGGGCAAAAGTGAATACCGGCTGTGGATGGACACCATTTTGAGGTGTCCATTTTCTTTTTTCCACAGTGAGGGGCGGTATCTGGAAGGCCAGGGCCGCCCCTTTTCCGGTCAAATCTGCGAAGGAGGTAATCAGCACTTGAAAAAGGAAACCATCCCACCCCGCCGCTCCAAGCCCAGCGGCTCTGGCCCCGGCTGGGCGTTGTACACGGCCTTTTTGGTAACCTCGGCGCTCCCTCTGATGTGCCAGCAGGCCCTGGCCGCCCCCACTATCTGGGAGAAGGCAAACGAGATCATGAAGGATGTCTACACCCAGATCCTCTCCATCTCCACCATCGCCGCCATCGTTACTGCCGCCATTGCGCTGCTGATGATGAACTTCTCCCGCTCCGGGCGCACCGTAGATGAGTCCCGTGCGTGGCTGAAACGCATTATCATCACATGGGTCGTCCTCAACGGTCTGGGCTTTATCATGGCCTATGTGACGCCCTTCTTCTCCGGCGGCCAGTGGACGGCGTCGTAAGCGGCCTATGGGTATTTTAGATGGCATCGTAGAGTGGATCGCGGAACAAGTCATGTACGGCCTGGATTTGATCAATTCATCGGTTTTGGGCATTTTAGGCTGTGACATGACGGTATTTCTGCGTTACTTCCCTGCAGCGGAAACCATGTACTCTGTGTTCGTCGCATTGGCAATCGGCCTCATTTTGCTGATCTGGGTCTGGAATCTGTTTAAGAATTTCGGCCTTGGCATCGGTGCTGAGGTGGAAGATCCCGTCAAACTGAGCATTCGAGCTATGCTGTTTCTGTTTCTGGCCTATTACGCAAATCAAATTGTAGCTCTTGTGTTGCAAATCGGTGGAACTCCCTACCAGTGGATCATGTCCTCGGCCCTTCCATCCTTGGATTTTGCCAGCTTCGGCTCCACGCTGCTGGTCATCATCGGGGTCTGCGCCAACGGTGCGGTAGCCCTCATTGTCCTGATCCTTGTGCTGATTCTGGCCTGGAACTACTTGAAACTGCTTTTTGAGGCGGCAGAGCGGTATATTCTGCTGGGCGTTCTGGTCTATACCGCCCCGGTGGCCTTCGCCATGGGTGCGGCACAGTCCACCTCCAACATCTTCAAAAGCTGGTGCCGGATGTTCGGCGGTCAGGTGTTTCTGCTGCTGATGAACGCTTGGTGCCTGAAGCTGTTTGTAAGCATGGTGGGGGCCTTTATCTCCAACCCGTTATCCATCTGAGGAGGTGCAATCACGAAAAAAGCAAAAAGACTTCTGTTCTTATCTGCCGTTGTGCTGTCGCTGACGATGGCCCTTACCCTGCCGGCCTTCGCCATAACGGAGAGCGAGGTGGAGGCCCAGGTCAGCTCCGCCGGGCGGGAGGCTGTTACCGGCAATGTCCTGATCTGGTTTCTGTGCGCCGTTGGCTTTCTGAAAATCTCTCAGAAAATTGACAGCTTTCTGGCAAGCCTGGGGGTCAATGTTGGGCACACCGGCGGCTCCATGATGGCCGAGGCCATGATCGCCATGCGGAGCGTGACAATGGTTGCGGGAGCGGCCGGGAAAACATTGGGCGGCTTTATGGGCCGAGGCGGCCATGCCCCCAGCGGCTCTGGAACATCCGGCACCCCAAGATCATCTGGAGGCTCCTGGCCCTTGAAAGGCGGGCTCGCCGGTGTGGTGAGCCGCAAGGTATCCCGTGACGCCGTAAAGACCGCCACAACGCAGACAGGCCGTGTTACCTCCCACGCCTCCCATTCGGCAAGCGCAGCCCATACCGCCAGCGCTACACAGGCGGAGCGGGTAACAGACCGGCAGGACAGCACCCATCAGCAGGCAACGGCCACCAGTCAAACCGCTACCCATCAGCGCTCCGCAACCGCCAGCCAGACAAGCACACAGAGGGATGCCCACACCTCTACCGCCGCTAAAACAGCTTTGCACACCTCTGCCCTGCGCCATACCAGCCTGGGCGGAGCCATGTTCACCCAGTCGCTGCTCTCCGGCGGCAAGTTCGCCAATGAGGTCATCAGCAAAGTGGCCTCCGGGGACATCCGCTCTACCGGCTCTATCACAGGAGACCTGGCAAGTCAGGCGCTGCTCTCCTATACGGGAATCACCGCCCTGGGTGGCCCGGCAAGCGAGATGCCGGTCTACAAAGAGGTGGAAATCGGTGGCGGCCGCATCACAGGTACGGAAACGACCCCGGAACACCCGGAGGGCATTGCCTTTGGTATGTACCACGCCGGACAGTACGCCAAGCCGGACGGAGAATTTCAGCCGGTTCATACTGCCGACGGCCAGCTGTGGTATAAGCAGTATGCCGTGGATACGGTGGCCAAAACCCCCTTTAAGGCGCCGGACGGTGAGGTAGACTACCACAAGGACATTGTGAAGAAACTCCCCGATCCGCCCAAGCGTAAGGATCGGATGTAGGAGGACCCCATGGAGCATGAAACCAGGGATACCTATGTGATCCCACCCAACTTTATTGAGGGCGGCACCCTTTTGGGCGGAATGTTCCGCACCAGAAATGTCATTGAGGCGGTGATCTTGGCTCTGGCCGTTGGCCTGCCAGTGCTCGGCCTCAATTTTTCGCTGACCACCCGGATCATCATCCTGTGCCTGACTGCCCTCCCACTGGCTCTGCTGGCCCTGATCGGCATATCCGGCAACAGCCTTTCCGCATTTCTGCTGCTGTTTTTCAGTTATCTGCGAAACCGGCGCATCCTCTCCAGGGATATGCCTGCCCCGGCCCGAAAGTCTGTACTCCCAAGCTGGGCCAAACGGCCGGCCAGCCGTTCCGAAACAAGCGAGGAGGAACAGCCCCTCAAAAGCCGCAACAGGTTCCAGGTCGATCTCAAAGGGAAAAAGATCCTCCAGTTTAAGACCTTCCTTCCCCCAGAGGATGAGGTCAAGCCCCTTAATCCGCTCTCGGACTATATCCCCATAGAGCGGATCGAGAACGGCATCATCTACACCCGTGACCACCGCTATGTAAAAGTGGTGGAGGTGGTGCCGGTAAACTTCCTTCTGCGGAGCGCCCGGGAGCAGCGGAACATCATCTACTCCTTTATCTCCTACTTGAAGATTGCGCCTGTCCGGGTGCAGTTCAAGGTGCTGTCCAAACGAGCGGACATCAACCGACATACGGAGACCATCCGCCGAGAGTTGGAGCAGGAAATGGACCCCCGCTGCCGTGCGCTGCAAGAGGACTACCTGAAACTCATTCACCACTTAGGCTCCAGGGAGGCCATTACACGGCGGTTCTTCCTGATGTTCGAGTATGAGCCGACGCCCGGCACCCGGCGGGGGCAGGAGGAGGCGGAGGCCGTGGCATCCTTGCAGACTGCCGCCCGCACCGCCGCCAATTATCTGCGCCAGTGCGGAAACGAGGTGCTTTTGCCGGAGGACGGGGACAGTGCGGCGGCAGAGATCCTGTATAACGTCCTCTGCCGCAGGGTCAGCAGCGAGCGGCCATTCCCGGAGCGGGTCAAGGAGGTCCTGGCCGACTACATGGCAGATGGACATGATCCGGACACCGTTTCCGTCAATGAGTTCTATGCCCCGGACAGCATCGACTTCACCCACGGGCGCTATATCTGCGTGGACGGCGTCTACTACGCCTATCTTCTTGTCCCTTCGGATGGGTACAAGGCGGAGGTCCCCGCCGGGTGGCTCAGTCTGCTGGTAAACGCCGGGGACGGCATCGACCTGGATATGTTCCTGTCCCGTCAGCCCAAGGATCACATGATCCGCAAGCTGGGCCAACAGCTGCGCATCAACCGCAGCAAGATCAAGGAGACCAGCGATACTAACACCGACTTTGACGATCTGGACGGCGCCATCCGCAGCGGCTACTTCCTCAAGGATGGCCTAAGCCACAACGAGGATTTTTACTACATCAATCTGCTGGTCACCATCACTGCGGAGAATGTGGAGGATTTGGAGTGGAAGTGCGCGGAGATGAAAAAGCTCCTGCTCTCTCAGGATATGGATGTACTGCCCTGTTCCTTCTGTGAGGAACAGGCTTTTTTGTCAGCTCTCCCGCTGGTCTCCTTGGAAAAGCACCTCTTTGAGCGTTCCAAGCGAAATGTGCTGACGCTGGGCGCCGCCAGCTGCTACCCCTTTACCTCCTACGAGATGTGTGACAACAACGGTATCCTGCTGGGGGTCAACAAGCACAACAATTCCCTCATCATCGTGGACATCTTCGATTCCAGCGTCTATAAAAACGCCAACATGGCAATCCTCGGCACCAGTGGGGCCGGGAAAACCTTTACCCTGCAGCTCATGGCTTTACGGATGCGCAGGAGAGGTATCCAGGTGTTCATCGTTGCGCCATTGAAAGGCCATGAGTTCCACCGGGCCTGTACCAACATCGGAGGAGAGTTCATCCAGATTTCCCCGGCCTCCAAAAACTGCATCAATGTCATGGAGATCCGCAAGGTAGACAAGGCGGTGGACGAACTGCTGGACGGTCCTGGCGGGGTGGACAAGTCCCTGCTGGCGGCGAAAATCCAGCGGCTCCACATCTTTTTCAGCCTCCTCATTCCCGATATGACCCATGAGGAGCGGCAGCTTTTGGACGACGCCATGATCCGCACCTATGCCAAGCTGGGCATCACCCATGAGAACAGCACCTTGGATGACCCAACCGACCCCAGCCATTACCGGACGATGCCGGTGCTGGGGGATCTCTATGAGGTGCTGAAGGAGTCCCCGGACACCATGCGGCTGGCGAATATCCTCAACCGCCTGGTCCACGGCTCCGCCCGCACCTTTAATCAGCAGACAAATGTGTCATTGGAGAACAAGTACACTGTGCTGGATATTTCCGAACTCACCGGCGATCTGCTGACGGTGGGGATGTTCGTGGCTCTGGATTTTATCTGGGACAAGGCCAAGGAAAACCGTACTGCGGAGAAGGCCATTTATATTGACGAATGCTGGCAGCTCATCGGCGCCAGCAGCAACCGTCTGGCCGCCGAGTTCGTGCTGGAGATCTTCAAGACTATCCGGGGTTATGGCGGCTCGGCAGTCTGTGCTACCCAGGACCTCAATGACTTCTTTGCGTTGGAGGATGGCCGCTTTGGAAAAGGTATCATCAATAATGCAAAAACCAAGATCATCCTGAATCTGGAGGACGAGGAGGCCCAGCGGGTCCAGTCCATCCTCCATTTCTCCGAGGCGGAGGTCATGGAGATCACTCACTTTGAACGAGGCAGCGGTCTTATCTGCACCAATAACAACAATGTGACAGTGGAGATCAAATGCAGCCAGCTGGAAAAAGAGCTAATTACCAGCGACCGCCGAGAACTTCAGGAACTACTTAACCGCAACAAAACGCAGGAGTCAGGCTAATACGCCCGCTTTGCGCCCCCTTTACGCATAATCAACCGGGCTTTACCGTAATACGCCGCTTATACGCATTACAAGCGACGGTATTGCGGCTTTTTTACGCCCGAAATACGCATTAGGAGATTCGACCTATGAAAACACGACAGCAAATCTACGGTCAGGAGGCTGCCAGCATCCTGCGGGATGTGTCGATGTACCACACCCTGACAAGAGAACAGCTCCTCCGGCTCTATCCGGGGAAACGGGACAAGGTGGAAAAGCTGCTGGCCCATCTGGTACGGCAGGGCCGCATTTTCCACGATAAGGCCGCTGATCTCTACTGCGCCAGCGAAGATTCCCCCGGGTCCATTGACCGGGGCCTTCTGGCTGCGGTGTGGGTACTGGTGGACTTTATCAGCCAAGTGGAATATCACTCCGCCTGCGACTTTCCCGGAAAAATCATGTTCTTTGCCGATGGGGAGGTCTATGAAATCGTTCCTATCGCCGTCGGCCAAGAGGCCCTTGTCGGCCAGCTTCTGACCGCAGGCCCCAAAGATCCTCCGAAGTATATCGTTTTGGTGGACAAGCCGGAGCAGATTGCCGAGCTCCAGATCCCAAACGCCAGCGGCTACTGTATGGTCTCTGATGATGGAACCGTGCAGTATTACCAGAAAGAGTAAGGGGGTGCGCCATTGGACAAAAATATGCTCTCCCAACGCATTGCGTCTATCCAAGCGGAGATCGGCAGGCTTAATAGCGCCCTCTACGCCATGAGCACCACAGACCTTCAGCGATACCCGGACAACTATGAAGTCCTTTCCACCGACGCTGCTCTGCGCTGTGAGCGGATCGCCTGTCGGCTGCGGCACCTGATCTATACCACCACCAGCGTTCGGAAGGAGGAATATCTGACCTCCGCCGCTGTGATGCAGGGGGTGGAGATCCGCTATGAGGACGGCCTTCTGGAGATCACTCTGCCCTGCCTGCTGCCCAAGCGGCAGAAGCGGCAGAGCAGCGAGTTCCTGATTGACCCCATCTATGCCGCCCTCAGCCAGTACGCCAAGGACCACCCTATGCCGCAGTTCCGACATTGCGTGGTGTGCTTTTCCCATGTGTACTGCCATGAACAGCCGGAGCGCCGGGTGAGGGACTACGACAATCTGCAGTTAAAGCAGCTCTTGGATGTGGTGAGCGCTTTCATCATGGTGGACGACAGCGGCCTGCTGTGCGACGCCTACAACACCACGGAGCTGGGCGATGCAGACTGTACCCGCATCTTCGTCATGGCCCAGGGGCAGTTTCCCGGGTGGCTGGAGCGGCGCCAAAACCGGCTGAAATCCATATCCGATTTCTGAGCCTTTTCCTTGCTCTGAAATGGGAGGGCAGCGGATCGGGTGCTTTATGCGGCGCCGCAAGGGTTTTCCCTGCGCCGGAGCGTCTGAAAAGCACCCAACTCATTCCACCCTTCGGTACAAAACAAGAGAGGAGGTATCGCCGCCTATGCAGCCTCGTCTTCCGGCCCCTGATACCCTGTCCGACATCATTCTCACGCTGATTGCCCTCTCCGGTGAGTTTCCCTCGGCCCAGATCATGAGGCTGTCCGGTGGTGATGCCTATAAGGAAAGTGTAGTCAAGCAGCTAAAGCGTGAAAAGCTGGTTCGGACCTTTTACCGTGACGGGCTCCGTGGCCTGCGCCTGACTGCCGCCGCCAAAAAGCTGCTTCTGAAGCGTCAGCCGGAACAGTTCCAGCCCTATCTTACCGGCTGTTCCGATACAAACCGGCTGAAGAGTGAGGCCCCTCGTCGCCGCCGGCTCCACCGGATGGCCGAGGTGCTGGTGACAATGTATAACGCCGAGATAGGGGTGTTCCATGAGGAAAAGTCCCCTGTATTTTCCCCTGAGCCGCCCTGTTCCGGTTTTCGGCTGGAATGGCCGGCCTATTACAGTGCCAGAGAGCTAAAGGACATGGGACAGACCGCCGTGAAAGTCCGCAACTCCCGTGCCACCGGCGTACTTCTGACTCCTGCGGGGGTGTATGCGGTCTACAACGTTGGCCCCTTTTTCCAGATCAAGTGGGAGTACCGGGCGGAAATGCGGCTGAAGGCGCTGCTCCAGACAGAGCTGTGCCGGAGGCGCATCCCGCAATATCAGGATGCCGTACCTCTGGCGCTGGTGTTTGGGGATAGCATGGCGCAGTTGCCCGCCTTTATGGCGGAGGGGATCTCCTCTCCACAAAATCATTTTCTTGTAGACGGGAGCTACGATCACTTCTATTTCCTGCCCAATGACCGGCATGGAGAATTGCTCCTGCGGCTGCTGTTTGACCCCACAGCTCAAAAATCCTTAGACGCGATTCTTTTGGAAAATCTACTGCCGGGCGCTCCCAGATGGAACATAGAGCACGACGCCATAGATGAAAACGGGGACCCGGTATTGTTCGCCTATCTCTGCGATATGCCGAGGATACGCCGATTTGACACCGCACTGAACCTACAGGACCGCAACGGGGTGGTGATCTGCTTTGACTTTCAGGAGGAGTCCCTGCGCCAAGTCTGCGGCGCCCAGGCTATATTCCAGACCATCGACTTTGAGAAGGTCGCTTCTCTCCTAATGCCCCAAACTTGATTTTGCGAGGAGGTGCTGATATTCCCAACAAGAAGGCTCTAAAGGCTTTGTTTGCGATTCCCATCGCTGTGCTGGCCCTGCTCTACGGCGGGGGCTATGTGGCACAGTTTCTCTACAACTACGATGTGTGGCAAGCCGCCGGCGGAGGCTTCGGGACAGCTCCACAGTTTCCCGACTACGGCTTTTGGGTATGCCTGCGCTCGGTGCTTCGGTTCCCCTATGGGCTTTATGGCGTGGGGATCTGTATTGTCCTGCTGGCACTGCTGATTTTCATGGTCATGCGGATGGGCGGGAGCGACAGCGGCGAGTATGACCGGCAGCGCAATCTGGTCTACTCCCGCAAGGGAACCTATGGGACAGCCGGTTTCCTCTCCCATAGAGAGGCCGCCGGGGTGCTGGATTTTGTATCGGACATCCGGAAACACCACGGCACGATTCTGGGAGAGGCAGACGGGCAGGTGGTCTGCGTGCCGGAACAAACCCGGTTCAACGGCAATCTGGCGGTCTATGGAGCCAGCGGCTCCAAAAAGACCAGGGCCTTCTGTGTCAATATGATCCTTCAGGCGGCGTCCCGCTCTCCCAAAACCTCCCTCATTATCTGTGATCCGAAATCGGAGTTGTACGAAAAGACCAGCGAGTACCTGCGGGACAATGGGTACACGGTCAAGGTGTTCAACCTGGTCACCCCTTCCTGCTCCGACTCATGGAACTGCCTTGCCGAGATCGAGGGCCAAGAGCTGATGGCCCAGCTTTTTTGTGATGTCATCATCAAAAATACCGGCAGCGCAAAGGGTGACCACTTCTGGGACAATGCCGAGATGAACCTGCTCAAGGCTCTGGTCCTCTATGTGGAGCGGGGCTATCCGCCAGAAAAGCGCAACATCGGAGAGGTCTATCAGCTTTTGACCAACAGCCAAGAAAAGGATCTGAATGCCCTGTTTGAGATTCTGCCGTTAGACCACCCCGCCAAAGGCCCCTATCACATTTTTCAGCAGTCCTCAGAGAGCGTGCGGGGCGGCGTAATCGTTGGCCTCGGTTCCCGGCTCCAGGTCTTTCAAAATCAGGACATCCGTATGATCACCGCTAGGGATGAAATTGACATGGAGTTACCGGGTAAGCAGCCCTGTGCCTATTACTGCATCAACAGCGATCAAGATAGCACCTTTGATTTCCTTGCGTCCCTATTTCTCTCCTTCGTGTTCATCAAATTGGTGCGGTATGCCGACGAACACTGCCCTGGAGGACAGCTCCCGGTTCCCGTACACGTACTTGGTGAAGAGCTCTGCGCCTGTTGTGGCACTATTCCAGATCTGTCCCGAAAAATTAGTGTTATTCGTTCGAGGGCCATTTCCATGTCGTGCGTGTTCCAAAATTTGGCGGGCTTGCAAAACCGCTACCCCTATAACCAATGGCAGGAGATTTTAGGCAACTGCGATGTGCAGCTCTTTTTGGGCTGTACGGACGCCCTGACCGCCGATTTTATCTCTCAACGCACCGGTGAGGTCAGTATCAATGTAACCAGCACCGCCAAGCAGCTGGGAACTTGGCGCATCTCCAACTATACGCCGGAGTACCGGGAGACCAGCGGTGTAGGCCGCCGGCGGCTCCTGACCATGGATGAGGTTCTGCGTATGGATATTGACAAGGCCCTGGTCATTCTCCGGGGCCAAAAAGTAATGGAGGTTGATAAGTACGACTACTCGAAACACCCGGAGGCAAAGAAACTGCGGGATAGTAAGGCTTCGGCCCATGTCCCGGAATGGAGACGCACGACGGCAGGCAAAGTCCATCCCCCGGCCCCCTCCCGCCAAGCCAGGCCAGTCCGAAAACGGCGAAAAACCATACAGGCTCAGACGCAGCCTGAAGGCAGCTCCATAAAACCAGTAACAAAGGAATCTATTATGTCAAAACCATCAGACAAAAAGGAGGATTAGTTCATGCCCAGAAAAAAAGTTCAGGAAACGCAGGAAACGGATGCTCTGGAACAGCAGGTGGACACTCCCGACACCACTGCTCCACAGGAGGAAAGTCCTGAAAGCCCAACACAGGAGGAAACCGCCCCCTCTGCCGAAGAAGGTGTGGGCGTCCTGGATGAAACGAGCCAGCTGCTGGCCGAGCTGGACAACGGTGATCCCGTGGTCGGGGACGATCCTCCCCAGCCGCAGGATGAGGAGGATGCCCCCGAGGCCGAGCCCCCCAAGCGTGGGCGGCGCAAAGTTGCGGCCACAAAAGCCACACTGTCGGATGACGGTGCCTCCGAACGGAGATCCCACCCCCCGGCGAGGGGGCGGGCAGACGGCGTTCTGACCATCGAGGCCAAGGACAGCATCACCTCCGCCGCGGACGAAGATGAGACTATCTGGCATGAGATCCGCAACGCCTACCGGGTACGTCGGCCTCTTACCGGCAAGCTGGGCGGCGTGGAGGAGACTGCGGATAGAAAAACCATCGCCGTTTTAGACTACAAGGGTGTCCGGGTGGTCATCCCCATGAAGGAGATGATGCTGCGGCTGGGCCGCTCCCCCTCCGGGGATGAGTACGCCACTTTGATGAAGCGGCAGTCCCAGATCCTCAGCACCATGCTGGGCGCCGAGCTGGATTTTGTGGTCAAGGGCCTGGATTCCAAGACCAAGGCCGTTGTCGCCAGCCGGAAGGACGCCATGCTCCGCAAGCGCAAGACCTTCTACCAAGACACGGACGCAGCCGGGATGCCCAGAGTCTATGCCGGCCGGGTCGTCCAGGCGAGGGTGATTGCCGTGGCGGAAAAGGTGGTCCGGGTAGAGGTGTTCGGCGTGGAGTGTTCCATTTTGGCCCGTGACCTGGCCTGGGATTGGATCGGAGACGCCAGAGACCGTTTCAGCGTGGGGGACAAGATTCTCGTTCGCATTCAGGAGGTCAACGCGGACTCCCTGGAGGACATCACCATCCGGGCCGATGTGAAGAGCGTATCCAACACCACCAGCCGGGATCGGCTGAAGCTGTGCCGCATCGAGGGCAAATACGCCGGCACTGTCACCGATGTGCGCCGGGGCGTGGTCTATATCCGGCTCAACAACGGTGTCAACGCCATTGCCCACTCCTGCTATGACTACCGTATGCCAGGGAAAAAGGACGACGTCAGCTTTGCCGTGACCAAGCTTGACGAGGAATCCGGTATTGCTATCGGTATCATCACCCGCATCATCAAACAAAATTTGTAAAGGAGAATGCCTATGAAGCATTTGAAACCGCTTTTTCTCTGCCTCCTTCTGGTTTCTTCCCTGTTTCCAACCGCTTTGGCAATTGAGGTGCCGGATTCCATACGCACTGAAAACCTGAATGGACAGCAGAGAGTAATCAAAACATACACCCTTCCTGTGGGGGCCGACCCGGAAGCACTGAAGGAGAAGCCCATTGATTATGAGGGCTACCGCTACACCTGGGCCTTCACCACAAAGGAGGAGCATCCCTATCAGGACAGCAAGGACATGGTGCAGACCGTCACCGTGGAGACCTCCAAGAAGGATCTGTCCGTGATCCTTGCGGAATTGGCGCCGACCATCTCCTATGACGATGGGGAATACGCCGGTGAGCTTACACTGGATCACACCACCATCACCACTGAGGCTGCCGGCTATACCACCGGCTACAGCACCGTGACCGAGACCAAGGTGATTGGGCCACTGGACCGCAACGATATGTCCTATATCCCCGCCACCACGGTCAAGAACGGCAAGACACTCTCTTTGTCCAATGTGGAGTGGCAGGTTCTTGGTACCGACCTGGTAGGGGACAGCTTGGTGCCATCCTCCTATCAGGCGGTTGCGACCTACTCCGGCAAAAGCTCTTACAGTACCGCCACCGGCTATGTGACCACAGCGGAATACAAAGGGTGCGTTACATCTTCCGGGGTGAGTGGCATCACCTATACGGTGGTTTACACCGGAGTCCTGATCGAGCCAGATCCCATAGAGGGTACAGAGCCGAACAACTTTTTCGCCCTGCTGTCCAGCGGCGCCGTTCTCCCCATCCTGAGCGGTATCCTGTTGTTGGTGCTGGCCGGCCCAGTCGCTTTTCTGTTCCTGCACCGCAAGAACGTCTATATCTACGTCCCCGGCGATAAGCCCCGGGACTATAAGCTGATTGCCACGTTCCGGGCAGACCCCCAGCGGCCGGAGGTGGACATCACCTGTTTGGAGCCCTACCCGGAGGGCATTATCGCTGTGGAGATTAAGCGAACCTTGGCAAAAAAGCTGTTGGGCCAGACCTTCACCGTCCATCATCGGTCAGCTGACTATGCCTACACTGTCCTCCAGGATCGTCCCGGGGACTGGCATGAGTTCGACCCTTCAGAGGAAAAGGAGGAAATCACTTGAAGCACATCAGAAAAATTGCCGGGCTGATGCTGTCTGTGGCAGTGGTGCTGTCCATGACGGTTCCGGTTTTTGCCGCGGATTATTCTTTCACCACGGATGCCCCCTGGAACTACTACGGCGGCACTTCTTATGAGGATGTTTACAGCTCTCAATATCACTATGGTGGTACCAACGTGGTGGATTATCAGGAAGCCGTGCTGCTCTACGGGAATTCCAGCACCACCCAGACCGGCGTGATGGAGCACATCAGTCTCCCCGGCCTTCAACGGGCGGTGGGCATAGGCGGAGGCGGCTACGGTGTAACTGGCAACCCCATTGCGGTGTTTCCCGAAGTCGGCTCCGCCGTTGCTCCCACTGTTCCCATCTATCAGCGGCCCGCCTATACCAGCGTGGAGGGGATGGCCTATAAGGACGGTAGTATCGGCACCGTGAAAATTCCCTCTCTGGGAATCAACATGAAGGTCTGGGAGGGCGAAACTGCTGATAGCATGAAAAAGGGGCTGGGGCATTACACCTCCACCTCTGCCTGGGATGGAAATGTAGCTGTGTGCGGCCACAACCGCGGGGCTAAATATGTGATTGGGTCTATCAAAAATTTGGAGCCGGGCGATACCATCACCTACACTACGGTCTGTGGAATCCGCACCTATGCGGTTGAGACAGTAACGGTCATCTCCAGCACCGACTGGAGCTACCTCCAGGCCACAGCGGATAACCGCATCACTCTGACCACCTGCCTTGCCAATCACCCGGAAAGCCGGGTCTGTGTGCAAGCAGTAGAAGTTCCGTAAAAATTCACTCTGTTGTAAAAAGGACCCTCCTATGCGTATGAGTATGGTACAGCGGTTCAAATTGATTTTGCCGCCATCATTCATAAAGGAGGAAATTTCTATGAAACAGCGGACAATGATAATCCCTGCGACATTTATGCTGACGCTTTCTCTGGTGTGCTCCACTTTTGCAGCGGAGCTCATGCCTGCCCCGGAAGATGCCAGCGCCTATCTACAGGGGCAGGGAATCTACCAGGGGGACGATTCCGGCGACCTTATGCTGGATAAGAGCCTGACCCGGGCGGAGCTGGCTGTGATCCTGACCCGGCTGAACGGGAACCCGGAGCATGTGGCCGCTGAGGCGGACTATTACGCCGGCCAGTGTGCTTTCTCTGACTCTGATGTCCCCGGCTGGGCCCGCCCCTATGTGGGCTTTTGCGTTGTAAATGGCTACATGGTCGGCTACGGAAATGGAGCGTTCGGCGGAAATGATCTTGTGACACCGGCGGCCGCCTGCACGGTGGTCCTCCGCACCATGGAGCATGACCCCGGTGCGTGGGATTATGCCACAGCCTGCCAGACGGCGGTGGAGTTGGGCCTGACAAACCGGGAGGCTGTAAGTGGGGATACCATCACCAGAGGGGATCTGGCCGTAATGCTCTATCAGGGGCTGTATGCCAGTATTGAAAACGGCGCAGTTTCCCTGCCGGCGGATGGCTCCCGGTATGTCCCCCGGGTGGGGGACGTGATCTCCTGTACGGACGGGACCAGCTACACCATTACCGACGTGAGCCGGTGGGATGCCAATGCCTTTGCGGATGGCCCCCTCGGTGAGCTGCCCTCCCCCACCTGCGACTGGTCCCTGCTGGATCAGCCAGCGCTGCCGGAGCCGGAGGCGAGGCACTACACCATCCAGGGGAAGGAATACTGCTTTGTCCGAAATCTCTATGAGACAAAGCGGATGCTCTACACCCTGTACAACGCTGTGGGCGCCAACCCCGCCGCATGGCAGGACGGTGGCCCGGTGTTGAGCGCCAAGGGGAACCAACTGGTGCGGTTCAACCTCACCATCCCCTCCGAGGAAACGCCGTACTCCTTCTGGCCGTGGAAAGAGGATAATCTGGTCAGCCTGTTCAATTCCTGTCCGCCGGGAACCTACTGCCTGGAGGCCTGGGATGTGTATAAAGACGGCGTCTTTCAGAAGACAGAGTACAACATTAAGGTGAAATAGCTCAAGTTCTACTAAAAGGACGGTATGCACATCGGCATACCGTCTCTTTTTACCCTAAAACATCAATACAACAACGAAAGGGGGGATGTTCTGAATCGCGCCATGGGAGACCATGCGCTTTTTTGACATGCCCTCCTTTTCAACTTTGGAGGTATGTCATGAAAAAACGCATTATCAGCATGGTTTTGGCCCTTGCCATGACCATTTGTATGCTCCCCTCCGCCGCCTTTGCCGCCTCCAGTGAGGAGGGCGCACTGGGCGAGGTGGATATCTACAGCAGCGGGGAAAAGCTCAGCTATTTAAGCATGAACGGCCGGGTGCAGTCCTTTCTCTACACCTACTATCTTTACACAGGAGCCAATGGGCGGACTAAGGAGATCCCGGCATACTGTGTCAATCCCAATCTCCCCGGGGTGCCGCAGACTGTGGAGCCGGGTGAGTCCATAAAGTACACCGCCACCGAAAAATCATCCGATCCCAAGGTCATGGGAATCGTGGCAAACGGCTACCCTACCCGTGGCCTGTCTGAACTAAATTTGGAAAATAAGGAGCAGGCCTACTACGCTACTAAGATTGCCCTGTGGTGCTACCTGATTCCCTCTTGGAATATCAGCAACTTAAAGGTCAACCCCAATCTAACAGGCGATGAACTGGCCCGAGCAAAGAATATGCTTGCTGCTGCTAAGGATATATACGCCCGTGGTGTTATCTGGGATAAGATCTATGAGCCCAATTTGAACGTCACTCCCGACCGTGAAACGGCTTACCCTGTTACCATCGGCGGCAAGCAATATAAGCAACAGGTGTTCAGCATTACGTCGGAAACCTGGATCTGCGACTATGCTGTAAATGTATCCTTTACAGACCCGGATGCCGTGCCGGCAGGAACCCGCATTGTAAACATGAACAACCAGGATATTACGACCGTTACTACCAGCGGCATAGGAAATGGTTTTGGCGGTCAGTTTAAGGTGCTGTATCCTGTCAACAGTATTTCCGGAAAGAGTGGCTCTGTCCAATTCAACCTGCGGACCCATGTCTACCGCTATGGTATTTACTATGCCGTTTGCGCCGAAAAAGACATATATGGAAACCTGCAAAACTACATGTGCGATACTGACCCCACCACCCCTATGAGCCTTTCCGGCTTCAGCTCCTACAGTGACAAGGACACTGTTGAGATGGACACCGGCCTGCGGATCATCAAGCGGGAAACCGGCACGGAAAAGCTCCTGAGTGGGGCGCTCTTTGAAGTCATTGATCCCAATGGGACCACTGTGGGCACCTACGTCACCAATGCGGATGGGGAAATCAACATCCCGCTGGATATTGTAGGCAATTATACTGTCATTGAGCGGCAGCCCGCCCCAGATCACCGGATGGGCTCTATCACAACGCAGAATGTGACCGTTCAATATGGTAAAGTTGCCACCGTCACCTTCTATAATGATTCTTATGGCTCCCTGCGCGTCCAAAAGCGCAGCGATACCGGGGCCTATCTCTCTGGCGTTACCGTTCAGGTCAAAAACATCAACACAGGGGCCGTCTACACTCAAAAGACCGGGGCTGCCGGAGTGGCAACCTTTGATGTGGAGCCAGGAGCCTATGAGGTGCGGGAACTGGCGGGCATCGCCGGCTGGCAGGCTGATACTGAGACTATCCAGAGCGTCAGGGTAGTCTCCGGTGAGACGTCCACGGTAACCATTACAAATAAGGAGTTGCCCGGCCTGCGGATCGTCAAATATGACCGGGGCAATTATGAGGTGATGACCGGTGTCACCTTTGAGATCTGGCGGGATGGGGTTTCTCTCGGCAAATTCAAGACCGATGCCATGGGCGAGATCCTGCTTACCGATTGCAAGCCCGGCACCTACCGGGCCGTGGAGGTGGATACCGGCAGTGACGGCCACATTCTGGACACAACACCCCAGGAGGTCGAGCTGGTAGCCGGGGACGGCATCAAGGAGCTGGTCTATTTCAACGATAGACTGCCGGGGATGCACTTGATCAAAGTGGATTCTTCCGACCTCAGCAAGCCCATTGCCAACGCCCGTTTCCGCTTTGAGGCAGTGGACGGAAGCTACGGCCCGGTGGAGTACACCACCGGACAGGACGGGACCATCGACCTCTCCAAGCTCCCCGCCACGGCTTTTGTCGTGACGGAGCTGGAATGTAATGGCTATGTGGTGGACGATGCCCAGCGGATCATTCAGCTCCAGCCCAACAGCACCGCCCAATTTACATTTACCAACAGCAAGCTCCCCTCCCTCACCCTGAGCAAACTGAGCAGTGACAACAAGCCTCTGGCCGGCGTCACTTTCCGGCTGGCCCGCATTGAGGACGGCAGCCGGTATCTGGACCGCACCACCTCCAGCACAGGCGAGATCGTCTGGGAGGGCCTGGAGCCGGGGGTGTATTCCCTCCAGGAAATTTCCACCGTGGACACGCACATTCTGGACGATACCGAGTACCATGTGGAGCTTTTCCCCGGCCGGGATTCCACGGTCGTGCTGCAAAACGATAAGCGCCCCAACCTGACCATCCACAAATCCGATGCCGACACCGGGGCGCCGGTGGAGGGGGCAGTGTTCCTCGTCAAGGCGGCGGACGGGTCCACCGTCACTGAGGTCAAGACGGGAACGGATGGAACGGCTGTGGTAAAGAATCTACTGCCGACAGTCTATGAGATCGTTGAAAAATCCGTCCCGTCGCCTTACCTGCTGGACGCCCCCAGCCAGCTGATCACCCTCGTCCCCAACCGGGACGCCGACGTGTACTTTGAAAATCATAAGGCGCCCACCATCGAGATCCTGAAGGTGGACAGTATCACCGGAGATCCCATCCCCAATGTCAAGTTCCAGGTCTGGTACGCCAGCAATCATACATCTACCGGCGAGCTGAACAACTTAGGTGTCTTCACCACCGATGAGGCAGGCCGGATCGGACTGACCGGGCCGGACAACGGCCTGAAGGACGGCTGGATCAAGGTACAGGAACTGGCCCCCGCACCGGGGTACGCCATTGCGAACCCGGATACCCAGGAGGCCTTTGTTCAGGCGGGAAAGAGCAAAATTTTCCGCTTTGAGAATACCCCTCTCTCGGCCCTGGTGGTCTACAAATACGATAGCGTGACCGGCGAGGCGGTGGAGGGGGCGGTGTTCCAGGTGAAATACCTGGGCGGCACCTCCGGCACAGGCGGAACGGTCATCGGCACCTACAAGACCTCCGTAAACGGCTCCTTCACTATCACGGGGCTCAAAAGAGGCACTTATGTCGTGGAGGAACTGTCCAGCGGCCCGGATCATGTCATTGACACCGCACCCCAGACCGCCTACATTTCTGGCGAGGATCAGGATGTGGTGGAGCTCTATTTCGGTAACGCCCCCAAGGGTGCCCTGCTGGTCACGAAGGTGTCTGACGATGGCAAGAACACCCCGCTCTCCGGAGTAGAGTTCCTGGTGACTGACAGTACCGGGGCGGTGATCGGCAACGCCAACGGAAAGTTTGTCACGGACTCCACAGGCTCCTTCATAGTGGATGGCATCGCCCCCGGCACTTCTCTGGTTGTCAAGGAAACCCGGGCCAAGCCTGGATTTTTGCTGGATGACACCCCGCAGACCATCACCATCCGGGCGGGCCAGACGGTAAAGCTGGAGTTTCGCAACAAGCCCTTGGGCAATCTGGTCATTGAAAAGCTGGGGCGGAACGATACAAAGACGGTTCCGCTGCAGGGAGTCAAGTTTGAGATCAAATACGCGGATGGCAGCTATGTGGATGCCGGCGGCGGTACGCTGTCTTCCAAGGGCATTTACTACACCGATGCCAGCGGTAAGATCATTCTCTCCGGTATCACCGGCACGGTGGTAGTAACTGAACTGGAGAGTGTGTCCGGCTACACCATCGACCCGAACAGCCGCTCCCAGGCCGTCACGGTAAATCCCAACGATACCCAAACCCTCCGCTTTTATAATAACGCTGTGGGCGGCGTCGAACTGATCAAAGTCAACGCCGCTGACCGCTCTGAGCGTATCCCCAATGTAACCTTTGAGATCCGGGAGAGCAGCGGCGCCCTGGTGGACACCATCACTACGGACAAGCGGGGCCGGGCCTACCTCTCTTTGGAGGACGGCTCCTATTACGCCGTGGAGGTGGATTGCCCTCGGGAGTTCCAGCTGGACAACACGCCCCACTACTTCACCGTCAAGAACGGCAGCACTACCACATTGACCATCACCAACAAAGCTTTCTCCGGCATCATTATCCATAAGACGGACAGCGTGACCGGTGAGGGCATCTATGGGGTCAAATTTCTGGTGTACGATACGAACAAAAATCCGCTGGGCGAATATACCTCGGACAACAGGGGCTATGTCTATATTGATGACTTGTCCGTCGGCGGCAGAGGAAAACTGTACATCCGGGAACTGGAGGCGGCCCCCGGCTACGAGTTGGATAAGGAGTATAAGACGGTCTATGTCCAGCCTGGTAAAACCATTGAGATCGACTGGGAGAACACCCCCATCACCGGACAAATCCAGGTCTACAAATATGCCGCCGAGGCCAACCCGGTCACCGGCACCCCGGCAGGCGCTCCGCTCCAAGGTGCGGTCTACGAGATCAGCGAGGCCCGCTCGGGCAAGGTAGTGGGCTACATCACCACGGATACCAGAGGCGTGGCCGCTTCCAAACCGTTGCCGTTGAACCGCTATAAGGTCCGTGAGGTGACTGCCCCGGCCTTCTGGCAGCTGGATGCCACGGTCTTTGACGAAACCCTGGAATACTCCGGCCAGATCATCAAGCTCTCCGCCTATGACAAGCCGGTAAGTTTGGGGGTGACGATCACCAAGCGGGGCAACGCCGAAGCACTGGCGGGGAGCCAGATGCGGTATGATTTTCTGGTGGCAAATACCTCCAATGTTCCTTTGGAGGGTTTTCATTGGCATGACCGCATTCCCACGGATGCGGCCCGGGCCACGGTGCTGACCACCGGCACTTACAGCGCCCGGCTCAATTACCGTATCCTCTATAAGACCAACTACATGGCTGACTATCAAGTGTTGGCGTCCAATCTTCTCACCAGCAACAATTATTCCTTTGCTCTGAACGCCATCCCCCAGCAAGTGGGAGAGGTCGTTACAGACGTCTACTTCGACTTTGGGACAGTGCCGGCCGGGTTCCAGTCCGCCAAGAATCCCACCCTGACCGTTCAGGTGCTGCCTTCCGCAATCAACGGCTATCAGCTCATAAACCGGGCGAATGCGGGGGGCAAATACCAAAACACATGGGAAACCGCGCAAACCAGTTGGATCACCGTTATCCGTAAGCTGACCCCCATCCCCACACTGCCCAAAACAGGATACTAAGCAAAAGGCAGGGCGGCCTCTTTCCGGGGCCGCCCTGCCTTACACTATTTTGTGAGGTGATATAGACATGGATATTGTTGAAATCTTTGCCATTTTGCATCGGGAGCAGCTTCTGATCGACCATACATCCCACAGTGAACAGTTTCACGGCCTGACCGAAGGCCTGTTGCGTGCCTGTACCGCGGCTGCCGTTATCCCGGCTCTGTCTGCAACGGAGATCCAGCTGTACTCCGGACTGGCCCTGCTCCACGATATAGGAAAACGAGCCATTCCCCCAGAGGTTTTGAACAAACCCGGCCTGCTGACCAAGGCAGAGTTTGAGATAATGAAAACCCACACCATCCAAGGCTGCATGTTGGTGGAGCAAATATCGGAGCTGCGGGAGAGCAAAGTATTTCCGCTGATCTGCGATGTGTGCCGCCATCACCATGAGCGGTGGGATGGCAGCGGTTATCCTGACCAATTAGTTGGAGGCAGTATCACCCCCTGGGTACATGTAGTAGGGCTGGTGGATGCCTTTGACGCTCTGGTGCATCCCCGAATCTATAAGCCAGCCTTCTCTGTGGAGCAAGCAAAGAGCATGATCCTGTCCGGAGCCTGCGGTGCCTTTGACCCAAGGCTCCTGTCCTGCTTTGCCCGGAATATCAGCGCCATTTCTCAGGCGGCGTATGCCATTACCGGCTAAGGTGTACCCCCTGTGATAAAGATTTTGGAAGGAGGATACTGAATGCAAGAACGTAACTCTGGCCTGGATGAAGCCGTAAATGTTGCCAGTGCGGTCAAAGGGGCAGTAAAAACAGGCAAGGCCCTGGCCGCCGCCGCAAAGGGCAGCGCGGTGGGCGGCCCCTATGGGGCCGTTGCCGGGGCGCTTTGGGCTGGCCGAAAGCACATCGGAAAGATCGTGGCCGCTGCCATCATCCTTCTGCTTTTGCCGGTACTGTTTATCCTCATGCTGCCTTCCCTCATCTTTGGCGGGCTGACCAGCAGCGGCAACTCCACCCAACCTATTCTCAATGACAACGCCGCTATCGTCCAGAACGTAAGCGATATCGCCTTTGCCGTCAATCAGGTCTTGGGCGAGGGAATCACCGATGCGGAGGCCCGGATCGCTCAGGACTTTGCCGCTTCTGGTGGGGACAACTATGAGGTCATCAATCCCTATACAGCCAACATGACCAGCAATACCAATTCCTTTATTGCTCAATACTGCGCCGCCAAGGGTGAGGAATGGGACACCATTTCCCTGGCGGATTTGCAGACCGTGCTCCGTCAGGGCAAGAGCAGCCTCTATTCTTATACCCGCACCAGTGAGACTCGGACGGTGGAGGACGATGATCCGGATACCCCGGACATAGTGGAGACAAGAGAGGAAACCTGGTATATCTATACCCTTGTTTACAACGGCGAGGGTTATTTTGCCGATACGGTATTTCATCTGACGGAGAGCCAGAAGTCACTGGCGGGAGACTATGCCCAAAATCTCAGCCTGTTTCTGGGCGACGGAATGTTTCAGTACACCGAGTACGGGGGCACTACCATTCCCTCTCTGGGCAACGTCCGTTTTACCGATGGGGCCACGGAGGTCGTCTACTTCAACCAGTTAGATGAGCGCTGGGCCAATGAGCCCTATGGCACAGACAACATCGGCGGCTATGGCTGCGGCCCCACCTCCATGTCCATTGTGGTGTCCTCTCTCACGGACGATACCGTTGATCCTGTTGAGATGGCGGAATGGGCTTACGAAAACGGCGGCTGGTGCAGCAAGAGCGGTTCCTATCACTCCCTGATCCCCAGCGCAGCCAAAGCGTGGGGACTGAATGTGGAGGGCTGTACCGCCTCCGAACCCCAACGCATCCTGGACGCCCTGAGCGATGGAAAGCTGGTGGTCGCCATTATGACCAAGGGACACTTTACCTCCGGCGGGCACTTCATTGTCCTCCGGGGCGTACAGGATGGACAGATTCTGGTGGCTGACCCTGCCAGCTACCGGCGAAGCGAGAAGCTGTGGGATCTGTCCATCATTCTGAAGGAGGCCAGCAAGCGAGCGGGAGCGGGAGGCCCGTTTTGGATTATAGGTTGAAGGAGCGTCCCCGGTCATGGGGACGCTCCTCTTTCTCATTCTTCCATCGTGAATATCTTTTTTGCTTCGCCAACGATTCCTTCTACATCTTGTCCACCGTAAAAGATACGGACGATCTCTACGCTGTGATCTTCTTCGTTTACCCAATAGTAGACGATGTAGTTATCTACAGGTACCTTGCGAACGCCCTGGCTGTGCCAAGGTTCCCAATCGACCTGTGCGTACTTCTCCGGCATAAAAGACAGCGACCGAATTTCTTTTCGTATCCGATTCGTCTGCGCTTTTGCCGCAATCTTGGCGCGAAGGGAGAAGGCAATGTAAGCGTACACCGCTTTCAAATCGGCCTTTGCTGCAGGGGAGTAAAAGACATGATATGTTCCCCCGCTCATAAACCAAATTCCTCTGCCAGTTCACGGTCTACATCGTCAGCAGAGATACGCTGCCCCGCCTTCAGCGAGATCATGCCCTTCTGAAGCTCTATGTCCAGTTCTTCCCGGCTCATCCCTCCAATAGCGATGGGTTTTGCCTGGGGCAACGTCAGTTCAAAGGGCATACCCCGGTGCAGAACGATTTGACGGTAAAACATCTGTACCGCGCCAGATGCGGAGATACCCAATTCACCAAGGATTTGCTCGGCATTTTCTTTTAGAGATGTGTCCATGCGGATGCTCACAGAACTTGTAGTTGCCATTTTTTATCACGCTCCTTCTGCTTATAGTATATCTAATTGTACTGCAAAATGCAAGCAAAATGCTTACATATTTTTGGCTCCGATTACTGTTTACAAAAAGTTCAAAAAATTTAAGGCCGGTTTTTCTGAAAAACTGTGCGTAATGAAAATAGGAGGTTTTTATGTCCCAGATTCCTTGCCGGGTGTTTGCCTTTCTCGCCGCTGTGGAGGGGAACTGGCGGAACGCCATCTATGTGGAGTGCGGGGAGCATACCTGCCCCCATGCCAACCAGTGCGGCGCCGTCCTGTTTGCTGCCGATGCCGATGGTGCGCCGATCCTGATGCCGGCCGCGGCAATCCGCTCCTGCGGCGGTCAGGAGGTGGACAAGCTGGAATGTAAGGCCTGTCTGGAACGGCCGGCATTCGTGGCGGCCTACCGCCAGTTCATTGACTGGCACACAGACTGCGACGGGGATTGTGCCCTTCGCCAGCTCCTGGCGACCCAGCCCTTCCCGCTCTGCAAAAGTCCCCCGGATACCGGGGAGAAGTAAATTGGAGGTGGATTCTATGTGTAAAAGAATGACCGTCAAATGTCCCTATTGCCATAGTCTGGCGGTAAAGCGGCCCGCCAGCTTTGTCTATGGCGAGAAAAATCGAGATCCGGAGGCCTATGTCTACGTCTGCTCCCGGTACCCCTTCTGTGACGCCTACGTGGCCGCTCACAAAAAAACCGGCCTGCCCATGGGAACTCTGGCAAACGGTGAACTGCGTCACAAGCGCATCCTGGCCCACCGGGCCTTCAACCGGCTCTGGCAGGAGGGGTATATGGGAAAGCCGGCCGCCTATCGTTGGCTCCAGGTTCAGCTTGGCCTGCCGGAGAGTATGGCCCATATCGCCATGTTCTCTGGATATTTGTGCGGCCGGGTGGTCGAGCTGTGCGGCACGTTTCTCCAGGGCGCCGCCAGGGCCGCATGAAGGGAGGAAACATCATGGGTAAGAATATCATTTTGAATGCCCGGCAACGGCAGCTTGTGGAGCGCCACATGACTGTGGTGGATTGGGTGCTGCGGGATTACATAACGGCCAACGAGGGCGTTGTCGGGTTGGCTCGGGAGGATCTGCGGCAGGAGGGCTATGTGTGGCTGTGCCATGCGGCGGCTGCCTACGACGGAGTATCCGCATCCTTCGGCACCTACGCCCGGAAGGTGGTCTGCAACGGTCTGATCTCCCACTGCCGGAAAGTCAACAACCAGCCCAGACTGTTGTCCCTGGATCAGTCTGTTGAAAATGGTGAGCCGGAGCCCGGGGTAGAGGATCAGACGGAGGAGATCATTGACTATGCAGATGCTACCGCCCTTTTGGGCCGGCTCAAAGGGAAATATTCCGGCGTTACCAAGTTGGGGATCGAGGCTCTGGAGCTGAAGATCAAAGGACTTGATGGAACTGAGATTGCCAGGCTATACGGCGTTCGGAGCAATCATGTCAGTGCCTGGATCTCCCGGGCAGCAAAAAAACTCCGTACAGACGAACAGTTTTTGGCCTACCTCCAAAGGGGAGGACCTGGATGATGCCAAACCAATATCTGTTCCCCAGCAGTACAGACGACCAATTTTGAAGGAGTGAATTACTTATGGAAAAGCAGACACTTTATACCGCTATAGGCCATTTTCAGCGATCCACTACCGAAAAGGGCTCTTACCCCATTGTTGTTGTTAAGGGACAGGAGTATATGCTGGATCTCCAAGAAATGATTCTATGGACATGCCTGAGCTGGCGTATCCTTTCTCTGGAACAGCTTCGGCCGCTTTACCTCCAAAAGGTTGAAAGCCTGGAAGTACCAATTTCCCGTTCTTTTGAGGCGGGGGTCGCCCGTCTGGTAACACGAGGCCTGGTTGCTTCCGGAAGCGGCGATACAGACTACGATGCCCTTTATGACATGCTGGCGGGCCTGTTCGTTGTCCCGGTATCCAGCAGTTTTCCGCTGCGGGTTCTGGCCTTTTTGAAGCTGACCCTCCGTGGCCATGTTCCTATCTCCAGAGCCCGCCGGCTGTTTCAAGCCGACCGCCCCAATGCGGAGGAGCGGCGGGTGCTGGATCTCTCCCGGCAGGCGCTGCTCTCCACCGCCGAGCTGATCAAGTGCGTGGAAACCGGAACCTACGATGTATCCTCTGACGACAAGCTCCTCTCCGCGCTCTATGACGATCTGGGCACTACCACCCAAAACATCATGTATCTCATGCGGGATAAGCCCAGCGCCCAGCCTACGGTCACCGCTGTTGCCAACCTTTACCTGCGCCAGCAGATCGTTTTCCAAAGGATGTGAGGGCGGGGAGGAACCCTCTATTATTATGAGGGGAGCCGCTGGCAGAAAAAGATTCCTATATGACGCAGAAGAACCCTGTCCCCAACGCTCTTTCTTTTTATGAAGCCACTTGAAAGAGCCGGGCAAGGTCAACCTCTCTTTCTATCGGTAACAAGATATGGTGGGTATCACTTGACAAACACAACATATTGTGTTACAATCAAACTGTAATTGATTTTTGTGCATATCCCTATGGGATTCGGGTCCTATGGATCTGTCCTGCGGAGGTTGAGAAACTGTCCCTCCGCATTGCACACGCTGTTAAGTTTGTATGTAAGCGTCAGTGGTACAACTGCGCCCTTTTGTGGCGAGAGGTTGGATCTCTGACGCTTATTTTATATATATAATATAGCCGTAAGGCAGAAAGGAGTGTTATGGCACAGGTTTTTTTGATCGGCAGCATTACCGCTGACCTGAAGCTACGCCAAAGTGAAAAAAAGGTTTCTTATATTCGGTTTGGGATTTCAGAGCGGATCGAATATAAGGGCGGAGGCGGTCGCCAAGATTATCAGGTCTGGGCGTTTGGCTTTGAAGCGGAACGGCTGGCAAAAATGAATGTGAAAAAAGGCAGCTTGTTTTGGGTCAGCGGCGAGCTTCGGCTGGTTGATGATCTGCGGCCAGATTTTACTGGCACAGTCAAGGTGCTGAAAATCATATTCAAGGACGGTGGCTATGCTGCGAAAAAAATCCTTGTACAGGACGAGCCTCTTGGATGCCCGCACCTGGATGGGGAGCGAGAACCATTGCCGGAATAACACCAGCATTAGGGGCCGCGTCATGTTTTCTTGTGTGAACTCGGAAACATGGCGCGGCCCCTTTTTTTGTTTTCCGGAAAAAACAACAGTGAAAGGATGGCGATGATAAAGATGCCCTACACAAAGATTTGGGGAAGTCTCTCTTTCCTGATCGGAGGGGTCATTGGTGTGCTTGCCTTGGTAAATGAACCGTGGCAGCACTGGCTTCTTCTGGCAGCAGTTCTCATTTGGGGGCTTTGGCTTCTTGTAACGATCCTGCTCCCCTATGCTGCGGCTCAAAAGCGGCAGCGTGAGTTCTACTCGCAGCAGCAGCCGGCCCTTTCTGAATCACGAGAAAGCCAAGAGAGCAGGCACGTCCTGCTCCGGCATGTCAACCACCGCATATCGGCCTACTTGAAGTCGGTCTATCCAAATGCCCGGTGGGAATGGTGTGAGCAACAGCCGGAACGGCTGATTCTGGAGGGTGGAACTGGGCGTATCCGTATTTTCGGCGTCCCGGATTTCGGTTTTGCTGACGTCTTCCTGCTCTGCCTGTTCCTCTTTGGCTTCCTCAGCCTGCTCCACCGTCTCTTCCAGTTCCTTGTCCACGGTGTCTTTGGC
>JAAWNQ010000027.1 GCA_022799035.1 Oscillospiraceae bacterium
GGTAAAGGAGATGGTGAGGGTGGGGCAGTCCTCTTTCCTGTAGCCGTATTCCATTGTGCCGAAATCGGCCA
The DNA here is from genome assembly GCA_022799035.1 of Oscillospiraceae bacterium. GTDB lineage: Bacteria > Bacillota > Clostridia > Oscillospirales > Oscillospiraceae > Vermiculatibacterium. The sequence goes on from JAAWNQ010000027.1 coordinate 72, forward strand.
CCTCAATATCGTAGGTGATGGCGCCGGGATCCTCCGGGACTTGGCTCTTCCATTCGTAGAGCGGGGCGCCATCCGCCAGAGCGGCGGCGGGCAATAGCCCCAGACCAAGGCCCAAAGCCAAAACGAGGGAAAGGAACCGTTTCTTCTTCATGTCAATGCTCTCCTTTGCTTCAAACTGCGGCTCGGTGGAGCCGTCAAAAGGCAGGTACCTTTACCATTTATTTTAGCATGGGCCGGAAAGGAAAACAAGTGGGGGAGGGGGAAAATTCCCCCTCCCCCGCGATGGTTCGGCCGCTGTTATCTTGTGGGCATCTCAAAGCCTGCCAGGGCGCGGTTGAGATAGTCGTTAAAGGGCTTCATGAGCTGAAAGATCCGGGCCGCCCTTTGGACAAAGGCCTCCGGGTCCCGCAGCTCCTCATCCTTCAGGGGATATTCCAGATACCAGCTTTTCATTTTCAAATACTCCGCCTGGGGATGCTCCTTGTCATACCCGGCGGGAACCTTTTTCAAAGCGGAACCCTGGGGGGTGAAATGCCCCTCAAACTCCGGGTCATGGAGGATCTTTTCCCACTCCCCGCCGTTCTGGGCGATATGCTCCCGCACCATGGCCGTGGCGTCCTTGAACATATCCCCGAACAGGCCGCCCCCCAAAAAGGAGCGGTCGCCGGGCCGTATCATCAGATAGTACCCCACGGGGATGGGCAGCTTCCCCCTGGAGGAGATGTGGGCCCGGAAGGCGGGAAGATAGGGGGACTTGTCGTGGCTGAACCGGGTGTCCCTCACCAGTTTGAAGGTAAGCTCCTTGGGAGAGCTGCCCAGGATACTCCCGTCAAACTGTCCGATCTCCAGCATCAGGGCCTGGAGCAGCTCCTCAAATGCGGCGTTGGCCCTTCCGCGGCGCTCCTTGTTGGCGTGAAACCACTCCCGGTCGTTGTTCCTCTCCAGGTCGGACAAAAAATCCAGAATGAGCCCAGTGTCCATGTATAAGACCTCCCTTTAAGAATTTGTGACAACGGAAAAGGCCGGAGAAGCCAAAAACTCCTGAATGAACCCCCTTGTGGTCTCAGGACAGCGGTAAGCCTTGCAGAAGGAAAAATCCTGGGCCAAGTCGTCTATCTCCTCCATGGCCTGTTTTACATGGAGCAGGGCCTCCGCGGGGATCTCCACGGCCCCGGTGTGCTCCAGCCGCTGGGGATCGATCCGGTGGCACTGCACGGCGTAGTGGATGCGGTCCCGGCATCTGCACTTGCCGCCGCCGTACTCCCCGCAATACCGCCCAAGAAAATCCGCCATTTTCCTGCGTGTCCGGGAAAGCCGCTGGCGGTACGCCTCCGGGGTCATCCCCAGGATATCTCCCGCCACGCGGCTGTCAAGATGGAACATGGTGCCCAGGATGAAAATACACCGGCTCTCCCCGTCCAGGCACTGGAGCATCACGTTGGTGCAGGACAGCTTCAGCTCCTCCGCCAAAAGCTCCCTGTCCACCTCCTGGCCCAGCTCCGGCGCGTCCTGGACCGGCCCGTTTTCAATGTCCTCTCCATAGTACTCAAAGCTCAGGGGGCGGTGGGCAAACATATGCTTTTTGTAGTTTTTCAGATGGTTCACGGCAATGCGGAACACCCAGGTCTCAAAGGAGCTCTCCCCCCGGAAGGAGGACAGATGGGTCATGATCTTCAGCAGGATATCCTGGGCGGCGTCCTCCGCGTCCCCGAAGGTGCCCAGCATCCGCAGGGACAGGTTGAATACGGTGTCCTGCACGCTGAGAAGAAGGGCCGCAAGGGCCTTTTTGTCTCCCGCCGTGGCCTGTCCCACCAAAGCCTGTAGATCTGCGTCCTTTTTATCTCTCATTTGTTTTTACCTCCCACCTGATTAGACAACGCCGGCCAGCCCCTGTGACAGGAAAAATGAAAAGAAAGCTGAAAATGTTCGCCTGGGCCCCTGGCCTCTGTTTTACTTTTTACTTCTGACGGGCAGCCAGACCTCGTATCGCGTATTGCTGGGGTCGGGATCAAGATAGACCTCTATATCGGGGGCGTCGGCAAATTCATATCCGGATGTGGGGAGCCACTCGGTTATGATGCGCTGCTCCAGCTCCTGAATGGATATGCCGGAGTCCGCTCCGCTGAAAATGGCCCACGTGCAGGCGGGGACAACATACTCCTCCAGGGGCTCCTCCATATGGCTGGAGGAGGATACAGCGATAAAATACCGCCACTCCTCCTTGTCGTTGCAGGCGCTTACCCCCAAGACCCCCATGGGCTGGCCGGTCATAAGGGGCAGGAGCCTTTCAAGGGTGCCGTTTGCGGCCGCGCTCTGCCACATCTGGGGTACGGCGGCAAAATTCTTCTCGATCTCCTTGTCCAGGGGGTGGGATATCCCCACGATGCGAAAGGCGGCTTTTTCTTCCGTGCGGTAATTCATTTCCTCCACTCCCTTTACGGTTATTTTGAAGCTGATGGGGGGATAGGCCTTCACAGGTGCACCTTCCCCTTTTTCCATGGACGGCGCTATGCCGTGGACGCTTTGAAACGCCCTGTTGAACGCGGTGGGGGAGGAATACCCATACTTCATACCAATATCAATGATTTTTTCCCTCCCCCCCTGGAGCTCGGCGGCGGCCAGAGACATCCGCCTCCGGCGGATATATTCCGAAAGGGGGATCCCCGCCATGTACCCGAACATTCTTTGAAAGTGGTATGTAGAGCAGCAGGCTATATGGGCAAGCTCATCATAGCTGATCTCCTCTGCAAGATGAGCTTCAATATAGGAAATCGTTTTATTGAGTTTTTCGATCCATTCCATTTCCTCCTCTCCTTTCCGGCAGTAATGATACCTTTTCAGGCGGCATACCGCCTCTCCTTTCATGCACAAAAAAGAGAGGGGAGGGATCAAAAGCATAGCTGCCCTGCCCCACAGCCCAGGGCGCAGACCCCTCAGCCTGTGGTGTCCAGCAGCCGGGCCATATCCTCCGGCAGGGGGGCCTCAAAGGAAAGCCTTGCCCCGGTAAAGGGTTGTCTCAGCTCCAGCCTTGCCGAATGGAGGGCGGGGCGGGAGATGAGGGCCGGGGCCTCGGTGCCGTAGAGGAAATCCCCCGCCAGGGGGTGGCCCAGATGGGCCATGTGGACCCGGATCTGGTGGGTCCGCCCGGTCTCCAGCCGAAGGCGGAGGAGGGAGAATCCCTCCCCCTGCTCTATGACCTCATAGTGGGTGCGGGCGGGCTTTCCGTCGGGCCTCACCTCCTGCCGGATGTAGGAGGTATCGGTTCGCCCCAGGGGGGCGTCAATGACCCCGGAGAGGGGGGAGGGGCAGCCCCGGCACACCGCCAGGTACTCCCGCAGAAAATCCCCCGAGTGAAGGGCCTGGGTCAAAATATGCTGGGCCGCCGGGTGCTTGGCCACCACCATCAGTCCCGAGGTGCCCTTGTCCAGCCGGTGGACCGGGTGGAAGTCGGCCGCCAGGCCGATCTGATGGTAATAATGGACCAGCCGGGCACCCAGAGAGTCGTCCCAGCTCCCGGCACAGGGGTGGACCGCCAGCCCAGCGGGCTTGTCCACCACCAGAAGGTCATCGTCCTCATATCGGATGTTCACGGGGCCGTCGTTGGGGACGATGTCGGAGGGGGCCTTGTCATCCGCCAGAATGGCTACCACCTGTCCGGTGTGGACCAGATAGCTGGTGTAGATGTCCTCCCCGTCCACCAGAAGCCCGTGGGGCCGCCGCTTGGACCCGCGGATGGCCGAGGTGGACAGCCCGTGGCGGCGGAGGATGGCGTCCACCCGCTTGCCCTCCTCCTCGGGGTTTACATAAAACTCCAGATACCGCACCCAGACCACCCCCTCATAGAGAATTCTTACCCAAAATGTACCACAATTCCAAGGGGAGGTCAAATCAAAAAGCAGGCGGAGCGCCGCCTGCTTTTTGTCTCAAAAGATGGTTACAAAGTAGTAACAATAATTACAAAAGAGTTACAAAACGGAAGGCCGGACAGGCTCCTCCCGGATGCCGTGCTTTTCGGCATATCCGGTGAGCATGAGAGTGAGGGCACCGTCCCCGGTGATGTTGCAGGCGGTGCCAAAGCTGTCCTGAAGGGCGAACACTGCCAGCATCAGGGCCTGCCCGGTGCCGTCAAAGCCCAGGATCCCGGAGATAAGCCCCAGAGAGGCCATCACCGTACCCCCCGGGACCCCTGGGGCGCCAATGGCAAAGACCCCCAGCAGCAGGCAGAACAGGACCATGGTTCCCACCCCGGGGAGCTTGCCGTAGAGGACTTGGGAGACCGTCATGCAGAAAAACACCTCGGTGAGCACCGAACCACATAGGTGGATGTTGGCAAAGAGGGGGATACCAAAATCCACCATATCCGGGCGTAAATTCTCACTTTTCCGGGCGCATTGAAGGGCCACCGCCAGGGTGGCGGCGGAGGACATGGTGCCCACGGCGGTGAGGTAGGCCGGGCCGTACCGCTTTACCACCTCCAGGCCGGAGCGGCCGGAATAGAGGGTGGCGGCGCCGTAGAGAAGGGCCATCCAGAGGTAGTGACCCACCATGACGATGCCGATGACCGCCAGGAACACGGGAAGCTGCTTGGTGATAGAGCCCTCCCAGGCCAGGGAGCAGAAGGTGGTGGCGATATAGAAGGGGAGGATGGGGATGACTACCTTTTTCACCATCTCCAGGACGATGGCCTGAAACTCCTGGAGGAGAAGGGTCACCGTCTTGGCCCGGGTCCACACGGCGGCAAGGCCCAGAAGGACGGAGAGGGCCAGGGCGCTCATGACGGGCATGAGCTGGGGAATGTCCAGCCGGAAGGCGATCTCGGGCAGCTTCCGCAGGCCCTCCACCTCAGAGGCGATATTCAGATGGGGGATGATGGCGTAGCCCGAGGCCGCGGACAGCAGGGCGGCCAGAACGCTGGAGGCGTAGGCCAAAAGGACGGCCACCGCCAACATCCGGGTGGCGCTGGAGCCCAGCTTGCTGATGGAGGGGGCGATGAAGCCGATGACGATGAGGGGGACGCAGAAGGAGACCAGCTGCCCCAAAATATAGTTGAGGGTCACCACCACCTCCATGGCTCCCGCCGGGAGCGCCAGACCCAGGACCACACCCAGGACCAGGGCCAGCAGAAGCCGGGCGGGCAGGCTTTTGAAAAGGTTCATATCCATTCCTCCTAAAACCCAAAAATGTTCCCCGCCGGGAAGGGGGCGGGAAGGGGCCATATCCTATGATATTCTTGCGGCTTGGGAAAGGGACTATGCAAACGGACAAAAAAGGAGTATAATGTCCCCAAGAGAGGTGTTTTCCATGGCTGAAAAACTGGGCGTGTATATCCACATCCCCTTCTGCAAGGCCAAGTGCGATTATTGCGACTTTTACTCTCTCCCGGACCGGGAGGGGGCCATGGACGACTACCTGAAGGCCCTCACCACCCACATCCGGGAGACCGCCCCCCTGTGCAAGGGCTGGCAGGTGGACACGGTGTATATCGGCGGCGGCACCCCCAGCGTGTTCGGGGCCAAGCGGATGGTGAGCCTATTGAAGGAGATCCGCCGCCGCTTCGACGTGACAAGGGACGCGGAGATCACCTGCGAGGCCAACCCGGAGAGCGCGGACCGGAAATTCCTCACCGCCGTCCGCAGGGCGGGGGTGAACCGGCTGAGCCTGGGGATGCAGTCGGCCTGCGACGGGGAGCTGAAGGCGGTCCACCGGCTCCACGATTTTGAGCAGGTGACCCGCGCGGTGGCGGCGGCCCGGAAGGCCAAGATCAAAAACCTGTCTCTGGATCTGATCTACGGGCTCCCCGGCCAGAGCATGGATAGCTGGGAAAAGAGTGTGGAGGCCGCCCTGGCCCTCCAGCCCCAGCATCTGTCCTGCTATGGGCTGAAGGTGGAGCCGGGGACCGCCCTGGACGGCCGGGTCATGCGGGGGGAGGTTTTGCCCGACGACGACGGGCAGGCGGATATGTACCTATGGATGGTGGAGCGGCTGGCTAAGGCGGGGTATGGGCAGTACGAGGTGTCCAATTTCGCGAAGCCGGGGTTCCAGTCCCGGCACAACCTGAAATACTGGCTGAGCAAGCCCTATGTGGGCTTCGGGCCGGGAGCCCACTCGGACTTCGGGGGGCGGCGGTACTCCTTTGTCCGGGACCTGGACAAGTATATGGCCGCCATCCTGGGCGGGGGGGCGGTCATTGAGAATTCCGAGCTGATCCCCCGGCGGGAGCGGGGGGGAGAGTACCTGATGCTCCGGCTGCGGACCGCTCGGGGAATTGAGGAGTGGGAGTACCGCAGGGAGTTCTCCATGAACTTCGACCCCCTGGAGCAGAAGCTGGAGGAGTATGAGCGCCGAGGCTGGGCGGTGAAGAAGGACAGGCGGTGGCATTTCACCCCCAAGGGGTTTCTGGTGTCCAACCAGCTGATCGGGGACCTGATGATCCTCCAGGAGGCCAGCACCCTGGAGACCACCCTGCCCAAGCTGCGCTCGGAGGGAAAATTGAAGGAGAAGGGGTAGGCCCCGGCCCAAGAAAGACGGGGGAAAAGGGGGAAAATTTGGAGAAAATTCTCTCCCGGTTGGCGGTTTACAGCCCCCCTATCCTGTGGTATGATAAAAAGCGTGCCGGGACAAGCCCGGTACGCTTTCTTTTATGTTGATATGTGCCGGAGGACCGGTTAGGAGGAACCATGAGAAACTGGAACAGAAGACTTTCGGCGGCGGGGCTGTGCCTGTCGCTTTTGCTGGGGCAGGCCGCCTTGGCCTCGGACGCGCTGGGGCATGACCTTCACGCCGGGACCCAGATCCTGTCGGAGGGGACCCAGGGGGCAAAGGGATATTTTTGGAGCGATACATACAACGACCTGCGGACCGAGCGGTATGTGAGCTATATCCCCAACGAGGCCGTGTCCCCCACGGTGACCTACGGGGCCACGGTGCTGAGCCGGGACACCCTGTCCAACATGGCCCGGGCCCTGGAGGAGCAGGGCAAGCGGGTGGTGGGAGGCACCAACGGGGACTTTTATGTGCTCTCCACAGGCCAGCCCCTGGGGCTGGTGGTGAGCGACGGGGTGGTGCGCTCCTCCTCGTCCTACCACCCGGCCATCGGGTTCCGTCCGGACGGCACCGCCTTTGTGGGGACCCCTAACCTGTATATCTCGGTGACTATGGGGGAGGACCGGCTCACGGTGTTCGGAGGGATCAACAAGGTGCGGCAGGTCCGCACCGTGGAGGGGGGCGGACTGACCCTGCTGACCCCGGATTTCGGGGAGAGCACCCAGAATATCGCCCCGGGGGTGGATGTGTTCCTCCGGGTGGTCACCACGGAGGAGGAGCTGGAGCAGACGGTCTCCGCCGAGGAGTCGGGGGTTTGGCAGGAATTGAAGCTCTCCGACCAGCCCCGGATCGGAGGACGGGTCAAGTGCGTGGTGGACTATGTGTCCGAGGCGGCGGGGCCCAACCCCATCCCGGAGGACGGCTTTGTGCTGACCATGAACGGCAAGGACGACGAGGGGACGCTGAATATGCTCCGGTCCCTCCAGCCGGGGGACGAGATAAACCTGGATATCATCAGCGAGGATACCCGGTGGAATGAGGCGACGGAAGCCCTGGGGGCCATGTACCGGCTGCTGGAGAACGGGCAGGTGGGGCAGAACCTCTCCGCCGAGCGGACCGCCCGGACGGCTATCGGCATCCGGGAGGACGGCAGCGTTCTGTTCTACACCATAGACGGCAAGCAGCCGGGACACAGCGTGGGGGCCACCTGCGCCCAGGTGGCTCAGCGGCTGCTGGAGCTGGGCTGTGTGGAGGCGGTGGGCCTGGACGGAGGGGGGTCCACCACCATAGGACTTACCACCCCGGCCCAGGAGGCCATGGGGGTGGTGAACCGGCCCTCGGACGGGGCGGAGCGGAAAAACTCCACCGCCATCTTCCTCACCACGGAGTTGGAGGCCACGGGGGAGCCGGGATACCTCCAGATCGAGCCGGGGGACGCCCTGGCGCTGGCGGGGACGGCCCTGACTTTGGAGGCCTACGAGGTGGATACGGGCTACCGGCTTATGGGGCTGGCCCAGGATGTGACCTATGAGGCCAGCGGAGGGGGCCACATTGAAAACGACATTTTCACCGCCGGGGCGGAGAGCGGCTCCCTCACCATCACGGCCAGCAAGGGGGAGCTGAGGGGGACGGCCCAGGTGACGGTGGTGAAGACCCCGGATGAGATCCTGGTGCTCAACGAGGAGACGGGAAGCTCGGTGGGTATTCTGGCCCTGGAGCCGGGGGAGAGCGTACCCCTACAGGCGGTAAGCTCCTGGCGGAAGCTGAATCTGCGCTCCCAGGACACCTGCTACACCTGGAGCTGTGACGAGGGGATCGGATCGGTAAGCGAGGACGGATATTTCACCGCCGGGGACAAGACGGCGGAGGGAAACCTGTACGTCACCGCCGGGGAGAGGACGGTGACCATCCCGGTGAGCGTGGCGGGCCACATCCTGCCCCTGGAGGACTTTGAGGGGGAGGAGCCGGTCTTTGAGGCCCAGCTCTCCGCGGAGGCGGAGCTGGAGCGGGATCTGAGCCATGTGCGGTATGGAAGGCAGAGCTTGAAGGTGACCTACGACCTGCCCGCGGGTGGGACGTCCGCGGTGACCGGGGAGCTGCCCATCTCCGCCGGGGAGAAATACCTGGGGCTGTGGGTCTACGGCGACGCCTCGGGCAACCGGCTGCTGGCGGCGGTGAGGACCGGAGAGGGGGAGGAGAGGATCTCTCTGACCACACTGGATTTCTCCGGCTGGAGGCAGATCCTGGTAGCCCTCCCGGAGGGGGCGGAGGCCCTGACAGGGCTCCAGGTGACCCGGGGGGAGGAGAATGTCCCCGACGGGGAGAACTGGCTTGAGGTCCAGGCGGGGAGTATCTGGCTGGACCAGCTGACTACCTCCAACGAGGAGCTGTTTGACGACATGGCTCCGGTGATCCAGATGAAGCTGGAGGGGAACACCCTGACCGCGACGGTGACGGACAATGTGGACAAGAGCTTCGCCGCCCCGGCGGTGGTGCTCAGCTATGACGGGGCCACCCTGCCGGGGAGTTGGGATCCGGTGAAGGGGACCTTGACGGCCCAGCTTCCCCTGCCGGAGGTGGAGCCGGCCCGGAGCGAGGAGGGGGAGGATCCCCTGGGGGTGATCCCGGAGCCCCAGCCCGCCCACCGGGTGACGGTGACAGCCATGGACATCAGCGGCAACCTGGGCCGGGCCTCCCTGGACGTGCCGGGGGACGCGCTGGTGGAGTTTGACGACATGGTGGACCACTGGGCGGCGGGGTATGTGAGTTACCTCTACCAGCAGGGGGTCACCAACGGGGTGGCGGCGGATGAGGGACTATACTATCTGCCGGGGAACACCATCACCCGGGCGGAGTTCTTCACCATGGCGGCCCGGTGGATGGGGCTGGACCTGAGGGAATACGAGGGGGTGGAGCTGCCCTTTGCCGACAACGGGGACATTCCGGAGTGGGCGCTTTTGGCGGTGAAGGCCATGTACGCCAAGGGGATCGTCCAGGGGAGCATGGATTACGGGGTGCTGTACGCCTACCCCAACGCGGGGATCAGCCGGGGGGAGGTCATGACCATCCTGGGCCGGACCCAGCAAAAGGGCTGGCCCGAGCGGGAGCTGGACGGCTTTACCGACGGGGGGGAGGTGCCCCAGTGGGCGGAGAGCTATGTCCGCAGTCTGGTGGGCCAGGGGATCGTCAACGGGTATGAGGACGGCAGTCTGAAGCCCAACGCCTCCATGACCCGTGGGGAAGTGGCGAAGGTGCTGACGATACTGAGATGATATGAGGAAAGAAAAGCCCCGGAACCGAGAGGTTCCGGGGCTTTTTTATGTGTGTGGGAATCAGGTCGGGGCGGTGACGGTATCGGTGACGATCTTTCTGCTGTCGTAGTCATCGCCGATCTCGGCGAAGACGGTGATGGCGGCGTAGTAGGAATTGCCGGGGACAGCGGTGTGGGAGTAGGTGCTCATTGCGGAAAGAGCGTCCGTTTCAATAAGACCATTTTTCTCAGAGCCCAAAACGGTTGTGATATAGGCCCCAGTGGAACTATAGAGAACAATGGAGGAAATTCCCACAGAATCTGCAATTTTCTTTGCATTAACTTCATAGGAGATGCGGAGTTCGCCGGGTCTATTGCCGGCTTTCATGGTTATGTTGTAATAGGAAAGGGTGGTGCTTGCCCTGGCTTCGGTAGCAGAAGCGGTGGAGCTAAAGGGAACGATCATTAGAGATAAGGCGACAAGAAAAGAGAGAAACCTCTTTCGCATAGAATTAGAAACCTCCTAATGAATCAATCATAGTTTTTATATCATCTAAAGATAAGCCGCCCCAAATTGATTCTGACAAGTTTCCGTCTGTCCAGGTAGCCATTACAGAATTAACGTTGGAAAAAATGTAAAATGTTCTGCCGTGTGATAAATACTGCTCTACAGAATCATAGTCCTTTTCAAAAAAGCCACTTTCCAATTCAGAAGGTGAAGTGTGGCGGACAACATTTATATGAAAGGAGCCAGAGTCTGCAATAGAAAAGGAGATTTTTATAGAGACAGCAGAATCACTGTATTGAACTGTAGGGTTACCAGCGATAGCCTCGGAAGGATACCAAGAGGGGGCATGTTTCTTTTGAATATCATTTTCAGTCAGCAGGTTCAAAAACTGCTGATAATTTTTAGATTGGATCCCGGTTTGCTCGCTTCCCCAATGGAGGATCTCGTCGGTCCAGTAGGCCAGAGTGCCGAAGACGTTCAGGCCGGAGGCCTGGGCTCCCATCATCAGGGCCAGGAGCAGAGCCATTGTGGCCGCGACGATCCGAAGGGTCTTCCACAGAACGGGGAGGCGGAGAAGGGAACATTTGGGGGCAGGGAGGGGCGTTGGGGCGTGGTCCTCCCGGCAGGGGTAAAGGGCCTGGCCCCGGCCTTCGGGGGTGTTGTAGAACTGCTGGAACTCCTCCCAGGCCCGGTCCGTGTCGGGGGACGGCAGGGGCGTAGTCTCTCTTTGGCGCAGCACCTCCAGGATGTGAAAAATCACCTGGCTGGTGTCCCGGCCGGAGTCGTCCTCCAGGTCGGCCAGGAGCATTTCCTCCAGCCGCCGGGTGGACAGCCGGTCCAGATAGGCGTAAATTTCACGGGTATTTTCTTCCATCCCCTGTTCCCCTCCAATCTATATATGACGTAAAATGGACAAAATATGACAAAAAAAGACAAAAAAATTAAGGGGCAAGCAAATCGCGCAAATCTTTGCGGATCCGCTCCAGCCGTTTTTGGCTGGCCCAAATGGTTATTCCAAGTTTTTCAGCGGCCTCCCGGTGGCTGACGTGGTTGAGGGCCACCATCTCAAAAAGCTCGAGATCCTCCGGGGAAAGGTGCTGGCGGATCAGGGCGGCGTCGCCGCGGAACTCCATGTCGGACTGGCAGGAGTTGACGTCGGAGCGGGGGTCGGCCATGTCCCTGGGCAGGGCGCTGATGAGGACGAGGCGCTGGCTGTCGGAGTATGCCTGACGCTGGAACTCCTTGAATTTGAACTTCAGGGCCACCATCAGCCATCCGCCGGGGTTGGGATGGGCCTTCAGAACGTCCACCTTTTCAGAGGCGGTGTGGAAAGTGTCCTGGACCAGCTCCTGCGCCAGCTCTTGAAACAGGGCGGTATCGAAGTTGTGGAGCTTGAGCAGAGTGATGGCGTGACCGTACAGGGCGGGGAAATGCTGGTGGTACAACTGGAAAAGGAAGTCAGATTCTTCCGGCAGCATAGGACCCTCTCCTCCTCTCTCTATTTTTAGCGGGACGGGGGTTCCTCCGGCTCCTCCACAAGGAGACGGATCATCTTTTCGATTTTTTCAAGGGACGTCTGGGGCTGTTTGGAGATCAGACGGATGATGTTGTTGACCGGGGCCTCGGGTCCCCGGGGAAACAGGAGGGCGTCGCAGCTTACGTCCAGAGCGGTGGCGATGAGGCGAAGGGTGGGGATCCGCATCATTTTCTTGCCCCGCTCCATCTGGGAGATGAAGGCGGTGGTGACCTCCGCCATCTCGGAAAGCTGCTCCTGGGTCAGACCGGCCTGGATGCGGTAGTGGGCGACGTTCTGACCGATGATAGCTTTTAGTTCATCCTCTGTCATACAGTGGACCCCTTTCCTGTTTGGTTAAATTATATTAACCAAACAGGGGAACCACAAAGCACCAATGGTTCTATATTGCTTAACCAAAAGTTAGAATTCAAAAATTTCTTTTTCTTTGGGCGTGTCATATTTTGAAGAAAAGCGTCATATATAAGGTGACGAAGAAAAAGAGGGGTTTGTAATGGGGTTTTTCGTCAATGAAGACGAAAAACCCCTGGTTTTTGTCATTTGTCCGAAGTACACCTCATGGCGGCAAGACCCAAACGCCGGTAAAATTTTCCTATCTTCTGTCGAATTTAGGGAGGTTTTGCAGATGCTCCAATACAAACTGATCCTTCGCATGCTGCTCCGGGTGGAACTTCTGGAATACAGGAGGGCCTGCGGAGAGACCCAGGAGAGGATGGCGGAAAAGCTCCGCATCTCCGCGCGCTCCTATACGGATCTGGAGCATGGGAAGTACTGTGTGTCCTCCATAACGCTGCTGTTCTTTCTGGCCTGTCTGCCGGAGGACAGGGTCATGGAAGTGGTAAATGCCTTTATACTCCAAGCAAGAGAGGCGGATGAGAATGTTTATATCGCTTGATTACAACAGGGAAGAGATGGATGAGATCTTCCTGGTCCTGCATCAACTGGGGCTGTCGTCCAACTACCTGGGGTTTTATCAGATGTCATGGGCGGTCTGGCGGGCCATGAAGGAGCCAGAGCGGCTGCTGATGGTGACCAAGGCCGTATACCCGGACGTGGCCCGGCAGTTCCGGGCCTCCTGGGAATCGGTGGAGCGAAACCTGCGAACGGCGGTGAGGATCATTTGGGACGCCCAGACGCCGCTGCTGAGAGAGATCCTGGGGGAAGGGCGCTGGGAGCGGCCCTCCACGGCCCGGTTCCTGGCGATCCTCACCGACTATATGAAGAATCGGATAAACTCAGGACAGAAGCTCCGGGGCGACGATGATATCCTCCCGGGGGACGTTGAGCCAATCAAAAGTTGAGACAAGCTGGGCGGCGGAGACAGGCTCCGCCGTCTTTTGCTGTCCCGCCATTCTGGACAGAAGGCCCAGAAGCTCCTGGGGGGAGAAGCGGCGGCGGAGAGCGCCCATGTCCAGGTCGGCGTCCCGTTTGGCCAGCCTTCGGCCGTCGGGGGCCAGAAGGAGGGGGACGTGGTAAAATTCCGGGGCGGGAAGGCCCAGGACCTGGTAAAGCCAGAGTTGGCGGGGGGTGGAGGAGAGAAGGTCCCGGCCTCTCACCACCTGGGTCACCCCCATGGCGGCGTCGTCCACCACCACGGCCAGTTGGTAGGCCCAGGCCCCGTCGGAACGCTTGATGGGAAAGTCGCCGCAGTCGGCGGCCAGGTCCTGGGAGCAGGGGCCTTGGAGCCCGTCCACAAAGGAGACGGTTTTATGGGGGACCCGCAGCCGGTAGCTGGGGGTCTTTTCTTTTGTCCTTTGGGCGGCCTCCTCCGGAGTCAGGGCGGCGCAGGGGCAGGAGGGGGAGACCTGATGGATATGGGGGGCTTCGTTCAGCCGCTGAAGGCGGGAACAGAAGCAGGGATATGTAAGGCCCCGGGCTTCCAATGTCTGGAAGGCGGCGGCGTAGAGGTGGCTGCGGTTGCTCTGCCAGTAGGAGGGAACGTCCCCTCCCTCGTCCCAGTTCAGGCCCAGCCACTCCAGGTCCTCCATAAGCTGCCACGCGTGAGCGGGGAGGCAGCGGACCGGGTCCAGATCCTCCACCCGGAGGACCAGGGAGCCCCCCTCATGCCGGGCGGAGAGCCAGGCCAGAAGGAAGGAAAAGAGGTTTCCCAAATGCATCCTCCCGCTGGGGGAGGGGGCAAAGCGGCCTTTGACGGGCATGGAGGGACCTCCTTTTGTGGGGAACAGGGAAAACTTGCGTCAAGTATAACATAATTTTGGGGGAATTGCAAGTATTTCTGATGGCGAAGGGACGGAAGGGGGGTAAAGCTTGTTTTTCAGGGGAGGAAAGCCTTCCGGGGTAGTGATCCTCAGTCAAAGATCATGGTGGCGAAATAGTCCTCCGGGGTCTCGGCACGGCGGAGGAGTTTTACGCTTCCGTCCTCCCGCAGTAGCAGTTCCGCCGAGCGGAGCTTGCCGTTGTAGTTGTAGCCCATGGAGAAGCCGTGGGCGCCGCTGTCGTGGATCACCAGCAGGTCTCCGGTCTCGATCTCGGGCAGTTCCCGGTCGATGGCGAATTTGTCGTTATTTTCGCACAGGGAGCCCACCACGTCGTAGGTGTGGTCGGAGGGCTTGTCCTCCTTGCCCATGACGGTGATGTGGTGGTAGGCCCCGTACATGGCGGGGCGCATGAGGTTGGCGGCGCAGGCGTCCACCCCCACGTACTCCTTGTAGGTATGCTTGAAGTGGAGGACCTTGGTGACAAGGCAGCCGTTGGGGCCAAGCATGTAGCGGCCCAGCTCGGTATAGATGGACACGTCCCCCATACCCGCGGGGACCAGGATCTTCTCAAACTGCTCCCGGACCCCCGCGCCGATGGCGGCGATATCGTTGGCGCTCTGGTCGGGGCGGTAGGGGATGCCTACGCCGCCGGAGAGGTTGATGAAGCACACGTCACAGCCGGTCTCCCGCTCCAGGTCGGCGGCAAGCTGGAAAAGGATGCCCGCCAGGGCGGGGTAGTAGTCGTTGGAGAGGGTGTTGGAGGCCAGGAAGGCGTGGATGCCGAAGCGTTTGGCCCCCATAGCTTTCAGCTTTTTGAAGCCCTCGAAGAGCTGATCTTTGGTGAAGCCGTATTTGCTGTCGCCGGGGGTGTCCATGACCTGGAAGCCCTCCTTGCTCTCCCCCAGCTGGAAGACCCCGCCGGGGTTGAAGCGGCAGGAGATGGTCTCGGGGATGTAGCCCAGGGTCTCCTTCAAAAAGTCGATGTGGGTGAAGTCGTCCAGGTTGATGACGGCGCCCAGCTGTTCCGCCAGCTGGTATTCGCCCGCGGGGGTCTCGTTGGAGGAGAACATGATGTCGTGGCCATGAAAGCCGCACTTGTCCGAGAGCATCAGCTCGGTGAGGGAGGAGCAGTCCACGCCGCAGCCCTCCTCCCGCAAGAGCTTCAGGATGCCGGGGGTGGGGGTGGCCTTGACGGCGAAATACTCCTTGAAGCCGGGATTCCAGGCGAAGGCGGCCTTCAGGTTTCGGGCGGTTTGGCGGATGCCCTTCTCGTCATAGAGGTGGAAGGGGGTGGGGTAGGTTTGGGTGATGGCTTGGAGCTGGTCCAGGGACAGGAAGGGCTTTTTCATGGAAAAACACCTGATTTCTCTCTGAAATGATTGTTTTCATTATATCGCAGCGGCGGCGTCCCTGTCAACCGGGACGCAGTGGGCCGCCAGGGTCCGGGGGGTAAAGCGGAAGAACAGGGCGGCGGAGACGCAGGCGGCGGTCACGTCGCACAGAGGCTCGGCACAGAAGGCGGAGGCCGCCGGGAGGAAGCAGGGCAGGCCCACCACGGCGGAGACGAATATGGTCTTTCGCAGCAGGGAGCAGAAAAGGGCCAGCCTTGTTTGGCCCAGGGCGGTGGAGCCGTCCACCGCCGTCCACTGGACGGGAAGAAAAAGGACCCCGGCGGTGTAGACTTTTATCAGTGTGACGCTTCTGCCCATGAGATATTCGTTTTGGGTAAAAAGACGGACAAACAGGGGACAGGCCAGGTGGGTGACAGCCAGCATGATCCCGGCGAAGGAGAAGCACAGGGCGAAGACCCCTTTCAGGGCCTTTTTTACCCGCTGGGCGCTGCCGGCTCCCAGGTTGAAGCTGATGACCCCCTGACAGCCCAGGGTGATACCGCTCATGGGCATGGCGATGAGGAGCATATAGCTTTGCACGATGGAGCAGCAGGTGAGAAGGGCGTCCCCCTCCCCCGGACCGCCCTGCCGCTGGAGGACAGTGTTGAGGATGATGAGGATGACGCTGTCCAAGGCGTAGGTGAGGAAGGGGGCCATGCCGAAGGTAAGGATCTTTTTACAGACGGCCAAGTCAAGCTGTCCCCACCGCAGGGGGACAGGCATGGAGGGCCGGGTGAGGGCGGCGAGAGCGAAGGCGCAGGAGGCGGCCTGGGACAGCAGGGTGGCCCACGCCGCTCCGGCCACCCCCATATCCAGAGCAAAGATAAAGAGGGGATCAAGACAGATGTTGAGCCCTGCCCCCAGGACAACCGTAGCCATGCCCAGGCCGGAGCGGCCCTGACAGATGAGGAAGTTATTGAGCCCCGCGGCCATGAGGGCGAAGGCGGTGCCCAAAATGTAGATGGTCATGTAGGTGAGGGCGTAGGGGAAGGTGTCCGGACTGGCCCCGAACCACCAGAGAAGATTTTTCCAGAGAAGGAAAAAGAGAAGGCTGAGGCCTGCCGCCAGAGCGAGGAGCATCCGCAGGCAGTTGGAGAGGATGGATGAGGCCCCATTCCGGTCTCCCGCCCCCATCTTCATGGAAAAGAGAGGGCCGCCCCCCAGACAGGCCAGGTAGGAGAAGGAGGACAGCAGGGTGACGATAGGGCCGCAGACCCCTACGCCCGCCAAGGCCAAGTCGCCCACCAGGGGGATGTGGCCGATGAACATCCGGTCTACGATACTGTATAGAACGTTGATAAACTGGGCTAGCATGGTGGGCAGGGCCAAGCGGAGGATCAAAGCCCCCACCGGGTCTTGCCCCAAGTCATTTTTTCGCCGCACGGGGATCGCTCTCCTTGGAAAAAGATAGAAACCGGAGCAATTATACCCGGTTTCTTGAGGGGAGTAAAGAGGGGAAATAAAAAATGGAAAAAATAAGCATTCCCTCTTGACAGGGGAGGGAGGCTTTGGTAAAATACCTCCCAATGAGGAAAGGAGGGATCGGCCATGAGCGAACTGACGGGGCGACTCTTTCGATTTGGCTACGGGCCTTTTCTTTCCTTTTTTGATGGGCGATCCTTTCATTGACGATCACATTTGTGGTCGTCTCTTTTTTTGCCCATTGAAAAAAGGTTCCATGTGAGGGTCAAAAGAAAAGAAGGGAGAAATGAAGTTATGAATCAAGACGCCATCCGTGACGCCCGGCAGTTGGGCCTGCCCAAAATGCTGCTGCTGGGCCTTCAGCACATGTTTGCCATGTTCGGGGCCACCATTCTGGTGCCCATTTTGGTCCAGAACTACGGCCTGCCCCTGAATATTCAGACCACCCTGTTTTTTGCCGGGGTGGGCACCCTGTTCTTCCACGTCTGCGCCAAATTCCGGGTCCCCGCCTTTCTGGGTTCCTCCTTCGCCTTCCTGGGCGGCTTTGCCACCATCGCGGGGATGAGCGAGGGGGCCTACGCCGGGATGGATCCGGCGGTGAAGCTCCAGTACGCCTGCGGCGGCATCGTGGTGGCCGGCCTTCTCTATCTGGCCCTGGCCCTCATCGTCAAGGTGGTGGGGGTCCACAAGGTCATGCGGTTCCTGCCTCCGGTGGTCACCGGGCCCATCATCATCTGCATTGGCCTGAATCTGGCACCCTCGGCGGTGAACAACGCATCCACCTGCTGGTGGCTGGCCCTGGTGGCTATGGCTATCATCATCGTGTGCAACATCTGGGGCAAGGGTATGATCAAGATCATCCCCATCCTTCTGGGTGTGGTAGGGGCCTATATCGTGGCTATCGCCGCCGGGAAGGTGGACTTTGCCGGCGTGAAGGACGCTGCCTGGATCGGCTTCCAGCCCTTTATCACCAACTTCGGCGGCTCTGTGGCCAAGTTTGACCTGTCCGCCATTCTGGTGATGGCCCCCATCGCCATCGCCTCCATGATGGAGCACATCGGCGACATGTCCGCCATCTCCGCCACCGTGGGGGAGAACTTCCTGGAGGAGCCGGGGCTCCACCGGACCCTGATCGGCGACGGTATCGCCACCTCCCTGGCCGGCCTGTTCGGCGGCCCCGCCAACACCACCTACGGCGAGAACACCGGCGTTCTGGTGCTCAGCCGGGTCTATGATCCCCGGGTCATTCGGCTGGCGGCGGTCTACGCCCTGGTCCTCTCCTTCAGCCCCAAGTTCGCCGCCCTCATCGGGGCCCTGCCCTCCGCCATCATCGGCGGCGTCAGCTTCATCCTTTACGGTATGATCTCCGCCATCGGTGTGCGGAATGTGGTGGAGAACCAGGTGGACTTCACCAACTCCCGGAACCTGATCATCGCCGCGGTGATCCTGGTCTGCGGCCTGGGCTTCTCCGGCGGCCTCACCTTCCAGGTGGGAGGCGCCGCGGTGACCCTCACCGGTCTGGCTATCGCCGCTATCGCCGGGATCCTGCTTAATGCTGTCCTCCCCGGCAATGACTATGAGTTTGGGAAGGACGACGGCCATAACTCCGGCAGCCTGGGCAAGTACTGAGATCGAATAGGGAAGAACCCGAACCGCGCGGCGGTGCGGGTTCTTTTTTTATTGCGTTAGCACTCTTATCTTGAAAGTGCTAACGTTTACAATTTGGACATAAATTGTGGTATATTTGTTCACAGCCATTGATTATACTTAAAATCGAAAGGCGGGGCAATGAAAAAGACCCCGCCCAACAGAAAGGTTGAGTCCAATGGAGCACACAAAAAATTAGCAGGAAAACAACAAGAGTGCTAAAAATCATAAAGTAGAAGGAGATCATAACTATGTTTGGAATGCTTCCCTTTGACCGCAGCGACAACAATGTATTCGACACCTTTGACAACTTCGCCCGGGATTTCTTCCGCCGGTCCAACACCGACCTGCCCGCCTTCCGGACCGATATCCGGGATACCGGCGACAGCTATGTGCTGGAGGCTGAGCTGCCCGGCTTCCGGAAGGAGGACATCTCCCTGGACTTGAAGGAAGGGATCCTCACCATCACCGCCTCCCACAGCGAGAGCAGTGAGCAGAGGGATACCGACGGAAGCTACATCCGCAGGGAGCGGCGCTTTGGCTCCTTCCAGCGGAGCTTTGACGTGACGGGGATCGAGGAGAAGAACATCACCGCCGCCTACGAGAACGGGGTACTCTCCCTGACCTTGCCCAAGGCCAAGCCTGTGGAGCCGGAGGTCCACCGCATTGAGATTCGCTGAAAGAGAAAAACTGGGAGACGGCCCTTTTGGGGCCGTCTCTTTTTGCCTGCCTTTACTTTGACAGCGGGGAAGGCCCTATGGTATAATAGCCGCAAAGCGGCTATTATACTCGATTGCAATAATTATACCATTCCGGCTCCATGGTATAATGAAAAAACCAAAAGAGGGAGATGTGTCCAATGAACCAGAATAAGCTGGCCTTTGGCGTGATGCGACTGCCCCTGCTGGATCCCGGGGATACCACGAAGATCGACCTGGAGGCCGTGAACAGGATGGTGGACCGGTATATGGAGCGGGGGTTTACCTATTTTGATACCGCCGCTCCTTACCACGGTGGCCACAGTGAGGCCGCCTTTCGGGAGTGTGTGGCCAAGCGGTATCCCCGGGACAGCTATACCCTCACCAACAAACTCAGCCTTTTTGTCATCCAGAAGGCGGAGGATATGGAGGGGTTCCTGGCAGGGCAGTTGGAGCGGTGCGGGGTGGACTATTTTGACTACTATTTGCTCCACGCCATGAGCAAGGAGAGGCTGGAGCAGGCCGAGGCTTGGGGGGCCTTCGACTTCGTGGCCCAAAAGAAGGCCGCCGGAGTGCTCCGGCATTTGGGTTTCTCCTTCCACGACAAGGCGGAGGTGCTGGAGGAGATCCTGGAGCGTCACCCGGAGATGGAGTATGTCCAGCTCCAGCTCAACTATCTGGACTGGGAGGATCCGGAGGTCCAGTCCCGGAAGTGCTATGAGGTCTGCCGGAAGCACAATAAGCCTGTCCTGGTCATGGAGCCGGTGAGGGGAGGACTCCTCACCAATCTTCCCCAGGAGGCGGAGGCCCTTTTGAGAGAGAAGGGGCCGGAGGCGTCTCCGGCGTCCTGGGCCATCCGGTTTGCCGCCTCTCTGGAAGGGGTATTCAAGGTCCTCAGCGGTATGAGCACCCTGGAACAGGTGGAGGATAACACCGCCTTCATGACCGATTTCCGGCCCATGAGCCAGGAGGAGCGGGAGACGCTGGCCCAGGTGGTCCGGATCATCCAATCCAAGGAGCTGATCGCCTGCACCAACTGCCGCTATTGTGTGGACGGTTGTCCCATGCAGATCGCCATCCCCAATTACTTTAAGCTGCTGAACCATGTGAGCAAGTTTGGCCCCTCTCAACTGCCCTGGGCAAAAAGCGAGTACGCTGAGCTGACGGGGAAGATGGGGAAGGGGTTGGCCTCGGCCTGTATCCGCTGCGGGCAGTGTGAGGAAGCCTGCCCCCAGCGCCTGCCCATCACCTCCAGTCTGGAGGATGTGGCAAAGACCTTTGAATAAAAAGAGAGCCCGGAACAGGAAAAGGTTCCGGGCTCTCTATTCTTTCTCCGGGGATTCCTGGATCAGCAGGTCCAGACTGACGCCCAACGCCGCCCCGATCTTGCAGAAGGTCTCCACCGAGAAATTATAGCGGGCCTTCTCGCTTTCGATCTGCCGGATAAAATCGTGGGACAGTCCCACCTGCTCAGCAAGCTGAGCGGAGGTCATCCCCCGCTCTTTTCGGTATTTTTTGATGTTTCGGCGGATGGCGTCGTAAACTGTTCCGCCGGGATTTTCCTGTTTCATCCCAGTCATCACCGTACAAATTATATCCAATCCGGCGGCCTTTGTATGTTAGGTGATAACTCACAAAAAGACCCTTGCATTTTTGGGTCGAACGTGTTATCCTTGAGATCGGTCAAATTTATTTATTGGGAGTGAAATATTTATGAACCATTGGAAGAAACGGCTGGCGGCGGGAGTCTCCGCCCTGGCCCTGACCCTTGCTCTAGTCCCCGCCTCTTATGCCGCCCAGGGACTGACCCGGGGAGAGGCCCGGGATTGCCTTGCGGCCGCTGCGGACGACTATGCCGGCGGGCGGGAGATCCTGAGAGGAGACCAGGTCGGGGAGCTCCATCTGGATCGGGAATTGACCCGGGCCGAGGCTCTGGTCATGCTGGAGCGGGCTTTTGGCGGGTTTGAGGCCCCTGTGGGGGCCAATATGCGGATGGCCTTCCCGGCGGAGACCTTTACCGATGTGCCTGCCTGGGCGGAGGGTGAGCTTGCCCAGACCTTGGCCGCCGGCATTGTGGCGGGGACCGGGGAGGGGACACTGTCCCCCGGGGACCCTGTGACCGGGGAGGAGCTGAACGCTCTCATTCACCGGGCTTACGCCTATAAAGGAACCAGCTTGAAGGACGATTTTTATGCCGCCGTGAACAAAGAATGGCTGACAGATTCCGCCATTCCCGCCGGACAGATGATGAACGGAGCCCTCTACGGGCTGATGTTTACTGTCAACGACCAGGTGGCCGATCTGATCACGGATATTGCCTCCCAGCCCCAAAAGAAGGGGACTGCCGAGGCCAAGATCGCCGATCTCTACCATACGGTGATGGATACCGAGGGGAGGGAGAAGGCGGGGGTGGAGCCCATTCGGCCCTATCTGGACGCCATTGACGCCGCGGAAAGTGTGGAGGAGATGGTGGTCTCTGACGCGGCCATGCGGGAGGAGATGGGCTTTGCCACCCTTTTGAGCTTTAACCTTACCCTGGACCTGAAGGATTCCAACCGGTACGCGGTGATGTTCGGCGCCTTCAGTCCCATGATGGACAAAGACTTTTACGCCAATCCGGACCCGGGGAAGACGGGGATGTATCTGAACTATCTGACCAAGCTTTTTGTTTTGAGCGGAGAGACGGAGGAGGAGGCCAAGGCTGACGCCCAGCGGGTCTATGATATGGAGAAGGTGGTCTCCGCCGCCTCCCTGGATGTGCAGGACACCGGCAATGTGGACCTGATCTACAACCTCTACGCCATGGAGGAGCTGAAGGAGATCTTCCCCAACGTTGATCTGGAGGTGTTCTACGCCGCCACCGGCCTGAAGAAGGAGAAGACTGTGGTGGTCAACGACGTGGGGGCAATGGAGGCCGCGGCGGGCTACTTTGACCAGGAGCATCTGGCCGACCTGAAGGCCATGTCCAAGATAGGGCTTATTCTGATGGTAAGCGACTACTTGTCCCAGGACTTTCAGGAAGCCGATCACGAGTTCTCCCAGGCCTACTACGGAACGGAGGGGCGGCAGACCACCGAGCAGATCGCGGCCGGTCAGGTCCAGTACCTGCTGAGCGACTATCTCTCCCGGGCTTACGCCGAGGCATACTTTACCCCTGAGGCCAAAGCCGACGTGGAGGAGATGATCGCCGAGTTCATTGAGATCTACAAAGAGCGGATCAAGGCGCAGGACTGGATGAGTGAGGAGACCCGTGCCATGGCCCTGAAAAAGCTGGACACCATGCAGGTGAAGGTGGGCTATCCGGATAACTGGGAGACCTGCCTGGACAAGGCCGATATCAAAGGGCCTGAGGAGGGGGGAAGCTTCTTTTCCAACCTCATCGCCGTTCAGAAGGCCCAGTGGGAGGAGGTCCTGTCCTGGCAGGGCGGAACGGTGGACAAGACCCAGTGGATCATGGCCCCCTACACGGTGAATGCCTGCTACAGCGCGGCTTTCAACGATATCACCTTCCCCGCCGCCATCCTTCAGAGTCCCATGTACGATGTGGAGGCCAGCCGGGAGGAGAATCTGGGCAGCATCGGCTATATCATCGCCCATGAGATCACCCACGCCTTTGACAACAACGGGGCTAAGTTTGACGAAAAGGGCAATGCCGCCGACTGGTGGACCCAGGAGGATTACGCCGCGTTCCAGGTCAAGTGTCAGGCTGTGGTAGAGTGGTACGACGGTCAGGAGTCGGCCCCCGGCATCCCCTGCTCCGGGGAGCTGACCCTCAGCGAGAATGTGGCCGACCTGGGGGCGCTGCGCTGCATTGTGGAGGCCGCCGGAAAGCTGGAGGATCCCGATTACCAGGCCCTGTTCCTCTCGGTGGCCGGGACCTGGGCCTCCACCGCTCCCAGAAGCACCCTGGAGTATCTGGCGGTGGCCGATGTCCACGCCGCCGACAAGCTCCGGGTGAACCGGGCCCTTCAGACGCTGGACCTGTTTTATGAGGTCTTTGATATCCAGGAGGGCGACGGCATGTGGACCGAGCCGGAGGAGCGGGTCAAGGTTTGGTAAAGTGAAAAGTTAAAAATTAAAAATGATAATGCGAGGTACGAGATCTCAACTTGTTCCACTTATCGAAAAGTTGATCTTGCTTGAAAAAAGGGGCGGCGTGGTACTTTGGTACCACGCCGCCCAGCTTTTTCATTTTTCATTTTTCACTTTTCACTTTTCAGGTTCCCAGGTAGGAGAAGTGCATGTAGTCGTGATAGCCTTGGCTGTCGTCGCTGTCGTAGGCCCAGGCGTCACCGCCCCAGGCCCAGCCGTATGCCTCAAAGATGCGGACAACCGAGCTGTCCGGGCCGATGGAGTAGGGGTTTTCCCCGGGGGCCCAGACCGAGCCGGCCAGGATGGCCCCGTCCCGGATCTGATAGTTCTCGTCCCAGTTGATATCAATGGCGGTGCCGCTGTTGTGCTCGCTGTTGGAGGAGTCCCCCCGCCAGCTATAGCCCCCCAGATCCTTGAAGGGGAACTGCTCCGGGTCGTTGAAGATCTCGGTAAAGATGGCGGTCACGTCCTGGGCCAGGGCGGCGTGGACGGTGAGGGTGAGGGTGCTTTCCACCTTGTTTCCCGCCTTGTCCAGCTTCCACACCGGGACGGTGATGTCGGCCATGCTGGCCTCCGCCGAGGCCCGGTCGGAGAAGCGGAGCTGCTCCTCGTTGCCGAAAAGCAGCAGGGACTTCCGGGGATTCTCCCCCAGCTCCCAGAGGTTGAAGTCCTGATTCCAGTAATCCTCGTAGGACAGCTCCCCCCGCTCCACCGCGGCGTAAAAATCCTCCTGGGCGGCCTCCCGGCGGGTGTAGGGGCGGTAGACAAGGGTGTAGTCGGACTGGTAGGAGGATACCTGCTGGGGGTCGGAGATACAGACATAGTGCCAGAGGTTGTTCTCGTCCACCAGTTCATAGGTGTGCCGTCCGGTTTGGGTCTCCACCACCTGAGGCTCCGTCAGGGGCGTCCCCTGCTGGTCCACGATATGGAGGGTGACGGTCACATCCCTCTCCGCGGTCATATCCGCCTCGTAGAGGGTCCGCAGGAGCAGCACCGTGCCGTCGGCCCTCTTGATATTCTCCCCGCCGCCGAAGAGGAGGGAATCCTCCAGCCCCAGAGCGGGGTCATGATCCTCCACTTCCCGGCCCTTTGTGATGCCGCAGTGAAACAGGCGGCTCACCGCGTCATGATAGGCTTCCCCCAGGCTCTCCCAATCAGCGAAGGCGACCTCCGCCTGGTAGGAGCTCCAGTGCCAGTCCCAGCCCCCGGAGTCCTCGGGCAGCGCCCGGTCCAGCAGCACCGCCGCGTCCTGCCGCAGGATGGGGGCCCACAGGTCGGAGGGATCTGCGGGCAGAAAGTCCTCCTCCAGCAAAAGCCGGTGGTCCAGGGCGGTGAGATAGCCGGCCCGGTCCCACTCCTGGCCGGCCTCCAGATAGGCGGCGTAGTCCTCGGGGAAAAAGGCCCGGGAAAGCATGGTGAGGTACTGGCCCCAGGTCAGGGTCCCCTCCGGAGCCATGCGGCCGTCCTCCATGCCCCTGATGATACCCAGTTCCACGGCCCTGTTCATGTCCTGGTAGGCCCAGTGGCTCTGGTCCAGATCGGGATATTCCGCGGCCAGGGCTCCGGCAGGAAGCAGCAGAGCGGTGCAGAGGCTCAGGCAGAGCAGTCGACGAGAGAGTGTCATGGGATTCCTCCCCTTCCTTTGCTTTTTGTTTCATTATAACTTTTGGAAGGTGTGGAGGCAAGAAAAAAGTCGAAAAAGGAAAAAAGCACCGTTCCTCCCTCAGGGAGGAACGGTGCTTTTGAAAGAGATTTACGCGTAAAAGGCGTGGGCCCCGATGGTGGCTACAAAGGGACGGTTCCGGCTGGCCCAGCTGTTGGGGGAATACCGGGGATTGATGAAGTAGAGGGCGTTGCCCACGGTGTTGGCTCCGTCCAGGCACAGCTTGGCGGCGATGATGCTCTGCTCGTTGGGGGTCAGCTTGATGGTCCCGTTGGACACAGGGGTGAACTGGCCCCGCTGATGGATGACCTCGAAGACCGTGTTGGGGAAGCGGGAGCTGGCCACCCGGTTGAGAACCACATTGCCCACAGCGATCTTGCCCTCCAGAGGCTGGTTGCCGCTCTCGGCGTTGATAATGTGGCTGAGCCAATATACCACGTCCTCCTGGTAGGCCACGCCGCCGGGGGTGATGGGGCCGCTGCCGGCGGTGAGGACCACGCTGTTTCCGGTGGCGTCCCAGGACACCGAGGCGCCCAGGGCGGCGGCCAGAGTCCGGACGGGGACCAGCAGAATGCTGTCGCAGGTCCGCACCCCGTCGGGCAGATACAGGTAGCGGTCATTGGCGATGAGGTACTTCAGGCCCGGACGGATCTCGATCCGAAGTCCGGGGGCGGTGACGATGGCCCGGTCATTCTCCCACACGGCGGTGGCGGTGGGGTAGAGGGCCTGGACCACAGGCCAGTAGGACACATAGGTGGTCTGGTTCCAGACCTGGACCGGCGCGTCCATAGCGACGACGGTATCGTTGACGATCACCTGCAAGCCGTCGCCCTCCACAGCGGTGACGGGCAGAGCCAGACACAGAAGCAGGCTCAGGGCTGTCACCAAAGCGAATAGCTTTTTACACATTTTAATTTCCTCCGATCGCAATTTTGGCGTCAGGTGAGTTTCCCCTCCTGCGCCAAATTGTAACCACATTGTAACCGATTTAGAAGCCAAAATCAATAAAACTTACGTGAAAACGGCGAAACAGACAAAAGCAAACTTTTTCGACCAAAAAAGCTTTCTAAAAAAAGTTACAAAACGGAAACAAGGAAAAACCCTGGGAGAGAAGGGATACAGCAAGTAATCAAAAATGGGGAGGAAAAAATACGGGAGGTAAAAGTACACAAAAAAATGCCCCCGAAATAGTTCGGGGACGAAATAAAAAAGGATTATTCGTAGAACCAGTGGGTGCCAATGGTAGTGACGTAGGTCCGGTTCTCCATGGTCCAGTGGTTATCGGTGAGCTCCGGAGCCAGAAAGTAGAGACTGCTTCCCACCGTATTTTCCCCCGCCAGACAGGCCGCTGCCGCCCGGACACTTTCGGGAGTGGGGTCATTGTAGACGGTACCGTTGCGGACGGGTTCAAACTGGCCGCCCCAGCGGTCATCAAAAATCACGCCGTAGATGGTGTCGGGAAAGTCGGGACTCTGGACCCGGTTGAGGACCACATTGCCCACTGCGATCTTGCCCTCCCAGCATTCTCCCTGACTCTCAGCGGAGATAATGCGGGAGAGCCAGTAAAGCTGGTCCTCCTCATCCGCGGGGGAGGTGAGGGCCACTTCCCCGGTGGCGGCGTTCCAGGCCACATCCAGACCCAGAAGACCAGCCAGGGGGCGGATGGGGACCAGGGTCCTGCCCTCCTCCAGACGGACGGGCTGGCTGAGCTCTACCCGTCTTCCGTTGTAGGTGAGGGCCTTATCCCCGGGCTGGGCGGTGAGGGCAATACCCTGGGCCTGGACGGAGGCCCGGCCGTCCTCCCAGCGGACGGCGCTGTCAGGAAGCAGGGCCTGGACCAGGTTTCGAAGGGAGACAAAGGTGGTGTTGTCGTAGATGGGGGTCTTCCCGGCGTTCAGGGGCGCGCCATCCAGGGTCAGGACGGCAGCCTGGGCGGGAGAGACCGTCAGGGCGGCCCCCAGGACGAGGGCGGCAAGCTGTCGTTTCATGGGAATGGTTCCTTCCTTTCGGTGAATGATATAGAAATTGTAATAGAAGGAAGGAGCTGTTTCAAGGAACAATATCTTCCATGGAAACAGATAGAAAAAACCGGCTCCCCGCCTGGGCGGTAGCCGGTATGTACCGCCGCCTTTTGGCGGCGGTGGGAGCTTCGGTTATTGGATGTTTTCTCTGGCGCAGTCGTCCAGGACCCGCACGCCCATTTCCTCCCATGATGGCAAAGGATATTTGCGGATGGACACATCGTCCACCTCGGAGCAAAGGCGTTTATCCGGTTCCAGGCGCAGACTGTCCTGGGGCCAGGCAGTTTCTTCATGCCTGGATCTGTCTTTCTTCCCCATTCCATCACCCCCAAGAGCAGTATGTCCCGAAAGCGGGGGAAAGATGGGCGGAAAGTGATGGAAAAATTGTAGTCCGGAGAAGGGAAAAATAAAAAACCGCTGTCCCAGGGACAGCGGTTTTTCGTTGGTAAAAACGGGTTTCGTTTTACACCGCACGGGTGACCTTGCCGGAACGGAGGCAACGGGTGCAGACATACACGTGCTTGGGAGTGCCGTCAACGACAGCCTTGACCCGCTTCACGTTGGGCTTCCAAGTCCGGTTGGAGCGGCGATGGGAGTGAGAGACCTGAATACCGAAGCTCACGCCCTTGTCGCAGAATTCACATTTGGCCATTTCGCAATTCCCTCCTTACTGGCAGGATAATACACTCTAAAAAAGAATCGAACATTATATTACCAGAACCAGAGAGAAAATGCAAGTACTTTTTTCAACAATTCTGGCGGAGGCGGATGGTGGGGGGAGAGGAGGGTCAGTTCTCCTGCTTTTTCAAGGGGAAAGTGGGGAAGCCCTCCAGGGCCGGGGCAATGGTTTCAACCGGATAGAAGACCACGGGACCTCCCTCGGTGAGGTAGAACCGGTCGGGGGAGAAGGCCCGGGCGGACAGGGTGGGCCAGGACTCCCGGAAGATGGACTCTCCGGCGGCGGTCCGTTCTTCGATCTGGCGGCGGATATCCTCCACCACCGCTTTTCGCCAGGACCGGGCGGGGGGGAGAAGATCCCGGAGGGGGATGGGGACCCCCTCGGGAAGCCGCCAGACATCCCCCTGGCGGATCCGCCGGGGCCGGCGGGCGCCCACATCCTCAGTGATATCCCAGTAGAGGCTGAGGCAGTCCTCATGAAAAAGAGTGACGGTAAAGTCCAGATTGGCCTCCCAGGGTGGGGTTTCCGGTCCGGCGGCGGCCTTGGCCGCCCCCAAAAGGGGGCCGGACCACCGTTTTTTCCAGCGCTGGGCCAGGGCTTCGTAATAACGGTTGATTCGGCGAAGACCGGGGCCCTCCCCCTCCAGCCGGGGCCAGCGGGCCTGGACGGTGAGGAGGACCCGCTCCCCCTCCCGGAAGACTTCTTTATAGGTACCCGGCTGGGACAGGGTGGGGACAGGACGTTCTTTTTTCATGGTTCATCCCCCTTTCATGCTAAAACAATCTATGCGGAGGAAAAATTTTCGGTTCGGGGCTTTACTTTCACGCTTCACTTTGATAACATAGAGATACCTACTTCATAAAGGAGGGCGTATATCCCAATGAGTAAGAGTGGAAAAAAAGGGGAGAGCGATACCCTTTACGAGGCTGTCCTCACCCTGAAAAGCCTGGATGAGTGCAAGAAATTTTTTCAGGACCTGTGTACAGTGTCCGAGCTGAGAGCTATGGAACAGCGTTTTGAGGTGGCTATCCTGCTCAGTGAGGGGATGATCTACAACGATATCCTGGAGCGTACCGGCGCCTCCAGCGCCACCATCAGCCGGGTGAACCGGTCCCTTCAGTATGGGGCGGACGGATATCAGGATGTGCTGCCCCGGATCAAGGAAAAGCTGAAGGCCGATGGCAAGCTATGAGTTTTTGGCGGGCAGCTACGACGCTCTTACCACCGATGTGGGATACGACCGCTGGGCAGATTATATAGAAGGTCATTTTGTCCGGCTGAAACGGCCGGTCCACAGAGTGCTGGACCTGTGCTGCGGGACGGGGAGCCTTACTTGGGAGCTGGCCTACCGGGACTACGCTGTGACGGGGGTGGATCTGTCGGAGGATATGCTGTCCATCGCGGAGGAGAAATGCCGGGACCTGCCCCACAGGCCCCGGTTCTTCTGTCAGGCCATGGAGCGGCTGCGGCTGCCCGAGAGGATGGATGCCTGCGTATGCTGTCTGGACAGTGTGAACTATGTGCTGAAGCCTCAAAAGCTGCGGGAGGCATTCCGGAGGGTCTATGACGTTCTGGAGCCGGGGGGGCTGTTTCTCTTTGACGCCGATACCCCGGAGAAGCTGGAGAGCATGGACGGCCAGGTGTTTTTGGACGAGGATGAGGACACCTTCTGTGTCTGGCGGGGAGAATACAGTCCCCGGCGGCGGGTGTGCTCCTTCTGGATGGATATTTTCCGCCGGGAGGGAAACGCCTGGGACCGGGGGGGAGAACTCCATGAGGAGTACGCCTACACCATGGAGGAGCTGGAGGAATATCTGAGAGAGGCCGGATTTGGCCGGATCAAGCAGTATGGAGAGTTGAAGCGCCGGCCTCCCCGGAAAGGGGAACAGCGGGTATTTTTTACTGCCGTCAAAGGAGAATAGGTATGGATGAGATCGTCCGTATGATCGCCAAAAACGCCCCGGTGAAGGCAATGGCCATCACGGGAAGAAATATGGTGGAGCGGGCCAGGGAGATCCACAGGACCCTGCCTGTGGTCACTGCCGCCCTTGGCCGGTCCCTGATGGCCTGTTCCATGATGGGGGATCAGCTCAAGGGAGAGGGAGCCTCTGTGACCCTGCGTATCAAGGGGGACGGTCCGATGGGCTCCCTCACTGCCGTCAGTGACACGGAGGGAAATGCGCGGGGTTTTGTTCAGAATCCGGCGGTGACTCTGCCCCTGAAGGACAATGGAAAGCTGGATGTGGGGAGCGTCGTGGGGCGGGAAGGGACCCTCACCGTGATCAAAGATCTGGAGATGCGGGAGCCCTACGTGGGTATGGCACCCCTGGTCTCCGGGGAGATCGCGGAGGATGTGACCGCCTATTTCGCGGTGAGCGAACAGATCCCCACCGCCTGTGCCCTGGGGGTGCTGGTGGACACCGATCAAAGTGTTCTCCGGGCGGGGGGATATCTGATCCAGCTTCTCCCGGGAGCGGGGGAGGAGACCATCGAAAAGGTGGAACGGGGGGTGGCCGCTCTGGGGCCGGTGACCTCCGCTCTCCTGGAGGAGGGCATGGACGGGGAGGGGCTTCTGAGGAGGGCTCTGGGGGAGTTTGATCTGGAGGTCCTGGAGCGGCATCCGGTGGAGTACCGGTGCTACTGTAGCCGCCAGCGGGTGACCCAGGCCCTGGTCAGCATGGGACCTGACGAGCTGCGGTCCCTGATCGAGGAGCAGGGGAAGGCGGAGCTGACATGTCAGTTCTGCGACGCGGTCTATGAGTTCAGCCGGGAGGAATTGGAGGGGCTCCTGCCCGGATGAGGGAGCCGACAAAGAAAAAATACCTAAATATTGAAAATTACCTTGACAGGTGGCGGGGGTTTTAGTATAATAATCCTCGCCGCTTGGAAGGAGAGCACCAACAGGGGAGCATAGCTCAGCTGGTAGAGCGCACGCCTTACACGCGTGATGTCACAGGTTCGAGCCCTGTTGTTCCCACCATACGGCGCGGTAGTTCAGTTGGTTAGAACGCCGGCCTGTCACGCCGGAGGTCGTGGGTTCAAGT
>JAAWNQ010000028.1 GCA_022799035.1 Oscillospiraceae bacterium
AGCCCTGTTGTTCCCACCATACGGCGCGGTAGTTCAGTTGGTTAGAACGCCGGCCTGTCACGCCGGAGGTCGTGGGTTCAAGTCCCATCCGCGTCGCCAGTTCGAAAGAAACCTGTTCCGTTCCGCTTCCGCCTGCGGCGAAAGCACCACATCCACAGGTTCCTTTCTCACTTTCCGAAAAAGGCTGAGGACCGCTTTTTTCGGGGAAGGGTCAAGGGCTTGAAGGTCAAGGCCGTCGGGCTCTGAAACGCCTCTGTAGCTCAGTTGGTAGAGCAGAGGACTGAAAATCCTCGTGTCACTGGTTCGATTCCGGTCGGAGGCACCAGAAAAATTCTCCCGGAATGGGGACATTCCGGGAGAATCTTTTCCTAAGGTACTGCATAGTATGGAGTACCTGCAAATGCGGGCATAGCTCATCTGCTTACTCTTTCTTAAAGAACGCAGTGAATTTAGAAAGAGTTAGTGCCGACGAAGTCGGCTGTAGAGCGTAGGCAGTTGGGTGTGCAGCTTATCAATGCGGGCATAGCTCATCTGGTAGAGCGCCACCTTGCCAAGGTGGAGGTAGCGAGTTCGAGCCTCGTTGCCCGCTCCATCGTCGGAAGAAACCTGCTCCATATCCGCAGGTTCCTTCCTCCTCTCCCCACGAAAACGGCGTTGCCGTTTCCGCGGGGGCCCCGGGAAAAAGGGGCATTCGGCAACGTAGCCAAGTGGTAAGGCAGAGGTCTGCAAAATCTCCACCCCCAGTTCGAGTCTGGGCGTTGCCTCCAAAGGAAACAAGACCCGAGTATAACACAGTTATACTCGGGTCTTGTTGTTTTTGCCCTAAGGGGGGGAGATGTCCGCTTGGCGGAAGGCACCGCACTGGGTCTGGCACGGGAGGGGTCAGACCCGCAGGAGAATATCTTTGAAGATCCGGGCGAACCGCTCCCGGTCCACCTGAAGGATCACCTGGGCGTTTTGCCGCGGGAACTTGCATTCGCTCCAAATATCCGTGACCGTTCTGCCTAAGGTGATGGAACCCCTCGTCTCCACGTGCAGGCCGCACATTACCCCGGTGAAGAGCTCGGGGTGATCGTAGGACAGAACGGGCAGAACATCATGGACAGCCACGGCTTTTTTGCCGATGCGTTTGCTGTTGACGATGGTGGCCAGCCCCATACAGTCGGTAAAGAGCTTTCCGGCGGCGGTTTCCATGGCGGCGATGTCCCGCATGTCGGTCTCGTCCATGTAGGCTTTCAGGGTGACGTCCAGACCGAACATGACGATGGGGATGCCGCAATTCATGACGACCTCCGCGGCGTGGGGGTCGACGCAGATATTGAATTCGCCGCAGGGCGTCCACGCGCCTCCCTCGGCGGAGCCGCCCATGATCACGATCCTTCTGACATAGCGGTCCAGGTCCGGATATTTCATCAGTGTGAGAGCGATGTTGGTCAGAGGGCCCACGGCGACGATCTCCAGGTCTTTGTGCGTCCTGGCGGCCTGATAGATGGCGTCCCAGGCCTTCACAGTCTCCTTGTCCGCCGTGGATTCCGGAAGGACGACTCCGCCCAGGCCGTTGTTGCCGTGGATGAAGGCGGCGTCCTGTACTGGAATGACCAGAGGCGCCTCGGCCCCGGGGTATACCTTGATCTCGGGATGGCCGAAATAGGATAGGACATTGCGGGCGTTGACAAAGGTCTTGGAGTGCGCCACATTGCCGACCACGCTTGAGCTTCCGACCAACTGGGCGTTCTCTGACCACAGGGCCGCAAGGATAGCGAAGGCGTCATCCACGCCGGTGTCGGTATCCAGCCAGATCGGGGTCTTATTCATCATTTTCCCTCCTCTTTGCGGGTGTGGGAAGGCTGGACAGGAGGGAGAGCAGCCCCTCGGGATCGAGACCCTCCAGCACAGAGACATTAGCCTTTTTTTCCAACTGCCCCTTGAAATCGGCTACGGTAGAGCCCCGGGAAAGGGTTCCGCTCAACTCAATCTCAACATATAGATCTCTTGTTCGGAACAGCTCTGGGTGGGCTACCGCCGAGGCGGCGCAGATATTTCGGAGGAGACGGCCGTGGCTGAGGGGGGAGCTCTTTTCCTCCGGCAGTTCCGGCGACTCCTGCCGCAGCGCGTGGCAGAGATTACCCACATATGAGGCCAGGGACTCTTTGCCCTCCACGGCGGCATTCAGCTCCAAAGGCGCCATCAGGATCTTTACGCCGGAACGGAGGACCACATCCGCTGCCTCCGGATCGTCGTAGACGTTGCGTTCAGCGGCTGTGGTGGCGTCCCCGCCCCGGAAGCCTCCCCCCGCAAAGGCTATGCAGAGGAGCTTTTCCCGGAGCTCCGGCTGGGTCAGGAGGAGAGCGGAGGCATTGTGCAGAGAGCCGCACAGGACGAGAGCCACGGGAGTGCCGCTGTCACGGATGGTCTCGCTCATCAGCCTGACGGCGGACAGGTCGTTTCCGCATACGGCAGGGACCTGGAGGCCGAGGGAGGAGAGAAGGGCTCTGCGTTCCTCCTCTTCCGCCGCGTTAGCCGGAGGGAGGGAAAAGGTGACCGCTTTGAGCTCGTAGGCCGGATCGGCGCTTAGGAAGAGCAGTGGGAACGAGACGTCTTCTCTTGGGTCCAGATCGATTATTACCGGGATCTTCATCTTACCGCCTCCTGTCAGAGTTTTTGATGTGTGGGTCCGCGCAGTGTGATCACTGGATGAGAATAAGGTGGATCTTCCCACTTTGCCGAGGGGAGGAGGGGGAACGTGGCGCTTTCCTCCGCTTTGTGATATACTGTCTGCGCTGAGCGTGTTTCCCACATCTATTAAAATACAGGAATCGTCCATCAGGTTCTATGACATTTGTCACAAGGGGAGATGTTTTTTGAAAAAAGAGGCGGGGGAGCGGGAGATGGTGCTGGAGCTGATCCGGCGGCATGGACTGATGGAATATCTGGATGAAAGGCATGTCTCCCACATTCAGGTAAAGCGGATGAAAAAGGGGACGATCCTGATCCGGCAGGGGGAGGAAGTCCCTTTCCTCTATCTTCTCCTGGAGGGGAAGACCAGCGTCTATCAGGTTCGGCGAAACGGAAAGCAGATCCTGCTCAACACCTGTGAAGAGGGAAGTATGCTGGGGGAGGTGGAGCTGCTGTGCCGCAGGCCCGCTATGGATTTTGTGGAGCTGACCTCGGACGGCCTGATGCTTGCCATTCCCATGGACTATTGCAGGGCCGAGCTGCTGAAAGATCCGCCCTTTGTCCTCCGGGCCGCCCATATGTTGGCGGAAAATCTGTATAAGGTCGAGGTGAATACGGCGATCAACCTCTCCCTGGAATTGGAGGACAAGGTGGCCAGCTATATCCTCAGTGTGGAGAGAGAGGGCGTTTTTGAGCTGGACCTGAAGACCCTGCCCGCTACCTTTGGGACTACCTACCGGCATTTGATGCGGGTGCTGAAAAAATTTCGGGAGGCCGGGTACATTGAGGCAAAGGATGGGAAATATCGGATCGTAGACCGGAGGAGCATGATGGAGCGGGAATATGAGGCATATATTTTGTGAGGGGGAAAAAGTGGTTGACAACGGGGGAACAGACGATATAATGATACTCGTGGACAGCAAACAGGAAACATAGCTGGATAGGCGGGATTTCGGAGAGAAATAGACCGGAAGGGCCGCCTGTCTCTGAAAGGCCACACTTCTTCTATGCGGTGTGACCTTTTTCCTGTCAAGGGACTGTCGAAGGATAGGGAAAAGAGAGGGAGAAAAATGAATTTGGAGCATGTGATCGAGTTTGCCCTGGAGATTGTGGTGCCGGTGCTGGAGCTGGCGGGGATCTTTATTGTGGCGGAGGCGGCGATAGCCAGTTTTATCCGTTACATCTATGCCCTTGCCACCCGTAGCCGGATCCATGTGAAGGGACGTCTGGCTGCTGGGCTGCTGTTGGGACTGGAGTTCATGATGACCGCCGAGATCCTGAAGACGTTGGTGATCCGGGAACTGAACGATATCCTGATCCTGGGCGGCGTAGTCATCCTCCGGGCGGTGCTGGCTTTCGAGCTGAAGCAGGAGGAGAAGGAAGAACGCGAGGAAGACAGAGAGGAAAGCAAGGAGCACGAATAAGGAGCATGAAGCGGGATACATCGCAAACGATGTATCCCGCTTTTTTTGAAGGGAGAGAGAATGGGCTTGTTGGGTCTGCTTATGTACCCGGAGAGGGAAACATAGGGAGGATGTGATAAAAAATGAGTGGCCCAGAGGGATGGGAAGCTTTGGATTGAGCACGGCTTCCCTTTTCCTTCATCTGACCACTTCTGTTTAGCCCCCCATCCGCATACCTCTTACATGAGGTGATGGACGTGCTGGAACGGTTGGCGGACGCCCTGTGGCAGCCCTGGCTGCTGGGACTTTTTTTGTTGGTGGGGCTTTGGTGTTCTGTACGGAGCGGATTTTTTCAGTTTTTTGGGCTGCTCCGATGGCTGAGGGGTTCGCTGGGGAGCCTCTTTCAGGCCAGACCCGGGAAACGGAGCGGGGGACTGACCCAGTTTCAAGCTCTGGCTACCGCCTTGGCTTCCACCATCGGTACCGGCTCCATCGCCGGGGTAGCCACCGCCATCTTCTTTGGGGGGCCGGGGGCGGTGTTCTGGATGTGGGTCTCCGCTGTGGTAGGGCTGATGACCAGCTTTGTGGAAAAGACTCTGGCGGTAAAGTATCGCCGCCGGACCGGCCAGGGCTGGGAGGGGGGACCTATGGAGTATCTCTCCCGCCGGCTGGGGTGGAAGAGGGCTGCGGTTTGGTTTTCTATATGGTGTGTGGCGGCCTCTCTGACAGGGGGGGCCATGGTCCAGTCCAACTCCATCGCCGCCGCGGTCTCCGCCGCTTTGGGGTGGGATCGGCTGGCGGTGGGGGCGGCAGTGGCCTTCTGTACCGGGGTAGTGATCCTGGGGGGCATCGGCCGGGTGGGGAGGGTCAGTGAGAAGCTGGTCCCTGCCATGGCCCTGGTGTTTCTCTCCGCTGGGACGGTGGTGATAGCGGCTCACCGGGAGATGGTATTGCCCGCCCTCCGGCAGATCGTGGCCTGTGCCCTTACGCCCAAAGCGGCGGCGGGCGGGGCTTCGGGGTACGCCATCTCCACCGCTCTCCGGTACGGGGTGGCCCGGGGGGTGTTCACCAACGAGGCGGGGGTGGGTTCCTCCGCCATGGCCCACGCCGCCGCCGATGTGGACCGCCCTGCCCAGGAGGGATATTGGGGGATGTTTGAGGTGTTTTTCGCCACTGTTTTGGTCTGTGGGGTGACGGCCCTATGTATCCTCACCTCGGGGGTCTATGATCCGGGGGCGGCGCTGGCCGCCATAGAGGGGGGAAGTGTGACAGGAGCTATGACGGGGGCGCCGCTCTCCGCCGCCGCCTTTGCCACCGTATTTGGGCGGTGGGGAAGCCTTATCGTGGCCTTTTGCCTGCTTCTGTTTGCGTTCACCTCCCTGTTGGGGTGGAGCTACTATGGGGAGAGGGGCCTTGCCTATCTGATGGGAGGGCAGAAGCTGCGGGGATTTTTTCGGGGTGTGTTCCTAGTGACAGTGGTGCTGGGCAGTGTGGGGAGCGTGTCGGGGGTCTGGGCCCTGTCCGACATCTGCAACGGGCTGATGGCGGTCCCCAATCTGCTGGCGGTTGCGGTTTTGGCGCCGGAGGCTATGGGGGAATTGGAAAAGGGGAGAAAATGAGGGCTGAAGGTTGACTTATTTCCAAAGATTGATATAATATAAACAAACATGTCTCAAAATGAAAAAAATCTACAGATAGTCCTATATTTTTTACTTTGAGGCGTATCATCAAAGAAAAATAAAGCATGATGGAGGAACGGACCATGAACAAAGAGATGACCCGCCGCGACTTTATGAAGGGGGCCGCGGTCCTGGCGGCAGGTACTGCCCTGGCAGGACTGACAGGCTGTAGTCCGGCGGATAAAACGCCGGAGGAGAAGCCCCAGCGCCACGTGAAGGTGGCCTGCTTCTCCCCTACGGAGGGAACGAAGAACGCCGCCGCCATGTTGGCGGCCAAGTTCTCTGACGATCTGGAGTTTGTGGATATCACCACCCTGGACTCCCGGACCCAGGAGGTTACCTTCGCCGCCGACGATCTGGCCATTTTCGCGGCTCCCTCCTATGGCGGACAGCTTCCCATGGTGGAGGGCCTGTTCACCAACCTGAAGGGCAACAACACCCCCTGCGTGGTGGTGTGTGCCTTTGGAAACCGGGCGGCGGAGAATGTGTATGCCCAGTTGGCCAAGATCGCTGCCGACCAGGGCTTTGTGGTGATCGGCGCAATGGGCCTTGTCACGCCCCATGTGTTCAGCAGCAACGCCAAGGCGGGCCACAGCCGTCCCAATGTGGAGGACAACCTGAAAATGATCGAGTTTGTCGGCAAGGTGAAGGAAAAGCTGGAGGCCGGGAAGCTGGAGGCCATTGCCCTGGAGGGCTCTCCGGAGGTAGACTGGGCCAAGGAGATCTCGGTGGCCCCCAAGCAGTTTTTGCCGGAAAACTGTGTCATGTGCGGCGAGTGCGCCAAGAACTGCCCGGTGGGCGCTATCGATCCTGCCACCTTGGAGGTCAATGAGGAGATCTGTATCCACTGCCAGCGGTGTTCCTTCGTGTGCCAGTTTAACGGCCGGACTTACGATACCGGGGTGAAGCGGGAGTTTATTGAGGGGAAGCTCTCCACCAAGAAACCGGTGGAGTACTTTGTCTGATCTGAGGGAAAAGAACCTTAGATTAAGAACGGGGGCCTGTGAGAAAACTCACAGGCCCCCGCTTTTTTTGTGGTGGAGACGCTACCGTTTTATATTTTGCTTTGCCAGCTCCACAAACTCCAGGACCGGGGCACTGGCTGTAGAGGGATCCCAGGCCAACCCGATAAAGGTGTGGGGCAGGGAGGGGACGGCGATCTTCACCAGATCGGAAAAACGTTTTCTGCTGCCACAGGGAAGGATGGTGAACCCCACGCCGGACTCTACCGTCAGCAGCATTCCATCAAAGCTGCTGCACATGGGCGGGATCAGGACGCCGTTTTTGGTCAACTCCTTGTGAGAGATAAGTTGGGTGTTTTTTTGCAGTTCGGAATCAGCCAGGATCAATTTCTCCCCCCGCAGGTCCGCCAGGGATAGCTGCTTATAGGAGGACAGGGGGTGTTCCTTGCTCACCAGCACGTAATAGTCGATCCGTTTGAGGGGAAGAAACTGAAGCCGGGAGTTGGACAGGACCTCATACTGAAAACAGAAGGCCAGTTGGATGGCGCCGCTGTGGAGCAGTTTGCAGACGTTGTCATCCCCGGGCCGGGAGATGATATCTATCTGAGTAGAGGGGTGAGCGTCAGAGAAATCCTTGATGGTGCCGGTGAGGGAGGAGTAGTCGGCGAGCCGCCGGACCAGCATTAGGATGACCGAACGTTCCCGGTCCTGGATAGCCTGGGCTACGGTCACAGCTTCGGAAAGCTGGCGGCTGATAGGAGCCAGCCGGGTGTAGAGGTATGTCCCTGCCTCGGTGAGGGCCACCGAGCGGTTGTTCCGGGAGAAGAGCCTAACCCCCAGCTCCTCCTCCAGGGATTTGATCTGGTAACTGACCACGGGCTGAGAGCTGTATAGGGCTTCGGCGGCCCGGGCAAAGCTGAGCTGCTGGGCTACCTCCAAAAAACAGGAGATTTGGGTGGTATTCAAAGCGATCTCCTCCCTGTCAAAGTTCTGGAAAGGCGCTTGTGGTAAAAGCCTTTCCAATTTTTTGGGGACTTGAAAAAATATGATATAAAATTTTTATCATTATAGCAAATAATCAAGTTGTTTGTCAAATCACAAACTGTTAAAATAAGGATATCCATCGGATAAACCAGCGACAAAAAAGTGAAAAGGAGAGATACATATGGCAAAAAAGCTTTCGCGCCGCGATTTTTTAAAGGGGAGTGTTGCGGGAGGCGCCAGTCTGGCTATGGCCGGACTGCTGGCCTCCTGCGCCAAGGGGGAGACCTCTCCCACCCCGGGAGCTGTGACCCCCACTCCCACGGTGGGGCCCGCTTTTGACAAGGAGGTGGATTTCCTCATCGTGGGCTACGGCCTGGCCGGTGAGGCCGCCGCTCTGGAGGCCAACGACATTGATCCCAACGCCAAGATCTGTGTGCTGGAAAAAATGCCTGAGCGTTTGGCCGGCGGCAACTCCATCGCCTCGGGCCAGACCGTCATCCTGCCCAACCCTGACGATCTGGACACCTTCCGCCGTTATCTGCTGGCCTGCTCCCAGCCCAACCCCATCAAGGACGAGTATCTGGACTATCTGGTGAAGGAGTTTGCCGATCAGGGCGAGTGGATCCAGGGGACGGTGGAGAAGGTGGACTACGAGTTCGGCTACGTGGGCGGCGGTCCCATCAACTGGGGCTCCCTGGTCACCGAGTTCCCCGACCTGGACGGGGCCAGCTTCTCCGGCTGCTCCTCCCACGTGCGGAAGAAGGGCGCTACTTTTGAGAACGGCGGTGTGTGGCACGGCTTTGACCAGGCTGTCCGGGCCCGGAAGAACATTGAGCTGTGCTTCGAGACCGCCTTCAAGTCCCTCATCCAGGATGCCGAGGGCAAGGTACTGGGCATCGTAGCCACAGATAAGGACGGAAAGGAATTTACCATTGGCTCTGCCAAGGGCGTGGTGCTGGCCTGCGGTGGCTATGAGAATAACCTGGAGATGCAGCGGGACTTCCACGGTATGGATCAGGTCTATACCGGAGGTACCCCCGGCGACACCGGTGACGCCATTCAGGTCCTGATGGCCGCGGGGGCTAAGATCTGGCATATGAAGAACCAGACCCAGTCCGGTGGCTTCTGGCTGGGCATTAAGGTGCCCGACTTCGAGGCCGCCTTCATGCGCAACTTCTCCATGGTGGGTACCTCCTGGATCGAGGTGGCCGCAGACAACACCCGGTTCTATGACGAGACGGGAGCTTATCACCGCCAGCACATGAAGTTTAAGGAGCACGGCCACTACATGGATCTGATCCACGAGCGGGTACTGCCTGTGAGCCTGATCTTCGACGAGAAGACCCGTACCGCCGGGCCCATTGTTACCAAGTGGTTGAGCTGGCCCATCACCACCGAGGGGTATCAGTGGTCCGACGACAACAGCGCGGAGCTGGAGAAGGGCTGGATCATCAAGGCGGACACCATTGAGGAGCTGGCCCAGAAGCTGGGCCGGGATCCCGCCGCCCTGAAGGCCACCATTGACAACTACAACAAGATGGCCAAGGCTGGGAAGGATACGGAATACGGCCGCAGTGCAGAGAAGATGAGCCCCATTGACACCGCCCCCTTCTACGCCGTGGGGATCACCCCGGCTCTGGTGGGTACTACCGGCGGCGCCGAGCGGAATACCAAGGCCCAGGTCCTGCGCTGGGACGGCTCAGTGATCCCGAACCTTTACGAGGCGGGCGAGTTGGGCTCCTATGTGTCCAACCTTTATCAGAACGGTATGTTCCTGGCCGAGGCCATCGCCACCGGCCGCAGCGCGGCTGATACAGCCTTTGGCGGCCGGTCCACCGTGGCCTCCCCCCTCATCATGAAGGTGGAGGAGTACGACATTGCCGGTAAGCCTGACGGCAGCTATGAGCAGCTTATCAAGGGCAACCACGGTGAGTTCACCCTGAAGGTGGATGTGGCCGGGGGCAAGATCACCGGTATGGAGATCGTAAGCGGACGGGACAATATGTTTATGACCGACGAGCAGCTTTCTGCCTTCTTTGGTGAGGTCGTGAACGGCCAGAGTGTGGAGGTGGACGCCATCTCCGGCGCTACCCTGGACTCTAACGCCATGATCGACGCCCTGAAGAAAATGTTTGCGAAATAAACCACAGCGGTATAAAAGACGCCGTCTGGGTATTCCGGACGGCGTCTTTTATTGTCTTTATTCGTCAATGAGGGACAGCAGTTCCGCTGGGAAGTCGGCAAAGACCGTGGCTCCGTGGGCTAAAAGGAACTCCCTGTCCCGGAATCCCCAGGTCACTGAAATGCAGGAGAGTCCCGCGTTTTTCGCCGTCTCCAGGTCTACGTCTGAATCCCCCACATAGACCGTCCGCTCCGGGGAGGCGTTCAGAGCGGCCATAGTCTGGAGTACCATGGTAGGGTCGGGCTTCTTGGGAACGCCCCCGGCCTCATTCTCCCCGGCGGCCAGGTCCATAAGCCCGGGGAAGTAATCCCGGGCCAGAGCCTTCACCGCCGCATCAAACTTGTTGGAGACCACCGACAGCCTGCAGCCCTTGTCCCGGAGGGCCTTCAGGGTTTCCGGAATGCCGGGATAAGGGGCGGTCTTGTCCTTGCTGTGCTCAGCGTAGTAGGACTTAAAAATATCCAGGGCCTGGGCGGTATCGGTAGGACCTGTCCCGGCGGGGACCGCCCGCTCCATCAGCTTAGCCACCCCGTTGCCCACAAAGGCCTGGACCTCCCCCCGGCTCCGGGCGGGGAAGCCCATCTGGGCGAGGGCGTGGTTTACCGCGTCCATCAGGTCGTCCAGGGTGTCCAGCAGGGTGCCGTCCAAATCAAAAATGATGGTATCATAGCGAAGCATAGCACTTACTCCTCTTTGGTATAATGGCTGTCCTCCATTTTACCACGCCAGAAGGCATTTGACCAGCAAAAAGGCCAAAAAGCCGCAGGCTGGGAAGGTGAGTAGCCACGCCGCCCCCAGGGAGCCAGCTACCTTTCCGTCAGGGTCGGCCCCCGCACCCAGGATGGCGGCGGTTTTGGCGTGGGTGGTGGAAACGGGGAGTCCCAGCAGAGTACACAGGGCCAGAGCCCCGGCGCAGCCCAGGTCGGCGGCGAAGCCGGACCGGGGGGTGAGGCACACCATTTTCCGGCCCACCGTGTCAATGATCCGCTTTCCTCCCATCAGCGTACCCAGAGCCATGAGGGCGGCGCAGGCCCACTCCGACCAGGGGGGCAGGGTAAAACCGCCGCCCTGGAGGGTAAGGACCAGAGCCAGCACTCCCAGAAACTTCTGTCCGTCCTGGGCCCCATGAAAAAAGGCGGTGAGGGCGGCGCCTATGATCTGTCCCCGGTGGTAAAAGCCACTCTTTTTAGGGGGGAGGAGCCGGCGGAACAGCCGTCCCAGCCCCCAGCCCAGCAAAAGGGAGAGGCCCAGCCCAAACCCTACCCAAAGGAGGGCCCCCAGCCGCAGCCGCTCCGCTCCCAACGCCAGAGCGGCTCCCGCCAAACCAGAGACCAGGGCGTGGCTTTCGCTGGTGGGGACTCCAAACCGCCAGGCAAAGACGGCCCAGAGCGCCGTGGCGGCCAGGGCGGCAGAGAGGGCGGTGAGGGCGTAAGGACCGAAGTCCGCCATGGACCAGAGGGTCCGGGCCACCGCGTCGCTGACCGCGGCGGTACAGACTACTCCCAGAAGATTGAAAACGGCGGCCAAAGCCACAGCGGCGGGAAAGGATAGGACCCCGGCGGCCACAGTAGTGGCGATGGCGTTGGGCGCGTCGGTCCAGCCGTTGACCAGGATGACGGCAGCAAGAAGGAGAAGGACGGGCAGAATGGACATGAAAACACCCCCTGCCATATATGTACGGCAGGGGTGTGTGAAAAATGAAGGGTGAAAAGCAAATATAATGAGGGGACTGGGATTTGCTTGTGTCAATATCACCATGATCCCTGAAGAGTCTTTCCGCCAACGGTGTGCCGGGGCGTAGGCCTCCAAAACTATTTTCAGGAAAACAACCCAATGCTCTCCAAAATCCGGTTGACCTCCCCGGCCCTCTCGCTCCAGGCGGCCGCCTTGCCGTACTCCCGCCTCCGGTCCCTGGCCCAGGAGCCGGTCTCGGCCAGCGCCCGGGAGCAGAGAAGGGCAAACTCCGCCGGGGTATGGGCTCCGTAGACCACATCGGGGAAATGCTCCACCTGGTCAGGACGGAGCATGGCTACAATGGGTTTTCCTGCGGAGAGAAGTTCAAACATCCGGGAGTGGATGATGTCATCCTGGAGCTCACTGCGGCGCAGGAGATAGAGGCATACGTCAAAGTGGGCCAGATAGTCCGGCAGGTCCACAGGGGAGATGGGACCTAAGGTCAGCACATTGGGATGGGTGAGAAGCTGAGGGAGCTGCCGGCAGCCCCGGTCCTCTCCTGCCAGTACCAGGGTGCATTGGGGGTGGGCCTCCAAGACGTTGATAGCGGGGGTCAGGTCCAGATCGGGCCAAAGGGTGCCCACAAAGCCCAGGATGGGCCCCCGGATCCCCCGAAGGGGAGCGGGGGGGGGCAGGGCGTCCTTGGCAAACATGGGGTAGTTGCACCCGAAGGGCAGTAGGGTCACGTTGCCGTTGCAGGGGGCCAGATGCCGGCACAGATCCGGGGAGGCGGCAAAGCATACATCGGCGGACAGGGCCAGTTCGCTCTCCCACCGCTCGGGATAGTCGGGCCAGTCCCGGTAGCAGTCGTAGACCAGACCCCGGTAGGCCAGCTCATCCAGATACTGCGCCCCGGCGGGGCTGGCGCACCAGAGCAGAGGCTCCCGGAACCGGTGGCGTTCCAGCTTAGCGTGAAGGAACCGAAGGGTCCGCCCGGCGCTGAACCGATCCAGCAGGGGAAGGGCGGCGTTCTGAGTCACCTCGGGGGGGAGGGTGTAGGCAATAAGGCCGGGGCGGAGTTTTCGGCCTGGCTTTTTCCAATCCCGGGATCCCCGGGGGGCGGGGGGCTCAAAGTAAAGGACCTCCGCATCCCGCATCCGGGACATGAGC
The DNA here is from genome assembly GCA_022799035.1 of Oscillospiraceae bacterium. GTDB lineage: Bacteria > Bacillota > Clostridia > Oscillospirales > Oscillospiraceae > Vermiculatibacterium. Next base: position 12,731 of record JAAWNQ010000028.1, read on the forward strand.
TGCTGGGTCCGGGTGGGCATGACTGACCAGGGCTCAGCGGCCAGACAGACGATTTGACGCATAGGGAAATATTCCTTTCAACTAAGGGTAAGGGGAGGGGACACAGACAGGAAATTATTTCAATTTCAGGAGTTCAGCCGCAGCGTCCTGATTCCGTCGCTCCACCTGCCGCAGACGCTCCACGCCCTCCCGGAGGAAGCTGTCATCCCCGATACGGGCCGCGGCGGCGTCGATATGGGATCTCAGATCCTCCAACGTCAGCTTTTTTAGATCGGTATAGAGATCCTGGCCGATATAGTGGAGGAAGGAGCTGACCTTGGGATCATAGACCACCCCAGCCAGAGGGACTCCCTGACCTGCGGCAAACACCAGGGCGTGGAGCCGCATGGAGACCACCACCTTCATCCGGGCAAAGAGACCGATGGTGTGGGCCGAGGAGCCCGTTTCATCCAGCAGATAGTGGGGGGCTTTCATCCGCTGGGCCACCAACTGGGCGGCGGGCAGGTCCAGCCTCCTTTCGATGGGGAGAAACACGGGGGTGAGACCATGCTTTTCATAGGCGTAGTCGGCGGCCTGGGCGAAGATATCCACCTTGGACTCAAAGCCGGCCCAGGGCCGGAGGGTAAAGCCGATATAGTTCCCCGTAGGGTCCAGTTTGGCGGTCTCCAAAAGGCCGTCCACCGTGGCGGGATCGGCGGCGGGGAGGATCACCGTGGGGTCGGCGGCCAGGATGATTTTGGGATTGGTAATGCCCATGTCCTCCAGCTCGGTCTTGGAGTGGGTGTCCCGGAGGGTGATGACGTCTACCCGCTTCTGAAGGACCTTGGCACAAAGCCTGCGGTTGGAGGGGTACTGGATGGGGCCGATGCCGCAGCCGTACATGATGACCGGATTGCCCCGGATCTTGGCGGCCCAGATGGTAAAGAGATAAAACCACAGGCTTCTGCGGCTGGTGGCGTCCTGCATAAGAGAGCCGCCGCCGTTGATGTAGAGGCGGATCCGCCCCATCCGGCGGAGAAACCGGGGGACATTAAAGGTGTATATGGCGTTGACCCGATAGGTCAGCCGGGTCTCTTTGGGCCGCCGGGACAGGACCCAGAGGGGCAGGTCGGGGTCCAACTGCCGCATCTCCCGGACAATGGCCTCCAGAATGGCATCGTCTCCGGCATTGCCCCGGCCATACGCGCCGCAGATCAGGATCCCATCCCGCTTTCCGTAGGGGCGCTCTTTCCGGCGGAGGATGGAGCGGTAGATATCCTTTTGCCGTTCCAGGGTGGATTCCAGGGAGTAGTCGGACCTGGCCCGCTGGAAAAGCCGTTCTCCCAGGTGTGTTCGCAATTCCGGATCCTGGGCCAGGGTCGTAAGGTGGCGGGCGAGGGCCTCGTGGTCCCCCGCCTGAAACAGCAGGCCGTGGATACCGTGGTCAATGAGGTAGGGGACTCCTCCCACCCGGCTGGCTACGGTGGGCAGGTGGAATCTGGCTCCCTCGGTGAGGGAGTAGGAGAAGGTCTCAGACAGGGAGGTCAGGGAGTTGATATCAATGGCGTTATAAAAGCTGTCCGTATCGGTGATCCATCCGGCAAAGCAGATATCTCCGGCAAGGCCCAGCTCCTCAGCAAGAGCCTTCAGCTTACCCATTTCCTCTCCATCGCCGGCGATGAGAAGGCGAAGCTGGGGGCAGCTTTGGCGGGCCAGGGCAAAGCCCCGGATCAGGGTGGGGATGTCCTTCACCGGGTTGAGACGGGCGGTAATGCCTACGATCACACTGTCGGCGGGCCAGTCAAGGCCCAGGCTTTGAAGATACTCCTCCCGGCTCTTGGCGGGGATCCGGGGGGTGAAATCCAGGCCGTTGTATATGGTGAACAGCCTGTCCGGATCGAAGCCCCTGGAGATGAGCAGATCGGTCATAGCGTCAGAGACGCCGATACGGTAATCCAGCTTCCGCAAGGCCACGGCGTTGACAGCGCCGTAGGTAAGGCGGGCCAAAGGCCGGCCCAGGTAGTCCAACCGGTAGTCGGAGTGGACGGTGGTCACTACGGGAAGGCCTGTGGGCTTTCGGAGCAGAGCCCCCATCATATTGCCCCGGGCGCCGTGACAGTGGATCAGGTCGTAGCCTCCCTTTTTGATAAAGGCGGTCAGTTCCCGGCGGATACGGAGGATATTGTTGCCGGGGAAGATCACTGTCTCAATGCCCAGCTCCCGGGCCTCCTGGGCGAAGGGACCGTCGGTAAAGCAGACCATGGTCACGTCGATGCTCTTGCTCAGGTCGTGCAGCAGCATGTGAACGTGGGTCTTGGCCCCTCCCGTGTCGCCGCCGCTGATCAGATGGATGACTTTCATGGGCTCCCTCCGAAAAAAAGACTTGTGGGCAGATAAAGAATATGGTAAAATGTCACTTGTCTTTATTGTACCACACCCTAAAAAATATACAACCAGAAATCGACGGGGATTTTCCCCTCGGCAAGGAGAACAGAAATGAAAGACGGAAAAGTATTTGGCAAGATCAACATTATCGACCTTCTGGTCCTTATTCTGGCCGTCGTCATTGTGGCGGCGGTTGCCCTGAAGATGACGGGCCGCCTGGGAGCCGTGGTGCCCGAGGTGGGCACCAGCATTACCTACACCGTCCGGGTGGAGCGGGTGGACAGCGAGGTTTATGAGAATATCAAGAGTTTTATTGACGACGCCAAGGCCGCCGGCAAGACCGGCGACCAGCTCATGTCCAACGGCGCCCGGCTGGCCGCTTACGTGACCGATGTAACGGCCGCTCCCGCCCAGGAGAAGACAGAGATGTCGGTGGGGGACAATTACATCGGCGTGGTCACCGCCGGCAAGGACCTGTTGGATCTGACCTTTACCGTGGAGGGCTATGTGGACAACAACACCAAGACCGAGCTGGGCAGCCAGGAGGTCCGGGTGGGTAAGCGGCACATTGTCAAAACCACCCATTTTGAGCTGGAGAACGGTACGGTCCTCTCCTGCGAGTGGGAGGGCGGCACCTCGGCGGACAACTGAGCGGCATAAAGAAGGAGAAAGAGCGGCCCTGTGAGTCATGGGGTCCTACGAAGAAAACCGTAGGGCCCGGTGACCCGCCGGGCCGTTCCTTATTTTTCATAGCTTGAAGGAGGAAAGAATCATGTGGACGGCCCTTTCTCAATTTGAGGGGCAGTTTCTGCTCTGGATTCAGGAGGTCATCCGCCGGCCCTGGCTGGACCCCCTTGTGGCCTTCTATACCAAACTGGGGGACCTTGGGCTCATCTGGATCGCCGCCTGTCTTCTGATGCTCCTGTGGCCCAAGACCCGGAGGGCGGGCTGGGCGGGGATATTCGCCCTGCTTTTGAGCCTTCTCTGCACCAATATCGTTCTGAAACATCTTTTTACCCGGACCAGGCCGTGGCTGGTGCTGGAGGGGCTTATACCCCTGGTGGTGGAGAGGGATCCAAACTCCTTCCCCTCGGGGCATTCCAGCTCCGCCCTGGCCTGTACGGCGGCTTGGTGGAGATATCTGCCCAAGCCCTGGCGAGCGGCAGGACTGATCTGCGGAGGTCTGATGGCCCTCTCCCGGCTCTATGTGGGGGTCCATTTTCCCATCGATGTGTTCTGCGGCGTTTTGGTGGGGCTTCTGTGCGGCTGGGGAGGCTGGAGGCTGGAAAAGACCTGGAAGGAGAGAGGGAATGGGGAAGGATAAATGCTGGGAGAGGGAAGGGTACCTCCTGCGTCCCGCCCGGAGTGAGGATGCGGAAGCCTATTATACCCAGTGTTTTGACCCTTTGGACCCGGAGGTGGTCCGCTTCACCGGCTGTAAGCCCGTCTTTTCCAGGGAGGAGGTGGTTTCCGCCTTTCTTCGGTATACCGGAGACGCCAACCGCCATTTTTATCTCCTTATGGACCGGCTGGGACAGATCGTGGGGGAGAGCGTTATCAACGAAATCGACTGGGAGCTGAGAAAGGCCAACTATCGGGTGGCCATCTTTTCCCCCTCCGCCCGGGGAAAGGGTCTGGGGACCTGGATGGCGGAGAAGGCCTGTGAGACGGCCTTTGGAGAGCTGGGCCTTCACCGGTTGGAATTGGATGTATACTCTTTCAATCCCCGGGCGGAGCGGGCCTATGAGAAAGCGGGCTTCCGCCGGGAGGGTGTCCTGCGGGATGGAGTCCGGGATGGGGAGGGCTACGCTGACGACATCCTGATGGCAATTTTGGAGGAGGAGTGGAGAGGCGCCCAGCCCTGATGGGAGCCTCTCCTTGTTTTTATATTTCGTAAAATTTAAGGGATTCGCAAGGACTTTTTTCCATTCAAGTGATAAAATGGGCCGGTAAGGAGGGAAAGAGATGAAACACGGTATTTCTTTGACCGGCTTCGACCTGAAACGTCTGGCGGTGATCAGTATGGTCATTGACCATATCGGTTCCTTTTTGCTGGGGGCCATGCTGATCCCCTATAAAAATGGGGGAACGCTGGTGGTGGATCAAAGCTCCCCCATCTCTCTGTGGCGGATCATGCAGGCCCAGGAGGTGTGCGATATATTGGGGCGGGCGGCCTTCCCCATCTTCTGCTTTTTAATGGTGGAGGGCTTTCTTCACACCCATGACCGGGTGGGCTATGGCTTACGGATGGGTCTGTTTGCGCTGATCTCCGAGATCCCCTATGATTTGGCCCAGTTCCATACCCCCTTTTCTCTCCGGCTGCAAAATGTGATGTTTACCCTGACGGTGGGGATATTTACCCTGTTGGCCGTCAGTTGGGCGGAGGAGCGGTGGCGGAAGACGCCTTGGCTCCGCTGGGGGGCTGTGATAGGTCTGACGGCGGCCGGGATGGCTTTGGCCCTGCTGGTCCGGGGGGAGTATGTATTCCTGGGTGTGTTGGCGGCGGTGCTACTGTACCTTTTGCGAAACAAGGGGTATCTTCGGGCGGCGGGGCTGGCTCCGTTGCTGGTGGTCTCCCCCTGGGTACTGCTGGCGGCACCTCCTATCCTGCTCTACAACGGGGAGCGGGGCCGGGGCTCCAAGTGGTTTTTCTACGTGTTCTATCCTGTCCACTTTCTGGTTTTTGCCGCGTTGGCAGCCTGGATCAGCGGAGGGATATAAGAAAAAGGAAGTCCTCCTTGATCGGGGAGGACTTCCTTTTATCAGGGCCGGAGGATATCGTACCGCAGTACCCCATCCACCCGGTGGGAGAGAAAGAGCTGGGCCCCTTCAGACACGGTCTGGATGGGAGGGAACAGGGACTGGGAGGGCACATGGCCTTCCCGGAAAACGAGCTTCCGTCCCAGGGTGACATGAGGGGTAAAGGGCCGCCTTTCCAAGAAAAGACCTTGCTCCCGGAGAGCCAGGGCCAGCCGCTCCTGGCCCTGGCTCAAAGGGGGACAGGGATCGGGGGCGAGATAGCAGACGCCGCCCTCAAAGAAGTCCAGACGCCGGAAGGAGAGGGAAACAGGTCCCATAGGGGCAGATTCCAAAGCGGCGAAGGCATGGGGGAGAAGGGAGTCCTCCACCTCACCCAGAAAGGCCAGGGTGAGGTGAAAGTTGCCCGCCGCAGTAAAATTCCCTTTTACTGCGGCCTTTTCAAGGCCTTGCTGAGCCGGAAGAAACTTCCGCTGCACCTCAAGGGAGAAGGGAAGTCCTACAAAGAGCCTCATATTATGTAAACCTTCCTTCGATAAGGGCCAGCTTCTTTTCCCGGGAGAGAGCCTTCACTTCCAGTTCCCGCCGAAGTGCGGCGGACTTGTCGCCGCATTCCTCCCGATAGACCAGTGTCAGAGGCCCCCGGCCGCGGGTGTACTTGGCCCCCTTGCCACTCCGGTGGACAGCCAGCCGCCGTTCCACATCGGTGGTGATACCCGTATATAGGGTCCCGTCACTGCACTGGAGAATGTAGAGCCAATAATTCAGAAGGATCACCCCCGAAAACGTAAAAGGAAAAGGTCCGGCGAAGGTGGACGGAGGACAATAAATAGCCCTTGGCTTTTTCATTTTTCACTTCCTATGTACCCCCAAAAGGGGGACGGCCTTATTTGCAGCCGCAGCTGGAGCCGTGGTCCCCCAGCTTGAAGGAAGCGCACTCGGTAGACTCACACTTGCTCACGTTCTGGCAAGTGCAGCCCACCTGGATGGACTGGAGCGTGCAGGAGCCGGTGGTGCCGGCATGATAGGCACAGGAGTCCACAGAGCACTTGATGCTGGGATTGCCGTTGGTTTCCTTTTTCATAAAGATTCCCTCCCTGTTTTAAGGTACATGCTTAGTATGTACCGGACAAAGGGGGGCTATGCCCTCATTTTTTCCCCTGGGGCTCCATGACCCGGGGGATGAACCGGCGGGCGAACCGGCCCTTACCCCGCTGTTTGACATAGAAGTAGCCGATGACCGAGAATACCACAGCCCCGATAAAGTTGACAAACAGGTCTTTCATGGTATCCAGCAGACCGATATCCAGATAACCACCCAGGCCCAGGGGCGTCTGGGTCCCATCAGAGTGGACGATGATCACATCGGCGATATCCCGGATCCTGACCGGTGTGTTACCCCCTGTGGGGTCCAGATTCACCGAGGAGATAGTGGTGATGACGGCGTCTTTTTGCATGTCCAGATAGAAGAACTGGTCCATAGCGCACTCGAAAAACTCCCACATTACCCCCACCGTCATGGAGAAGCAAAAGGCGACCAAAGCCATATAGGCCGGGGACAGAGAGAAGGTGGACAGCTTGGTGTTCCGGTTCAGGATATCCACCAGGGAGAAGCCCACCGCCGCGCAGAGGAAGCCGTTCAGGGTGTGGAGCATGGTGTCCCAGTAGGGAAAGGTGATGTAGTAGGCCCGGATCTCCCCCAGGATCTCGGCGGCATAGATGAACAGAAGAATGATGATCTCCAGAGTGTCCGGCACGTCTATGTGGAGCCGCCGCTCAAAAAAGCTGGGCAGCAGAAAGAGAAACAGGGTAAGTACGCACAGGAATACGCTTTCAAAATTTCGGTTGAAGATCTGGGCGATGAGAACGCCGACTACGGAAAACCGAAGGGCGAAATAGACAAAGGCCAGGACCTTATTCTGGGGGCGCTGTGGGGCGGTCTTATTCATGGGTGGAGCCTCCTTTTTTAGATAGTATAGCCGCAAAGCCGGATCTTGGCAAGTCAAAAAGGAGTCCGCCCCCGCATAGTATGGGCTGGAGGTGAGACAATGAACCTGAAAAACAATCGAATCACTGTGGGGGAGCTGTTGGATTACGCTCCCGCCAAAGCGGTGATCCAAAAGCGTTTCCCCATGGTGATGCGCCACCCCATGGTGGGGGCGGCCCGGACCATGACTCTGGAGCAGATCCTCTCCGCTGCCGGCGCCTATATTCCGGAGAAAAAGCTCCAGGATGCCCTTAACGAGCTTCGGAAGGTATAAACCTGGTATACCACCGAAGCCCTTCCGTTCCCCGCCTCCGGAGCAAAAGCAGAGAGACGCCCGCGTCCCCCAGATAGAAAAGAGCGGCCGGTATGGTAAAGGAGGAGGGGACGGCGGAGAAAAGGGGGGCCAGCAGGGGATGGACCAGGTACACAAGGAGAAGGGACAGAACGCCCCAATAGAGACTGAAGGGCAGGCAGACCCGGCCCTGAAGGTTCCAGCGCAGATCCCTGTAATCCCAGAAGCGGACCTGCCCGACCTTCTCATAAAACACAGCCAATGCCCACTCCGCAACCGTAGCCGCTAAAGCCCCGCCCAGGTAGAGAAAAAGGGGAGACGCCTTGACCCACCCCGGCAGCAGCAGGATGGCCAGCGCCCCCACTCCATACACTGGGCATACCGGCAGGATCAGATGACATTTTCGGTCCCGCTTGGGATGGTGGACCAGTCGGGCAAAGGCGATCTCCAAAAGAAAACCGCAAAGGCTGTAAAAGAAAAACTCCCAAAAAAGCGCCGCCAAGAGGGCACCCCCTTCCTCTGCTCTATCATGAGCGGCAGGGGGAAAAAGCATACGGGGGAGATGTTGGCAGAAGGGGGCGCGCTCCGAAAGCCGGAGCCGGCCCCTTTCTTCCGTGAATAAAGAAAAAAGGGATTGACAAATAAAACCGAGATATGCTATCATATCAAAGCTGACGTTTGAAACGGTGTCATCCTATGCGGGTGTAGTTCAATGGTAGAATCCCAGCCTTCCAAGCTGGTCGCGTGGGTTCGATTCCCATCACCCGCTCCATATGCGTCTGTAGCTCAGGTGGATAGAGCAACTGCCTTCTAAGCAGTGGGTCAGGGGTTCGAGTCCCTTCAGGCGTGCCAATTCTATATGGTGGGCGTAGTTCAGTTGGTAGAGCATCGGATTGTGGTTCCGAGTGTCGAGGGTTCGAGTCCCTTCGCCCACCCCAGAAGGCTGCAGGGCCGGAGCGCGGCTTCGGCCCTGTGGCTTTGATTTAGGGGTGTAGCCAAGCGGTTAAGGCACGGGACTTTGACTCCCGCATCGCTGGTTCGATTCCAGCCATCCCTGCCAGTCGTCAAAAGAAACCTGCTCCGTTCCATTTCCGGCCTGTGGACCGGCCGAAAATTTCACATCCGCAGGTTCCTTTTTCCTCTTCCTCAAAAAGCTGAGGACCGCTTTTTGAGGATAAAAGGGCAATAAGGGCCTGGTTCTAAGGTCCATGTGAAATATTGATATGACCCGGTAGCTCAGTTGGTAGAGCACCTGCCTTTTAAGCCGGTTGTCCGGGGTTCGAGCCCCCGCCGGGTCACCAGCTCAGAAATTCCCACCATCGTTCCGTTTTCAGCAAAGCCAGAAACGGAACGATGGTGGGAATTTCTTCATTTCCCTGTAAAAGATCTGGGACGCTTTTGCGGGGGCCCATTTGCGTGTTCAAACTCTTTGGAGCTTGAACACGTTTTTTTGTTGCCATTAGGGCATACTATTCCGGGAGGTGGAAGCTATGACCCCGAAAAACAGAAAACAGGTATGGCCGCCCCGGGCGGTGGCGGAGGAGCTGGAGCAGCCTATCCCGGAGGAGGTATACCCCGTTTTGGATACCGATCTGGCACGGGATAATGTGGAGAACGATCTGCCGGCCGCGGACCGGGAGGATCTTTGAGGAGGAAGGAAAAAGTATGGCAAAGCAGGGAATGAAACGCCCCCAGATAAACCCCAAGCCCCCCAAAAACCAGGTTCCGCCAGTGCCGGAACTTCAGGGGAAGGCCAAGCATACCAAGGAGAAGGCCAAGCCTGTCACAGAGAGATAAAGGATCCGGTCCGGACAGATTTTCCGTCCGGACCGGATCACGTTGAAAACAAGCGGCTCAGACAACCTGAAAAAGATAGAATTTCAGATAGTTGGTCTCAGGCACACCCCAGAGGATAGGGTGGTCGGGGGCCTGCTGACGGGCCTCGATCTGCTTGAGTTGGACTCCCGCATCCCGGGCAGCCGCGGAGATGACCCCCAGGAACCGGGACTCCTCCATAAAGTGGGAGCAGGAGCAGGTGGCGAGATAACCGCCCCGGGGCAGCAGCCGCATGGCCCGGTAGTTGATCTCCTTATATCCCCTGGCGGCCTGCTCCGCTGTGCGGCGGGACTTGGTGAAGGCGGGGGGATCCAGGATGATGAAGTCCCACTCCCGCCGTCTCTCCTCCAGAAGCCGGGGAAGGAGATCGAACACATCGGCGCAGAGGAAATCCATCCTGGGCTCCAGTCCGTTCAAAACCGCGTTTTTTCTGGCCATATCCACAGCGGCCTGGGACACATCCACCGCCGTGACCCGCTCCGCGCCCCCCATAGAGGCATTGAGGGCAAAGGAGCCGGTATGGGTAAAGCAGTCCAGTACCCGCTTTCCCTCGGCCAGCCGCCCCACCGCTCGGCGGTTGTACTTTTGGTCCAAAAAGAACCCTGTCTTCTGACCATTTTCAAAATCCACGGCGTATTTGACTCCATTCTCAACGATTTCCGTGAAAGTCTGATCCGGGAAACCCTCGTCGGAAAGGGGGAAAAATCCCTTGCCCTGGGACAGCCCCTCCTTCTCCCGCAGAGACTCGTCATTTCGCTCGTAAATGCCCCGGATATCCTGCCCATCCTCCCGCAGGGCCTGCAGGAGGAGAGGAAAAAGCTGGGCCTTCCGCTGTTCCATACCGTAGGATAGAGTCTGGGTCACCAGAATGTCATTGAACCGGTCCACCGTCAGCCCGGGCAGCCCATCCGATTCCCCAAACACCACCCGGCAGGCGGAGAGGTCCCGGGGCTCCAGCACCGTCTTTCGATAGGCCCAGGCATACTGGAACCGGCGGAGCCAGAAGCCCTGGTCGAAGGTGTCGTTGGCGTTCCGGGAGAGAAGCCGAACCCGGATGAGGGAGGTGAGGCTCAAAAGTCCGGCCCCCAGCCAAGTCCCCTTTTCGTTCATAACGTCCACGATGGCACCGTTTTCCACGGCTTCCGGGCAGGACAGTACCTCTCCGGCATAGACCCAGGGGTGGCCGGACTCAATGGCTCTCTGACCCTTCTTAGTGATGGTGACAATGGGGTAAGGCCGCTGCTGCTTCATAGAGAACGCTCCAATCGGTGGGATTTGAGGGGGGAAGTTCCCCCTTGCTTTTTCTGCTTTTCTATGATACACTAAAATCAACAAAAATGGAAGGGGCGGGAAGATGCGCAAGTAAGCCTGTAAAAAGAGGAAGCCGGAACACTGTCAGCCATAGGATCCGTGCGCCCTTTACAGGAAACTTGACCATCCCCGCTCTTCATCATAGAGGGACCTGCCCCCTTGGGGACAGGGTGTCCTTATGCTGTTGTGCGCCGCGGAGGTTTCCGGGGCGCTTGTTTTTTGCCAAGGAGGAATGGATATGTCCATGATAAAAGTAGAAGATCTGACCTTTGCCTATCCGGGTCATTACGACAATGTGTTTGAGAATGTAAGCTTCCAGCTTGACACCGACTGGAAGCTGGGCTTTGTGGGGCGCAACGGCAGGGGGAAAACCACCTTTCTCAACCTGTTGATGGGAAAATATGAGTATGAGGGGAGGATAACCGCCCCGACGGCTCTGGATTATTTTCCCTATCCCGTCCCCGATGGAGCCCGGCTCACAGGGGAGGTGCTGGAGGGGATCTGTCCCCAGGCCCAGGAATGGGAGCTGGTCCGGGAGCTGTCACGGTTGGAGTTGGAGGAGGAGATCCTGGAGCGGCCCTTCGGCACCCTGTCCAATGGGGAGCAGACCAAGGCCCTGCTGGCCGCCCTTTTTCTTCGGGAGGGGAGCTTCCTCCTTATCGACGAGCCAACCAATCATCTGGACAGCCATGGCCGGGAGCTGGTGGCGGAGTACCTGCGGGGAAAAAGGGGGTTCATTCTGGTCTCCCATGACCGCCGCTTTCTGGATGGCTGTGTGGACCATATCCTATCCCTGAATAGGACAAGTGTGGATGTGCGAAGCGGCAACTTCTCCACCTGGATGGAGAATTTTCAGCGGCAGCAGGAGTTTGAGGAGAGTCAGAGCCAGCGGCTCCAGAAGGATGTGAAGCGGCTGAAGCAGGCGGCCCGCCGGACCTCCGATTGGTCGGACAAGGTGGAGGCCACCAAAAACGGGACCCGGAATTCCGGCCTGCGGCCCGACAAGGGCTATATCGGCCACAAGGCCGCCAAGATGATGAAACGCTCCAAAACCATTGAGTCCCGGCAGGAGAAAGCCCTGGAGGAGAAGGAGAGCCTTCTGAAGGACCGGGAGACGGCCCAGGCGTTGAAGCTCTCCCCTCTGACCTACCGCTCGGAGGTGCTGGCGGAGTTTGACAAGGTGGAAGTGGTCTACGGAAGCAGGACCGTCTGTCCCCCAGCCTCCTTTCAGATCCGCCGTGGGGAACGGCTGGTACTGGAGGGACCCAACGGCAGTGGAAAAAGCAGCCTCCTGAAGCTGCTGATGGGGCAGGAGATCGGTCACCGGGGAACGGTGAGAAAGGGATCCGGCCTGGTGATCTCCTACGTGCCCCAGGATACCAGCCACCTCTCGGGCTCTCTGGGAGAGCTGGCGGAGAGGGCGGGGATCGATGAGAGTCTGTTCAAGACTATTCTACGAAAAATGGACTTTGAGCGGGTCCAATTTGAGAAGGATATGAGGGACCTGTCCCAGGGGCAGAAAAAGAAGGCGCTCATAGCCAAAAGCCTGTGCAAGAAGGCTCACCTCTATGTGTGGGACGAGCCGCTGAACTTTATTGACCTCTACTCCCGGATGCAGATCGAAGAATTGATCCTGGAGTTTGCCCCCACCATGCTCATGGTGGAGCATGACGCTGCCTTTCGGGAGACGGTGGGTACCCGGACCCTGTCCCTTCCGGGAACAAAAGGGCTGCTATCGAAAAAATGAATAGCTGGATGTGGGAAATGCGTATTGCGGGACGTATAGCATTTGAGCGAAGGTTATGCTACAATATGTTTGACAGAAAACAGACAAAGAATGGAAAAGAGGGTGGGCAATGGATCTGAACGTGCTGAGATACCTGGTGGAAGTGGTGGAGACCGGCAGCATTTCCAAAGCCGCCGCCAACCTGTTTATGGCCCAGCCCACCCTGAGCGCCCAGATCGCCGCCCTGGAAAAAGAGCTGGGCCGGGCGGTATTCCAGCGGACCAACCGGGGTGTTCTGCTCACCAGCTACGGGGCGGAGGTGTACCACCACGCCAAAACGGTGGTGAGTCAGTGTGAGATCATCACCCAGAAGTTGTTTGAGGATGTGAACGAGCACAAGATCAAGATTGCCACCTTCAGTTCCGACATTATCAGCGTGGAGTTTTGCGGGTCTGCGGTCTCTACACCCAGGACAACTATGAGTTTGAGCTGTGTGAGTGCGGAGTGGAGACCGCCCTGGAGCGGGTGAAGAACCGGGATTCGGACATGGGGATCGTCATGTACAGCCAGTTTCAGGAGAAAAAGCTGCGCTCTCTGATCCAGCCCAACGACCTGACGGTTCGGGAGCTGTTTACCGGGGACTTCCAGGTGCGGGTGGGGGTGGATTCCCCCCTGGCTGGGCGGGAGAGCATCTCGGCCTCCGATCTGGAGGGCCTGTTCCGGGTGGAGAAGACCCACTGGCTGGAGGGAATGTTCTCCCTGGACTTTGAGATGGAGTATATGGGAGTGCCCCGAAGCGGGCGCCGGCTTCTGGTCAACGGAAATAAGACCTATCACGAGGCCCTGTCCCAACTGCCCTCCTACTCGGTGGGGCCCTCCTGGAGCTGTAAGTGGAGCGTGGGCAAGGACCTGAAACGGATCCCCTTCCAGGGGCCTAAAGTCCTTCTGACCTGCGGGGTGATCTCCCGGAAAAATGAGCTGCTGAAAGAGGAGTATGAGAATTTTATCCAGCATCTGATAGAAGCCTACGGAGGCTGAGCTGTGTTCAAATACGGCGGGTAGCGCTGCCCGGCGTTTTGATAAAACAAGAAAACCAAAGGAGAAATCTGACATGATAAAGAAGTATCTTGCCCTGGTGCTGGCCGGCGCTCTGCTGGCCGGAGCCCTGTCCGCCTGCGGACAGAAGGCAGCCGAGTCCACCCCGACTCCCACCCCTGTACCTACCGTGGAGCCCACTCAGGCTCCTGAGCCCAGCCCCACCGCGGACACTCTCTCGGGCGCCACTACCCCCGCTGTTCCCGCCCCCGGCGCCGATGTGGAGACGGTGACCTCCGCCTCGGTGGTGCCTGACGAGGTGATGGAGGATTACACTCCCAAGGGCTTTACCGATGGAGAGGCCAAGAAGGCCCTTTTCGTGGTGGCTGATCCCCGTTACGCCACCGTCACCCGGGTTTTGGGTAACACTGCCATGAGCCACTTTGAGGAGAAGGGGGTGGAGGTGGAGGTCCGGGACCTCTACGCCATGGGCTTCGACCCTGTTCTCTCCGCCGAGGAGTTTTACTATGCCAAGGACGGCGCCGGTGAGCCCACCGAGGCCATCAAAACGGAGCAGGAGTACGTGACGAAGGCGGACTACATCATCTTTGTCTACCCCAACTGGCACGACACCCCCACCGCCATGGCCAAGGGCTATATGGAAAAGGTCTTTGCCAAGAAGTTTGCCTACCAGGACCTGCCTGACGGCAGCCTGGCGGGGATGCTCACCGGAAAGGGCATGTATACCATCATGAACTGCGGCTACCTGGGCGGCGGCCGGGGATGGATCGGTGACGGCGTGGGCATTGAGGACGAGAAGTGGGACCGGTATATGAAGGCCTTCCAGGTCTTTGACGACGACACCGCCGCCTTTTGGGGGGTGGACAATCTGGGCCGGTTCGTCAATGACCGTACCCCCTCTAACAGCTCTGAGCAGTATGCCCAGGAGCTGGAGACCCTGAAGGAGACCCTGGTGGAGCATTTGGACCGGGTGTTCTTCTCCTGAGTGCCGGGAACCATTTTCAAATCGGAAGTGAAAAGAGAGGGAGACCGCCGAGCGGTCTCCCTCTCTTTGATTATCTCAGTGCAGGTCGATGATCTCGTGACGCTTGGGGCCGGTGGAGACGATCCGAATTGGGACCTCCAATTCCTTCTGAATGAAGTTTACATAATTCTGGGCTTCCACAGGCAGCTTGTCAAACTCCGTGATCCCGCGGATATCCCGCTTCCAGCCGGGGAGAGTCTCGTATACCGGCTTGGCCCGGCAAAGCTGGGAGAACACGGGGAAGTCCCGGGTCACAACACCGTCCACGTCATACCCCACGCAGACCTTGATCTCATCCAGATAGCCCAGGCAGTCGATGGCGGTGAGGGCTACCTCGGTGGCGCCCTGGACCATGCAGCCGTAGCGGCTGGCCACCGCGTCATACCAGCCCACCCGGCGGGGCCGGCCGGTGGTGGCGCCGAACTCGCCCTGGTCGCCGCCCCGGCGGCGAAGCTCGTCTCCCTCCTCTCCCAGCAGTTCGGAGACAAAGGGCTCCCCGGGGGCGCCCACGCTGGAGGAGTACGCCTTGGAGACGCAGATCACATCCCGGATAGCGGAGGCGGGTACCCCGCCGCCCACAGCGCCAAAGCCGGCCAGAGTGTGGGAGGAGGTGACAAAGGGATAGATACCGTGGTCCGGGTCCTTCATGGAACCCAACTGACCCTCCAGAAGGGCGGTTTTTCCCTCCTTGAGCGTCTGATGGATAAAGGCTGCCGTATCCCCCACATAGGGAGCGATGGCCTCCCGCTGGACCATGAGGCCCTCAAAGAGGGCCTTGGGATCCAGAGGCTCCTTGTGGTAGAGGTGGACCCACAGCACATTTTTCAACTCGCAGATCTGCTCCAGCCGGGCCAGCAGTCGCTTTTCGTCCCACAGGTCGGCAAGCTGAACGCCAATCTTGGCGTACTTGTCGGAATAGAAGGGGGCGATCCCCGACTTGGTGGAGCCGAAAGCCATGCCCGCCAGCCGTTCCTCCTCGTAGGTGTCCTGAAGCACGTGGTAGGGCATGAGAATCTGGGTGCGCTGGTCCACCAATACGTGGGGGGCGGGAACGCCGCCCTCCTCAAGCTGCTTGAGCTCCTGGAGAAATTTGGACACGTCCAGAGCCACGCCGGTACCGATGATGTTGGTGGTGTGAGGGTAGAAAACGCCGGAGGGGAGCTGGTGAAGGGCAAACCTGCCGTAATCGCAGATGATGGTGTGTCCCGCGTTGGCCCCGCCCTGAAAGCGGATGACCACGTCAGACTTTTCGGCCAGAAGATCGGTGATCTTCCCCTTGCCTTCGTCGCCCCAGTTGGCGCCTACGATCGCTTTTACCATGGTTCGTTACCTCCGGGCCGGGGGATTCGCAACCGGAACGGTTTGCCTTTTCCGGGGCCCATAACGACACAACTTAAATATTATATACAAAAATCCGGAAGGAGGCAAGAGGAGATTTGAAAAAAGTGGAGAAAAAACGACGAAAATGGGCTCCGCCGTGGGAGACGGCGAAGCCCATTTTGAAAGATGGGGTTTACTTCAGGACCCCGTCTCGGACCATCTCGGTATGGAGTTTTTCCGCCAGAGCCAGATAGTTATCCCAAGCGGTGCTCCGGACGGTGAAGCCCATGGCGTGATAATCCCCGCTGGCGTCCACTGCGGGAAGGCCGGAGAGGTCGAACATGTCCTGGGTCTCCACCACCTTCTCGTTCAAAGCGTCCATCTCCACGTTGAAGCCGATACGGGAGGGCTCCTCATAGTAGATGCTGTCGTACTTGGAGGTACGGTAGTACTGTTTGAGGGACGCATCCTCAATATCCTCCGGGTTGTCCCCAAAAATCTCGTCATAGTGGCAGTAGATGATCCTGCCATTCTCCACGACCACCTCCAGTTTGCCGGACAGCCCGCCGCCGATATCCTCGGCAATGCTGTAATATTTCTGGCTGGAACCCTGGGAGAGCCGGGAGTCGATCTTCTCGGCCAGGGGGATCATGGCCTGCTCCACTGAATTGCTGGCCCCGGAGACCGTGTCGATGGGGGCGGTAAGGCTCTGGTTGGCGATCATCTGCTCCTCGGCGGAGAGGACCCCCTGAATGAAAGCGGTGCCCTTCCGCTCCCCCATGGTGAAGTTGTACTCGGACATCCGTTTGTTTTGGTTCTGGTAGAGACGGGTATAGTAGTTGGGCCGGCCGGTCTCGTTGAACTCCACCATCAGCAGCTCTCCGTCCTCCCCGGTGACCACCTCCAGGATGCCGGTGTGGCCCTGGCGGAAGACCATCTCCTCCTTGTAGTAGTCCCCCTTCAGGATGCCATAGGTGGGCTGGATGGACCAGCCCTGCTCATAGATGGTGGGCTGGGTATCACCGCTGGAGACCCCAACGGTGATACCCTCATTCTCGTCCTTGCCCATGGCCTTGTTCAGGGCCTTCTTTGCGGCGGTTTTGACGGCGGTGGAGGAGAAGGTGGCCCCGCTGACGTCATCCACCTCTGTACTCTGGGCCTCCTGAATAGCGACGGGAAGGCTCTCCACCGCCTTACTGCCCACGCCCGGGGTCTCCTTCTCTCCGGTGGCGGTCACGGAAAGGATGCTGTTTTCATCCACCTCCACGGTAACCTGGACGGTCCCGCCGTAGCCCTTCTCCTCCGCGGTATAGGAGCCGGGGGTATAGAGGCCGGCGGCAGAACCGGAGGGGGTGGGGCTGGTGTCCGCCGGGGTACAGCCGGTGAGCAGCACCGCGGCGAGCAGGGCGAGCAGAGCTTTCTTGTTGTTCATGATGATCTTTCTCCTTTGTGCTTTTTTAGCCGGGGGATCCCCCGGC
>JAAWNQ010000029.1 GCA_022799035.1 Oscillospiraceae bacterium
GGTAGGGTCCTCCCTTTTCAGATTCGTGTTGCTGAAGGCCACTTCGTCAAACCACTCGTCAAAATATCCAAAACGGGCAGCCACCCATTACTGGATGGCCGCCCAATAAACTGGAATTAACCTTATTTAAGTTTTCTTTTTGCTTTTGATATAGGTGCAGAGGAAACCGATGCCGCTCACAAAAAAACAAACGGCGGCTATGCAGAATAAGACCTTTGGAGTCTTTTCAGCTTGACCATTTGCCGCAGCTACAAAACAACAGCTTGCTAAAAGATTCAAAAGAGCGGTAATAAGGGTCCACCTGTTGCTTTTCATTCCGTATCCCTCCTACAAAATTAGCATTTATCGAACTGATTATAGCACAGGGCATCTGTCATATCAATGTTCCTCTATAGTAATCGCCGGAGTTATATTCCAACAACACTTATTTTAAAAGGGACCCGGTGGTTCCCATCTTGCTTCCCTTCCGGTTTTATGATAAAATAGTTTGATTTTTCAAAATCTCCTTTGTGAGGTGGCCTATGGCGGAAAAGATCAATGGGAGATTGGCCTACGCCGATCTGCTACGGGTGTTTGCCTCCTTTGCGGTGATCCTGTTTCATCTGGCGGGCGGGGATGTCTCCGTGGTGCCGGTGGGTTCTCCAAACTGGCAGATCTTCAACCTCTATAACTCCCTGACCCACTGGTGCGTGCCGGTGTTCGTCATGCTGTCGGGGATGTTCATGCTGGACACCAAAAAGTCCCTTCCCCTTTCCAAGCTGTTGCTCCATAACTGCCTGCGGATCCTGATCTGCCTGATGTTCTGGGGCGGGATATACGCCACGGTGGAGTACTGCACCGCCGGGGGACGGTTCACATGGCCGGGGCTGTGGGCGGCCATTCTCAACGCTCTGCGTGGGGATACCCGGTACCACCTGTGGTTCCTCTATATGATCCTGGGACTCTATCTTATCACCCCCATCCTCCGGGCCTTCTGCCGGGGGGCCAGCCGGGGGGATTTTCACTGGTTTTTCTTCATCGCCTTCCTCTTCGCTTCGGTGCTCCCCACCCTGTTCAAGCTGTGGCCCCGTTGGGGGTTCCTCCCCGTTCTCCGGGTGTGGTATGAGCGACTGGATATCCAGTTGGTGATGGGGTACGTGGGCTATTATGTGGCGGGGTGGTATCTGCGGGAATACACTTTGAGCCGCCTGGCCGAAGCCCTGATCTATGTCCTTGGCCTGGGGGGAGCCGCCCTCACCGTATGGGGCACCAGCGTACTTTCCTACTCGGCGGGACGGCTGGTAGAGCCCCTTTACAGCTTTTTTGCCCCCAATATAGCCGCCTTCTCGGTATCCATCGTGGTGCTGTTCCGCTATGTGCTGGGGGTCAGCGAGGAGCGATCCCGCCGGCAGCGGATGGGAGGCGTGGCCAGGGTCTCCTTTGGCATCTATCTGGTCCACGACCTGTTTCTCACCCTGCTGCGGAACCTGGATATCACGGTGCTCTCCTTTCCCCCGGTGGCCTCCATCCCGGCCTTAGCCATGGCGGTATTCCTTTGCTCTTTTGCCGCGGCCTGGCTGATCTCCCGGGTTCCGTTTGTGGGGAGATGGCTGACGTAAAGAGAAAAGGGAAAAGAGAAAAGATGAAATTTGATGTCGCCGCAGGCGACCATCTGAAATAGTCCGGCTTCGCCGGACCACAGGTCAAAATCTTTTCTCTTTTATCTTTTCTCTCTTATCTTAGAATGAAAGGAGGGGACTTCGCCGGATGCTGTTCTCCAGTCCTGTGTTCCTGTTCTGCTTCCTGCCCTTTGTCCTGGCCGGATACTATGTTTTTCTCCGGGGCCTGCGGCAGGCCCAGAATCTGTTTTTGCTGGTCTGCTCCCTCTTTTTCTATGGCTGGGGGGAGCCCCGGTTCCTCCCTGTGATGCTGGCCTCCATCGCCATGAACTACGGCTTTGGCCGGTGGGTCTACCGGCAGAAGTTTCGAAAAAAGCACAAGGCTCTACCTGTCGTCGCGGCGACGGCGTGTAACCTGGCCCTCCTTTTTGTCTTCAAGTATCTGGTTTTCACCCTGGAGTCCCTCAACGGCCTGGGGCTGGGGCTGATGGTCCCCGTCATTGAGCTGCCCATCGGCATCTCCTTCTTCACCTTCCAGGCTCTTAGCTATGTCTTTGACGTAGCCATGGGACGGACCCAGGTCCAGCGCTCCCCCCTGACCCTCGGACTCTATATCTCCTTCTTCCCCCAGCTTATCGCCGGCCCCATCGTGAAATATTCCGACGTAGCCCGGCAGATCGACGGGCGGGTGGAGACCTGGGATGATTTCTCCGCGGGATGTTCCCGGTTCCTCATCGGCCTTTCCAAAAAGGTCCTTATCGCCAACCAGATGGCGGTGGTGGCCGACCGGGTCTTTCGCATGGATCCCGGCAGCCTGTCCACCCCCATGGCCTGGCTGGGATCCCTGTGCTACACCTTCCAGATCTACTATGACTTCTCCGGCTATTCCGACATGGCCATCGGCCTTGGAAAAATGTTTGGCTTCCACTTCCAGGAAAACTTTGACCATCCCTATGCCGCCGCCAGCATCACCCAATTCTGGCGCCGGTGGCACATCTCCCTGAGCACCTGGTTCCGGGATTATGTGTATATTCCCCTGGGGGGAAACCGGGTGGGCAAGGCCAAGCATATCCGGAACCTGCTGGTGGTCTGGCTCCTCACCGGCCTGTGGCATGGGGCCAACTGGACCTTTGTACTCTGGGGCCTTTTATACGCCCTCCTTCTTATTGGGGAGAAATACATCCCCCATATGGACCGGCTGCCCGCCCCTCTGGGCCGGGCCTATACGTTGCTGGCGGTAAACTTTCTGTGGATGCTCTTTCGGGCTGACACCCTGGAGTATGCCGGAGGCTTTTTCCTCACCATGCTGGGATGGAACGGAACCGGGGGGGCAGACCCCGCCAGCGGTCTCTTTTTCATGGAAAACCTTCCCCTGCTCCTGATCGCCCTGTTGTTCTCCTTCCCCTTTGCCCCCTGGTTCCGGGAGCGGCTGGAGCGGTCCCGCCTTCTGGGCCGGGACCCGTCCCCCATCCTGGACCTGCTCTATGCCCTGGGCCTCACCGCTGCCGGGGTATTATGCGTGTGCTATCTGGTGAAGGGGACCTATAACCCGTTTATCTATTTCCGGTTTTAGGAAATTGGGCAGAGCCCCTACGACCCTTTTTATTTTTCACTTGTAAAGGAGGTGCTCCCATGACCAAACGGCGAAACTCTTATACCGCAGTCCTGTTTTTAATAGGACTGGTCTCCGCTCTGCTTTATCTTGGCCTTGGGCTCACCCCCAGCGCCACAGGGTTTCAGGATCTGACCCGCTCGGTCCCCACCGTCTCCCAGCCCTATGCCGCTAAGCTCCCCCTCCCCGCCAGGGAGGACCGGGAGAACCCTTTTCCCTCCCGCTCCACCGTCATCCATCCCCTGCAGCACTCCCTGGGCACCCCCGTTCCCTCCCTCTCCGAGGCCCTGGACTCCTTCTGTCAGTTCACCCAGGAGGCAGACCCCACCCTCAATCAGCTTTTAGACCGGGACCATATGTTCATAGAGCTCTACGGCGGCGCCCAGCGTCTGATGGGGCGGCAGATCGTGGAGGATATGGATCCCCAGTATACGGTGGTCAATCTGGAGGGCGGTCTGCTCACCTTTGCCGACCTGGAGGGGGAGCAGATGGATATGACCACCCGGGCGGAGGAGATGATCGACTTCGCCCATCGGGTATACAAGGAGTACCGCACTCCCCTGCTCTATGTCCAGGCCCCCTCCAAGCTGAACGTAAGCCCTCTGCCGGAGGGCATTGAGGAATACTCCGACCGGGAGGCCGACCAGTTCCTTTCCCTTCTGGAGGAGGCCAGGGTGGACACCCTGGACCTGCGCCCCGCCTTTATGGAGGCCGCCCAGGAGGACCCCACGGAGGCCAGAGAGCTTTTCTACCGCACCGACCACCACTGGAGTCCGGAGGGGGCTTTTCTGGGGTATCAGATCCTGTGTGAAAAGCTGGAGAAAAGCTACCGCTTCAAGATCAGCGAGGAGCTCACCGACCCGGAGGAGTTTGACAAGTACAGCTTCCACGCCGCTTTTTTGGGCTCCCAGGGCCGGCGGGTGGGCTCTCTCTACGCCGGGGAGGACGACGTGGAGATCTGGTCCCCCAAGTTCTCCACCGACCTGACCTACTCAGTGCCCCTGATCGGGGTCAAGCGGGAGGGGCCCTTCGTGGTGAGTATGCTCTTTCCCGAGCGGCTGGCCGACACCGACCGCTATGAGACCAACCCCTACACGATCTATGCCGGAGGGGATTACCTTCTCTCCCGGGCCTACAACGAAAAGAATCCCAAGGGCAAGCGGATCCTGATCCTCCGGGACTCCTTCGGCTGTGGCCTGACCCCCTTCCTCTCCCTGTGCTGTCAGGAGGTCATCGCCATGGATCCCCGGCAGTTCAACGGCAACCAGGATATGATGATGCACTATATCGACTGGCTGGAGCCAGATCTGGTCATAGTGCTCAACTCCACCGGGTCCCTCCGGGTGGACAAGCTCTATCCCTACCTTCCCACAGCCCGGGCCGACGCCATCGCGGAAAAGCGGGCGGAGGAGGCGGAAAAATGAAAAAGCTAAGGACGAGGGGGTCTCGTCCTTAGCTTTTTACTTTGTCATTTTTTTATTTTTTCTCTATTCTCGTTCCTCTTTTCTCCATATTTTGGTGGTTTTGCCGCTTTTCAAGAGACATAGAATATAGTATCATTTGCCCAAATGAGCGCATCCTTTGAGTAAGAGTATACGACAGCTCCTTTTCCGCGCTCCTTTTTTCGGAGGTAATTTCCTTTATGAATACAAGAAAAACCAAAATCATCTGCACTCTGGGCCCCGCGGTGGACAGCGAGGAGATGCTTCGCAAGCTGATCCTGGCCGGCATGAACTGCGCCCGGTTCAACTTCTCCCACGGCTCCCATGAGAGCCATCTGGCCACCTATAACCGCCTGTGCCGGATCCGGGACGAGTTGGGCCGGCCGGTGGCTACCCTTCTGGACACCAAGGGTCCCGAGATCCGCATCCGTACCTTCAAGAACGGCCCCATCACCCTGGCTGAGGGCCAGAGCTTTACCCTGTCCACCTGGGAGGGGGAGGGGGACGAAAGCTGGGTCTCGGTCACCTACGAGAACCTGCACAAGGAGGTCCAGCCCGGCACCCGGATCCTCATTGACGACGGTCTGGTGGAACTGCGGGTGGAGTCCGTGGAGGACCAACAGATCCACTGCGCCGTGGTCTCCGGCGGCCCCCTGAGCAACAATAAGAGCATCAACATCCCCGACACCAAGATCCAGCTTCCCGCCCTCACGGAGAAGGACCGCTCCGACCTTCGCTTCGCCGCGGAACACGACTTCGACTTTGTGGCCGCCTCCTTCGTCCGGAAAGCCCAGGATGTCCTGGATATCCGGGAGGAGCTGTGCAAGTGGGGCGGGCAGGATGTGCGTATTATCGCCAAGATCGAGAACCGGGAGGGTGTGGACAACTTTGACGAGATCCTCTCCGCCGCCGACGGGGCCATGGTGGCCCGGGGCGACCTGGGGGTAGAGATCCCCGCCTACGAGGTCCCCATCATCCAAAAGGAGATGATCTCCAAGTCCTCCGCCGCGGGGAAGAACGTGGTCACCGCCACCCAGATGCTGGACTCCATGATCCGCAACCCCCGGCCCACCCGGGCGGAGGTGAGCGATGTAGCCAACGCCGTCTTTGACGGCACAAGCTGCGTTATGCTCTCCGGGGAGACCGCCTCGGGCAAGCACCCCATTGAGGCCCTGGAGACCATGGTCCGCACCGTGGAGGCCGCCGAGGCCGCCATCAACTACTGGAAGCGGTTCCGCCGCATGGGCTACCGTTGCGACGACCCCCATTCCATCAACGAGGCCATCAGCCACACCTGCTGTACCACCGCCATGGACCTGGACGCCACCGCCATCCTGGCGGCCACCACCTCGGGCCACACCGCCCGGGTGATCTCCCGATTCCGGCCCGCCTGCCCCATCGTGGCCCTCACCACCTCGGAAAAGATCCGCCGCCAGCTTGCCATCTCCTGGGGGGTCCAGCCCCTGCTCTACGGCCAGGTGGACTCCACAGACCGGCTCTTTTCCCTGTGTGTGGACACCGCCCGGAAGGAGGGCATGGCAGCTCCGGGGGACACGGTGGTCATCACCGCCGGGGTACCGCTGAGCGCCCGTGGCACCACCAACCTTATCAAGGCTCAAGTGGTGGACGAGCCGGTGTAAACGAAAATAGAAAGCGGCTGGGGAAAGTTTCCCCAGCCGCTCTTTTTATTTTAAGACGTTTTCGCAAAACCGCATCAGGATCGCTGCCGTCTCCGCCCTTGTGGCGTATCCTCCGGGGTGGATACCACCCCAGTCAGTGCCGTTGATAAGGCCCCTCGCCTTAGCCCAGGCCAAGGGTTCTCTGGCGTACCCGCTGATCCGCGCCGCATCTGTAAAACCGCCCAGGTCAGCCCTGGCGATCACATCCCCGCCCTTATAAGCCGTATAGCGGTACAGGATGGCGGCAATTTGCTCCCGGGTGACAGGCTCATCGGGCCGGAAGGAGCCATCTCCAAAGCCGTTGACCAGGCCATTCCCGGAAGCCCAGGCTACCGCCTTGACGTAACATTTTTCTCCAGGCACATCCTCAAAGGGGCTGCTCCCAAACGCAGCGGGCCGTCCCGCTTCGTTGTAGAGAATCTGGACCGCCATTCCGCGGCTCAAGGGATCGCCGGGGCCAAATTTTCCGTGGCCATACCCCAGCATCAAGCCTTTTTCTATGCAGTAGTGAACGCCGTCGTGATACCACTCTCCGGCATCCGCGTCCGTGTAGGGCCAGATGGGACAGCTTTCGTCCTTGGGGCAGGGGGCGCAGCCGGGAACCGCTTGCCGGAAGGACACCTCTATGGTGTGGGCCTTAGACACTTTTTCAAAGCCGTACTCCGCCACAGCCCCCACGCTCTTACCGTCCACCAGCACATCGGCGGTCACATAGCCCTTACCGGGGATGATGGTGAAAACCTTATCCCCGCCTTCCCAAACGCTTACCCTGCCGCTGGGATCTATCTCCCCGCCCTCACCCGCTGTTGCTGTAATGGTGTAGGAGCTGCCGGAGGAGCTACTGGAGGCGGAAGGCACATAAGGGATAACGACGCGTTTATACCCACAGATACTGCAAGTGGCATCCTGATCATTGTCATAAGCATGTTCGGTCTTGCCGGAGTCTATCCAGCCACAGACCTCGCATCTTGCCCAGTGCTGAATCCTGTCTTTATCCCATGTTTTGGTATGAGCCACCGTTTCCATCGGTATCCCACAGCCGGTGCAGGGATGCCAGTGGTTTATTCTGTCTGCCTCCCAGTTGGCTTCAGGAGTGTGCCGACCTGAGGCGGCGAGCTCCTCTGTTCTGACGGCTGCGCAGTGTACACAGGTATAGGTCCTCTCCCCCGCTTTGACACAATCTGGCTCCACCGTCACCCGCCCGCTGTCCCAGCTATGTCCCTCCCCGAAGTTCTCCTCCTGAGGCGTAAATAGAAAGGTATCTACCTCCGGGTTGCCTGTGGCGTACGTCAACTTGGGACACTGCTCCAGGCCCCTAACGCTGTCCATAGCGCACATATGATTCCATCTGCAGTCAAGGTATGTAAGGTCAGGATTATGGGATACGTCCAGGCTGGTCAAATGCGTATCCCAAATGTCCAGCGTCTCCAGCAAGGGGTTATGGGATACATCAAGGGCGGCCAGATCCGTACTGTAGCACAGCAGGGTGACCAGTTTGGGATTTCCACTCACATCCAGCCTGGAAAGATAGGTATTGTTGCAGTCCAGCCATTTTAGCTTTGGGCAAGCCGACAGATCAAGAGACTTCAACTCCACGTTATAGGAGACGTCCAGCTCTTCCAACGCCGGACTGTGGGACAGATCTATGGTGGGAAAGTCATTTCCATAGCAAAGTAGCTTTTTTAGTGATGGAAAATATTCAATCCCATCCATGCTTTTAATTTCTTCCGGCCAGTGGAAACCTATTTTTTCAAGGTAGTGAGTGCTAACGTCCAGTTCAGTGAGTCCCGCTACGTCCGAGGAGTAGATAGGCTCTCCTTCCACCTTACCCAGAATGGTTCGGACCGCCGTCAGAAAGATTGGGTCGGTAAAGGCAGGGTCGATGGCCTCGTCATTCTCCGTTTCATTTGACGTAGCCGCAGCCTGTGCATATGATAGCGCCATCGCCAACACTAGCGTTCCTATTATGACCCTTCTCTTTATCCTCATAAGCAAGGCCCTCTCTTTCCCGGTAAATCGCAGAAAATGTTTCTGTTTTCTCACGGCAGGGACGGGGGCTTTACGCCCCCTTTTCCCTTCTCCGTGAGGAAAACAAAACGTGCTGTGCGGGTATATGCCCCAACACAGCACGTCAAAACAGCAACACAACCTGTCATTCTCCCTTGCCAAAAAGGGCAAAAAAGGGTACAATAACAGACGGTGCAGAGTTCCTCTGTTGTGTGGGCGCTACCTCGCCCGCGCAGGCTCTTGGGTGTTACCAGCACCCAAGGGCCGCCACTATTTCGTTTTCCTCACCGACATTTTACCCCATATTCTTCCATAAAGCAAGGACTTTATGACTTTTCCCTCCTTTTCGCGGAGGGAGAAATCATAAAGCCCTTGTTCTTTTATGATGGGGACGGCCCGATGGGTCATCGGGCCCTGCGGAGGGACGGCGCGGCGGGGGCAAGGTCTCGCCTGCCGGCTCGGTCGCGCGGTACCGCTTGCCACCGGCAAGCACCGCCCCCGCCCTACCGGTCCAGTTCCTTCAACTTCTCCTCATACTCCCCGCAGAGCTCGGCGGCGGCCTCCATGCTGGTGGCCTCGGCGATGATACGCAGGGCGTTGCGGCTGGCGGAGGGGACCAGGTAGATCCAGCCCTCCCCCGCCTTCACCCGGACCCCCTCCCCCTGGGGCTCAGCGGAAAGATCCTCCAGGGCGCGGCCCATGACCCTCCCCCGGCCAGAGCGGAGGGGCACCTCCCCCCGGACGGTGGCAAACTGTGGAATGGAATGGTCCAGCAGGCTCAGAGGCTCCCCGGTAAGACCCAGACGGGCGCAGAGGCGGCAGGCGGCAAAGATCCCGTCCCAAAACCAGGGCTGTTCCCGCCAAAGCCGCTGGGCGTCCTCCCCGTCCCGTCCCAGGCGGAGAAGCCGGCCCCGGAAGCCCTCGGCCACCCGCTCGGCGGCGGCGGGAGCCCAGGAGGGAAGGGCGGCGGTCCGCGTCCCCTGCTCCATCTCAATGCGAGTCAGCAGAACCAGCACCCGGTCTGGGGTGATGAGCCGCCCCTCCTCGTCCCAGGCGGTAAGGCGGAAGCCCCCCCAGTCCGCCGAGAAGGTGGGGCTTCCCCGCCCCCCCCCTCGGAGGACCCGACAGCCCAGAGCGGCCAGAGCGGAGGCCAGCAGGTCATTGGCCCCCTCCCCCCGTTCCACCTGCACCGTCAGAGGCCGCAGGGGAAGGCTGGACAGACGGGTAAGACGGGCGGCCTCGGCCACATAGCCGGGGCGGGTCCCCGCCACCGACTCAAAGCCCCCCACCCGGCTGGCCGGGACCCGGCTGCCCTCCCCCCGGAGGAGACCTCCCTCCAGCTTCCGCTGCCAGGACCGGTCCAGGGCCAGCCCATCCGGACCAAACAGCCGCAGTTCGGCGGTATCTCCATCCTGCTGGATATAGAGGGTCACAGGCAGGTCATAATACCGCCCCAGCCAAGCTCCCACCACGGAGCAGGGAGCGTCGCTGACCAGGGCGGTCCCTCCCGCGGCGGCCACGCCGCAGGCCACGGCCCGAGCCAGCATGGCCGCCCCCCGGCCCCCGGACCAGCCCAGACCTACCCGTTCCTTCTCCCCTAAGAGGGAACCCAGAGCCAACAGGGCCTCAGGGGTCAGCTCCTCCCCCACCCGTCCCCGGAGAGCGCCCCCAGCGGAAAATTTCAGGGGTACGCTTTGGTCGGTCAGCACCTGGGAGGCGGTGGCCTTACCCCCCTCCCTTACCCGGCGTCCGGGCCACAGCTTTACCCCGGGGGCCACGATGGCGCCGCTGCCCACCACGGCCCCCTCCCCCAGAACTCCGCCGGGGCCTATTACTGCCCAGGAGTGGACCTGAGCACCCTTACACAGAACGGCGCCGGAGACCTCGGCCCCCTCCCCCACCGCCGCCCCCAGCAGGACCGACCGCTCCACCACCGCCCCGGTGGCTACGGTGGAGCCCTCCCCTACCACAGTGTAGGGGCCGATAACACAGCCGGGCGCCAGAGAGACCCTCCGGCCCACCCAGCAGGGCTGGCGGATGGTCACCCCGGCGGGACTCTGGGTCCGGCCCGCGTCCAGGTCCAGGGATACCTTGCCCCCCAGCGCGTCGGCGGCGGCCTCCAGATAAGCCCCGCAGTCCCCCATGTCCTGCCAGTAGCCCGGGACCTCCCAGCCGTAGACCGGCTCTCCCTCCGCCAAAAGCCGGGGAAAAAGCTCCTTCCCAAAATCGTAAGGCCCTTCCTCCGGCACCAGATCCATGGCTCTGTGGGAAAGGATATAGATCCCCGTATTCACCAGTTCCGTGTCCACCTGTCCCCAACCCGGTTTTTCCGCAAAACCCAGGACCCGGCCCTGAAAGTCAGCCCGGACCAGACCATACTCCAGGGGCTCCGACCGGCGGCACAGAGCCAGGGTGGCTACCGAGCGGCGGCTTTGGTGGAGGGCCATGAGCTCGGTCAGATCCAGATCGCAGACCGCGTCCCCGCTGATGACCAGAAAGTCCTCCTCCCCCAGGAAGTCCATGCACTTTTTTACCCCTCCGGCGGTCCCCAGGGGCTCCTCCTCCACAAAATAGGACAGGCTCACCCCGTACTCTCTCCCCTCCCCAAAGTGGTCGGTGACGGAGGCGGGAAGACAGCGGAGGGTGACGGCGATCTCCGTGATCCCATGGCGGCGAAGCAGATCCAGGATATGACCCAACACCGGCTTGCCAAAAAGGGGAGTCATGGGCTTGGGCCGCCCGATGGTCAGCGGCCGGAGCCGGCTGCCCTCTCCCCCCGCCAAAATCACAGCTTTCACAGGGAACACCACCTTTTCCATGATGTCCCTTAGTATGGCTTTCAAAAAACAGAAAAATACCCGTCCTTGTCCGGAGCGGGTATTTGTGATATGATAAGAAAAAATGAAAGGAGGGAACGGTATGGAGGGGTTCAAGCCGGGGCGTTACCGCCATTTTAAGGGGAAGGAATACCGTCTCATCTCCCTGGCAAGGCATTCCGAGACCCTGGAGCCCATGGTGGTCTACCAGGCCCTCTACGGGGAGGGCGGCCTCTGGGTCCGGCCGGCGGAGATGTGGAGCCAGCACGTGGAACGGGAGGGCTATTCCGGCCCCCGGTTCACTTATATAGGAGAATAGGCAGGGCAAAAGAGCCGGCTCCCTGTGGAACAAAAGAAGATATACGAGGTATAGTATGAATACCAAATTACTATTACAACAAATTTTACTTCCCAAGTTACAGCCTCTCGGCTATCAATTTCAAGTCCTTGGGCGAGGTAATTTTGCGTTTGTAAAAACGGATCAAACTCAGGCAATCATTGTCGACCACAGCAAATACTTGCCGCATAAGCTTCGCTTTATCTTTCAAATCCGCCCCATTCATTTGGAGTTTGAATTGGCCAAGTTATATCCCGGTCTCTGCCCATCAAGCCAGCTGACCTACAATAGCCAAGAAGAGCTTATCAATTATTTGAGCGCAGTTGCAGATGATATCACCGATTTTATTATTGCGTATATGAACATTATGGAACAGAACTATGTTTTTTCAACGGTGGAGCAAAGCGTCCGCCTTTCGGAAGCTCCAATAGAACGGGCGCTGCGGTTTTCAAGCAGATGGGGCCTTTCAATGTCTCCATACCGTGCCAATTTGCTCCGGTTAGATGAGATCCTGGAGCAGATGAAAACGGATATCGCACACCGAAAGAAAGATTTTTTTGATAATGAAGATGATATCCTTGATTTAGCAGCCTATTTTGGTGAAATTCTCTCAATTTCAAAAGGTTTTCCCCATCAATGGGAATGGCGGAATCAGGATTCGCCTACTTACAAACGTTTTGTAATTACGGCATCTAAATATGACCCGTTAGAGCGGGTCATACAGGCTTGGAATTGTGGGTCAGAATTAAAGAATTGTTCCTTGAAATTTTTCCCGATAAGAGGGAAAGACAACAGCAAAGAAATGATCCTTTTGTCTTAACTTGAAGAACAACAGGAGTATCATACCATGAACATTCAAATTTTCGGCAAGTCCAAGTGCTTCGACACCAAAAAGGCGGAGCGGTATTTCAAGGAGCGGCGGGTAAAGTTTCAGGCCGTGGACATCCTCCGCTACGGCATGAGCCGGGGGGAGCTGCAAAGCGTAGTCCGGGCGGTGGGCCTGGATAATCTCATTGATTGGAAAAACCCGGATTCCGCCCTTCTCAAATATCTGGCCCATGACGAGGCCAAGCTGGAAAAACTCTTTGAGGACCCAAGGCTCATCAAGACCCCGGTGGTGCGCAACGGCAGGCAGGCCACCGTGGGATATGAGCCGGAGGTCTGGAAGGGCTGGGAGTAAGCGGAACAAAAGTAACGCAGAAAAGTTAAAGACAGAAGGAATACGAAACCACGTATTTCTTCTGTCTTTCGCTTTTTCCTTATTGCTCTTTTTCTCCCATAGCTTTTTCCAGCATCCCCCGGTACTCCGCCACCGCCCAGTCGGGGGCGGTAAGCCGGACCCCCTCCCCCAGGCCGAACAGCCACCCATAAAACTGGGGGGAGACCACCCCATCCACCGTCAGCACAAAATGGTCCTCCCCGTCGGGGATGAGCATAGCCTCCTGACCAAACCGGTCCAGCATCACATTGACAAAGCGACTTTCACAGCGAAGACGCAGCTTTCCCTCTCGCCCGGAGAACATGTGGAAGTGCTTCTGCCCATACTCCGCCAAGTCAAAGCCCCTACAGCTCTCATCCCCCTCCCGGGGAAGACCGGTCATGACCAGCCCCGTCATCCGGTCCACCCGGTAGTGGCGCAGGGAGGCTCCCCCATGCTCCCAGCCCACTAAGTAATAGTTCTCATCGCTCCAGATCAGGCCGTAGGGGGAAACCAGATACCGCTTTCCCTCCCGGCGAAAAACCTTCTCCCGGCGGGCATTATAGTCAAAATACTGGAACGTCACCGCCCGGGCGGCGGCAATAGCGGCATGAAGTCGGTCGATGGCGTAATATACGCTCTCGTTGTCGGTCTTCACCCGGCGGTCCACATAGACCTGGCGGCAAAGCTGTTTGGCCTGGTACTCACTGGTGAGGGCAGAGAGCTTACGGATCAGGGCTTCGCTTTTTTTCCGACTGATAAACCGGGAGGACTGGACCGCGTCCACCAGCAGCTTCAGTTCCGGCAGCTCAAAATCCCGCTGGCCAATAAACCACCCCCCGTTCTTCCCCTTTCGGAGCTGCACATCCAACCCGAAGTCCTTAAGGGTCTCCATATCAGTATAAATACTTTTTCTCTCCGCCGGGATCCCCTCCCTGTCCAGGGCCTGGATCAGTTCCGGGGTGGAGATGGGATGCTCCTCATCCCCTTTTTTCAGCAAAAGCCGATACAATACCAACAGCTTGGCCTTCTGATTGTTCTTCTTCGCCATGGTCTCTGCCTCCTTTCCTGTGTTCAGCATAGTTGTTTTGCTGTCCCATAAAACGGA
The DNA here is from genome assembly GCA_022799035.1 of Oscillospiraceae bacterium. GTDB lineage: Bacteria > Bacillota > Clostridia > Oscillospirales > Oscillospiraceae > Vermiculatibacterium. Next base: position 13,798 of record JAAWNQ010000029.1, read on the forward strand.
CTATACTACTTTTTTCCAGCTTTTGCAAGAAAAATCTCCTTTGATTGCAGGCCACCCTTGACATTCCCCCCTCCCCATGATAACATAGTACCTGCTAAACCTGTATAGAGGCGCGGTTTTCATCAGTACCCCCGGCAAGGCCAGGCAGCCGTCGGGCGGAAAGGGAGAACCGCCGAGGAAGAGGGGGGTGCCTGCTCCCTGTTCTTTCGGGCCGTCGGGGAATACCCGCCGGACTGTCACAGTTCCGTCTGTGGAGTGCTATCCGGGTCTGTCAGATCAAAGGGGGCATCCCCCTGGTCTCACATTCCTTTCCGGACGCTTCCACAGGGAAGCGTCCGTTTTTTTGCAGGAAGCCCTGTCTTACGCCCCATGTATCCGAAAGCCCGTCCCCCTGGCAGGGCGGCTTTTCCCCGGTTTTTTCTTTACAAGGCTTGCAAAATATGGTATAATTATTTATCTGTAAAACCTTCGCATTTTGAAGGAATGCGGCTTAAAAGATTCATTTTTTCCGGGAGGCGTTTTTTGTGCGAATCTCTGCCATCCAGGTGGGACGGCTTTCCCTCCCCCTGACCCACCCTTTCAAAACAGCCCTCCGCACTGTGGACCGGCTGGAGGATATTGTGATCCGGGTCATCGGCGACAACGGTTTGGAGGGTTACGGCGAAGCGCCCCCCACCGCCGTTATCACCGGGGATACCACCGGTTCCATCCTCTGCGCTATCCAGGATTTCATCGCCCCCGCCATTGTGGGCATGGAGCTGGAGGACCTCCCCGCCGTCATGGAACGGCTCAACGCCTGCATGGTCCACAACACCACCCCCAAGGCCGCGGTGGACATGGCCCTCTATGACCTGTGGGCCAAAAACCAGGGCAAACCCCTCTACCAGCTTTTGGGCGGGGCCAAGACCTCCTTTGAAACAGACATCACCATCTCGGTCAACCCAGTGGAGGAGATGGTAAAGGACAGTCTGGAGGCCCTGTCCAAGGGCTTCACCACCTTGAAGATCAAGGTGGGTAAGGAGGGCTCCGCCGATATCCAGCGGATCGCCGCCATCCGTCAGGCCGTGGGTCCCGGGGTGAAGCTCCGGGTGGACGCCAACCAGGGCTGGTCCGCCGAGCAATCGGTGTCCATCATCAAGGCCATGGAGGACAAGGGGCTTGACATCGAATTGGTGGAGCAGCCGGTGCCCGCCCTGGACGTGGCGGGACTCCGGTTCGTCACCGGGGAGGTGGATACCCCCATTCTGGCGGACGAGGCTGTCTTCTCCCCCGCCGACGCGGCCAACCTTATTGCCACCCACGCCGCCGACTACATCAACATCAAGCTGATGAAGACCGGCGGGATCTGGAATGCCCTGAAGATCTGCCGGCTTGCCAAGCAGCATGGGGTCCAGTGTATGATCGGCTGTATGCTGGAAAGCCAGGTCTCGGTGGCCGCTGCCGCCCACCTGTGCGCCAGTCAGGAGGTCATCACTATGGCCGACCTGGACGGTCCCAGTCTCTGCGCCTGCGAGCCCTTCCCCGGCGGCCCCCTCTTTGATGGCCCCACCATCTCCATGAGCGGCGACCCCGGTATCGGCGTCCAGTTCTCCACAGAGTGGAAATAGATTCAAGTTAAAAATGAAAAATTAAAAGTGAAAAGTTGCGGTGTCCGGCGGAGCCGGACTGTTAAAAAACAGTCGCCTTCGGCGACAACAGAACACAGCTTTTTCATTTTTCACTTTTAATTTTTAACTTTTCACTTAACCTGTATCGTCTCCGCCGTCTCCGGCGGTCATGATAGGAGCCCCTCCGGCTCCACAACAAACGGAAGGAAGGATAAAACCATGAAGCTTACCAAACGACTGACCGCTCTGTCCCTGGCTGCGGCCCTGACCCTTGGTCTGGCCGCCTGCGGCGGCAAGAAGGACCCTGACCCCGTCGCCAGTGGAGACCCTATCGCCCCCTCCGCCGAGGGAGCCACCTACCGGCAGCTCTACTCCAGCGAGGTGGAGACCATGAACTACCTGATCACCACCACCTTTGAGAATCTGCGTATCCCCGCCAACGTGGTGGACACCCTCATCGAGTACGACTCCTACGGCGTGGTCCAGCCCGCCCTGGCCGAGAGCTGGGAGCATAACGAGGATTCCAGTGAGTGGACCTTCCACATCCGCAAGGGAGTCAAGTGGGTGGACAAGACCGGGGCCGAGGTGGCTGACGTCACCGCCCACGACTGGGTCTCCGCCGCCCATTACATCCTGGACGCCAACAACGATTCCGGCAGCGAGTACAACTGGGACGTGGCCCAGGTGACCAACGCCCACAACTACTACGAGTACACCGCTTACCTCCTGGCCCTGGAGACCGCCACCGACGGAGTGGACGAGAACGGCAACCCCGCCAAGCTGGACGAGGATGGGGACGTGATCGAGGAGGTCGCCCCTGTCGCCAAGGAGGATATCGGCGTGAAGGCCGTGGACGACTACACCCTGGTCTACACCCTGGACGCCCCCTGCCCCTACTTCCTGTCCATGCTGTGCTGGAGCGCCTTCATGCCCGTGAACGGCGACTTCCTGGAGGCCCACAAAGACACCTTCGGCATTGACAATGACAATCTTCTGTACTGCGGCGCCTATATCCTCTCCGACTTCCAGCCCCAGGTCCAGCAGGTGCTGACCAAGAACGCCGCATACTGGGACAAGGACAATATCTTTATCGACACCATCCAGCGCACCTACAACGCCGAAGCCAACACCCTGGGCACCACCATGTTCCTCCAGGGCGAGGTGGACGAGGCCGAGATCAGCGCCAACCTGCTGAGCAGCCTCATGTCCTCCTACTCCGACCAGATCCACTCCAGCCGCCCTGACACCTCTTACTCCTACTGGTACCTGTTCAACTTCGATCCCAACTTTGACGCCCAGTATGAGCCAGAGAACTGGAAGAAGGCCGTGAACAACGAGAGCTTCCGCCTGTCCATCATGCACGGTCTGGACCGGGTCAACGCCCTCCAGGTCTATAACCCCGAGGATCCTGAGTCCGAGCTGAGCAACACCATCACCCCCCTGTCCTTCGCCTCGGCCAGCAAGGATTACGCTAACTACGCCGGCCTTTCCAAGTATACCGACGGGGATTCCTTTGACTCCGCCAAGGCCCTGGAGTACAAGGAGAAGGCCATGGCCGAGCTCTCCGCCGCCGGCGCCACCTTCCCCGTGAAGGTCTACGTCCGCTACAACCCCTCCACCACCAACTGGGCTGACGAGTGCCAGCTTCTGGAGCAGCAGCTGGAGGGCCTGCTGGGCGCCGACTACATCGACGTGATCGTGGAGGCCGGCCCCGACACCGGCTTCCTGGGCGCCGTTCGCCGCACCGGTGACTATGGCCTGATGAAGTGTAACTGGGGCGCCGACTTCGCTGACGCCTCCGCCTTCATCGTGGATCCCTTCAAGGAGGGCTCCTCCTACAGCTTCATTTTCAAGAGTGAGGATCCCCAGACCAAGGCCTACTATCAGGAGTACCTGGACCTGGTGGCCACCGCCCTGAAGATCACCGGCGATGAGGAAGCCCGCTACGAGACCTTCGCCCAGGCTGAGTCCGTTCTCCTGGACCACGGCTTCGCCATCCCCATGCACACCAGCTCCAAGAGCTATTCCTTCTCCCTTCTGAACCCCTTCGAGGGTCCCTATGCCGCTTTTGGTTTTGCCAGCTACCGGTATAAGGGTCAGCACCTGCTGGAGAAATCCATGGGCATGGAGGAGTTCCACGCCGCCTACGAGCAGTGGCTCACCGACCGCGAGGCCGCCGTAGCCGCCGCGAAATAAGGAAAAACCGAACACTGACCCGATCCGCCGCAGCGCTCCCCGGAGCCCCCGCAAGGGGGCCCGGGGTGCTGCCATGCGGAACCCGGGCGTTTGCGCCTCTGAAACATAAACGGACAGAGACCCAAACGCCTGCGCTCCGCTCAAAACGCAAAAGCGGTTCCCACATTCACCTTTCATTTTACCTCACAAGGGGGATCCACCATGCCCAAATATATCCTAAAACGTATCCTTCGCTCCTTCCTCACCATGGCCATCGTCATCACGGTGGTCTTCTCCCTGCTGCGGCTCATGCCTATTGAGGGATATTTTGAAAATTACGATAAGCTCTCCCAGACCCAGATCGACCTGGGCCTTCAGAAGCTGGGCCTCACCGATCCCCTTCCCAAACAGCTTTGGAACTTCGGCAAACAGCTTCTCTCCGGGGATCTGGGCACCTCCATCCGCTACCGGAAGGGGGTCTCCATCAACACCATCGTGGCCGAGAAGGCCCCCATCTCCCTCCAGTTGGGTCTTACCTCCCTGGCTATCGCCCTGGCCTTGGGTCTTCCCCTGGGTATTCTGATGAGTCGAAGCACCCGGACCAAATGGAAGATCGGGGATAAGCTGGGCACCGTGTTTATTGTCATCATCCAGGCCGTCCCCGCCGCGGCCTACCACATCCTCATCCAATTCGCCGGCTCCCAGGGTGTCATCAACCTTCACTGGCTGGGCGTCGACTGGTCCTTAAAGCTGCCCATGCTGTTTAAGGTGGGGGACTACCGGACCTATATCCTGCCCATCCTCTCCCTGGCCATCGGCAACATCGCTTACTACGCCATGTGGCTTCGCCGGTACATGGTGGACGAGGCCAACAAGGACTACATCAAGCTGGCCCGGGCCAAGGGCGTCCCCGGGGGACAGATCTCCCGGCGGCATGTGTTCCGCAACGCCATGGTACCCCTCATCCAGTACATCCCCAACTCTATCCTGTTCACCCTCATGGGTTCCCTCTACGTAGAGAGCCTTTACTCCATTCCCGGTATGGGAGGACTTCTGGTGGCGGTCATCAAGCGACAGGACAACAACATGGTACTGGCCCTGGTGGTGATCTACTCAGTGATCTCCATTCTGGGGCTGCTGTTCGGGGATCTGCTCATGGCCCTTCTGGATCCCCGGATCACCCTGTCCAGTAAGGAGGAATCCCGCTGATGAAAGCCTACCGTCATTTCAAATCCGACCGTTTGGGGGATAAGCTCAACGACCAACTGAAAAAGGACCTCTCCGCCCCTGTGAGGGAGGAGGAGTTGTTCTCCTTCGCCCCCTTCAACCCCGACGCCTCAGAGCGGGGGGGCTACTCCAACTACTCATACTGGCGGGCCACCCTCCGGGCCTTTTTCAAGAATAAGACCGCCGTTTTCTTCCTGCTGGTGCTGGTCTGTACCCTGGCCTTCACCTTTATCCAGCCCAACCTCCCCGGCCAGCGGAACCCCCTCACCATCCACTACAACGAAGCCGGCCGCACCCTGTCCAACCTGGCCCCCGGAGACCAGGGCTTTATCTTCGGCACCAACAACCTGGGGCAGGATATCTGGGCCAGGATCTGGTCGGGCACCCGCACCAGCCTTTTCATCGGCTTCACCGTAGCCTGTGTGGAGGCGGTCCTGGGCATTCTCATGGGAGTTCTCTGGGGCTATGTACGGCAGCTTGACTTCTTCTTCACTGAACTCTACAACGTATTCGACAACATTCCCCAGACTCTCCTGCTCATCCTCATCTCCTATGTGATGAATCCCGGGGTGTCCACCATCATCTTCGCCCTGTGCCTCACAGGCTGGCTGGGCATGGCCCGATTCATCCGCAACCAGATCATCATTATCCGGGACCGGGACTACAACCTGGCCTCCCGGTGTCTGGGCACCCCCACTCACCGGATCATCTTCAAGAACCTGCTGCCCTATCTTGTCAGCGTCATCACCATGCGCATGGCCCTGGCCATCCCCTCGGCCATCGGCAACGAGGTCTTTGTCACCTACATCGGCATCGGCCTTCCCATCGAGATCCCCTCCCTGGGCAACCTGATCCAGGCCGGCCGGGAGCTGATGACCATCCCCACTCTGCGCTATCAGCTCTACTTCCCCGTAGCGGTGCTGGCGGTGATCACCATCTCCTTCTACATCATCGGCAACGCCTTCGCCGACGCCGCCGACCCGAAAAACCACGTGGACTAAGTTAAAAATGAAAAGTGAAAAAGCTGGGGAAGAAAGTGCATTTTGCCCCATATCCCACTCACCCCCAGCCCTTCCTTTCAAATTGCCACCAACGGCGGCACCGCAATTTTTAACTTCTCATTTTTAACTTTTCACTTTTCATTTCCTTATCTCCTCCAAAAGGGGGCTATTCAATCATGTCTACCCCAACTTCAAACAATGTGATCCTCTCCTTCCAGGATCTTGACATCCGCTTTACCCTTCGGGGCCAAACTCTCAACGCCATCAGAGGGATCTCCCTGGACGTCTACCGGGGGGAGTCTCTGGCTATCGTGGGCGAGTCCGGCTCCGGCAAGAGCGTATTTACCAAGTCTGCCATGGGCCTTCTGGACGCCAACGGGGTCATCGCGGGAGGGCATATCTGGTATGAGGGAAAGGATCTCACCACCTTCACCCGGGAGAAGGAGTGGCTCACCATCCGGGGCAAGGAGATCGCCATGGTCATGCAGGATCCCATGACCTCCCTGAACCCCCTAAAGACCGTAGGGGAACAGATCCTGGAGGCCGTCCTTCTCCATCAGGATCTCCGGGGGGAGGCCGCCAAGCGGGCCGCCATCCAGGCTCTGGCCGCCGTGGGCATTGACGATCCAGAGCGGCGGTATAAACAGTATCCCCATGAGTTCTCCGGTGGTATGCGCCAGCGGGTGGTCATCGCCATCGCTGTGGCCTGCCGGCCCAAAATTCTGATCTGTGACGAGCCCACCACCGCCCTGGACGTGACCATCCAGGCCCAGATCCTGGACCTGATCAAGGCCCTCCAGAAGAAGCTGGACCTGACCACCATCTATATCACCCACGACCTGGGTGTGGTGGCAAACGTGGCCGACCGGATCGCCGTCATGTACGCCGGGGATATTGTGGAGGTGGGCCGGTGTGAGGAGGTTTTCTACGACCCCAAGCACCCCTACACCTGGGCCCTCCTGTCCTCCCTGCCTCAGTTGGGGGTAAAGGGCCAGGACCTCTACTCCATCCAGGGCACTCCGCCCAACCTCTTTTACGAGGTGAAGGGAGACGCCTTCGCCCCCCGGAATCCCCAGGCCCTGAACATTGACTTTGTGGAGCGTCCCCCCTTCTTCGAGGTAAGTCCCACCCACAAGGCCCGGACCTGGCTTTTGGACCCCCGCTCCCCCAAGGTAGAGCCTCCCGAGCACATTCGCCACCTGCGGCAGAAAGGGGGCTATCCCCATGGCTGAGAGAGAAAAACTGCTGGAAGTCCAGGACCTTCAGGTCACCTTCGGCTCCAAACGCCGCCCTTTCACCGCTGTGGATGGGGTCTCCTTTGATATCTACAAAGGGGAGACCTTTGGCTTGGTAGGGGAGTCCGGCTCGGGTAAAACCACCATCGGCCGGGCCATCATCCGGGTAAACCCCGTCTCCGGGGGACAGGTCATCTACAACGGCCAGGTGATCTCGGGCAAGGTCTCCAAGGAGGTGGACCGGCAGGTCATTGAAAAGATCCAGATGATCTTCCAGGATCCTATGGCCTCCCTCAACGAGAGGGCCAAGGTGGACTACATCGTCTCCGAAGGCCTCTATAACCTCCACAGCCACCTCACCGAGGCCGAACGTCAGGAGAAGGTCTCCCGCGCCCTCTCCGCCGTAGGTCTTCTCCCCGAGTTTGCCTCCCGCTTTCCCCACGAGTTCTCCGGAGGCCAGCGTCAGCGCATCGGCATCGCCCGGGCCCTCATCATGGACCCGGAGTTCATCATTGCCGACGAGCCCATCTCCGCCCTGGACGTGTCCATCCGGGCCCAGGTGCTGAATCTTATGAGCAAGCTCCAGAAGGAGCGGGGCCTGACCTACCTGTTCATCGCCCACGACCTCTCCGTGGTCCGCTTCATCTCCGACCGTATCGGCGTCATCTACCGGGGCAGGCTGATGGAACTGGCCACCAGCGAACAGCTTTTCGCCCATCCCCTCCACCCCTATACCAAGGCCCTTCTCTCCGCCATCCCCATGCCCGACCCGGTAGGCGAACGGGAAAAGAAGCTTCTGGTCTACGATCCCTCCGTCCACGGCTATACAGATGCCGATCCCCCCCAGTGGACCGAGGTCGAACCAGGACATTTCGTGCGGGGAAGCCAGAGAGAACTGGATGAATACCGCAAGCAGCTTATAAAGTAAAAAGGAAAAGGTAAAAAGGAAAAAGCTATGGTCTTGTGGCGGCTAAAAGCCGCTTACTTAAATAGTCCGGCTTCGCCGGACACCATACCTTTTCCTTTTACTCTATCCTCGAGGTGATGTATTATGTTAACTCCAAACTCCCTCTTTCCCGGTGCGAAGGTGGCCCTGCTGTGCGCCTCCTCCGCTGTCCCAGAGGATAGACTGGAGCCCTCCATCGCCGCCGTCAAGGCCCTGGGCCTGGAGCCGGTGGTCTATCCCTCTTGTTATTATGTAAATCGCCACGGCTACTTTGCCGCCGACGACGGCCAGCGGGCCAAGGACCTTCAGGACGCCTTCTCCGATCCCTCCATCCAGGGGATCCTCTGCATCCGGGGGGGCTACGGAGCGGGGCGGCTGCTCCCCCTGGTGAACTGGCGGGAGGTGGCCCGACACCCCAAGGTCTTCTGTGGCTACTCCGACGTGACCGCCCTCCACATTGTCCTCAACCAGGACTGCCGGATGGTGACCTACCAGACCCCCATGCCCTCCACCGAGTATTACCAGCCGGTGGACGACTTCACCATGACCTATCTCCGCCGGGCCCTCTTCGGCGCCCTCACCGGCCCCATGCCCATGGGTGAGACGGTGGAGACCCTGCTCCCCGGCGCCGCCCGGGGACCCCTGTGCGGAGGCAACCTGTCTCTGATCCGGGACAGCCTGGGCACTCCCTGGGAGATCGACACCCGGGGTAAGATCCTTTTCCTGGAGGATATTGGAGAAAAAACCTACCGCATTGACGGTATGCTGACCCAGCTCCGGAACGCGGGGAAATTTGATGACTGCGCTGGGATCCTTTTGGGGGCCTGGACCGACTGCCCCCCGGAGGACCAGGAGCGGACCCTGGAGATCCCCCAGATCGTTCGGGAGCTGGTCCTCCCCGCCGGAAAGCCCACTCTCTCGGGCCTGGCCTGCGGGCATACCCTGCCCACCATGTCCCTGCCCCTGGGGGCCACGGTGGTCATGGACTCGGATAACAAAACCCTGGAGGCGTTGGCATGAAAGCGATTGTAAACTCCCCCATCTGTCCTCTGATGAGCCAGCCCCGCCACGACTGCGAGCTGGCGGATGAAGCCCTTTTCGGTATGGTGGTAGATGTCCTGGAGCGGACTACCCCCGACTACTGGAGGATCCGTACCCATTACCGCTATGAGGGCTACGCCCCTGTGACCTCCCTGGTCATCGGGGACCAGGCCGCCGATGATTGGGCGGCTTTGCCCAAAAAGGTGGTCCTCCACAAAAACACCTGCGACGTGATGGCCGGACCCAAGGTCCAGTCCTTCCCCCTCACCACTCTGCCCATGGGAGCGGTGGTGGCGGCAACTGAGGAACCGGAGACCGACCCCGAGACGGGCAAGCCCACCGGCTGGCAGCGGATCTCCCTCCCCGACGGAGCCCAGGGCTACGTCCGCTCCTCCTGGCTGGATACCTACTACGACAAGCCCATTGACCTTCCCGAGAGGGAGCTTCGCCAGCGGCTGGTGGACACGGCCAAGCTCTTCGCCCGGACCCACTACCGCTGGGGTGGTAAATCCCCTCTGGGGGTGGACTGCTCGGGACTGGTGTCCATGAGCTATCTTTTGAATGGTATCATCATCTACCGGGACGCCTCCATCAAGGAGGGTTTTCCCGTCCACCCCATCGATTTGAAGGATATCAAGCCCGCCGACCTCCTCTTTTTCCCCGGCCATGTGGCCATGTATATTGGGGATAGCCGGTATATCCATTCCACCGGAAAGGCGGGCAGCGATGGAGTGACCATCAACTCTCTGGACCCCGCCGCCCCGGACTATCGGGAGGACCTGCCCAAGAGCATCACCGGGGTTGGAAGCTATTTTTGAGAGAAAAATTTCCCATAGTTAAAAGTTTAGGTTCTCCCTTTGGCTAAAAAAGACGTCCTCCCGTTGAACGGGAGGACGTCTTTTGATTTATCGGAGCTTACTTATTATCCCCGTTCACCGTCTTGGCGGCGGTGCGGCCGGAGACGATGATCTCGGTGATAGCGTTGCCGCCCAAGCGGTTGCCGGCGTGGAAGCCACCGGTGACCTCGCCAGCGGCGTAAAGGCCCTCAATGGCGTTGCCCTCGGTATCCAGCACCCGCCGATCCACGTCCACCTTCAAACCGCCCATGGTGTGGTGGGTGGAGGGGGCCTGGAAGCGGACGAAGAGCTTGTCGATCTTGTAGGTCTCGGGCTTATAGTTGCCCTTCTCGTCCATCTCCACGTCGCCGATGGTGCCCTGGGTGGCCAGCTTCTCCACAGGGAGATCCTTGCTCAGACCCATGACGTAATTGTCGTACTCGGTGATGGTGTCGATGATGACCTGCTTATCCAGGTGGAGCTTCTCGGCCAGCTGATCCACCGTCCAGGTGTACTGACGGCCCTCAATGTCGGGGCCCACCATGGCGGCGTTGTTGATCAGGCTGGAGACCTCCACATAGATGCCGGGGACGTACTTCAGTCCCAGCTCCTGGGCCAGCTCCTGGCTCATGCCGTTCTCAAAGCCGCCCTTGGACAGCACGTCCCGCTCGGCGGACTCGTCCACATAGCGCTTGCCGGTGGCGGCGTTGATGAAGATCACGTTCTCGCCGGCGCCCCGGGACAGGTTGCCGTTGTCCACCCAGCCCAGAGGCATCATCTGGGTCCAGCCCATGCCGATCACGTCGGCGCCCACGGCCTGGCCCATGGTGATGCCGTCGCCCTGGAGGCTGTTGCGGTTGGTGGTGCCGATGTTGTCGGCGATGAAGGAGGGATCCCAATAGTCATTGGTCTCCTGCACCATCTCAATGTTGGCGGCGTAACCGCCGGTGGCCAGGATCACGCCCTTGCTGGCGTGGGCAGTGACGGGGGTGCCGTCATACCGGACGGCCTTGACCCCGGTGACCTTGCCGTCCTCGGTGATGAGCTCGGTGGCGGTGGTGCGGGTCATGACCTGGTTGGCAGAGTTGGCGTTGAGGAGAGTGTTCTCGGGAACCTTGAAGTAGGTGCCCCACTTGCTGGAGTGGTTGTTGCCGGCCACGTTGCCGCCCAGGGGAGCGTTCTCCCGTTGCCACAGGCAGCCGATGAGGGTGAACTGGCGGTCATTCTCGATCTCGCCGCCCTGATCTACCAGCCAGGGCTTGATGTCCTGGCCGCCCTCCACGAACTGCTTGGCCAGGTCGTACTGACTGTAGTTCCACTCAGAGCCGTCGGCGTTGGGCCGCAGGCCGCCGTAGTAGGTCTGGAAGATATGGAGCTCAATGGTGGAGAACAGGGTCAGGTCGGTCTCCTTGGCCCCGGCCTTCAGCTTGGGCTGGGCCCAGTCCATATAAGTCTTGATCTGGCCCTTCAGGGTCTTGAGGGTATCCAGGTACTCGGCGTGGACGCCCCGGACGGCGTTGAGCTTGATGTCGCCAGCCACAAAGGGGTGATCGGCGTCCAGGGTGCCGTCGAAGGGCTCCTCGGACCAGTCCAGGATCACCTGGAGGATCTCCAGGCGGCCGGCGTCGCTCTTGACCTTGTCGTAGGTCTGGCCGTTATACTCCCCGGTGGTGGCGTCGGGGTTCTGGGGATCCCACACCAGGTAGGGCATGACGCTCTGGTAGGCTCCGCCGGAGACCAGGGTGTTGCCGCCCATCTCGGCGTTGGCCTCGAGAACCAGCACGGTGTTGCCGTCCTGGGCGGCCTGGGCGGCGGCAGCCATGCCGGCGCCGCCGGCGCCCACGATGACCACGTCCCAGGTCCCCTCCACGGGATCCCCGGCCTTATGCTCCACGGTGTTGGCCTTGAAGGCGGCCATGTTGGTGGCCTTGGCCTGCTCGGCGGCGGCGTTCACCGCCTCCTTCACGGCCCGGCCGGTGAAGGTGGCGCCGGATACCATGTCCACACCAGTGCCGTTGGCGGCGATGATGTCGGCAAACATGATATCGAAGGCGGAGGTACCCACGTGGTCGGTCTCCTTGGAGGAGTTGACCTGAATATCAGTGACGGCGGTGTCGCTGAAGGTCACGTCCAGGGCCAGCTCGGCGTTATAGCCGGCGGCGGTGCCGGTGTAGGTTCCGGCGGTAAAGCTGAGGGGGCTGTTGTCGGTGCTGCCCTCGCCCTTGGCGGCGGCCAGGGCGGCAGCGGCGGCCTCCTTCACGGCGTCAGAGGTGAGGGTGGCGCCGGTGACGCCGTCGATCTCGGCGCTCTGGGCGTCCTTCACCTGCTTGGCCAGCTCCTCCAGAGCGGCGCCGCCCACGCTGGGGGTCTCCCGCTCCCCGGCGATGGACACGTCGGTGATGGCGTTGGCATCCACGGTGAGGGACACGGTCACCGTTCCGCCGTAGCCCTGGGCGCTGCCCTCGTAGGTGCCGGGAGTGTAGATCCCGGCGGCGTCGGGCTCCTTGCTCTGGCAGGCCGTCACGGACAGGGCCATGACCAGCGCCAGGGAAAGGGCTGTGATTCTCTTCTTCATTTGAAATCCTCCTTTTATCCTTGTTGGAACATGTCAGACCATGGCCGGCCAGAGGTTCGTCCACCTTCGACCCATTTCGCCGAACCATGTTCACCGAGGGTATCATAGTATATTGTGAGGAAGTTGTCAATATGAAAAATGGGGAATTTTCCCGAAGGAGGCAGAGGAGGAAAATCACAAACAGGCTGGCAGGATCCTTTCCGATCCTGCCAGCCTGTTGTCCATGGAAGGGATATGGCTTACTTGCCCAGCTTTTCGGCGATCTCCTTGCCGCAGAGGTAGCCGGAGACCATGCCCCAGCCGTTGTTGGCGCCGCCGTAGGTCACGTAGGGCTTCTTCTCGGTAAAGAGGACGCCCATGGAGCTGGTGCCCACAGCGTAGAGGCCCTCGATCACGCTCTCGTCCTTGTCCCGCAGGACCTCAAGACGCTCGTTGATGTTCAGGCCGCCGCAGGTATCATAGCAGTAGGAGGCCATGATTACACAGTAATAGGGGCCGCCCTCCACCTTCTCCAGCAGAGCGGCGTCCTTGCCGAACTCCTTGTCCACACCAGTATCGCAGTAACCGTTGTAGTCCTTCACGGTCTTGCTGAGGGTGGCGGGATCCATACCCAGCTTAGTGGCCAGGGCCTCGATGGTATCGGCCTTCACCACGATGCCGGCCTCCTCAGCGGCCTCCATCACCTTATCCACCTGGGGCACAGGAACCCCGCCGGGGATCTGATAGCCGGAGCCCAGGAAGGCGGGAGAGGGGCCAAAGTTCTCCACCTTCAGGCCGTTCTTGGCGATATCGTCCAGCTGGGCCTGGCTCCAGATGGAGTAGTAGTTGGGGCCGGCGATCCAGGGATCCAGGAAGGACACGCCGGTCTCGGCCGCAAAGCGCTTACCGGTCTTGTCCACCGCCAGGGAATTGGCGCTCCAGCCCAGGTTGGCGGGCAGGTCGGCCTCGGTCCACCAGGCGGGACGGCCCAGAACCTCGCCCACCTTGCCCTCTACAAAGTGCTGGCCAAAGCGGGGATCGGCGGTGAGCCAGGTGGCGGTGCCGGAGTTGTGAACCTCAGGGGCCATGCTGTTGTTGTAGGTGCCGGCGCCGATGTCCAGGGCGGCCTCAAACATCTTGCCGTCGTTCTGGAGGGAGCCCACCTGCTTCCACTGGCCCTTGATGGGGAAATAGGTCTCCTCCAGCATCTCCTCCACCAGCTCCGGGTTGCCGGCGTAGCCGCCGCAGGCGATGACCACCGCCTTGGCGTTGATGGTGTACTCGGTGCCGTTCACCAGATCCCGGGCCTTGGCTCCGGTCACGTTGCCCTTGGCATCGGTGAGGAGGGCGTAGCCCTCGGTCTCCAGCATGTACTTGCCGCCGAGAGCGGTGTAATCCTCGTAAATGCCGTCAAAGTAGCTGCCGATGGCGTCCTTGTTGTACATGATGTCGTTGGGCAGCCACTGGTACTTAGTGTCGTAGACATCGCTGGGGGTGAAGCCCCGGAGGGGCTCGGCAAACTGGAAGCCGTGCTCATAGACCAGCCAGTCCAGCACCTGGCCCGATTCATAGATCATCCGGTGGATAATCTCCTCCTTGCCGTCCCCCTCGTCGTACTCCACCCAGGCCTTATACATCACGTCGGCGTCGGTGTAGTCCTTGCCGTTGTTATGCTCGGCCTGGAACTTGGGGGGATTGACGAAGAGGCCCTCGGAGGTGATGGAGGAGGTACCGCCGTACTTGCCGGCCTTGTCGATGGCCAGAACCTGCAGGCCGCTCTCCACGGCGGACATGGCGGCGGTGGTGCCCGAGCCGCCCATACCGATGACCAGCACCTCGGTATCAATGGTCTCCTGGCCGCCCTTCTTCTCGGGGACTACCTGGAAGCTCCGGATGGCGGAGGGGTCGCTGCCCCCGGCCTTCAGGGCCTCCTCCAGAGCGGTGGCGGTGGCCATCTTGATGGCGTTACTGGAGGCGGTGGCCCCGGTGATGGCGTCGATGGAGACAGACTGGTGCTGAAGCATCCGGGGGATCAGCTTATCGATGGCGGCCTGGAGGATGGTGGGGGTGTCGGAGGTATTCTTCTTATCCACGGTGATGGACTTGATCTCGGTCTCGGAGACCTCCACGGTGACATGCAGGCCGTCCCGGGCCCGGTAGCTCTCCGCGTAGGCGGTGTAGGTGCCGGGCTTCATCTTCACAGCGGCGGCCCCGGCGCCCTTGGCCTGATCCAGGGCGGCGGCCACGGCGGCCTTCACAGCGTTGGAGGTCACGGTGGCCCCGGACACGCCGTCGATCTCCGCGCTGCCGGCGGCCTCCACCTGGGCCTTCAGGGTCTCCAGGGCGGCGCCCCCGATCCCCGGGGTCTCCTTGGCTCCCTCCAGGGTGCAGGCGGTGATCTTGCCGTTCACCACGGTGATGACAGCCTTCACCTCGCCGCCGAAGCCGGCGGCGGTGCCGGTGTAGGTGCCGTCACCGCCCGCGGCGGGCAGGGTGACGTCCCCGGTGAGCTTGGCGGTAGTGGGATCGTTCTTATCCCACTCCACGTTAAGTCCCAGCAGCTCGCTGAGGTAGCGCAGGGGCACGTAGGTGGCCCCGTCGTAGGCGAACACCTCCGCCTGGGCCCCGTTGGACTTGGTGGGGGTGACGTCCTGACCGTTGATGTTCAGGGTCATGGGGTTCACAGTGATGGTCTTTTCTGCCCCGGCCGCTACAACCGCAGGCCCCAGAACCATCGCCATGGACAGGAGCATGGCTCCCGCCCGTTTTTTCCACTGTCTCATGTTCTCTTCTCCTTTCGCATTCCGCTTTTGAGCCGGATCCGGCTCAGCAAGGGTATTTTACTAAATTTTTGACAAGGGGGCAAATAAGGGTTTTTGATAGTGGTATCTTAAAAATTAATGGCAGAGGCCCGGCCATGGCTGGCCGGGCCTCCGGGCTTTATAGCTGGGGCTTCAGGCCCTCGGGGCCGTAGTTCTCCCGGATCAGGGAGATGTACTCCGGGCGCATCCGGGGGCTGTTCTTCTTCCAGGACAGGCAGAGCTTCCGCTCCTCCCGGCGATCCTCAATGTCCAGCAGAACCAGGCCGGGGCCCCGGTTCTGGCAGCCCGCCTCCACGCACAGGGCCACGGCGCAGCCGCTCTCCACCAGGATCATCATGCTCTCCGGGCCGTCCACCCGGTCATAGATCCGGGGCAGGAAGCCCTCCTCCGCCAGATCCTGGAGTCCCCCCTTCACCTCGGAGCCGTCCAGGAAGAGGAACTGCTCCTGGCGCAGCTGCTCCATCC
>JAAWNQ010000030.1 GCA_022799035.1 Oscillospiraceae bacterium
AGGTATGGTATCTACCCCCGTAGGGCGGGGGCTTGCCCCCGCCGCCAGGTACGGTATCTCCCCTCCACAGGGCCAGGTGTCCCTACCCGCCCATAACCTTGCCCTCTGTCCTCGTGGGGCGCGACGACCCGGCGCGCCGCCCTTGACCTTGCCCTTGACTGACCCTGACCTGGGCCCTTAACCCTTCGGGCCCTTGACCTTCGGACCTTCGTAGGGGCGCATATCATGCGCCCGCGGGGGCAAGAACACGGAACGTTAGCCGAAAGACGAACGAACCCCCGCGGCGTTACGAAGTAAGCCGTGGGGGTAAATAGCCTATCGTCAGAACAGCCAAGGGGAGTTTCCAAAGAGGGGCCCCCGCAGGGGCCCCTCTTTGGTCGTTGAGAGTGGGGGCCCAGGGGGGCGATGCCCGCCGGTGGCGGGCGTCCATCGCACGACCGAGCCGGCAGGCGAGAAGAGAGTCGAAACTCTCTCCCCCTGGCGTCTTTTCTGGGGGTCTGGGGGCCGTCTTTTCCACGCGGAAAAGATGGTCCCCAGCTCACCCAGTGAAAGGAGAGGAACTAATCCAAATCGGCCTCCCTCCCCTTGGCATACCGCTGACAGGCGGGGGTATCAAACAGCTTATCCCGAAGCCGGGGATTGATACAATGCCCAACTCCAATGGGGATATACTGATTTCTCCCCCTGCGGGTATAGTGCCGGCAAAAATGCTTGCAGGTTCCGCAGGTTTTTTCTTGCTCTTCCATATTATCACCTCCGCCGTAATAATACTATATAATCATTATTAAGTCAATATATAGTGTATAGTTGAAGGCAATTTTTTTATCTGCTATAATAAGCACCAGATAGTACATATTGATTAGGAGGTATGCCCCATGGCAGACCCGGTATATGTGAACCGCTCCAGGTTTACGTCCTCTTTGGATAAGCAGTTGGTGGAACCCTTTGATTCCCTTGCAAAGAAAACCCGTATTCCCAAATCCCGTCTTTTGGACGAAGCCATCGAGGACCTTCTGAAAAAGTACAAGAAAAAGAACGGCTGAAAATCAGCCGTTCTTTTTCTTTCTCACCTGTGATACAGCTTCTTGGTCTCATACTTAGGCTCGCAGGTCACCTGCAGCCCCAGCTTCTTATAGATCCGCATATCCACCGACGACAGCACCACCGAGATATGGGCCTGACAGTCCCGCAGCAGGGCCAACTGATCCATGGCCTTGTCCGCCAAGGGGTTTCCTATTGCGCTGGAGGCCAGGGCGATCAGCACCTCGTCGGTGTGGAGCCGGGGGTTCTTGCTCCCCAGATGCTCCACCTTCAGATGCTGGATGGGCATGATGGCCTCGGGGGAGATGAGATCCAGCTCCCGGGGGATCCCCGCCAGGGCCTTCAGGGCGTTCAGCACCGCTCCCGCGGCGGGACCCATCAGATCGGAGGTCTTTCCTGTCACCACCCGTCCGTCGGGCAGCTCAATGGCGGCGGCGGGCCTCCCGGTGGTCTCGGCGGCCACCAGGGCCTCCCCCACCACAGGCCGGATGGCCGGGGTCACCTCCGCCTGCTTCATGAGAAGCTCCAGCTTGTAGATGATCTCGTCGCTGCCCTTCCCCTTTCGCCGGTCGCACAGGGCGTCGTAATACCGCCGCAGGATCTCCTGCCGTGCCGCGTCACAGACCGCCTCATCGTCCACAATACAGCTTCCGATCATGTTGACCCCCATGTCGGTGGGGGACTTGTAGGGGCTCTCCCCCATGATCCGCTCAAAGATGGCCGACAGCACGGGGAAAACCTCCACATCCCGGTTGTAGTTCACCGCCGTCTTCCCATAGGCCGCCAGATGGAAGGGGTCGATCATATTCACATCATTAAGGTCGGCGGTGGCCGCCTCATAGGCCCGGTTTACCGGATGGTCCAGGGGCAGATCCCAGATGGGGAAGGTCTCGAACTTGGCGTACCCCGCCTGGACTCCCCGCTTAAACTCGTGGTAGAGCTGGCTCAGGCACACCGCCATCTTCCCGCTCCCCGGCCCGGGGGCGGTGACCACCACCAGAGGCCGGGTGGTCTCAATGTACTGGTTCTTCCCGTAGCCCTCGTCGGAGACGATCAGGGGCACATTGTGGGGATACCCCTCGATGGGGTAGTGGCGGTAGACCTTGACCCCCAGATCCTCCAGCCGTCTCTGGAAGGCCTTGGCGGCCCCCTGGTGGTCGTACTGGGTGATGACCACGCTGCCCACGTAAAGCCCCATGCCCCGGAAGGCGTCGATGAGCCGGAGCACATCCACATC
This sequence comes from Oscillospiraceae bacterium, assembly GCA_022799035.1. Classification (GTDB taxonomy): domain Bacteria; phylum Bacillota; class Clostridia; order Oscillospirales; family Oscillospiraceae; genus Vermiculatibacterium. The sequence continues at coordinate 2,279 of JAAWNQ010000030.1, forward strand.
GTAGGTGATGCCCAGATCCCCCCGGACCTTGTTCTTTTCAATGTCGCTGGCGCAGATGGCCACCACCACCTCCACCTGGTCGCTGAGCTGGGTGAGCATCTTGATCTTGCTGTCCGGAGCAAAGCCGGGCAGCACCCGGGCGGCATGGTGGTCGTCAAAGAGCTTACCGCCAAACTCCAGGTAGAGCTTGCCGCCGAACTGGGCGATCCGCTCCTTGATGTGCCGGGATTGGGTCTCTATGTACTTTTCATTGTCAAAGCCGATCCGCCCCATGGCACAGCTCCCCTTTTCCTATCAGATGTTGTAGTCGATGATAAGGCTGTCCAGGTTCACCCAGTCCTCGTCGCTGAAGAACAGGGCCCCGTCCTCCGACTGCTGGACCTGGATGACGATGCTCTTCTCCTCCAGGTAGCCGGTGCTGTCCACCTGCTCCTCCAGCAGATCCAGCAGGGTGTCATAGTACTCCGCGGCAAAAACGGTGAGGTACCAGTTCTCAAACTCCTCATCGCTCATGCTCTCGGTGTCCACCGCGTCAAACTTGGTCCAGAATTCCTCAAAGCCCGTCTCAAAGTTGTCGCTGAGCAGGTGGAGCACGTCCAGGGGCCGGATGGTCACCTTCACGGCGAAGGTCCCGTCGTCCTGCTTGGTGGAGGAGGCCACGGTGTAATCCGCCTTGACGTAGATACTCTTATAGATCTCCTTGGCCCGGTGCAGCTGCATCTCGCTGGGCTCCACGCTGTCCCCGGAGCCGTCGGGCATCTCGGGACCAAGGCCGTAGAGAAGGTTATAGGCCTCCCCCTCAATGTTGGCGTTATACTGGTCCTTGGCGTCCTCGGTGGTCACATTGTCATAGAAGTCCACAAAGGCCTGGAACTGCCCCTTATAGGTGGTGTCCAGCTCCGCCTGAACGCACTGGGAGGCCTCCTCAGTGCTCATTCCCTTCCCCGCGCCGCAGGCGGCAAGGGAAAGGAGCATGGCCCCGGTCAGGGCCATGGCAAAAATCTTTGTCCGAACAGTCTTTTTCATGTTGGTTCCTCCTCATTCTAATAAAAAATGAAGGCAGAAAATCGAGCTGCCATATACCAGTTTATTCTACCACTTTCCTTCCAAGATAGAAAGAGTAATTTCCCTTATTTTGAAAAATTTTGTCAAGGGGAGACGAGTTTTTATTTTCCCACCTCTCTCCGGCCATTTTGTTACCGCTTTGTAACCTTTTGAAGCCCTTTGTAACTCTTTCCCTCTGGATATTTGGCAGGCCGGGTGCTATATTGAATTCAAAGGAGTGATTTCTGTGAAACGAAGCTTTTGGCCTGCTTTTGGTTTGGTTTTTGCCCTTCTCCTCCCCGGCTGTGACGCCCGGGAGGAGCCTCTCCCCACCCCCACGCCGGAGGTTTCCCTTCCCGCCACCCCGGTGCCGGAGCAGTTCCGGTTCACCCGGGAGAATTTCCCCCGGCTGGACGGCTCCACCGCCACGGTCCCCCTGGGCCAGGCGGTGGCGGCGGTGCTGTTAGGGGAGAGCCGGGAGGGGGTGAGCGACCTCATCTCCTTCAACAAGACCTCCCGGGCCTACTATAATTTGGTGGACGGGGACGCCGACCTGCTCATCGTGGCCGAGGGGGGTGAGGACTCTTACGGCTACCGGGACGAGCACGGAAGGACTTGGCGGATGGAGCCCATCGCCAACGAGACCCTGGTGTTCTTTGTCAACGAGGACAACCCGGTGGAGGGCCTCACCCTGGATCAGGTACGGATGATCTACGCCGGGGAGATCACCAACTGGAAGGAGGTGGGGGGGAGCGACGCTCCCATCCAGGCCTACCAGCGGCCCAAGGGGGGCGGCAGTCAGGCCATCATGGACAAGGAGGTCATGGGGGACATCCCCATGATGGAGCCGGTCAACGGGGAGTATGTGGTCTCCTCCATGGAGGGGATCCTCTCCGCTGTCCGTGCCTGGGACGACAGGCCCGAGGCCTTGGGATACACCGTCTACTACTACGCCGACGACATGGGTATGGCCGACGGGCTGAAGCTGCTGGCCATCGACGGAGTGGCGCCCAATGACGATACCATCCGCTCGGGGGAGTATCCCATCCACACCGCCTACTACGCGGTGATGGACGCCCAGACCCCGGAGGGAAGCCCTGCCGCCATCCTCTTTGACTGGCTATTGAGCCAGGAGGGGCAGGATCTGATCGCCCATGAGGGGTATGTGTCGGTGAGGGAACCCAGTAAAATGAAAAGTTAAAAGTGAAAAGTGAAAAAGCTATATGGGCGCACAGTGTGCGCCCATACGTAGGAAGGTGGGGGTTATGTTGAGCGGGAGAAAATGGGCGGGTATCATTCGGGTCCGGGGGTTGGCTTTGGGGCTGTGCCTGCTGCTGGCGGGCTGCGGGGAGAGGGAGATAGAGGCCACCCCTGCCGTCACTCCCCCACCGGAGCCGACGGCGGCGGTCTCTGTCTCGCCGGTGTATACGGACTGGTCCAAGCTGGAGCCCTATGAGGCGCCGGAGGTGAAGTATACCCGGCAGCAGGAGGCGTTTATGGATACCTTCCTCCCCGGGGACTATGGGGCTGTCATCCCCTTCGCTGGGGCCGCCCTCACCCGGGAGGAGAGCTGGAGCGGGTACTACGACACCTATAATCTCTATGGGCTGGTGACCTTGGAGGGGGAGGTGGTGACGGACCCGGTGTTCTCCTCCGCCTACGCCCTTAAGGAGCGGGATATGTGGGGCGGTATTACAGAAAATCCCGGGGTGTGGCTGCTGGGCAAGGTCCTCCCCTCCCCTCACGGCGGGGAGCCGGAGGAGTGGTTCGCCCTGTGCGCCATGGATGGAAGCTGGTGTACCGATTTCCTCTATCACTATGACTGGGAGATGATGATGACCGCCTCCTTTGACGGGGGGCTCCCCCTGCCCTGCCGGGGCGGAGGCATCGCCCTGGTGGATCCATACACCGGCAGGGAGCTGCTGCGGGTGGACTGCTCGGCCTGGCTCACCGACACCGCCTACTGGAACGGCATCTACGCGGATCCGGACAGCGGGTATCTCTCCGCCAACCTCTATGACTGGGAGGCGGACGCCCGCGTCCCCCTGGTCTTTGATCCCCAAGGGGAGCGGGTGGCCCTGCCCCCGGAGGTCTGCTGGGTGGGCCAATGCGGGGATGGGCTGATCCCCGCCCAGGTCATGGAGGCCGGGGGCTCCGCCTGGTACGGCTATGTGGACGCCGGGACGGGGCAGTGGGCCATTGAGCCCATTTACCGGAACGGGGAGCCCTTCTCCCACGGGGTTGCCCCGGTGAGCGACGGGACCAACGGCTATTTTATCGACAAAACCGGCAGGGCCCTCACAGGCGGGCATTCCACCCGGTTCCAGAAGCACGGGGACTACTGGTATTTCCTGGACGAGAACTGGAGCAGCGTTACAGCGGTCTTTGACCTGTCAGGCCGGGAGGTGGACAGTCCCCTGGTGGGGATGAGCTCCCCCAGCTTCAATAAGGAGGGGTGGGTCTCGGCCCAGACCGGGTCGGAGCGGCTGCTGGTCCGGGGGAGGGAGAGCCACTCCTTCCCCCTGGATCTGGGATGGCTCAGTGATATTCAAGGGGACCGGGTCCTCTTTACCCGGGAGGGCGTTGGGGGAGAGTCCTCGGTCTCCGTCCTCATGAGCCTGGAGGGGGAGACCCTGGGCAGTTGGGAGAGGTCCTACGCCTACTTTGTTCAGGATGACCTGACAGGGGAGAGCTATGTCAGGATTTCCCCCTACCTGGAAACGAAGGAGGGGGTCAGGTATCACGACCTGGATGGGACCTATCTGTTTTCCGCCCCCTCCAGCGCCTCCTCCTATGGGGACACCCTCTATCAGTGGGAGGACGGGTATACCAGCCTCACCGACCGGGAGGGGAGGCTGATTTTTGGATGGCGGTATCCTCTGGCGGAAGACTGAGGAAGTGAAAAGTGAAAAGTGAAAAAGCCAACTGGATCGGGAGAAGTTCCGCCGCCTGCGGCGGGGGAAGGCCGGGGGAAATTGGGGCGAAAAATTTTTTGATTTTTGGGGAACCTTTTTTCTGTTTTGCCGTCAAAGGGACTGTATCACATTTAAAAAGGAGTTTTGCCCTATGAAAAAGATTTCTCTTCCCGCCCTGGCGCTGACCGGGGCTATGGTTCTCACCCTGGCCGCCTGCGGTTCCAAGGAGCCGGAGGCCACCCCCACCCCCGAGGTCACCAACACCCCTGAGGTGGTGGAGAGCGTTATGCCCAGCGAGACCCCCGAGGTCTCCCCTGAGGTCAGCGAGAGTCCCGAGGTCTCCGCTCCCGAGGAGAGCGGGGAGGCGCAGGATAAGCCTGTGGAGACCCAGAAGCCCAGCCAGGAGCCCGCTCCCAGTGAGGCCCCCGCTGAGGAGTCCAAGGTCCAGGCTGCCTGGACCGCCATCTCCGACCGGGAGCTGCCCTTCTTCCAGGATCTGGACGACAGCCTCCTGTCCGACTTCTACGGGGTGGATCCCGCCGACCTGGTGGAGTACATCTGCAAGATCCCCTTCATGAACACCCAGGCCACCGAGTTCTTTATCGCCCAGGTCCAGCCCGGGAAGATGGACACGGTGAAGGCGGCTTTGGAGGCCCGGCAGGCCGACCTGTTGGAGCAGTGGAGCCAGTATCTCCCCGATCAGCTGGAGCTGGTGAAGAATTACAAGCTGGTGACCAACGGAGACTACGTCATGTTTGCCATCGCCGACTGCGCCGAGGAGGCGGTGACCGCTTTTAACGACTGCACAAAGTAAGATCCTTTGGGTATACTTGGAAAAGTGAAGGCAAAAAACCATTTGATCTGTGGCCGCCTTGGGCGGCCACAGATCAAATGATCCGGTTTTGGGGACGCCCCCCTGTTTGCCCTCCCCTTTTCCTCCGCGGCGCAAAGGTATCACATTTTTCCGGGAGGCGATCTCTTCCTTGGTCTTTTCCAGTGTGTTTTTCCTCTTTACCTATCTTCCCGTGGTGCTGGCGGCCTACTATCTCGCCCCTCTGCGGTGGCGGAACGTGGTGCTGCTGGTTTTGAACCTGGTGTTCTACGCCTGGGGGGAGCCGGTGTATATCGTCATCATGTTTGCCTCCACCGCCATTGACTACACCCACGGGATGCTGGTGGACAGGTGCAAGCGGCGGGGCAACGACAGGGGGGCCAGAATGGCGGTGGCCTCCTCCGTGATCTTCAACCTGGCCCTGCTGTTCTTTTTCAAGTATTGGAACTTCATTGCCGGGAGCCTGGGTGTTCTGCCCATCATTGAGAGCCTGCCCCTCCCCGGTGGAGGAAGCATCCCCTTTACACTGCCCATCGGCATCTCCTTCTACACCTTCCAGACCATGAGCTACACCATCGACGTGTACCGGGGGGACGCGGGGGTGCAGAGGAACATTCTCAACTTCGGCACCTTCGTCACCCTGTTTCCCCAGCTTATCGCGGGACCTATCATCAAGTATAAGGACCTGGGGGACCAGATCGACCACAGGGATCATCCGGTGGAGCGGTTTGCCGCGGGGGTGCAGACCTTTGTGGTGGGCCTTGCCAAAAAGACCCTGCTGGCCAACAACCTGGGAATGCTGTGGGACGCCTACAAGGCCACCCCGGTAAGCCAGCTCACCACGGCGGGGGCCTGGCTGGGGATATTGGCCTTCTCCTTCCAACTTTACTTTGACTTCTCCGGCTACTCGGATATGGCGGTGGGCCTGGGGCGGATGCTGGGGTTTGAGTTCGCCAAGAACTTTGATTACCCCTACATCTCCAAGTCCCTCACCGAGTTCTGGCGGCGGTGGCATATCTCCCTGGGGTCCTGGTTCCGGGAGTATCTGTATATCCCGTTGGGAGGCAACCGGGTGTCCAGGCCCCGGCTTCTCTTTAACCTGATGGTGGTATGGGCCGCCACGGGGATCTGGCACGGGGCCAGCTGGAATTTCCTGCTGTGGGGGCTCTACTACGGGGTCCTGCTGGTGGTGGAGAAGTTCTTCCTGAACCGGTTCATGGAGAAGTGGCCGGGCTGGCTGAGGCATATCTATGCCCTGTTCTTTATCGGCATCGGCTGGGCTCTCTTTGCGGTGGAGGATTTCTCCCACCTGGGACCCTATCTGGGGGCCATGTTCGGCTTCGGGAGGGGGGGGCTTTCTGACGGGGCTTTCCTCTACTACCTCCGCTCCTACCTGCCTATGCTGGTGATGGCGGCGGCGGCCTCCACCCCCCTGGCCAAAAACCTGTGGGACAGGCTGGGCCAGACGTCCAGGAAGGTCCTGATCCCCATTCTGGCCCTGGGAGGGCTGGTGGTATGTACCTGCTATCTGGTGGACGCCACCTACAATCCGTTTCTCTATTTTCGGTTCTGAGAGAACCGGAGTGAAAAGTTAAAAATTAAAAGTGAAGAATTTCGGTGCCGCCGAAGGCGACTATTTCAAATGGTCCGGCTCCGCCGGACACCACACTTTTTAACTTTTCCTTTTTCATTTTTAATTTCAAGGGGGCTTTCTCATGAGCAAGAAGTACAGCGTATTCCTCACCGCCCTGTTCTGCGGGTTTTTGGGGGTGATGGTCACCGCCAACGCCCTGGTCCCGGACCGGGAGTTCTCCCAGGTGGAGAACCGTCCCCTGGCCCAGCGGCCGGCGCTGACCGCCAAAGGGTTGGCTTCGGGGGACTTTATGTCCGACTATGAGAGCTATGTCACCGACCAGTTCGCCGGACGGGACGGGTGGACCGCCGCCAAAGCCTATCTGGAGAAGGCGGTGGGCAAGCAGGAGAACAACGGGGTCTATTTCTGTGAGGACTCCACCCTCATTGCCCGGTTTGAGGAGCCCGACCAAAAGCGGTTGACGAATAATTTTAATTATGTAAACTCTTTTGCTGAGAAGGCGGGGGTTCCCGTCACCTTCGGGCTCATCCCCACCCAGGCCAAGATCTGGGCGGAGAAGCTGCCCGCGGGGGCCCCCAACTACGACCAGACTCTGGTGATGGATCAGGCCAGGGAGAGCGTGAAGGCGCAGTTTGTGGATCTGACCCAGGCCCTGGAGGGCCACAAGGGGGAGGCCATCTTCTACCGCACCGACCACCACTGGACCAGCCTGGGGGCCTACTATGGCTATGTGGGGCTCAGTCAGGCCCTGGGCTATGAGCCGGTACCCCTGGCCCAGTACAGCAAGACCACCGTGTCCACCGAGTTCTACGGCACGGTGTTCTCCTCCTCCGGCGTGCGGTGGGTGGAGCCTGACGAGATGGACATTTACGTCCCCGAGGAGGGGATCACCGTCACCTCCCACACCTACGACAGCAAGGGGCGGCCGGTGAAGGAGCCCCGGCAGCTCTACGATGAGAGCTACCTTGCCAAGAAGGACAAGTACTCCATGTTTTTGGGAGGACAGCAGGCCCTGGGGGTGGTGGAGACGGGGAATACGGACAAGCCCAAGCTGCTGCTCATCCGGGACAGCTACTCCGACTCCCTGGTGCCTTTCCTGACCCCCCACTTCTCTGAGATCCACCTGATGGATTTCCGGTACTGCAAGCTCTCCCCCAGCCAGTATATCGCCGACAACGGCATTGACCAGGCGTTGGTGCTGTACTCGGTTCCCAACTTTGTCAGCGACGCCAACCTGCTGTGGATCGGAAGATAAATTGAGGTTTCCATTGCGCCGAAGAGCGGAGAAAACAGGCAAGTTGGACCTGCCGGGCGGGTTTGGAACCCGCCCCTACATCGCGATAAACCATAATTTACTCCCCAAAAAGGCGTCCAATGCGTTTGCATTGGACGCCTTTTTCATGGAAAAATAGCCCGGATCTTTTCGTTCAGCGCCTCCACGTCGGGGGACTCCACCGGGGAGTCGTCCAGGTTGTAGGCCTCCTTCAGCTCCAGGATCCGGCGGACACTCTCCTCCAGGCGGGAGCGGGTGAGGGCGCCGGCCTCCACCGCCTCCAGAAGGGCGGCGTGGGCGGCTTTGGCGTTGTCCAGGCCATGGCAGACCAGGAGCATGTCGCAGCCGGCCTGTGCCGCCTTGACGGCGGCCTCCCCCATGCCGTAGGTGTTGGAGATGGCACCCATGGTCAGGTCGTCGGTGAAGACCACGCCGTCAAAGCCCAGCTCCCGGCGGAGAAGGCCGTTTACCACCGTTGGGGAGAGGGAGGAGGGCAGGAGGGGATCCACCTCCGTCAGCAGGATGTGGCCCACCATGACGGCGGGGACGGGGGTATGACGCGGCCCCTTCCATACCCCTCCTTCCACAGCGAACCGAAAAGGCATCAGCTCGTTGTCCTCCAATTCCTCCCGGGTTTTATCCACCGTGGGGAGTCCCACATGGGAATCGGTGGCTGTGTCCCCGTGGCCTGGAAAGTGCTTCACCACCGGAATGACCCCCGCGTCCATCATGGAATAGGCAACCGACGGCCCGGCGATGGTAACCTCCAGGGGATCGGTGTGGAAGGCGCGCTTGCCGATGACGGTATTGTTCGGGTTGCTCCAAATGTCCAGTACGGGGGCAAAATCTACATGAAACCCAAAAGTGGCGCACTCTGCCGCCAGGATCTGTCCCAGAGCCTCCGTATTTCCCCTTGTTGATTGCAAATAGTCATAGGCGCTGGGAAGGTCCGCCACCTCGGGGGGCATCCGGGAGACCAGGCCCCCCTCCTCGTCCACGCAGAGGAAGAGGGGGATATTGCCTGCCTCCCTGTTTATCTCCTTCAGGCCGTTGGTCAGGTTCGCAAGCTGGGGGGCGCTGTCCACGTTGCGGCCAAAGAGGATGATCCCGCCGGGGCGAAGGTCCTCTATGACCCGGTGAGCGTCCTCCCCCGGCTGTGTCCCCTCAACGCCCACCACCAGAAGCTGGCCGGCCAATTCCTCAATGGTCATGGCAGAGATCTCATCTTCGGCGGGCTCAGGGGTGGGGGTGGGTTCCGGGGAGGGGGTGGGGCTTGGGGTCATAGGGGCGGGGGTGGGTGGAGGGGTGATATCCCCCTTACAGGCCCCTAAAGCAAATACAAAAAGTAATGATAGCAGGATAATATTCCTTTTTGTCATCGCTTTTTCCCCCGTTTGCCCCGCTTGGGCACGTGCATGGAGGGGCGGCCCGACCGCTTTTTGCCGGGGGTCTTCCCCGGTCCCTTTCCTCCGGAGCGGGTCCCGGTTCGGGAGGGATCGCCGCTGGAGCGGCGGGGGCGGTGATCCCCCCGGTCCCCTGAAAAGCCCTTCTCCTTGGCGGGGACCTCCTCCCGGCCGGGGAGGCGGAACTCCACCCGGCCGGTGGAGGGGTCGGCGGCCACGCAAACCACCGTCAGGGGTATCCCCAGGGTGTAGACCGTCCCCGTCCGCTCCCCGGTGAGGGACATACGCAGGTCGTCGTACTCATAGCGGTCCTCGGGGAGGGTCTCTACGGGGATCAGGCCCTCCACCCCGTTGGGGAGGGCGGCAAACACCCCGAAGCGGGTGACCCCGGAGACCGCGGCGGAAAAGCTCTCCCCCAGGTGGTCGTGCATATAGTCGGCGAAGTAGAGCTTGTCGATATCCCGCTCGGCGGTCTGGGCGGCCAGCTCCCGTTGGGAGGACTGGAGGGCAGATCGCTCGCAGGACTTGGACAGCTTTTTCACCGCCGCCTCCCCCATCTTGCCGTCCAACAGGGAGTGGAGGCTGCGGTGGACCATCAGGTCGGGGTAGCGGCGGATGGGGGAGGTGAAGTGGCAGTAATAGTCCGCCGCCACACCAAAGTGGCCCAGATTCTCGGTGGAGTATCTGGCCTTCATCATGCTCCGGAGGATCATCATGGACACCGCCGGGGCCTCGGGCTTGCCCTTGGCCTGATCCAGCACCCGCTGGAGGGAGCCATGGTCGGCCTGGAGGATGGAGTAGCCCAGGGGGGAGAGCATGGCCTTGAGGGTGTCGGTTTTGTCCTGGGAGGGCTTTTCATGGACCCGGTAGACGGCGGGCCGGTGGCAGTCAAAGAGATGCTTTGCCACCGTCTCGTTGGCAGCGAGCATGAACTCCTCGATGAGCTTCTCGCTCCGGCCCTGATGGCGGGCCACGATGTCCACCGGACGGCCCATGCTGTCGCAGAGGATATAGCTCTCCTGGGTCTCCAGCTCCAGACTGCCCCGGGCTTTTCGGCGTTTCTCCAGCTTTTTCGCCAGAGCCGCCATGTCCCGGAGCATGGGGAGGATGTGGGCGTGTTTTTGGGAGAGATAGGTGTATTGGGGCGCGGAGGACGGCCCCATGGGGTCATGGGGCCCTACGGTGGAGCCAGACAGGGGTTCAGCCCCGTCCAGCAGGAGGTTGCAGTCCTCATAGGTCATCCGCTCCGTGGAGTGGATGACGCTCTTTGCCACGGAGTGGTCCAGGATGGCCCCGGTTTGGTCGAAGGTCATAAAGCAGGACAGGGTCAGCCGATCCACACCCTGGTTCAGAGAGCATATCCCGTTGGACAGGGCCACGGGGAGCATGGGGATCACCTGGTCGGCAAAATAGACCGAGGTGCCCCGCTTGTAGGCCTCCTCATCCAGGGGGGAGCCCGGCTTCACATAGGAGCTCACATCGGCGATGTGGACCCCCAGACGCCAGTTTTCCCCCTCCCGCTCCAGGGAGATGGCGTCGTCCAGGTCCTTGGAGGAGGCTCCGTCGATGGTGATGATAGTCCTGTCCCGCAGGTCCAGCCGGTCCTGTATGGCTTCGGGGGGAACGGTTTGGGGGGTGGACTCCGCCTCGTCCAAGACCTCCTGGGGGAATTCCCGCTCCACCTTCTGCTGGTAGAGGATGGCCTCCACCGCCGCCGAGCGGGAGCCGGAGGGACCGAAGGTGGCGCAGAGCTTTCCCAGGGGAGGGGTCATGGGTGAGCCGTAGCCTGTCATATGCACAGCGGCCTTCTCCCCGTCCCGCACCTGGACCCGGCCCGTCACCTTGATGGCATCGGGAAGCCGCTCGTTGTCCGGCCGGAGCCACACCTCCCGGTTCAGACGGCGGATGGTGCCGGTGACGGTGGGGTTGCCCCGCTCCACCACCCTGACCACCCGGGCCAGACGGCGGCCCGGGTCCTTGGGGTCCTCCTGTCCCAGGACCGCCTCCACGGTGTCCCCGTCCCAGGCTCCGCCCCCCTGATGGGGAGGGACGAAGCAGTCCTCGCTCCGGCCTTGCGCCCCCTCGGGGGTGAAGAAGCCAAAGCCCCGGCCGGAGCCTTGGTAGCGGCCAATAAAAGTCTCTTCTCTTGTCATAGTTATACCTCGTAAAAATTAAAAGTTAAAAGTTAAAAATGAAAAATGAAGGTGTCCGGCTTCGCCGGACTATTTCAATCACCGCCTGGGGCGGCAACAGATCAAAAAAATAGCTTTTTCACTTTTAACTTTTCATTTTTCACTTCCTTAGCTTTCCTTCTTTTCCTTCCTTTCAAACAAAAACGCCCTCCCGCTGTGGGAGGGCGTTCCAGTTCTGGTCACACCAGGGAGATCACCAGGGTCAGCACCACGAAGGCGATGGCTACCCACTTGGTCCAGCGGGCCAGCTTGGCGTCCCAGCTCTTGGCCTTGTTCTTGGACAGGAAGGTATCCGCGCCGCCGGAGATGGCGCCGCTGAGTCCGGAGGTCTTGCCCTCCTGGAGCAGTACCACGGCGATCAGGAAGACGGCCAGCAAAACCTGGATCACAGTCAAAACGATCTTGATCATAGTCATTCGTTCCTTTCAACCACAGGCCCGAAAAGCCCTTTTCTTTTACAGGACTTTCATGATACCACATATTCATTTGAAATGCAAGAGCTTTTTGCACCCAGGCCATGGGTTTTCCCGAAAAAAGGACAAAAGTTGTATGTTTGGATACACCTATGGACCGGCTTGTTTTACCTCAGGCCAAAGGAACTGTCCTTTTGTCTCCGAGGAACTCCTATTTCGGTTGGTCTGGGAGACTCCCTATTTCATCCAGGTTGTAAAACATGTGGAGCAGGGTGGTGGGAGAGCCGTCGCGCGGACTATAATCCGCAAATGTATGTATGAGCTGCCCATCATCATTACGGTGTTCCCTCACTATTACTTTTGGGGTAGCACACAAGGCGTTATAGAGAACTTGAGCCGCGTTGTCTCGGGTAATGGGCATGGTAAGAACTACGTTTTCAAGCTTTTCGTATAGACTTGGGCTTGTATATCGGGCCAATGAGGTGGTCTGCTCTGCCCAAGAATCGCCAACTATATCCTCGTTACCACCGTAACCCAGCATAGACAAGGCCATTTTAAGCAACTCTACTCCAGTAATCTGGCTATCGGGATCAAACCGCCCATCGCCTCGTCCGGCAAGGATATGAAGTTCGGCGCAATATTCAATGTGGATCTCCGCCCAATGATCTTGAATATCGGAAAAAGTTGGGATATCTTTTTTTTCGGCGATATAATAACGATCACTGTCCAGGAAAGCCGGGTCTTTCCCTCTGTAGAAAATGAGCGTAATGAGTTTGGCTGCTTCTGCTCTTGTCAGTGTATCCGTAGGATGAAAGGCCCCATCGTCTTCCTCGATTATTACTCCCAATTTCGCAAGAGAAGCCACTGCCTCCCAATGCTGGATATCGGCGGCATCCGTGAATGTAGCTGCATTAACCCCGGCTCTTCTGTAGTATAATTTACGGCAAGAGAAGAGACAAATAGGGAGAGACATAAGGCAACGGATAAAAAGGTAAAACAGAAGCGCTTCATAAAATTTCCCCCAGATAAAATTAATAGCGATAATTTTCTGATATATATTTTTTGAGACAAGGGGACGGTTCTTTTATCTTCCAGATTTTTGGGACTTGCAAGGGGTTTTATGCAAAAACCTTTCATTTTCAAGGAAGATGGCTCCGTCGGCCCCTTTGATCCACCCGGCCTTCCTGTGTCAGAGGGACCCCCTCCCTTTTCAGCAGCAGGATCTTCCGCTCCAGTCCTCCGGCGTAGCCCGTCAGGCTGCCTCCGGAGCCCACCACCCGGTGGCAGGGGATGAGGATGGAGATGGGGTTGCGGCCCACCGCTCCCCCCACCGCCTGGGGGGACATGCTTTTCCTTCCCATCCTCTCCGCCAGCCTTTGGGAGAGCCGGCCGTAGGTCACGGTATCGCCGTAGGGGATATCCAGCAGAAGCTGCCACACCGCCCGCTGGAAGGGGGTCCCCTTGGGGGCAAGGGGCGGCGCAGCGCCGGGATCTCTCCCGCTGAAATAGTCTTTCAGCCACTCCTCCGTCCGGTCAAAGAGGGGCAGGGGCTTGTCCTCCTCCCCGCCGGACAGGGTGGAGCCAAAATGTGTCTGTCCCTCAAACCACAGGCCGGTCAGGGCCTCCCCGTCACTGGAGAGGGTGATGGAGCCCAGGGGGGAGGGGCAGGAATGGATGTATGCCATCTGTCGATCTCCTTTACACTCCGGGGGACGCATCCTGTGGAAGCGTCCCCCGGTCAATGGATCTCTTTAGCCGAAAAACTTTTTGAAGAAGCCGCCCTTCTTCTTGGGCTCCTCCTCTTTGGTCTCCCCGGGCTTCTCCACCCCGGGAGCGGCGGGAGCCACAGGATCGGGAGGGGGGGCTACAGGGGCGGAGACTCCCCCTTTCAGGAGCCGCTCCACCTCTTTCTTGGCGTCCTCGTCCCCCTTGTCGGCGGCCCGCTGATACCACTCCAGAGCCTTGGCCGGGTCGGGGGTGAGGCCTCCCAGACCCCGCTCGGTGTACTCGGCCAGCTTCATCATGGCCCCCGCATGACCCCGGACGGCGGCGTCCCGGAAGCGCTTCTCCGCCATAATCCGGTCCTTATGTACCCCCTCGCCCTTGTCGTAGCACAGGCCCACGTTATAGATCCCCCGGAGATTGCCCTGCTCGGCGGATTTGGAGAACAGCTCAAAGGCCTTCGCCAGGTCCTTCTCCACCCCGGTCCCATTGAGGTAGAACCAGGCCAGATTGCACTGGGAGACCGGATCCCCTCCCTGGGCCCCCAGGTCGTAGAGCCGGGCGGCCTCCTTCAGATCCTTGGTGACCCCGTGGCCCATCTCATAACAATAACCCAGGTTGCAGCAGGCCCGGGGATAGTTCTGCTCCACCGCCTTGGAGTACCAGTGGACGGCGGTGTCGTAGTCCTGCTCCACCCCCATGCCCTCGTCATAGCAGTAGGCCAGGTTGGTCTGGGCCCGGGGGTAGCCCCCCTCGGCGGCCTTGGTGTACCAGAAGATGGCCTCGGTCATGTCCCTGGCCACCCCGATGCCCGCCTCGTAGCAGTAGCCCAGGTTGCACTGGGCACGGAGATGGCCCTGCTCGGCGGATTTCCTGTACCACTCCACCGCCTTGGCCTTATCCTCGGGGACGCCCTTGCCCGCTTCGTAGCACCAGCCCAGGTTGCACTGGGCGGCGTCGTCCCCCATGTCGGCAGCCTTTTGGTAATACTCCACCGCCTTCTCCCAGCTCTGGGGGGTGCCCCAGCCCATCTCGTGACAGACCCCCAGGTTGCAAAGGGCGGGGGGATAGTCCTGCTGGGCGGCCAGGGAATAGAGGCGGAATGCCTCGTTATAGTTGACCTCCACGCCCTTGCCCCGCTCGTAGCACCAGCCCAGGTTACACTGGGCCCGGGCCTGGCCCGCCTCGGCGGCACGGCGGTACCACTCCACCGCCTTCTCCCAGCTTTGGGGCAGGCCCTTGCCAGCCTCGTAGCACCAGCCCAGGTTGGTCTGGGCCCGGACGTAGTTCTGCTCGGCGGCGGCGGCGTACCACTTTACCGCCTCCTCCCAGCTCTGCTCCACCCCCTGGCCGGACTCATAGCACCAGCCCAGGTTGCACTGGGCACGGGGGTAGCCCTGGTCGGCGGCGGCACGGTACCATTTGGCCGCCTCCTCCCAGCTCTGTTCCACACCCTTGCCTGCCTCATAGCACCAGCCCAGGTTACACTGGCCCGGGGCATAGCCCTGGTCGGCGGCACGGCGGTAGTATTCGGTGGCCTTCTCCCAGCTTTGGTCCACCTGGTCCCCCTCCTCGAAGAACAGGCCCACCCGGCACAGGCCCCGGGCGTTATTCCGCTCCGCAGCGGCGTTGAACCAGCGGAAGGCCTCGGACATGCTCTGCTCCACACCCTTGCCGAACTCACAGCACCAGGCGTAGTTGCACATGCCGGGGGCAAAGTCCATCTGGGCGGACTTCAGGTAGAGCTGGGCGGCCTTCTCCCAGCTTTGCTCCACCTCCTCGCCATTCTCAAAGCACAGGCCGTAACGGCTGAGGGCGGGAGGGAAATTCCGCATGGCGGCGGCCTCGTACAGCTTCACCGCCTCGGCCATGTCCTTTCCGATGCCCTTGCCGTACTCGTAACACCAACCCAGGTTGTTCAGCGCCCGGGGATCCCCCTGGCCGGCGGCCTTGGCGTACCAGGCCACGGCGGTCTCCCAGCTCTGTTCCACCCCCTGGCCGGACTCGTAGCACCAGCCCAGGTTGCACTGGGCACGGGGATAATCCTGCTCGGCGGCGGCGGTATACCACTTGATGGCCTCAGGCCAGCTTTGCTCCACCCCTTCTCCCGCCTCATAGCACCAGCCCAGGTTACACTGGGCGGGGGGATAGCCCTGCTCGGCGGCCAGACGGTACAGCTTCACCGCCCGCTCCATGCTGATCTCCACCCCGTCCCCCCGCTCGAAGCAGAGGCCCAGATTGCACTGGGCACGGGGGTCCCCCTGGTCGGCGGCCATGGTGTACCATTTCAGGGCCTGCTGCTGGTCCTTCTCCACGCCCTTGCCCGCCTCGTAGCACCAGGCCAGATTGCACTGGGCGGGGGGATAGCCCCGGTCGGCGGCGGCCCGGTAGAGGGCGGTGGCCTTCTCCCAGCTCTGGTCCACCCCGTCCCCCTTCTCGTAGCACAGGCCCAGGTTGCACAGGGCCCGGGGATCCTCCTGGTCGGCGGCCATGGAGTACCAGTAGACCGCATCCTGCCAGCTCTGGGGGACGCCCTTTCCGAACTCATAGCACCAGCCCAGATTGCACTGGGCCCGGGAATAGCCCATGTCGGCGGACTGGCGGTAGAGCTCGGTGGCCTTCTCCCAGCTCTGCTCCACCCCCTCGCCGCACTCATAGCACAGGCCCAGGCAGCAGACGGCGGGGGCATAATCGGCCTCCAAGCCCTTTTGGAACAGCTCCACCGCCTTGGCGAAGTCCCGGTCCACGCCCTCCCCCTGCTGGTAGAGCTGGCCCAGGGCGCACCAGCCGGCGGGGTCCTCCATCTCCCCCACCTTCTCGAAATACTCCACCGCCTTCTCCTTGTCCTGGGGAAGGCCCATCCGACCCCGGAGGTAGCACAGACCCATGCGGTAGATGGCGGGGGGGAACTCCTCGTCCAGGGCCCGCTTCACATAGTCCAGGGCCTTCTCGTTCTCCCCCTTGTCCTCGGCCTGATCGGCCAGGGTCAGCCAACCGTAGCCAGATATGTAATCCTCCTCCACGGGAACGAAGAAGTCCCCGCCGCACTGGGGACACTTTTCCAGGCTTCCGTCCTCGGTCACGTAACCGCAGTCCGAGTTGTCACAGCGAAAAAATTCCAAAGGGAACGCCTCCTTTTTAGGTTTGAAAATGATACCTTCATTATAGCCCCTCACGCCCCGGTGCACAAGGGGGGATTTTTGAATTTTCAGGGGACACTTTTTTCTTCGGGGTCTATTCTTTTTCCATGGAATGTGCTATAATTTGACAAACTGATCTTGTGGGAGGCGCTTTGGATGGATACTATGGTCATTGGCATCGCCGGAGGCACCGGTTCAGGAAAGACCACCCTCACCGAGAAGCTGAAGGAGCGGTTCGCGGACGATGTGTCGGTGCTCTACCACGACAACTACTACAAAAAGCATGTGGGAATGACCTATGAGGAGCGCAGCAAGCTGAATTATGACCATCCCGACGCCTTTGACACCGACCTGATGGTCCGGGATCTCAACGCCCTGCGCCAGGGGGAGGCCATCCACTGCCCGGTCTATGACTACACCATCCACAACCGCTCGGACCAGACTCTCACGGTGGATCCCACCCGGGTCATCATTGTGGAGGGGATCCTGATCTTTGCCGATCCCGCCCTCCGGGAGCTGATGGATATTAAAGTCTTTGTGGATACCGACGCCGACGTGCGGATCCTCCGCCGGCTGCTCCGGGACGTGAAGGAGCGGGGACGGACCCTGGACTCGGTGGTGAACCAGTATCTGACTACCGTCAAGCCCATGCACGAGGCCTTTGTGGAGCCCTCCAAGAAATACGCCGATATCATCGTCCCCCAGGGGGGACGGAATCAGGTCGCTCTGGATATGCTGGTGGAGCGGATCCGGCGGCATGTGGAACGGCCCTGAGTGAAACGGCTTCCCTCCGCTCAAAGGGACGGAAAGGGGAGAGATCATCCTTTTGGGATGACCTCTCCCCTTTTTCACCCCCGCGGAGGTCCCCTCACTCCCGGGCAGGCTCCAGCTCCAGGACGGAAATCTCAAAGGCGGTCCGCTCCTCCTCCCTGTCCCCCAGCACCTTCCGGTAGGTTCGGCTCTGGAGCCGGCCGGTGAGGCGCACCGTGTCCCCCACCTCCAGCCTCCCGCAAAACCGGGCCAGAGCCCCCCAGGTAATACAGGGTAAGTAGTCGGCCCGGCCATACCGGCGGTTCACCGCCAGAAGCAGATCGCAGATCTCCCGGCCCAGGGGGGTCTGGCGGAGATTGGGGGCCTTGCACAGCACCCCTGTCAACTCCAGCCGGTTATCCTGCTCCCCCTCCCCCGGCTCCAGGGTCTTGGCGAAGAAGGTGATGACCAGCCGGGAGCCTACCCCCGAGCGGTTGTTGAAGGAGCGGACCTCCCCCTGGGCCCGGTAGGACTCTCCCGGCGTTACTGGGCAGGCGGTCAGCAGTTCCTCCGAGCAGATCAGGTTCAGGGTGTCCACCGCCCCGCTGAGCCGCTCCACCTCCAGGGGAAACAGGTAATAGGTCACACCGTGATTGGTGTGGGAGGGCCGCGGCTTTCCGGCGGCCCTCCCCGCCAGGATGGCTTGATTGGAACCGATGGTCTCCATGGCTGTCACTCTCCTCTGTTTGTGTTCAGAGAAGTATATGAGACAGGCCCCCGGGGTAGAAGATAAAAGATAAAAGAGTAAAGAGAAAAGAGTAAAGATATGGTGTCCGGCGTAGCCGGACTATTATAAATGCGCGGCCTTTTGCCGCAACAAATTAAAATCTTTTATCTTTTCTCTTAACTTATGGCCTCCGCCCCTATTTTGTAGCCGCTCCAGGTGCCGCTCTCGGGCCATATTGCGGAGCAGTCCTGGAAGAAGTAGGCTCCCAGGGGGGAGCGCCACTTTTGGGCGTCGAAGTAGAGGACGGGAAGGCCGAAATGGATCTCGTTGTCGTGGTCCTGGTTGGCCTTGAGGGAGAAAAGACAGCCGTCCTCCCACTGATAGAGGGGACGCTCCGGATCGGAGGATACCTGGGTGAGATACCCCTCCTCCGCCAGCTCCTCATAGGTCCCCTCCACCACCTCCACCCCATGGGTCTCCCCAAACCGCCAGCAGAGGGCGGACTTTTCGCTCTCCAGCAGTTCCCCCGGGGCCTGGGACAGGTCCAGCCCCGCTATGGTAATGTCGCTGTTCAGCCCCGGGTCTTTTTGCCACAGGTCGTCCAGGACCTGGAGGTAGAGCCCGCACAGGTCGAAATACCCGCCGCCGGGGCATTGGGGGGTGCCGATGGAGTAGGCGTGAAGCTCGTAAGGCTCCCCCAGCAGGGCGGGGTAGCACTCGGCTACCAGACCGTTGAAGGAGATCTCCACGCTCATGCCGTCCCGGAGGTCGGTGGGCTGGGCCGGCTCCCCGTCCAGATAGACGCTGACGCCGTTGTTGGCAAGGTCAACGGATAGGATCGTCCCGTCGGGCTGGACCTCCTCCTTCCCCCGGGTCCCGTTGAGGGAGAGGTGGTAGACGTTTTTCCCGTCGTGATGGTACAATTCCCGGTCATTGATGGGATAGTCCAGCTCGGCCAGGAGCAGCTCCCCCTCCTCCGCCCCGTCCACGATGCGGCAGGAGACCCAGTCGGGGACCTCGTCCTGGGACAGGCCGGAGGGAGGGGAGGAGGTAGAGACCTCCCCCATCGAGCCGGGAGCCGGGGTGGGCCGGGTCTCCCCCGCTGGGACACAGCCCGCCAGCAGGGCAAGGCAAAGGGTCAGGATCGTCCAGGTCTTTTTCCTTTTCATGGCAGCCCCTCCTTTTATTCTTTTAGACGAGGCCCCTGGCAAAAAGTTCCCTCTGTTTTCTGTTGCCTTTTCCCTTGGATTCCCTTATAATAAAGAAAAAAGGAAAACTTCCCCCGCCTTGGGGGGATCTTGGAAATGGGGGTTCCTTATGGGGCTTTTTAAGCGGATCGTGGCTGGAATATTGACCGCCGCTCTAACTCTGGGAGTGGGGGCTGTAGGGGCCTTCGCCGCTGAGAGCAGCGGAGAGTTTACTTTGGGGATCTATTTTACCGCCGACCTGTACGGCGCGTGGTACAGCGTGGATCCCAACACGGACCAGCCGGTGGACGCCAACTATCTGAAGGTGGCCGCTGTCATGTCGGGGCAGGCCAAGCGGAACGACGCACAGCTTCTCATCGACGCGGGCAACAGTCTCCAGGGCCCCTCGGCCACATACTGCATGAATCTGGAGCGCAGGGAGTCGGAGCCCATCGCCCTCAGCCTGCGGTACGCGGGGTATGACGCCTTTCTCCCCGGCAGCGCCGAGCGCTCCCTCCGCCTGGAGACCAGGAAGGTCTTTTACAGCAGTCTCACCGACGCGGCGGGGACCCTGTCCGGCTCCTCGGTGGCGGTACTGCAGTCCGGCGTGGACACCGGGGAGGGGGAATGGCGGGAGGATAAGACCGCCCCCTTCATGGTCCGGAGTTTTTTGGCCGCCGGCCGAGAGTTCCGGGTGGCCTTGGTCAGTTTGGAGACGGCAGGAGATTGGCTTTCCCTGCGCCAAAGCCAGTCCTGTGACCTGGTGGTGGGGATCGCCCCCTCCGGAGTGCCCAGCGAGAGCATTTCTACCATCCTCGCCGGCACCGCCGGGATCGACCTGGTACTGATGAACGGAGGCGGGGTCTCGGGGATCATTACCCCCCGGGACATCCAGGGAAAACGGGTCCCCGTGGTTCGGGGCGGGGGCTCCGTCCTCACCCGGGCGGAGGTCAATGTGGACAAGAACGGGGCCTTTTCCATCAACAAAAGCGAGGGTATCGACCTGGAAAACCGCCGGAACGACGACAATCTGGGCGCCCTGCTGGCCCCTTACTATGAGAACGCCAAAGCCTACGGCAGTCAGACCCTGGGCGTTCTGTCCGGAAGCTGGCCCTGGGAGCCGGATCTCTCCACCGCCCAGAGCGACACCATGAACCTGATCCACGAATCCCAGCTTTGGGCCGCCCAGGCTGAGGTGTCCATCGCCGCGCCCCAGTCCGAGGGAGACTTCTGTATCCGCCAGCTTTTGGAGGAACAGCGGTTTGCCACTGTGGACCGCAGGACCTGCTGGGCCATCTATCCCCGGGAGAATGACCGCCTTCTGGCGGTGGAGATGACGGGAATGGAATTGAAGCAGTGGCTGGAGAACAGCGCCGCCCAGTATACCCTGGAGGAGGACGGCTCCATCTCCGGTGGGGCGGGGGCCAGCCAGGTCTATGGCATCAGCTACACCTTCTGTCTGGGCAACCCTCCGGGGGACCGGGTGATGAACATGACCTTCCAGGGCGCGCCGGTGGGGATCGATCAGACCTTCCGGGTGGCGGTAAGCGAGGGGAGTCTGTCTGCCGCCAAGCTCAGCCGGGACGCCTATCCTATCCAGTGGGAGGCCGCCAACTCGGACGCCTTCCGGTCCGTGGGGGGCTCGGTGACCTGGATCATTGGGGAATATATCCGCAGTCTCTCCGCCGAATATAGGCAGGTACTCCCCCCCAAGGCCCGCAGCCGCTGGACCATCACCGGGGCCACAGTGGAAAAGGCCATGTCCAAAGTGACCCGGCTGGAGTTTGTGAAGGCGCTCCACGCCGCGGCGGGAAGCCCCAAGACCTCCGTCTGCGCCTTCTTCTCGGACATCCGCCGCACCGGTCTGGAGCAGGTCCTGCCCACCGCCCTGGATTGGGCTGTGGAGACGGGGGTTGTCCAGGGCAACGGGGGAGGAAAGTTTTTACCTGACGAGCCCATCACCCGGGAGCAGGCCTCCATTATGCTTCTGCGCTTTGATACCGCCCGGGGCCAGGGTCCACAAGGGGCCTGGGCCACGGCGGTCCCCTACACCGACGCGGCCGACGTGGTCTCCTGGGCCTCGGAGGCCCTGATGTGGAACGTACTGAAGAATTATCTTCCCCCTGACGACGGCGGCTACTTCCGCCCCCAGGCGGCAGTCACCGCCGTGGAGCTGGAGCAGATCCTGGAGCTTCTGGCCCAACCGTAAGTATCTTGGCATTAAAAAGTCCGGCAGGCCAGTCTCAGCCTGCCGGACTTTTCTTTTTCCCCGCCGGACCTCATTCCTCCGTGGCTGAGGCCCCCGCGTTGCTGTAGTCGATCACCAGCTCACTCAGCCGGTCAAAGTCCTCGGTTTTCAAGACGTACCGGCCCTCGTCGTTCTCCTCTATCAGCACCGACAGGGAGCGGACCGTCATGTTGCCGATCTCCTTTAAGGTGTCCTGATAAAGGTCTACGATCAGCCGGGACCACTCCCGGTCCATGGCCTCAAACTCCCGGTCATTCATGGCGTTGATCTTGTCCACCGGGTATTCTTCATAGAAATCTGCCAGAGCGGTATCGGAGGCCTCGCTGACGGTCTGGACGATGTCGATGGGATACATGTCCACCTTTACAGAGAAGGAGCCGTCCTCCTGCTGGGCGGCGGAAACGATCTCATACTTGATATGGGTATAGATCTCCTTGTAGAGCTCCTGGACCTCCTCCCGCAGCTCATCTGTGGGATGGTCGATGTCGTAAAGGCTGAAAAAGTAATCCACGTCCATCTCCAGGGCGCTCTCGTAGACCTTCTCCACATCGTCCTCGTGGATGCCCACCAGCTCCAGATACTCCTGGTCGGCCTCCCCCAGGAAGTTCTCTCTGAGAAGGCCGTCGATATAGACCTCCGCATCATGGGTCGTAAAGCTTCGGCCCTCCTGGTCCTGGGTCTTGTTCCCGCCGCAGGCGGCAAGGCTCAGGCAAAGGCCCGCGGTAAGCAGCAGGGCCGTCCACTTATTCCGGTTCTTCATATCCAATCTCCTCTATATAGGGCTTTATTTGCAGAGCTCCGCGATGGCCAGGGCAAAGATCTTGGCGGACTTCAGCAGGTTGTCCACGCTGGCCTGCTCGTTTGCCGAGTGCATTTTGGGGTCAAAGCCGGGAAAGTCACAGCCGAAGGCCACCCCCCCGGGAATATCGTGGACATAGGTGCCTCCGCCGATGGCCAAAGGCTTGGCACCGGTGACCCCGGTGTAAGCCTCGTAGCAGCTCAGGAGGGTCTTTACCAGAGGGGAGTCGGACTCCACCACATGGACATGTGTCATCTCCCCATCCCCGGTGACGGCGATACCATGGGCCTTCAGGGCGGCCTCGCAGGCGTCGGCGCAGTTCTCCTTTGTGGCGCAGATCGGCACCCGGGCGTCAAACTTGGCGGTGAAGCCTGTCCCGGTGAGGGTCATCAGGGCCAGATTCAGGGTCAGCTCGCCACTCTCGGCGTCGGACTGGGCAATGCCCAGAGCCTTGCCCCGGGTATCCCCAAAGGGGAAAAGCCCGGCCATGGCCCGGACAGCCCTGGAGGCTTCACACTCCGCCAGGGGAAGAGCGGCAAGAACCTCCAGCAGGGCGGAGATGGCGTTGATCCCGTCGTCAGGGCTGGCGGCGTGGGCGTTCTTTCCGGCGCAGTGGATCCGTACGCCCCCCTCCATATCGGTGACTGTGAACACCGCCCCGGACTTGGCCTCCACTGGAGCGCACAGAGCCTTCACGTCTGCGGCGGTGACCCCCAGCACCTGGGCCTGGGCCTCGGGAGGCACCACATTGTGCCGGAAGCCACCCTCCAGAGCGGACACCCGGGGTTCTACCGTCTCCGGCTCCCACCGGGCCCCGAAGTCCGGGTGGTAATGGCCCTTCTCAATGTTGATGACGGGGAAATCCGCGTCGGGGGTAAACGCCTGAGGGGCATACGGCTCCCGGGCGTAATAGTAGGCGATATCCGCCGAGCCCGACTCCTCGTCGGTGCCCAAAATCAGCCGGACGTTCTTGCTCACGGGAAGGCCAAGGTCCCGGACCGCTTTCATGGCCAGGAGGGCGGCGCAGACAGGACCCTTGTCGTCGCTGACCCCACGGCCATAGAGGATCCCATCCTTCTCCACGCATGTGTAGGGGTCGGTGGCCCAGCCGGTCCCCTCCCCCACCACGTCCAGGTGGCCCAGGATGTGGAGCTGGGTCTCCCTGTCGTTCAGGTCGCACAGGCCCACGTAGCCGTCATAGTTTTGGACAGCAAAGCCCAGCTCCCCGCACAGGGCCAGGGCCTCCTCCAGGGCGGCCTTGGGTCCGGGTCCGAAGGGAGCGCCGGGGGCGGCCTCCCCCCGAACGCTCTTTACTCCCACCAGACGGGAGACCGCTTCCACCAGCTCAGTCCGGCGGGCGGGGTCGTTGAAATAGAGGTCGATCTGTTCCTTTACGCTCATATCCATCACACTTTCTTGGCGGCGGCCTTCTCTGCGGCCAGCTCGTCCAGATATTTATAGACCGTGTACCGGGATACCTTCAGCCGGGAGGCCACAAAGGGCACCGATTTCCGGAAGGAGAAGGCGTTCTTCTGATCCATAAGGGCCACCAGCTTGATCCGGTCTTTCTTCCCCAGTCCCTCCGCCGGCTTCCCCAGGGTGGCAAGGCACTCCTCGAAGATCTGGTAGAGCTGGCCCGCTCCCCCGCTCCACAGGGCGCTTTGAAGATCCGCGTCGGCGCTCATCAGTCCCATGAGGGTCCGGTTGGCGTAGGCCAGGGAGGTAAAATCGAAGTCGATCCCCAGAGCCAGGTCAAACCCCTCCCCCCGAAGGTGGAAGGTGGAGGACTTCACCTGGGCGCCCGAGGGGGTGGTGGCATAGAGGTTCACAAAATCATTGGACAATGTGGCGGCGTCCAGCACCTTGTCTGAACCCAGGATATCCTGGGTGGAGCCCACCTCCCGACCTGAGACCTGCCCGTTGTAAATGGAGAGGATGGGGTGGTTTACATCCCCCATGTCCTGGACCAGGGTCTCGCAGGCGGGACCAAACATTTCCGCGATCCCCCGAGCCGTGCGGTCCAGAAATTCAAACGCTTCCTCCCTTGTCATGCTTGTCACCCCTCTCCCTTTCTGTTCCGTGGGTATTTTACCATTCCCCCGCAGGAAAATCAAGGGATTTCCGCCTCCCTGCCCCCGCAAATCAAATTGTGGGGATTTACAGTTTATTCACACTTCCGTCAAAGTTTAGCCGTAATTATCTGTTATCTTAAGGATGGACACAGGAAGAGCTGAAACATTCCTCCCAAATCCATCCTCTCTTTTCCTCTGCTACAAACACACACCCAAAAAGCCCCCGGTGAAAGCCGGGGGCTTTTTGGGCAGAAGGGCGGATGCAAAGGTCTGCAAAGAGGCCAAGACGGGAGTGGAAGTGAAAATCCTCTGTGGGCAGCCCTATCGCCCCAGGGGATTTTTGCGAAGTGGGACGGCTTGGAGCTCTTTGCGGGCAGCCCTTTGTACAGCCTGACAAGTTTCTTGCCTTTTTGAAAAAATCGGGGTACAATAGGGGTGATTCCACCCCTGGGCGGGCGGAAAGTATTCGCCCGAGCCCCTATTCTCACTTCCCGCAAAGGAGGAATTTCCATGCAGGACGGTTTTATCAAGGTCGCCGCCGGAACACCCAAGATCCGGGTGGCCGACTGTTCCTATAACGCTCGGCAGATCATCACCCTGATGAGAGAGGCCGCGGAGCAGGGGGTACGGGTCCTCTGCCTGCCTGAGCTGTGTCTCACCGGGTACACCTGCGAGGACCTGTTTCTTCAAAGCGTCCTCATGCGGGGCGCCGAGGAGGGCCTTACCGCCATTCTGGAGGCCACCCGTGATCTGGACATGCTGGCCGCGGTGGGTCTGCCTGTCCAGCGTGAAAACAAACTGTTTAACTGCGCCGCAGTAATACACAGAGGAAAACTTTTGGGGCTGGTCCCCAAGACCCATATCCCCAATTACGGAGAGTTCTACGAGAGCCGCTGGTTCGCTCCCGGCTCCCTGGACATGACTTACTCCTGCGCCTTCTGCGGCCAGCAGGTCCCCCTGGGAAGCTCCCAGCTTTTCCGGATCCAGTCCATGCCTAACCTCACCATCGGGGTGGAGATCTGCGAGGACCTGTGGGCCGTGACCCCCCCCTCCTCCCATTTGGCGGCTCTGGGGGCTACCCTCATCCTGAATCTGTCCGCCTCCGACGAGGAGCTGGGGAAGGCAGAGCGGCGGCGGCGGCTTATCGCCGGACAATCGGCCAAGCTGTGCTGCGGCTATATCTACGCCAGCGCCGGAGAGGGAGAGTCCACCTCCGACCTGGTCTTTTCCGGTCACGACATGGTGGCGGAGAATGGGGATATCCTGGCTGAGACCCGGTTCTCCCAGGGGCTTACCATCTCAGAGATCGATGTGGACCGGCTGGCCGACGAACGGCGGAAGAAAAACACCTTCCCCCGCCAGGAATTGCGGGAAGACCTCCTCACCCACGGCCTTCACAACTGCTCCCTCACCCTGGCCCCTTCCCTCACCACCCTGACCCGGCCCATCTCCCCCACTCCCTTCTTCCCCCAGGACCCGGGGGAGTTGGCGACCCAGTGTGGGGAGGCTCTTGCCATTGCCGCCCTGGGCTTGAAGAAGCGGCTGGAGCACACAGGGGTCAAAACCTGTGTTATCGGCCTATCAGGGGGACTGGACTCCACCCTGGCCCTGCTGATCACTGCCCGGGCTTACGATATGCTTGGTCTGGACCGGAGGGATATCCTCACCGTCACCATGCCCTGCTTCGGCACCACAAAGCGGACCCGCTCCAACGCCGAGACCCTGGCGCAACGGGTGGGGGCAGAGCTTCGGGTCGTGGATATTTCCGCCGCGGTGACCCAGCATTTCAAAGATATCGGTCAATCCATGGATGACCAGGATGTGACCTTTGAGAATGCCCAGGCCCGGGAGCGGACCCAGGTCCTTATGGATCTGGCCAACCAGACCGGCGGACTGGTCATCGGCACAGGGGACCTGAGCGAGTTGGCCCTGGGCTGGTGTACCTACAACGGGGACCACATGAGCATGTACGCCGTCAACGCC
>JAAWNQ010000005.1 GCA_022799035.1 Oscillospiraceae bacterium
CGGAGCAGTCCGCCGGGAATTCCCGGCGGACTGCTCCGTTTGCTGTTTTTGGGTTTATAGCCCGATGAATTCCTTGAAGCGGGGGGCGCTGAGGCTGAGGATCAGGTCGGGGTCGAAATTCAGCTCCTCCAGGAGGGCGCGGGCCTGGGAGGTGGCGGCTACCTCCAGAGGATCGTGGGCGTCGGAGTTGACCAGGATGGGGACCCGGTGCGCTTGGCACAGGGAGAGCATGGTCTTGTAGTTCTCCACACAGTTCAGGCGGCGGTCGGGCTTGAGGAAGGAGCTGGCGTTTACCTCCAGGGCCACGTGGTATTCCTTGGCGGCGGGGACCAGCCGCTGGTAGTCCAGGGGGGTGTGGTCGTCGTCGGGGTGGGAGACGAAGAAGACGCGGGGATCCTGGATACAGGAGATGAGGTTTTCCGTGTTCTGGCGGATCCCCTGGTTTTTGTAGCAGTTCTGGTGGATGCCCACTACGCCGTAGTCGATCATGTCCAGGTAGCGCTCTGGCAGGGAGAGAAGGCCCCCCTCCAGCACGTTGATCTCGCAGCCGTAGAGGAGCTCCACGCCGTAGAGGAGGCGGGGGGCGTGTTCCAGGGCGGCGAAGTAGATGGGGTCACAGGTGCCGGGGATGCCGGGGCCGTGCTCGGCAAAGCCCAGGAGCTTCAGGCCCTTCTCCGAGGCGGACTGGGCCATCTCCCGGATGGTGCCGTAGGCGTGGCCGCTGACGATGGTGTGGGTGTGGACGTCGAGTTCAAAGGGGGGAAGCATGGGGAGACCTCCTTGGGAGTGAAAAGTGAAAAGTTAAAAGTGAAAAATGAGGATGAAAGGAGAAGGGGGGTGGGGTGGCGGGGGCAAGCCCCCGCCCTACGAGGGGCAGGGTCAAGGGGCGGGTGGGTTTATCCGTGAGGGGTATGCCCTGTCCGTAAGACGGCAAAGCCGCCAAGGGGCGGGCGGGTTTGGAACCCGCCCCTACGGGGGGGAGTGCCATACCTGAGGGCGAAAGGCAAGGGCGGGTGATTTGTGAATCAGGGAACCGTCCCATATGGCAGGAGGGTAGGAAAGAGAGTGCCATGCCTGGGTGGCGCACCGGGGTCGTCGCGCCCCACGGGGGGAAGGGAAAAGTTAAAAATGAAAAGTGAAAAATGAGAAAGGGCGAGGGGCGAGGGGCAAGGGGCAAAGGCAAAGGGCAAAGGCAAGGGGCAAAGGCGAGGGCGAAGGGCGAAGGGCGAAGGGCGAAGGGCGAAGGGCGAAGGGCGAAGGGCGAAGGGCGAAGGGCGAAGGGCGAAGGGCGAAGGGCGAAGGGCGAAGGGTGGGGGTGTGATTGTATTATAGAAAATTTTTGGAAAATTTTCAAGAAGTGTGTATGGAAACGTGCAACTTTGGGGTGGGGGGGAGGAGGGGTGAAGGGAGGGGTAAGGGATGCTTACCATCATTGAATTGGAGCCCCGGGAGGACGGGGGACATGGGGTGCAGAGCCAGAGCCACCGGAGGGAGTGCTGGCTGGAGGGCTGGGTGGAGGTGCCCGAGGAGCTGTGCGGGGCGGTCTGGGACTGCGGGGGGTACTGTGACCTGACCCTGGACGGGGAGGGGCGGCTCACCGCCGTTACGCCCACAGAGCGGCCCCGGGAGGAGCCGGAGCCCACCGGGGAGGAGAGGCTGCGGGCGGATGTGGACTTTATCGCGGCTATGACGGGGGTGGAGCTGGGGTGAGTGAAAAGTGAAAAGTGAAAAAGCGGTGGCGGCCGAGGGCCGCCTCTTTTGAATGGTCCGGCGGAGCCGGACATGGAAAGAGGTCACGTTTCAGTTTTCCTTTTTAACGGGAACAGGTATTTACGGGAAGAGGAGGAAAAGAGTGACGGTTTTGGAGATGTGTGAGAGGTATTATCCCCGGCTTTGGGGTCGGGAGAGGCTGGAGGCTTTGGTGAGGGCGGGGAGGCTTTCACGGGAGGAGCTTGAGGGGATCTTGGGAAGGAGGGCGGAGAATGGACGATGAGAGGATGACGGCGGAGAGGGTCCTGGAGCTGGCGCGGAGCCAGATCGGGGTGAGGGAGGAGCCACGGGGGAGTAACCGGGTGAAGTACAACACCGCCTACTATGGGCGGGAGGTCCAGGGCAGCGCCTACCCCTGGTGCTGCGCCTTTCAGTGGTGGCTGTTCCGGCAGACGGGGGCGGGGAGGCTGTTTTACGGCGGGGGGAGGACCGCCCACTGCGAGACCCTGTACCAGTTTTATAAGAAAAAGGGGCAGGAGGTGGACAGGGGGGAGCTGAGGCCCGGGGACCTGGTGTTTTTCAATTTCAGCGGGGGAAAGAGGATGGAGCACATCGGCATCTGCGAGGCGGTGGAGCCGGGGTATGTGGTGACCATCGACGGGAACACGGGGGACGACGAGAGAAACGGCGGAGTGGTGGCCCGGAAGCGGAGGAGCTTGCAGTACGTAAGGGGGGCCGCGCGGCCGGAATATGAGGAGGAATACGGCATGAGGATATACAAATACGCCCAGGAGACCCCGGAGTGGGCCAGGGAGACGGTGGTGAAGGCCATCCGGAACGGGTATGTGAGGATGGACGGGACGGGGGCCATGAGTTTGTGGGAGGGGAACCTCCAGCCCCTGGTGTGGATGGACCGGGCGGGGCTTCTGGACCG
The DNA here is from genome assembly GCA_022799035.1 of Oscillospiraceae bacterium. GTDB lineage: Bacteria > Bacillota > Clostridia > Oscillospirales > Oscillospiraceae > Vermiculatibacterium. The sequence continues at coordinate 2,645 of JAAWNQ010000005.1, forward strand.
TCCGGCGCAGGAGGGCTGAGATGGAGGAGAGGGTGAGAGGATTCAAGGGGGCCGCGGCGGCCCTGCTGGGGACGCTGACCGCCCTGTGGGGCTGGTTCGGGTGGCTGGTGCTGGCCTGGGTGGGGGCCATGGCCCTGGATGTGGGCACCGGTATGGCGGCGGGGGCCAAGAGGGGGGAGTGGAGCTCCGGGATCGCCAGAGAGGGGCTTTGGCACAAGGCGGGGTGCGTGGCCGCGGTGACGGCGGCGGGGATGCTGGACCTGGTGGTGGGGCTGCTGCTGGAGCAGGTGGGGGAGGGGGTGCTCCCCTTCTCCTACGCGGTATTCCTGTGTCCGCTGACGGTGGGGTGGTATCTGCTCACCGAGGTGGGGAGCGTTTTGGAGAATGTGGGGCGGATGGGCGCCCCGGTGCCGGGGTGGCTGAGGCGGATGGTGGCGGAGCTGAGGGAGGAAGTGAAAGTGAAAAATGAAAAATGAAAAGGCTGTGGTGTGAAGGGGAGGGTATCGCTTTGGTTGAGGAAGAGAAGTGGGGGGAGAGTGTGGAAGCTGGGGGTGAGGCCATGGGGCTGCGGAACCGGAAGGGGGTTTTGAGGGAGATCCAGAAGCTGGCCCAGAGCCGGGCCAACGACGCGGTGAAGCTGGCCTTTATGAGCGGGGAGGAGCTGGAGGGGCTGGAGGGGCTGGATCTGTCGGCGGTGACCGAGTTCAAGAGGAACAGCAACGGCACGGTGGAGCTGAAATTTGTGGACCGGCTGGCGGCGCTGCAGTGGCTGCTGGAGAGGGTGGGGGAGGACCCCCAGGCCCAGGAGCTGCGCAGAGCCTTGGAGGGGAGCGCGGAGCGGATGAGGGAGAGGGAGCTGTGATGAGGTTTTCCCGGAAGCAGAGGATAGCCATGAGCTGGTGGTGCGACGCCTCCCCCTGGAGGGACCGGGAGGCGGTGGTGTGCGACGGGGCGGTGCGGAGCGGGAAGACCCTGTGTCTGGGGATGGGGTTTTTCTTCTGGGCCATGAGCCGGTTTGACGGGGAGCAGTTCGCCCTGTGCGCCCGGAGCATGGAGGCGGTGCGGCGGAATCTCCTCCACCCCCTGAGGCCCCGGTTGGAGGCGCTGGGGTTCGCGGTGGAGGAGAGGGTGAGCCGGAACTGGCTGAAGGTGGCCTTTGGGGGGCATGAGAACACCTTTTGGCTCTTTGGAGGGAAGGACGAGGGGAGCGCGGGGAGCATTCAGGGGGTCACGTTGGCGGGGGCCTTTCTGGACGAGGTGACCCTGATGCCCCGGTCCTTTGTGGAGCAGACGGCGGCCCGGTGCTCGGTGGAGGGGGCCAAGCTGTGGTTCTCCTGCAACCCGGAGGGGCCGGAGCATTGGTTTTACAGGGAGTGGGTGTGTAAGGCGGAGGAGAAGAAGGCCCTGCGGCTCCACTTCCTCATGACGGACAACCCCTCCATCGGGGAGGAGACGCTGGAGAGGTACAAGCGGTATTTTCAGGGGATGTTCTACCGGCGGTTCGTGCTGGGGGAGTGGGCGCTGGCCGAGGGGCGGGTGTACGACTTCTTTGAGGAGGGCATGGTGGAGCCGGTCCCCCAGGGGGAGATGGAGGAGTGGCGGATCTCCTGCGACTACGGGACGGTGAACCCCACCTCCATGGGGCTTTGGGGGAGGCGGGGGGACACTTGGTACCGGGTGAGGGAGTACTACTATGACTCCCAGAGGACGGGGCGGCAGATGACGGACAGGGAGTATGTGAGGGAGCTGGAGAGGCTGGCGGGGGGACACCACATCAGGCGGGTGGTGGTGGATCCGTCGGCGGCCAGCTTTATAGCGGCCCTCCGGGAAGAGGGGTGGCCGGCCGCGGCGGCGGACAACCAGGTGCTCAGCGGGATCCGGGTGACGGCGGATCTGCTCCGGCGGGGGAGACTGGTGATCTGCGAGGGGTGCGTGGACGCCATCCGGGAGTTTTCCCTCTACTGCTGGGACCGGGAGGCGGGGGAGGACCGGGTGGTCAAGCGGTTTGACCACGCCATGGATGAGATCCGGTATTTTGCCATGAGCCTGAGGAGGGAGGCGTTTATCGGAGGGTTTGGGGTAGAGAGAAAATGAAAAGTGAAAAATGAGTGAGGGCGGAGGAGATGGCCTTTTGACGGGGAGAGACGGCTTTGTTAGGCAGCGGGGAGAGTTTGGGGTTTCGTTTGAGGAGGGGTGGAATTGAAGTGGTTTGAGAGGAGGAAGGCGGCGGGGGTTACGGTGCAGACCCGGCAGGGGACGGGTCATCCCTTTGGGGTCCTGAGGGGGTATGTGCCCCTGGGGCGGGGGGAGATGGAGCTGTATCGGGCTCTGCGGGAGGCGCTGCCCCTGGTGGACGCGGCGGTGGGGAAGCTGGTGCGGCTGGCGGGGGGCGTGAGGGTCTGTGCCGGAGAGGGGCAGAGGGAGCTGGAGCGGTTTTTGCGGACGGTGGACGTGGGCCGGGGGCAGAGGGGGCTCCAGGCCTTTTTGGACGTGTATCTGGACTCCATGCTGGTGTGCGGACGGGGGGTGGGGGAGATGGTGGTGGACTGGGAGCGGGGGGAGATCGCCGCTGTGCTGTGCGCCGATCCGGCCCTTATTGAGCTGAAGGAGGGGGAGGACCCGTTGGAGTTCACCGTCTGCGCCAGGAGGAGGGACGGGAGGGTGGAGGAGCTGCCCCGGCAGGAGCTGATCCTGTTTACCCCCTATCAGCCAGAGGCGGAGCATCCCTACGGGGTGTCCCTGCTGCGGAGCATGCCCTTTCTGGGGGAGATCCTGCTGGAGATCTATCAGGCGGTGGGGGTGAACTGGGAGAGGATGGGCAACGCCCGGTTCGCCGTGGTCTACAAGCCGGAGGCGGGGGAGGCCCCCTGGGCCAGGGAGCGGGGGGAGGAGATCGCCCGGGAGTGGTCCAGGGCCATGCGGGGAGGGCCGGGGGACGAGATTCGGGACTTTGTGGCCGTGGGGGATGTGGAGATCAGGGTCATTGGGGCGGACAACCAGATCCTGGACAGCCAGGTCCCGGTGCGGCAGATCCTGGAGCAGTTGGTGGCCAAGACGGGGATCCCACCCTTCTTACTGGGGCTTTCCTGGTCCTCCACCGAGCGGATGAGCGCCCAGCAGGCGGATATGCTCACCAGTGAGATCGACGCCCTACGGCGGGGGCTGACCCCGGTGGTGGAGCGGATCTGTGAGCTGTGGCTGGGGCTGCATGGGTACGAGCGGGAGGTGACGGTGGAGTGGGAGGATGTGAATTTGCAGGATCTGGTGGAGGAGGCGAGAGCGGAATTGTATCATGAGCAGGCGAGGGAGTTGCGTTGGGGGAGGAAGAGGGCAGAGGAGAGGTGAGCCGACGGAGGCAGATCCTATGAGGGGACCCCGGGAGTTAAAAGTTAAAAGTGAAAAGTGAAAAATGAAAAGTGGGGAGCGGGGAGGGGGCGGTTGCGCCGAGAGGGTAGTGTGGGGCGGTGGAGAGTGCAGCTGGCGCGCCGGGTCGTCGCGCCCCACGGTATGCGAGGTAAGGGGAAATTGGAGGGAGGAGTTTGGAATGGACGTTCGGAAAGAGGCTGGGGTAGAGAATATGGGGGGCTTGGAGAATGGGGAGATGGAGCTGATCAACCGGCTGGCCCGGAGGGAGCTGAAGGGGTCGGAGGTATATGTCTTTCAGCTTCGGCTGTGCGACAACGAGATCGACCGGGAGGGGGAGCGGTTTTCCCGGGAAACCTTGGAGGGGCTGGCGCCGCTGTTTGTGGGAAAGAGCGGGATCTTTGACCACAATTGGTCGGCGGGGGGACAGACGGCCCGGATCTACCGGACTGAGGTGGTGGAGGAGCCGGGGAAGGTCACCGGGGCGGGGGATGGAGCCTGCTTTTTGAAGGGGTGGGCCTATATGCTCCGGACCCCGGGGAACGAGGAGCTGATCGCCCAGATCGAGGGGGGCATCAAGAGGGAGGTCAGCGTGGGCTGCGCGGTGGAGCGGTCGGTTTGCTCGATATGCGGGGAGGAGATGGGCTCCTGCCGGCATGTGAAGGGGCGGACATACAACGGGAAGCTGTGCTGGGCGGAGCTGACGGGGGCGAAGGACGCCTATGAGTGGTCCTTTGTGGCGGTGCCCGCCCAGAGGGGGGCTGGGGTGATGAAGGCTTTGAGCCCCGCTTTGAAGGAGCTGGCCCGGGGGAACGGAAGGGCCATGGAGGAGCTGCTGGAGCTGGAGAAGGAGGCCCGGATGGGGCGGCGGTATCTGGACCAGCTTCGGCGGGAGGTGGTACGGCTGGCGGCGGTGAGCGAGCCGGGGCTGGAGACGCGGGTGGTGAGAGCCATGGTGGACAAGCTGGGGGAGGAGGAGCTGGAGGCCATGAAAAGGCTGCTCTCCCATCAGGGACGGGAGCGGCTGGAGGGGGGAGTGCAGCTTACCTATCCCGGGACAGGGACGGCGGAGAGGGCCGGGGACGGGGCCTTTTTGGTGTAGGGATGGCAGTTGGGAACATAAATATTATGTAAACTGAAAGGAGAGATGGGTATGAGAAGCAAGGTTTCCTTTGAGGGCGTGGGAGAGGTGGCGGCCACCTTCTATGCCGCGGAGGGCGTGAAGGCGGGGGAGGTGGTCCGGGTCTGCGGGGACGCCACGGTGGGACCCTGCGGGGCCGGGGAGCGGTTTGACGGGACGGCGTTGTCCCTCCGGGGCGGCTGCGCCGGGGTGCAGACCGGGGGCTTTGCCGCGGTGCGGTGCTCGGACAGTGCGGTGACGGTGGGGTATGTGAGCCTCACCGCCGACGGAGGCGGTGGCGTGAGGAAGGCGGGGGACGGGGACGAGGGGAAGGAATTCCTGGTGGTGGCCGACGACGGGGCGGGCATCATCACCATCAAAATGTGAGGAGGACGGCGGTATGAATGGACATTTTCAGGATGTAAAGCTGGAGAAGGGGATGTACGGGGTGGCGGGGAGAAGCTTCTCCGCGGTGCTGGAGAGGGAGGATCCCTCGGAGCGGTACAAGGGCACCGCCCTGGAGGGGCTGGACGCCTTTCAGCGGCAGCTCAAGCGGTTTGACATCAAGGTGAAGGGGAGCGCCAGCGACCCGGTGGAGAAGTTTTTCCAGACCGCCCAATCGGCGGTGCTGTTTCCCGAGTACATTGCCCGGAGCGTGCGCCAGGGCATGGAGGAGGCCGATCTGCTGCCCTCCATCACCGCGGCGGTGACCCGGGTCGAGGGGATGGATTACCGGCCGGTGACCTCGGTGCCCGAGAGGGGGAAGAAGGAGCTACGGCGGGTGGAGGAGGGGACCACCATCCCCCAGACCCAGGTGAAGAGCCAGGAGAATCTGGTGAAGCTCCACAAGCGGGGGCGGATGCTGGTGTGTTCCTATGAGGCGGTGCGGTACCAGAAGCTGGACCTGTTTTCCGTGACCCTGCGGCAGATGGGGGCCCACATCAGCCGGCAGCTGTTGGAGGACGCCATCGGGGTGCTGGAGAAGGGGGATGGCAACAACAACCCCGCCAAGACCCTGAAGGTGGGGACCGCCCCCATTGGCGGCACGGCGGGAAAGCTGACCTACAGTGAGCTGGTGGACTTCTGGGCCCAGTTTGAGCCCTATGAGATGAACACTCTGCTGGTCAGCGGGGATGTGATGCTCCAGCTTTTGAAGATGGAGGAGCTGCGCAATCCTCTCACAGGGCTGAACTTTCAGGGGACGGGAAAGCTGACCTCCCCCCTGGGGGCGGAGCTGCTGCGGACCAGCGCCCTGGAGGGGGGAAAGCTGATCGGACTGGACAAGCGGTACGCCCTGGAGATGGTGAAGGCCAGCGACGTGATGGTGGAGTATGACAAGCTCATCGACCGGCAGATGGAGCGGGCGGCCATCACCACCATCGCCGGGTTTGCCAAGGTGTTTGAGGAGGCCAGCAAGGTGATGACCGTGTGAAGGGAAAAGGGGTAGAGGATCAAGAGCGGTCCCGCCGCCATGGGGCGGAGGGGAGAGAGTTTTGGGAGGGGCCGGTCCGGGTGGGCCGGCCCCCCCTGTGAGGAGGGGCGGTATGGTTGAGGAAGTTTTGGCCCTGGCGGCGACTCTGGGGAAGGTGGAGGAGAGCGGGGAGCTGAGGCTGCTGTGTGAGGCCGCGGTGAGGGAGCTGACGGGGGCACTCCGGGAGGGGATGGCCCCGGAGGACTGCGGGGCGGCCTTTGTGCTGGGAGCGGCCTGGCTGGCTCTGGCGGGGCTGGAGACGGGGAGGGAGCGGGTGGAGAGCTTTACCGCCGGGGCGGTGTCGGTCCGGACCGGAGGGAGCGGGAGGGATAAGGCCCTGCGGCTCCAAGCCCGGCAGGTGATGAAGCCTTTTCTGCGGGATGAGGGGTTTATTTTTCGGGGGGTGCGAGGGAATTGAGAGAGCTTTGGGAACAGGTTTTGGAGGGGTACGGTCAGTGGGTGAGCCTGAGCCGGGAGGGGGGAGAGACCCGGGTGAAGGCGTTGTTTCAGCCGGTGGAGGAGAAGCGGGAGGGGGAGACGCCCTCCCCGCTGGGGGTGGCGCCGGTGGGAAGGTATCTCTACCTGGGGCCGGCGGGGGAGAGTTTGGAGGATGTGAGAGAGGTGGGCTGGAACGGCAGGGCCTTCCGGCTTGTGCGGCGGCGGGAGTATTGGGTGGGAAGGGAGAAGGTGTACTGGTGGGGTTTGCTGGAGGAGAGGGATGAGGCGGCGGGGGCAAGCCCCCGCCCTACGGAGGGGGTGCGGCCCGATGGGTCATCGGGCCCTACGGGGAGTTGGAGCTGAGGGGGATGGCGGTGAAGGGTGAGGGATGGGGCGGCGGGTCCCAAGGAGAGGGAGAAAGAAGTTTGGTGGTGCGCCCTACGGGACGGATTGGAGGAGGAAGTGGGGGAATGGGGTTGAAGGGATTGCAGGAGATGCGGCGGAGGCTGGTGGAGTTTGTGGGGGAGAACGGGCTGGAGGCGGTGGCGGCCTGGGGGCCGGAGGGACGGCCCAGGCCGGGACGGGCGGTGGTGGCGGTGAGCCTCCGGGGGGTGGAGAGCGGGCCGCCGGGGTTCCGGGATTACCTGGGGGAGCGGTATGACCCGGAGGGGGGCTGCTGGGAGGAGCTCTACGGAAAACGGGTGGAGCTGACCTTCGGGCTGGACGTGTACGGGGAGAGCGCGGAGGAGGTACACAGGGGACTGGATATTCTGGGGGGACTTTTGGAGCGGGGGCCGGAGGGGCTGCGGCCCGTGGGGTTTTCCGCGGGGGAGACCGGCTATGACGGGGAGTGCAAGAGATACCGCTGTCCGGTCCAGGCCCGGTTTTCGGTGTGGGCCACGGCGGTGAGCAGGGAGGAAGGAAGCTTCCTGGACTTTGAGGTGAGAGGAGAGGAGCATACATGAAGGTGACGGAGCATCAGAGACCGGGGGTCTATTCGGTTTACGACGCGTCCTCGGCGGTGAGGGGAAACCGGGGGGGACGGGCGGTGGGCCTGGTGGGGGTCTGCGACAAGCTGACGGCGGGGAAGGCAGAGCATTTTGGAAGCTGTCAGCAGGCCGAGAGCCGGCTGGGAGCCGGGGAGCCCATGACGGAACTGATCCGGGTGCTGTTCAGCAACGGGGCGGGTCAGGTCTGGGCGGTGGCGGCGGAGGACGAGGCGGGGTATGAGGCCGCCTTCGCCGCGCTGGAGAAGGTGGAGGATCTGGCGGCGGTGGTGTGTGACAGCGGGGAGGAAAGGGTGCAGCAAAAGCTGCGGGACAGTGTAAAGAACGCCTCGGCAAACCGGCGGGAGCGGCTGGCGGTGGTCTTTGGGAGCGAGGGGGAGACGGTGGAGACGCTGGTGGAGCGGGCCGGGGGCCTAAACTGCGAGCGGGTGGTCCTGGTGGCCCCCGGCGGGGCTGCGGCCGCCGCCGCTGTGGCGGGGGCCGTCGCCGGGGAGAGCGACCCGGCGGTACCCCTGGGAGGGGCGGAGCTGAACGGGCTTTCCGGCCTGGGGGGAGAGTGGGACGACAATGAGCTGGACACGCTGATCCTGGGAGGGGTGACCCCTCTGGAGAGCGCCGGGGGCGTGGTGAGCGTGGTGCGGGGGGTCACCACCCGGACCAGGACCGGGCAGGCGGGGGACGCCACCTGGCGGGAGCTGACCACCATCCGGGTGGTGGATGACGTGATCCCCGGGATCCGGGACGCTCTGCGGACCCGGTTCAACAGGGCCAAGAACACCGAGCAGGGCCGGGGGGCCATCCGGAGCCAGGTCATTGTGGAGTTGGAAAACAAGGTGCGGCAGGAGATCATCACCGGGTATGAGGGGGTCACGGTCTCGGCCATGGAGGGGGAACCCACGGTGTGTCTGGTGGAGTTCAGCTTTCGGGTGGCCCACGGGATCAACCAGATCTGGGTGACGGCCCATGTCACGGTTTGAGGGCGGGGTGCGGGCTGAAGGAGCCGTCCCTGACAGGGGAATTTCAATATGATGAGGAGGAGGGGAAGGTATGATCGCTTCGCGGTTTCCTACCAGCGCGGACATCTATCTGGAACTGAACGGGAAGAAGCTGGCGGTGGTCCAGGGGTATTCGGCCCAGACCACCAAGACATCCTCGGTGGTGGAGGCCTTTGGGGAGAGCGAGCCGGTGGCCACCATCCCGGGGCCTAAACAGCACACGCTTACATTGACCCGGCTCTACGCCACCGAGGAGGCGGCCAGGAACGGGGTGAATTTCCATGAGCTGGAGGACTTTAATCTGGTGATCTGCAAGCCGGACCGGCGGGTGATTTACTCGGGGTGCCAGTGGGAGAACCTGAGCGAGACGGGGAAGCTGGGGGATATGGTGCTGGAGAAGGTCACCATAGTGGCCGCCCGGCGGGTGGAGACCGCCCTGTGAGGGGGGGTATTCTCACCCTCCCCCGGGAAAGAGAGTTGGGGAGGGGGCTGAGCCTGCGGCTTCTCTCCGCCTGGGAGGAGCTGGAGTGCCGCAGGGAGGGGGAGGAGCTGGCGGGGGAGGAGAGGGACCGGGCCCTCTGCGCCAACGCCTGCCTGGTGGCCCGGACCCTGCGGAGAAACGGGGAGGCCGCCTTTGAAAGCGGGAGAGAGGTCCTGGAGCGGCTGACAGCGGGGCAGATCGGCCTGCTGGCGGAAAAGTGGGGGGAGTTTGACCGGGAATGCGATCCGGCTCCCTGGGACGAAGGGGCGGTGACTGAGGCAAAAAAAGGCTGGAGCACACGCCTTATGAGCGCCTTCAGTGGCGTGTGCTCAAGGCTTTTGGGGCCCTTCCCACGGAGGGGAGGGCCAGGGCGATGACCCACCGGGATTACCTTTGGTGCGGGGTGAATTTGGCCCTGGACGGGGAGGAGGCGCTTTCCCGGCTCTGTCCCGCCTGCCGGGAGAGGGCGGAGGAGAGCCGGTGCCCTGTGTGCGGGGCGGAGGCCGGAGACTGGGGAGAGAACCGGGGGTTTGATATGGAGCGGTTTTTGGAGATGGGGGGAGGAGATTGATCGATTTTCTGGCGCGGGCCCTGGAGCAGAGAGGGGAGGAGGAGAGAGGAAGCCGGGTGGAGGTGAAGATCCCCTCCCCGGGGGCGGTGTTTTCCCCGGACCGGGGGGAGGCCGTGAGGGCCGTTTTCCAACAGGGGGAGGAGCGGGGGACGGGGAGAAATATGGGGGCGGATAGTTTGGCGCGGAAGGTGGGAGGAGGGCTGGGGGAGGCTCCGGCGGGGACTGGGACGGCCGAGGAGGGAGTCTTCGGACAGATGGCCGCCGGACTGAGGGCAGGCGGTGAGCGCCGCTGGGAAAAGAGGGGGAGAACGGAGCGGGGAGGGGCGGAGCGGGGGGAGGTCCTGGAGGGGGATAGAGGGAGGGGGGAGCTTTCCCTCCTCTCGGCGGTGCGGAGGGGGGAGAGGGCGGCATCCCTTGCGCGGAGGCCCGGGAGGGATCTGACTGCCACTGCGTCTGAGGCCGCCGGTGGAGAGGCCGCCGGACTGACGGTGGAAGGGTTGGACCGGGCGGTGGAGCGGGACGCCCGGCGGTATGACGGCGGATTTTCCATGTATTAGGAGGGGAGAGAGATGGAACTGGCGCCCATGAGATATAAGGACTTTATCTGGCCCCACAACCCCAGGACCTACACGGTGGAGTACAGGCGGGAGATGGGGGTACATAAGGTCCCCTTTGGGCGGTATCACCTACAGGACTTAGGCCCCACCCGGCGGGTCATGCGGGGGGAGGGGGAGTTTGTGGGGGAGACGGCCTATCAGAGATTTCGGGAGCTGGCGGACGTGTTTTACAGCGGGGGGCCGGGGGTGCTGGTCCACCCGGTTTGGCAGGCGGCCAACGTGTACTTTGTGGAGCTGGATCTGGAGCAGGAGCCCCGGCGGGACTATGTGAGATACCGGTTTGCCTTCTGGGAGGGCTATGAAGGGTATCAGGCCTACGCCAGGGGGGTGGAGGAGAAGGCCTCCGGAGGAGCCGGGGGGATGGAGAGCGGAGGGACGGGAGGGGAGCCGGGGGAGGTCTGGCACCAGGTGGCCAAGGGGGAGAGCCTTTGGAGGATCGCCCGGGAATACGGGGTGGACCTGACGGCGGTCATCGCCCTGAACCCTCAGATCAAAAACCCCAATCTGATCCATCCGGGGGAGAGGGTGAGGGTGAGATGATGAGGGGATATCTGCTCAACGCCCGGGGGGAGCGGCTGGAGCTGCCCCCGTTCACCTCCTGGCGGCTGAGGCGGACGGGAGGGGTGCCCTGCGACAGCTTTGAGGGGGAGTGCCCCTGGGACCGGGGGGTGGAGCCCGCCTTTGACAGCGCCTGCCGCCTGGTGGCGGAGGAGGGGGCGGAGCGGCGGTTTACCGGGGTTTTGGACGAGTATGAGCTGAGCTGGGACGGCGGGGGCGGAAGGCTGTCCCTTTCCGGCCGGGGGCTGGCGGCTCTGCTGCTGGACAACCAGGCGGCGGGGCGGGACTATCAGGTGGCTACCTTGGAGGATATCCTCCGGGAGCATGTGCGGCCCTACGGGGTGCCGGTGGGCCGGGTGGGGAATCTGGCGGCGGTGACGGGTTTCTCGGTGGCCGCCGGGTCCAGCCAGTGGCAGGTGCTCTATGATTTCGCCCGGTACCACAACGGGGTCCAGCCCCGGTTTGACGTGTGGGGAAGTCTTCAGGTGGCCCCGGGGGAGCCGGGAGGGCTGGTGAGGGTGGACCGGAGAACGGGGGTCACGGGGGTCTCCTTTCGGGATAAGAGGTACGGGGTGTACTCTGAGATCCTGGTCCAGGACCGGGGGAGGCTGGGAAGTCAGCGGGTGGCCCAGGAGGGATTTATCGCCCAGGGAGGGCAGTGCCGGCGGGTCTTTACCATGCCGGGGAAAAGCGCCTATCAGGCTATGCGGTACTCCGGGCAGTTCCAGTTGGACCGGTCCCAGGAGGAGCGGTTTCGGGTGGAGCTGACGGTGCCGGGAAGCTATTTCTGCGAGCCGGGGGACCGGGTGGCGGTAGAGCTGGACAGGCCGGCACTCCGGGGGACCTGGAGGGTGCTGGAGACCGAGGGGATCCTGGACGGGAAGGGCTGCCGGGTGAAGGTGACCATGGGATGAGAGAAGGAGGGGGACAGGGTGTTTTTGAGCCGGAGAGAGAGGATGCGGGGGCCGGAGGGACAGGCGCTGGTGGGTCCGGTGACGGTGGCGGGGGACCCGGCGGGGGCCTTTTTGGAGGGGGAGCGGCGGGGACTGGAGGTATACGCCCCCGGGGGCTACCACTGGGTCCCCGGCCTGGGGGATGAGGTGCTGGCCCTGAAGGCGGGGCAGGAGGGAGAGAAGCCCTGTCTGTTGGGGGTGCCCTCCCGGGGGGAGGGGCTGCGGCCCGGGGAGGTGCTGATCCGGGCGGGGAAAAGCACCATCCTGCTCACCCCCGAGGGGAGGGTGGAGATCCGGGGGAGGGTCACCGTGAATGGGACCCAGGTGGGCCCTCTGCCCGAGCCGGAGGAGGGGGAGGAATGACGCTGATCTTGCGGGATGGGGACTATGTCCCCGACGGAAAGGGGGGCTTTCAGAGGGCGGCGGGGGCGGAGGAGCTGCTGGAGAGGATCCTGTGGAAGCTGTCGGTCCGCCGGGGGAGCTTTCCCTTTCTGCCAGAGCTGGGGAGCCGGCTCCATCTGCTGGGGTGGGCCCCGGCCAGGGAGCGGCAGGCCCTGGCGGGGCAGTATGTGACGGAGGCTCTGGCCGACGAGGAGGTGACTCTCACCGGGACGGAGCTGGAGGGGGAGAGGCTGACCCTCCGCTTGGAGTGGCGGGGGGAGAGCCTGACGGCGGCGATGAAGGTGGGAGGGATGACATGAAGCGGGTGGAGGAAATCTACGACGAGATGCTGGAGGTGTTCCGGAGGGAGACGGGGGCGGAGGCTTCGGCGGTGAGCGACCTGTCGGTGAAGCTGTACGCGGTGGCGGCCCAGGTATGGGGGCTCTACGCCCAGGGGGAGTGGCTGTCCCGGCAGTGCTTTCCCCAGACGGCGGCGGGGGAATATCTGGACCGCCACGCTGCTCTTCGGGGGCTGGAACGGCGGAGAGCCGCCCCGGCGGAGGGACTGATCCGGTTTTCGGTGGACGGTCCCGGAGGGGCGGACCTCTCCATCGAAAAGGGGACGGTGTGCGCCACGGCGGGGCTGTGCCGGTTTGAGACGGTGGAGAGGGCTGTCCTGAAGGCGGGGGAGACCTCCGTGGAGGTGCCGGCCCGGGCTCTGGAGGCGGGGACGGCGGGGAATGTACCCGCTGGGAGCATTCTGCTGATGGTGGTGCCCCCGGTGGGGGTGAGCCGGTGTGTCAATGCCGCTGCCTTCTCCGGGGGGATCAATGAGGAGGAGGACGAGGCCCTCCGGGCCCGGGTGCTGGAGACCTACCGGCGGATGCCCAACGGGGCCAACGCCGCCTTCTATGAGCAGGGGGCCTTGTCCTTCGACCAGGTCTGTGCCTGCGCGGTTCTCCCCCGGCACCGGGGGATCGGGACGGTGGATGTGGTGGTCACCACCCGGGCGGGACTGCCCGGGGCGGAGCTGCTGGAGGAGTTGGGGGAATACTTTGCCCGGCGGCGGGAAATAGCCGTGGATGTGAAGGTAAAGGCCCCACAGGTCAAAAGCGTGAATGTATCGGTCCGGGCCGCCCCCCGGGAGGGATTTTCTGCCCACCAGGTCAAAAGCCAGGTGGAGCAGGCCCTCCGGGATCACTTTTCCGGGGAGCGGCTGGGGGAGAACGTGCTGGTGGCAGGGCTGAATCAGTTGGTATTCTCCCAGCCCGGGGTGGCCAACTGCGCTGTGCTGGCCCCCGCCGCCGATGTGGAGGTGGCCCCTGGGGAGCTTCCCAGATTGGGGAGTCTGACGGTGGAGGTGACGGCATGAGAGGGGACAGCGCCCGGAGGATGTGGGAGATGCTGGCCCCCCTGGGTCCCTACCGGAGGCAGGGGGTCTACACCGCCGGGGAATTGGAGGGAGAGGGGCAGGCTTTGGACGGGGTGGCGGCGGCGTTGGAGGAGCTGGAGCGGGAGGCCCTGCTGGACACGGCGGAGAGTTATGGGCTGGAGGCTATGGAGGAGCTGTTGGTCCACCGGCCGGTGGCCCAGACCCCCCAGGACCGGCGGGGGGCGTTGTCCGCCCTGCTGCGGATCGGCGGGGACAGCTTTACCCTGGCGGCCATCAATGACAACCTGAGGGGCTGTGGTCTCAACGCCCAGGTCAGCGAGACCGGAGAGCCGGGAGTGGTGGAGGTCCGTTTTCCCGATGTGCCGGGGATCCCGGAGGGGTTTGACCGGATGAGGAAGATCATTGAGGATATCCTGCCCTGTCATCTGAAGGTGAACTATGTGTACTGGTATATCACCTGGGCCTTGATGGAGGAGCGGTTCCCCACCTGGGGGGATATTGAGGCGGAGGGACATAGCTGGGAGGCGTTGGAGAAGCTGGTACGGTAAGAGAAAAAGAAAAAAGGGAGGGGCCACGCCGCGCTGGGTGCGGCGTGGCCCCTCTTTTTGAGGGAAAAGAGAGAAGATGGGGCAGGGGTCAGATGGAGGAGAGACAGGTCAGGGCGTTTGGATATAGCTCCAGCTCCAGGGAGAAATAGTCTTCCAGCTCCGGGGGGGCGACGGGGGCCAGAGGGGCCAGACGGCCGTCCCGCCAGTTCATGCGCCCGGTGACGCAGGCCCAGTAGAGACTGTCGTCGGACCAGGGGGAGATGTCCCGATTTTCGTTGCAGCCGGCGGCTCCGTCGGGGAGGAAGGTATCCCGGCCCAGGAGGCTGTCGCTGCGGCGGAGAAAATGGGCGCACTCCTCCCGGGTGAGGGGGCGGTCGGGGGCGAACAGGTCCCTTCCCACCCCCTTGGTAAGGCCCAGGTCATAGGCCCAGGCCACGGCCTGGGACAGGTCCTCCCGCCCCTCCAGGTCGGTGAAGGGGTGGGCTGTTTTATCAAAGGGGACCCCGCCGTGGACCACCCAGAGCAGCAGCAGGAAATCCCCCCGGGTGACGGCATCCCCGGTGGCCAGGGCGGGGGTGGGGAGCAGGGTGAGGACCAGGAGCATACAGAAAAAGCGGCGTTTCATGAAAAAACCCTCCCAACAGAGTCTTCTGTTGGGAGGGTATCATTTTTCTCTGGAAAATTCTGGAGAATAAAAGGGGAAGGGTCCCAAATTTCGTCAAGTATTTTCCAGAATATGGAATATACTGTCCCTGATAACGGGCCGGGACCGGCCCCTTACATAGGAGGAGACAGTGATGGCGGAGAAGCGGAAGATCCGAATGGCCCAACTGGGGGAGAAGGCGGAGGAGGCCAAAAAGCGTGTGCTCCACTCCCCGGCGCTGGTGCGATTCAGCGAGTGCGCTATGCGGTTTTTGCTGGGGGCGGTGCTGGCGGGAGGGGAGATCTTCGGCGGGTTCTCCCCCTTTGGGATCGCGATGACGGCCTGCTCCGGCTCAGGGATGGACGGGCTGACGGCCACCCTGGGGGCCTGCCTGGGATATTTTGTCTTCCGGGGGTTTACCGAGGGGCTGCGCTATGCCGCCGCCTGCGTTCTGGTGTTCTCGGTGGCCTTCGCCTTCTATGATGTGAGGCTTTATAAACGAACCTGGTTCATGCCCTTCATCGCCGCCGGGATGGACGCGGTCACCGGATTTGTCTATCTGGGGGACCGGCGGTGGACCTCGGCCCAGGCGGTGTTTTTCCTCACCGAGATATTGTTGGCGGGGGCGGGGACTTACTTTTACAGGCTGGCCTTCTCCCCCTGGCGGTCCCGGCGGGAGGAGGTCCCTCTGGATACCCGGCAGACGGTGAGTCTGCTGGTCTTGCTGGTGAGCGTCCTCATCTCCATGGGAAACCTCACCTTTTTTGGGGGACTTTCCCTGGGCCGGATCCTGTCGGTGGGACTGGTATTGGTCATCGCCCACGGGGGAGGTCTGGGCTATGGGGCGGCCGCGGGGGTGGCTTTGGGGCTGGGGATGGATCTGGCGGCGGGGGAGACAGCCCCCTTTTACGCCATGGCCTACGGCTTTGCCGGGCTCCTCACCGGGGCAGGATGGAAGCAGGGAAGGCTCTTTGGGGCGGTGACCTATGCCGTAGCCAACGCCGCGGTGGTATTGTGGACCTGGGATCTGACCCCTCGGATCTCGGGACTGTATGAGGTGTTTATGGCCTCGGTGCTCTTCCTTCTGATCCCCCGGGAGTGGATCAAAAGCCTGCGGGAAAAGCTGGCTGGGGAGGAGCGGGGGGCGGAGCTCCGCCGGGCGGCGGTCTATGTGGGGGAGAAGCTGAACGCCACCGCCGGGGCCTTCCGCCAGGTCCGGGATAGCCTTCGCTCCGCCTTCCCCCAGGGGGGGAGCAACGACGCCGACCCCTCCTCCGTTTTTGACCGGGCCGCCGAGCGGGTGTGCCGGAAGTGCGCGCTTCGGGGCACCTGCTGGGAGAAGGATTACGTCAGTACCTTCAACGCCCTCAATGACGCACTCCCCGCCATGATGGAAAAGGGGAAGGGGGAGCCGGGGGATTTTCCTGGCTGGTTCGCCGGACGCTGTCTGCAGTTCTCCGCCTTCCTCAAAACGGCCAATGAGGAGGTCACCGCCCTGCGCTACCGGCGGCAGTATCAAAACCGCCTTCGGGAGAGCCGGGGGGCGGTGTGCCGTCAGTACGAGACCCTGGCGGACATTCTGGCCGAGGCGGCCTGTGAGCTCTCCGCCGAGCTGACTCCCGATCCGGTCCGGGAAAAGCGGCTGCGCCGCCACATGATCGGCAAGGGCCTGGAGGAGGGGGAGACGGTAGTCTACTATGACAGCCATGGCCGATTGCGGGCCGAGGTGACGGGGACCGGGGCGGAGACCCTCACCACCCCCCAGGAGTTGAGGCGGCTGAGCGAGCTGATGGGCTGCCCCCTGCGGGTGGGGGAGGAGGAGCGGGACCGGGTGGTCCTGGTCCAGGCCGAGCCCCTGATGGCGGTGGCGGGGGTGGCCGCCCGCCGCCGGGAGGGCCAGCGGGAGAGCGGGGACACCGGGACCTGGTTCAAGCGGGAGGACGGCAGCGTTTTTGTCCTCCTCTGCGACGGGATGGGCAGCGGGGAGGCCGCCAAGCGGGAGAGCGCCCTGGCGGTACGTCTGCTGGAGGATTTTCTCCGCTCGGGGATGGAGAGTGCCGCCGCCCTGCGGACGGTGAACTCCGCCCTGGCCCTCCGGAATGAGGAGACGGGGGCCTTCACCACCGTGGACCTTCTGCGGGTAGACCTCTATACCGGGCATGGAGAATTATGTAAACTTGGGGCGGCTCCCACCTATCTGCGGAGAAAGGGGTCGGTGGGACGGCTCAGTGGGGCGGCCCTCCCCGCCGGGCTGGCGGAGGGGAACGGGGGACCCGACGTGACCCGGCTGGAGCTGGGGGAGGGGGACTGTGTGGTCCTGGTCAGCGACGGCATTTCCGACGCCGGGGAGGATCAATGGCTCCGGGACCTGGTGGAAAAATTTGACGGGGAGAGCCCCAAGGACCTGGCGAAGGCGGTGATGGAGGAGAGCGAAAGCCGGGTTGGGGCGGCGGATGACCGCACCGCGGTGGTCATCGCCCTGAAAAAGCGGAAATAGAAGGGACAGAGGCGGGACGTTTGTACGTCCCGCCTCTGTGGCAGTGTAGAGAGATATTGTGACCGGGCTTACCGCTTGTCGTACTGCTTGACCTCCACGGTCTCCGCGTCAAAATCCAAGAAGAGCTGATAGGCGTAGTTGTCCTCGCTGGTGTCCCAGATCTCCACAAACTTGGGGGAGACCTCAATAAGGATCTCGGTGTCCTCGTGGGAGTATTTGTTGTAGCTTCCCCAGAGGTATTTTTGATACAGGCTCTCGAACCTTCTGTCCGGCTCGTCCACCACCAGGCCTTTGTTTTGGGCCAGGCCTTCGATCTGTACTCCGCTCCAGCACAGGGCCACCCGGGGGTTCTGATAAAGTTGCTGGGTCTTGCGGAAGTTTTTGTCCGTCTTGAACCAGACCTTGCCGTCGTAGAACAGGCAGCTCACGTTGCGCACCATCACATGGTCGTCCACGGAGCTGGCCAGGGCCATGATCTTGTCGGTGCCCAGCTTCTCAAACATGAGCTCCACCGCCTGGGGAAAGGTCAGGTCTTTGTCGGGGCTGAATTTCATATCATTTCCTCCTATTCCTGAATCAATTTTTTGATGGGGCCGCTGAGCTTTTTATAGACCAGAAGGGTGATGAGAGAGGTGATGGACCGGGAGAGCAGGTTGAAGGGGATGACGGAAAAGGCCACCATGGTGGGGATGTTGGTGATCCAGGGGTTCACCGCCGAGCACATGGAGATGATCCCCTCCCAGTTCATCCCGTAAAGCCGGATGTATAGGGGGAAGGTGATATACACGTTGGTGAAGACCGAGACCGCCACGCAGCACAGGGTCCCCAGGGCCAGTCCCAGGGCGGCCCCCCCTTTGGTCCGGTGGTAGCGGTAGTAGAACAGGGCGGGCATGACGTGGGACAGGCTGAGGATAAAGGCGGTGAGCTCCCCGGTGAGGAGGGAGACGCTGCCCTTGAACAGGAGCTTCAGGCCGATCTTCACCGCGATGATCTCAATGGCCCCCACGGGGCCCAGGATAAAGCCGCCGATGAGCTCGGGCAGGGCGGACAGGTCGAACTCCGCGAAGGGGGAGAGCAAGGGGATGGAGAAGCTGAAGTACATCAGCACAAAGGCCACCGCTCCGCACAGGGCCGCCGTGGTGAGACGGCGAATTTTTTCTTTTCTCATGGCAAAACCTCCTAAAATAGATATGCGCCTCCTCGCAAGGCCCGGAAACACCTGGAGTATTTGACTTCCTCCAGGTGAACGGCCAGCAAAGAGGCGCACCCCAAAGGTACGCGGTTTTGCCGCACTCATCTTCTCATTATCCAGACTATACTGTTGGTCCCGGAGTTTCACCGGGTCAGCGGCCGCCTTTCGGCAACCGGTCGCGGACTATACCGCCAGTCGGGGAATTTCGCCCCACCCTGAAGACAAAGTATTCCATTGTTTCTGACCTCTATTATAGGCCGGGGCGGGGCGGATGTCAAGGGGGAAAAGGGGAGAGGGGTCTCCCCCTCCGGCCTTTACCCCAGGCTGGCGATGAACTGCTGGGCGGTGCGAGGGGAGCGGCCCGGGTGCCGGGCGTCCCAGCGGACGGCCTGGGCGTGGAGCTCCTCCGTGGGGATATCCAGCCCCGCCTGACGGGCCAGATGTTCCACCAACTCCAGGAACTCGGCCTTGGCAAGGCCCAGGTAGGGGATGCGAAGGCCGAACCGGTCGGCCAGGGCCGTCTTTTCCTGGATGGTCTCCTCCCGGTCCACCTCGTCCCCCGCCCGGCTGGAGAAGGTCTGGCGAACCAGATTCCGCCGGTTGGAGGTGGCGTAGATGGCCACATTGTGGGGCCGGGGCTCCAGCCCGCCCTCCAGAATGGTTTTCAAAACCGAATAGTTCATATCGTCCTCGTCAAAGGCCAGGTCGTCGATAAACAGGATGAACTTCTGCCGCCGGCCCGCCAGGGAGCGGATAAGCCGGGGCATCTGACACACCCCGCTCTTCTCGATCTCGATGAGGCGCAGATCCTCCGTGCCGGGAAGTCCCAACAGAGACTTCACCGTGGCCGACTTCCCCGTGCCGCTGTCTCCGAAGAGAAGGACGTTGTTCACCCGCCGTCCTGCCAGCAGGGCTCGGGTATTCTCCTCCACCTGCCCCCGCTGGCGGCGATAGCCCAGCAGTTCGGCCTGGTCGGGCACATCAGGATGGGCCACGGGGAGAAGTTCCCCCTCCTCCCACAGAAAAGCCCGGTACCGGGCGAAGATACCGCAGCCCTGGGAGCGGTAGCGGTCCTTCAGGTCCTCAAAGGAGAGGGGGTCTCCCGGGGCCCAGGGGGGAAGCTCCAGCTCCTCCAGCAGGGGGGAGAGGTCAAGGGTCCCCAGGGCGGAGAGGGTCTCCACATCCCGGCGGGCGTGATCCTCCGAAAGGGAGGACTCCCGTCCCTCGGCCACCGAGCGGGGCCACGGGGCGTCGCTGGAGAGAAGCTGATCCCAGAGCCAGGCGTCCAGCCTGTGAAAGCCCGACGCATCCAGCAGGGAGAAAAACTCCCCCCAGGCGGAGAGGGCGGCGGATGTATCCCCTCGCTCCAGGGCCTTGATCAGGCTCAGGACGGCGTGAAAAAGGGACTGGTGGTACAGCTCTCGGAAGGCGGAGAGGCTGTCAAGACGGCGAAGCAGGATAGCGGTATCCATAGGGCGTTTCCCCCTCTGATTTTTTCTCTATCATAAAAGCCACGGCGGCTCCTGTCAAGAAAAACCGCCCTTGCCACGGGAAGAAAAATAGGCTATGATGAGAAAAAAGACAAAGGGAGGAAGCGCAGTGGACAAGCTGGAGACCCTGAAAAAATATTTTGGACACCAGGCCTTCCGACCCGGCCAGGAAAGCCTGATCGACGGCGTTCTCTCGGGCCGGGACGTGCTGGGGGTCATGCCCACCGGGGGCGGCAAATCCCTGTGCTACCAGATCCCCGCCCTGCTGCTGCCAGGGCTCACCCTGGTCATCTCCCCCCTGATCTCCCTGATGAAGGACCAGGTCATGGCCCTCCGGCAGGCGGGGGTCAGCGCCGACTTCCTCAACAGCTCTCAGAGCGAGGAGGAGATGCGCTCGGTCTACCGCCGGGCCTGGGCGGGGGAGTATAAGCTGCTCTATGTAGCCCCCGAGCGCCTTGCCGCCGAAGGGTTTCTCAACCTTTGCCGGGAGACCCGGATCTCTCTGGTAGCGGTGGACGAGGCCCACTGCGTCTCCCAGTGGGGACAGGATTTTCGGCCCAGCTACCTGAGGATCCCCGAGTTTCTCGCCCAGCTTGCCTCCCGGCCCCCGGTGGCCGCCCTCACCGCCACCGCCACCGGGGAGGTGCGCCAGGACATGACACGGCTGTTGGGCCTTCGGGACCCGCTGACCTTGGTCACCGGCTTTGACCGGCCCAACCTCTATTTTGACGTTCTGCGGCCCAAAAAGAAGGACCCGGCCCTGCTGGCCCTGGTGGGAGAGCGGCGGGAGAAAAGCGGCATCATCTACTGCTCCACCCGGAACGCCGTGGAGAAGGTCTGCGCCCTCCTTCAAAGCCGGGGCTTTCCCGCCACCCGCTACCACGCGGGCCTGGAGGAGGCCGAGCGGAAGCAAAACCAGGAGGATTTCCGTTTTGACCGAAGACCTATTATGGTAGCCACCAACGCCTTCGGTATGGGGATCGACAAGTCCAACGTAAGCTATGTGATCCACTACAATATGCCCAAGAGCCTGGAAGCCTACTATCAGGAGGCAGGCCGGGCGGGCCGGGACGGGGAGGGGGCCGACTGTATCCTCCTCTACAGCGGCGCCGACCTGGTCACCGCCCGTTTCCTCATTGAGAACGGACGGGACAACGAGGAGCTCTCCGACGCTGAGCGGGAGGAGGCCATCCGCCGGGACTATGAGCGGCTGGAGGCCATGCGGCTCTACTGCGCCGCTGAGGGGTGCTACCGGGGCTCTCTCCTGGATTACTTTGGACAGGAGCATTCGGAGACCTGCGGCAACTGCGGAAATTGCCGGGGGGACTTTGTGACCCAGGATGTGACCCGGCAGGCCCAGATGGTCCTCTCCTGCGTGAAGCGGGCACAGGATCTGTTAGGCTACCACGTGGGATCATCTCTCATCGCCCAGACCCTGAAGGGGAGCCGGAGCCAGAAGGTGAGGGAGAAGGGCCTGGACAGATTGAGTACCTACGGCTTGATGAAGGGGGAGACAGCCCAGGAGATCGGCGGCTGTATCCAGCTTCTGGTGGATAAAGGCTACCTCCTTCGGGACAGTGAGTATGGGGGCCTTCTCCTTGCCGGGAAAGCGGGGGAGGTACTGTTCCGGGGGGAGAGGGTGGAGCGTTCGGTACGCCTCGCTCCCCAGCCCGAGCCCCTGCCCCGGGAGGAGAGGCCCCGGAGGGAGAAACTCCCCGCCCAGGGGGAGGAGGACCTGTTCCAGGCGCTGAAAAAGCTGCGTTACCGGCTGGCCCAGAAAGAAAACGTACCCCCCTTCATGATCTTCTCCAACGCCACCCTCACCGATATGGCGGCCAAACAGCCCCGAAGTTTGGCGGAGCTTTTGGAGGTCTCCGGGGTGGGGGAGAAGAAGGCGGAAAAATACGGCGCCGCCTTCCTCCTGGCCATTGGGGAATACTTGGGGGAGTGCGATTGAAATAGGGCAGGAGCCACGCTGTCCAGGTACAGCGTGGCTCCTGTTTTTCCTTCCTCAGGGCTTGCAGGTCCCGCAGGGAGCGTACCCCTGCTGGATCAGTCCCTCCCGGGATCCGGCGTACTCCTGCCGGTTTTCCTCCTTGATACTGCCGGCCCCCGAGCAGGAGGGGAGGTGGAACCGTTTGGAGCTGGTGTTGAGGACGTAGGAGTTTCCCTCCGGTTCCGTCCCCTGGGCCGGGTCCTCCTCCTGAGCCCAACTGGCCCCTGTGGCATAGTCCAGGACCACCCCCGGCTGAACGTTGTAGGCGTATACGTGGAAACAGACCCCCCGGCCTTCATCCTCCACCGACCAAGCCTCCATCTCCACCCCCCGGGCCACCAGCTCCCCCTCCCCGTAGACGGGGGTCACCCGGTAGAGTACATGGTTTCCTGTCTCCTTCACGTAGCCGGCCACCTCATTCTCATAGGGCAGCATCCCCTGGACGTTGAGATACCGGGTCCCGGTGATGAGGTTCAGCTCGTTGGCGTTCTCCCCCGTGAGCTGCCAGCCGATGAGGTGACAGCGGTTATAGAGGTATTTTCCGTCCACAAAGTCATATTTCACCGTCTGCCAGCCCGAGGGCTTCACCTGTCCGATGGCCCCCCGCTCCTCCGTGGGCATGGTCTCGGGTCCCACGTTGGCGTAGGCCGCCCCGCAGCGGCCGAAGTAGTCCAGCTGACTGTACCGCTCAAAGGCCTGGGAGGTCTTGTCCCGGTCGGGGAAATCGGGCTGGTTTTCATTGAGAATGACGGTGGGGGAGCCGTCATAGGCGGGCAGCTCCTCCAGGGTATAGGAGGGGACTCCCGGCTGGGCCGGGAGAAGATAGAGGCTCAAGGCCAGGGCCAGGCACAGCCCCGGCAGGAGCGGGAGGATTCGGCGAGATTTCATAGAGGGGCCTCCTTAGGGGGATATAAAACCATTCTACCATAAAAAGGGGAAAAGGTCCAATCCAAAGGGAGACCGCCGCCTCCATTCCGGAGACGGCGGTCCTGCTGAAAGACTCAGTCGGGGGTGAGACAGAAGGCCCCGCCCCGGGAGATACAGCGGGCCAGGAGGAGATACGGCTCCTCCACCCGGCCAGCCACGTTGACCCGCTCATCGGCGGGCAAGTCCTGAAGGACCAGCTGAAGCTCCCCCGAGTACCGCCCGTAGCGGCTGTTATCCATGGTGATGGTTCCCTGGGGGCGGGCGGCGCAGTTGGCTGGTGCCACCTCTCCGCCAAAGCAGGAGTAGGTCCGGGACTCGGCAAAGCGGATCAGGCCGGCGGGGGAGTCCACCCGGTTGGTAAAGACTTTTCCATAGAGGGCGGCGGCCTCCCCCTCCAGCCGGGCGGGGAGCTCCAGAACGCCCTCCTGGCAGAAGCGGCGGATCCGCTCCTCCTCCCGCCGGGAGATCCCCGGGTCCCCGGCAAAGATATCCTGGACCCCAAAATTCACTGCCAGGTCCGCAAAGCAGACCGAGGGGGGAAGCCCCCGGTGGCGCTCCAGGGTGGGCAGACCCAGGTGGAGAGGTCCCCGGAGCTCCTCGTCCCCGGGGATGAAGGCCAGGACCTGGAGTCCCGCGGCCCGGAGAGCTTGGGTGGTCTCCCGGAAGAAGCCGTCGTCCAGTCCGGTTTCGGGCCGGGGGTAAAAGTTATGCATTGCCATTACCTGCCCCCCGCTCCGGACCAGCTCCCCGGCGAAGCCGGGGCTGGTGGTGGAGGCGTTAAGGACCACCGGGATCCTCCGGGCAAGGGCGGCGATCTCCTCCTGGGAAAACCCGTAATCTATCCGGAGGGCCCACAGGCCAAAGGCTTCGGCAAGTCCAACAAGGTCCGGCTGGCCGAATTGGTCAACGGTCTTTGTGGACACATCCCCAATGACCCGGTACCCCTTCTCCCTGAGCCACCGGCAGACCTCCTCCGCACGGGCGCAGTAGCCGGGGGAGAATTCCTCGCTGATGTGGAGGGAGAGAAAAAGGGGGGAAGCGGAGCCAGCGTCCCGCTTTAGAGCGGGACGCTGGCTTTCAAAGGATGTGAGATAGGCCGATCTGCCCAGCTCAGGCATTGGCTACGTCCTCCACCTTCACCATGGCGTTGGTGAAGATAAAGCCCATGATGTAGCTGATGACCAGACCCACCACGAACCAGGCCACGCTCAGGGCCGCGCCGCCCTTGCCGGCGGTCATGACAAAGCAGCCCAGCAGGCCGGAGGGGCCCCAGGTGGTGGAGGCCACCTGCATGAAGTTCACGAAGGCTCCGCCGAAGCCGGCGCCCAGGCCGGCGGTGAGGAAGGGCTTGCCCATGGGGAGGGTCACGCCGTAGATCAGGGGCTCGCCCACGCCCAGGATACCGGCGGGGAGAGCGCCGCCGATCACGCTCTGAAGCCGCTTGTTGCCGCACTTCTTGCACTTGAGGTAGATAGCCAGAGCAGCGCCCACCTGTCCGGCGCCGGCCATGGCCAGAGCGGGGTAGAGGAACACAGCGCCGAAGGTCTCAAGCTGTACGGTGTAGAGGGCCACCAGACCGTGGTGCATACCCATGGCCACCATGGGCAGGAACAGGGCCGCGCCCAGATAGCCGGAGATGGCCCGGACGATGGCGGATTCACTCAAAGCCACGGCGCCCACCAGCTTCACCAGGGCGGTGGAGATCAGACCCGTGATGGGCATGACAATGAGGATATAAGGAACCAGGGTGATGATCAGGGTCAGCAGGGGAGTGAAGACGATGTCCAGGGAATCGGGCATTTTGGACCGGATGGCCCGCTCGATCTTGCACATGAACCACACACCGATAACGGCGGCCAGAACGCCGCCCCGGCCTGCCCGAAGGATGGCGTCCAGGGGCTGAGTCTCGTTATAGAGGTGGACCACCTTGGAGATGGCGTCGATACCGCCCAGGGTGGTGATCATGCCCAGCATACCGCCCAGGATGGGGGTCCCGCCGAACTTCTCTGCGGCACGGTAGCCGGCCCAGGCGGTGAGGTAGGTCATGAAGGCGGTGTTGATGAGGCCCAGGAGGCTTGTGACGATGATGTACCAGCCGGCCTCGGCGGAGGTCTTGAACACCTGCTGGATCAGGGTGTTGATGCCGGCGCACAGGCCCGCGGCGATAACGCCGGGGATCAGGGGCACAAAGATGTCTCCGAAGGTCTTGAGCATCTCCTTAAGCTTGCTCTGCTTCTGTCCGGCCTTGATGGCGGCCTTGTTTTCCTTCCAGTCGCCGCCCACAGTGGCGTCGGCGGCGGCGGGGATGCCCAGGTCCTTGCAGCGGTCGGCGCACTTGCGGCACTTGCCGGGGCCTACCACCACTTCCCAGTAGTTGGCCCGGTCATGGACAATGCCCATGACGCCCTCAAGTCCCTTGAGGGACTCCTCGTTGACAGCGCCGTCATCCTTCACGTTGATACGCAGGCGGGTCATACAGTTGGTGGCGGTGATGACGTTGGCCTTGCCTCCCACGTTTTCCAGGATCTTGTCTACCAATTGCTCGATGGTCATTGCGAATTACCTCTCTTTCTTCCTAAAAATAGATGCTGTGGAACAGTACAGGGGTATATTGGACCATGCGCGCCGCCTCCCTGGTCCGGACGGTCGCCCTCCGCCGGCGGGGGGTGGGACGCAAAGTTCACGGGATTCAGCGGCTCTGGATGGCGTTGCGGACCTTTCCTCCGGCCTCCTCCAGCCGGCGGAGAGCCTCCTCCTTGCCGCAATCGGCCAGGAGCATGGTGATGGCGGTCTTCACGCTGCCCTGGGCGGCGTCGATGGTCTGGCGGGCCTTCTCCCGGTCCACTCCGGTGGCCTCCATGACGATGTTTTCCGCCCGGACCTGGAGCTTTTCGTTGCTCTGGACCACATCCACCATCAGATTCTGATAGGCCTTGCCGATCCGGACCATGGCTCCGGTGGAGATCATGTTGACGATCAGCTTCTGGGCGGTGCCCGACTTGAGCCGGGTGGAGCCGGTGAGCACCTCGGGACCTACCTCCGCCTCGATGGCGATGTCGGCGGCTTTGCCCACGGCGCTGCCGGAGTTACAGGCGATGGCGGCGGTGCCGCAGCCCAGGCTCTTTGCGTATTCCAGTCCCCCCAGCACATAGGGGGTCCGGCCCGAGGCGGCGATACCCACCAGTACGTCCTTGGGGCACAGCCCCCGCTCCTTCAGGTCCTTGACGCAGAGCTCCCGGTCGTCCTCGGCCCCCTCAATGGGGAAACGGAGGGCTTTGTCCCCGCCGGCGATGAGGCCCACCACCATGTCTCCGTCCACTCCGAAGGTGGGGGGACATTCCGAGGCGTCCAGCACCCCAAGCCGTCCGCTGGTGCCCGCCCCGATGTAGAACAGCCGCCCACCCTGGCGGAAGGCATTCTCCACCATCTCAATGGTTCGGGCGATCTGGGGAAGGGCTTTCTCAATGGCCAGGGGGACCTTCCGGTCCTCCTGGTTCATCACGGTGGCGATCTCCAGGGGGGTCATCTGGTCCAGATCCATGGTGGCGGCGTTCCGTGTCTCTGTGGTCATATGGCTCAGATCCATAAAATCAACTCCTGTTTTCCTTGGTGGTAGCCCGCCGTTGGGGCTGTTTGATGATATCATCCTAACGAAAATAAAAAAACATGTCAACAAAATTGAGAAAGTGTGGTACAATGTTTTGTGAGAAGGACTCTTTTGAATAAATTACATAAACTGATGAAAAAAGGCGGCAAGAAATTGTGGAAAATGTACTACTTCGACTGAGAGAGACCCAAAGCGCCATGAGCGGCACCGAGGCCACCATCGCGCAATATATCTGCGCCCATCCGGAGGAGGCGGCCCATCTCACCGTTCGGGAGCTGGCCGACCGGACCTATTCCTCCCCCTCCAGCGTGGTGCGCCTGTGCCGGTTTGTGGGCTTTGCCGGCTACAAGGAGTTTCGCCAGGAGCTGCTGCTGAATGTCCACTCCCTGGGAGAGACCGGCTCCCATGAGGAGGCCGAGTTGGATGGCACCTCCTCCATCTCCGACATTATCGGCAGTATCACCAGAAGGAACATCCAGTGTCTGGAGGACACCCAGTATCTGCTGAACGTGGAGGAGGTGACCGCCTGTGTGGAGCTGATCCGTAAGGCGCGGACCATCCTGCTTTTCGGCATCGGGGCGTCCCTCTGCGTGGCCCGGGACGCCTACCTGAAATTCCTCCGGGTGGACAAGCCCTGTATCCTCAACGACGACTGGCACTCCCAGCTTCTCCAGGCCCGGAATGCCACGGCGGAGGACGTGGCCATTGTCTTTTCCTACTCGGGGCAGACCGCCGAGATGATCGAGTGTATCAAGGCCCTGAAGGAAAACGGCGCCCCTGTTATGGCGGTCACCCGTTCCGCCCCCTCTCCCATTGCCAAGCTGGCTGACCACCGGCTCCACACAGCCACCAACGAGTTCACCTTCCGCATCGGCGCCCTCTCCTCCCGGATCGCACAGCTCAATGTGGTGGACGTGCTCTATGCCGGCTTTGTCAACGCTGAGTACGAATACTGTATGAAACGTTTCGTCAAGACCCACATCTATAAAACCGAGGAACAGGGAGAGAGCGAAAAAAGTGAAAAATAAGGAAAAAAGGACCATGCTGTTTGAAATGCAGCATGGTCCTTTTTCCTTTTTCGATTCACTTTCCCGTTGCCAGCATCTCCGCTAAGCTGACCCGTTCCCACAGTCCGTCCTGGACTGCGGCCATGTTTCCCTCACTGTGCTCCAGCTCCTGGCAGAACAGGCGGAAGACGCCGGGGAAGCCTTCGGGGGACAGGGGGGAGAGCAAATGGGAGACCGCGGTCCCAAGGACGGCGAACTCCGCCCAGGTGAGCACGTCCCTGTCCCACACGCCCCGGAGCCAGTGGCGGTAGAGAAAATAGGCCGCCGCCCGCTCCCCCTGCCGCCCCAGCAGGGGAGAGGAGGGGGAGTCCAGCCGTGCCCTCCCGGCGGCCAGCAGGTCCCGCCACTGGGGCTGTAGGATATCCATGTCCCCTAAAAGGGCCAGACATTTCTCCAGGGCGGCGGCCCGGGGGGGCAGATCCCCCTGGTCCAGCAGAGGGAATTCCTCCCCGTAGATCCCGCAGAGTTGAGGGATCTCTCCCAACTGCTCCCGGTCCAGCAGGACCTGGACCTCGTTGGAGAACAGGAGCAGAGCCTGTAGTTTTTGGGCCAAACTGGCCTCCTCCACGTTCAGAAGGAGGAGGGCGGTCTCCCGGGCTTTCAGCAGAGGCTCCAGAAGGGGCGGGGTCTCCTCCAGGCCCTCTGGGCCTTCCTCCTGCCGGACCAGAAGGACCGGGTCCTCCTCCAGAATAAGCCGGACCGCCTCGGGGCAGGAGGCGCACAGCCCCCGCTCCCGAAGGGGGCCGTACTCATAGCAGAACCGGGGGTGGGTGCGGCAGATGAGGGGGGTGGCCTCCTCCCCAAGCTGTATATGGATATGGCAAAGCCCCTCTCCGGTGAGAAAGGGGCAGGTCCCGCACCCCAGAGGGAAGCAGGGCTCCCCCTGTGGATCCAGGGTCAGAAAATCCCGGACCCGCTCCCCCAGGGGACCGGGCAGGGTCTTATAAAGAGCGGCGGTGCCGGGGTCCACAGGGATCTCCCAGCCATCGGCGCAGCAGGTGTGGGGACACTCTCCCGCCAGACAGCGGAAGGAGCCGTAGTACCGGGGAATATGGGTCTCCATAGGGGGCCTCCTTGGGGGTCAGTAGGTCAGCAGTTCCGGCTCCGCCTTCCCGCAGGGCCGGGACTCCAGAATATCCATGAAGGGGCCGGGCCCCTCATAGGCGGGGTGCTCCCGGATGGCGATGGTGAAGGTGGCCTCCAGCCACTGCCGGTCCCGGTACTCCTCCAGCCCCGCCCCCTGGGCCACCAGGCCCAGAAAGGCCACGTCATTGGCGCAGCACACCATGGCGAATCGGCCGGGACAGCAGGTGTCGGGGTACTTGGAGGAGCGCATCATCACCAGCTTGGCGTGAATGGTCTTCCCCTTGTATCGCTGGGGGTGGTCCATCACGTCCACATACCACACCCCGAAATCCTCATCGGGGATGTCAATGACCTCCTGACTGAGGTCAAAGGGGCATTCCTCTCCGGTGAGGTAGTCCTCGTCCTTCCCCTCCATGTCCTCCAGATAGATCTCCGCCCTGCGGTTGACCATCCGCAGGTTCCGCTCCCGGAGGGAGGCCTTCAGCTCCGGAGTGCACCGGTTGAAGACCAGCACATCGGCGGCCCGCACCTTTTCGGACATGAGCTGGCCCATATTCCGGGAGTAGACCTCAAAGCTTCCCGCCTCCACAAAAGTGAAGGTCTGGGCCAAAAACCAACTGGGAGGCATATGCTCCACCAGGGTCTCCAGAGGCCACATGCCGTTATACTCCACCAGCACCTGCCGGGGCCGGTATTTCTTCTCGCACTCCCGGAGGAACATGGGGGTCAGGTCCTCCTCGTCCTCCACCGCCGCCACCGACACATTCCTCATCAGCCGCTGGTCGTATTCCACCTCCCCCTCCTCGCACTGGAGAAGGAGGGTCCGGTGGTCTGCGGCCAGGCCGTCGGAGAGCACACCGTTGACAAACTGGGACTTGCCGGAATCCAGAAAGCCCAGGATCAGATAAACAGGGATCCGCATGACAACCGCTCCTTACAGTCCGAAAAGCTGGGAGAGCTTGTCCTCCCGCAGCTCCCCGCCGATGACGCAAAGACGTCCGGTATAGTCGGCCTTGCCCTCCCGGATATCGGCCTCCCCGGGCACAAAGTCAAACTCCAGCCAGCCGCCCTCCCCGTCGGGGACGATGCCCTTGGCCCGGAAGACCTCTCCATACTCCCCGCTGTCCAAAGCGGTCAGAATAGCTGCAATGTCCGGGCGGGAGAAAGGCTTGGGGGTCTCCCGGCCCCAGCTTACAAACCGCTCGTCGGCGTCGTGGTGATGGTGGTCATGGTCGTGACAGCCGCAGGTGCAGTCAGGGCCGTGGTCGTGGTGGTGTTCCCCGTGGTGGTGATGCTCCTCCCCCTCGTGGTGGCAGCACTCGTGGCCCTCCTCGTGGTGATGGTGCTCATGGTGGTGATCGTGATGTCCATGCTCGTGGTGGTGTTCATGGTGATGGTGGTGCTCATGGGCCTCCTCCACCAATTCTTTAAGCTGGTCGGACATGGCGGTGCCCTCAATGGCGGAGAGGATGGTCTTTCCCTCCAGGCTGTCCCAGGGGGTGGTGAGGATGGTGGCGGAAGG
The DNA here is from genome assembly GCA_022799035.1 of Oscillospiraceae bacterium. GTDB lineage: Bacteria > Bacillota > Clostridia > Oscillospirales > Oscillospiraceae > Vermiculatibacterium. The sequence continues at coordinate 32,568 of JAAWNQ010000005.1, forward strand.
GTTCTGCTCCCGAATGAGGGCCACCACGCCCTCCAGCTTCTCCTGGCTCAGTTTCTGAGTCCGGGACAGGATGATACTGCCGGCGGACTGGATCTGATTGTTATAAAATTCCGGGATATTTTTCATGTAGCTTTTGGCCTTGACGGCATCCACCACCGTGACGAAGCTGTTCAGCGCCAGCTCGGGCACCGCCTCCACCGCATCTCCCACGGCGGCGATCACGTCGCTGAGTTTGGCCACTCCCGAGGGCTCAATGAGGATCCGGGTGGGCTTGTACTGTTCATAGACCTTCCCCAACGCCTGGGTAAAATCCCCTACCAGGGTACAACAGATGCACCCCGAGGATAGCTCCGAGACCTCCACACCGCTCTCCCGGAGGAACCCTCCGTCCACGCTGACCTCCCCGAACTCGTTCTCGATGAGGGCCAGCTTCTCCCCCGCAAAGGCTTCGGCCAGCAGCTTTTTGATAAGGGTAGTCTTTCCGGCTCCCAGGAACCCGGAAACGATATCGACCTTGCACATAGCTTGTTCTCCTTTGTAAATTCAGACGTTCACTTTCTATATTACTACCTGCGTGCAAAAAATCAAGGGGAATTTACCAAATCATTCCGGGAAAAACCTCTGCATAGGAAAAAGGGACCTGCGGATAATAGAAATGTCAATGACGCGAAAAAACCGCAGGAGGAGAGAGAAATGAAAGCGACTGGAATCGTGCGGCGGATCGACGACCTGGGGCGGGTAGTGATCCCCAAGGAGATCCGCCGGACCATGCGTATCCGAGAGGGCGACCCGTCACAGACAGCATTGACACAGTGGGAACGATATTGCTTGGGGATGATGGATCTGTCCAGGCGGCAGGGGTGGGGGAGTACATAAGAAAACGCTGTAACCGTTTTCCTTGACGGTTACAGCGTTTTTGCAGTAATACCAGTGGGAGAGTACAAGGTAGATTTGCCTTATGCCAATTTCCTAAGCATTGGAATATCTTACCATAATATCTATATTTCCGCTTTGGCATTGTGTGCAATAGGGGTTATAAAATTATTCAAATCTGTTACATTTATTTCCCCTTTCCAATAACGGGTAAGTGCAGTTTCATAATCGGGCTGACTATATTTCGCTTTGATATGGCCCGCATAACCCAACTCCGAGCTAAAAAAATCAATCCCCTTATTGATTTGCTCTAAGCAATATGTTAAAAAACGAAAGAAAAGGGATTTATACTGCGCAGACCGATACAATAAGTAGCTTTCGCTCAAATGCTGATTGCTATAATTTCTTCCAAGCCAAAATATTTTTTTGGTAGATTTAAGCAACTCATAATCCATGCGTTTTTGGTGTTCCGTGAAATTGTAGATTCCATTTAAATTGGGATCGTTAATTAGCCCGGAGGTGACCGCTGAACCAAGGGAACCGAGACGATTCATTAATCTCCTGAAATACTTCCGGTGAAAACCAAGATCTTTCAAATCAAATATAATAAGATATTGCTTCTCAATGCTAAACTTTTCTTTTTTTCCTTCGTATGTTTTACCAGAGAAACGGCAGGTATTGTTTCCTACCCAATAGCATACTGAATGGATTGGAACAAATTCCATTCCCTGCACAACGTTTTGCTTATCGCGCCATAAGACAATTTCTACATAGGCTTTCCCATTTAATAGCAGTTCATGCATAACACTACTTAGTAATTCGTCAAAAGAATACCCTAATGCAGAATAGTCGCAAAATAGTAAAAGCCGTTTCAAATGATCGTCATGGGGGGACACATCATAAAAACGGTCATGGTCTCCGATAGGGGCAAGTTTGCTAGAAAAATGGTGGCAAAAATCCTCAAGAAACATACTCCCATACAGACTTTGCTTATACTTTCGAGTTTGAGAGCACCACATCCGTGGTGATTGCTGGGAAGAAGTATAATTATGGAGGTCATTCCTCATATAGCTGTTCCTCCCATTTTCCATCGCTCTGATACTTTTCTTCGATATACTGATTAACACAACAAATAAAGTAGATGTCTTCTACCTCGTTAGTGAATCCGAGATCAGCAAAATTTGATCCACAAAATGTTTTGAATAATTTACTTTCGGTTTTTATAATTTGTTGCCCAAATGGACCGTATTCAATCTCATAGAGTTCAGAACTTCGGATTGCATTTGCAATGCGAATTTTCCACCCGGTTTGTAAAATATCACGGTTGCCTATTCCGAAAAAAAGGTGCTGCCTTGCTTCGGCCATTTGTGAGATGTATTGTAGTTTTGCAACGCCATCAGGCATCTGCTTAACAAAACCAGTTAATTCATTCTGAACAAGTTCTTTCCAACAAGGCTTCTTGGAAAACTCTCCCCATAGAATAGCAAAGCCACTAATCATTGCGTATTCAACGATTGGAGCTGTAGCAACATGGAGAGTCGCTCGCTGAAGATGTGGCTCTTTGGTTTTGATTACATCAGTTCGTATATACTCATCATACAAAAGCATGGTTGTTAAAAATCCTGAGTAAAGACTCTTAAATGTTTCAAAATCATCGTTCTCAATTGCTTCAACCAAAGATTCACAAATATGATTATAGCAAAGTCCCAGAAGATCCGGATAATCGTTTCGATTTTCCCAGTGAGAGACTGAAAATATACTACTGCATTTTGCTAAATGCTGGGGGATCTCTTTATGCATATTTTTAAGACAATGCTTGGCATTTTCAACATTGCTTTCATCCCATAATATTGTCGGTTCAATATGGAACTCTTCTATGGTTGACCAATGCTGCTCTATTAGTGAGACCGCCACTTCACTTTTGTGCTCAAATTCTAGGGAATGCGCAAATACCACTCCGGCAGGGAAAAACTTTTTGCCTTTGAGCAAGTCTTTCCCTGTAGCCATGATATTATCGGAAAGTACAACAATCGTTTCTGACATATCATTCAAGAAAGAAACGACTGCTTTGGCAGCAATTTGTTTTATATACCAATCGGGGGTTAGCCTTCTTCTTTCTAAGCGTAGCTCAATTGCAATCTTATGGAACAAGTTATCCATATACTGATTGTTAATTAAGGGATTTGATGTAATTGCTGCCTTATTTGGGAATTGTAATTTAGTTGCTTGATCTAATAACGATGGAATATTCATGGATCTCAAATAGGAATTAATGGCAACAATAATGCTAATGTAGGCCCCGACAAATGAGTCAAAAACTGCAGCAGTCATTTCATCGCTATTTTCATTACTTGTTTGAATGTAACTGGATTTATACACTGATTGAAGCCTCTCCAGAGTATGAACCCATGAGAGAATATCCCCACATTCTAATGCATGAGTTGATAGGTTAATGATGTGATTGATGTATCCTAGGACTCGGTCTGCATCTCCATCTTTACATAGTTTTTCAAAACCAATTCTATTTACCTTTTCAATGTTATCTTCAAACCACCTGTAGTCCCGCGCTGTTTTAGTGTTGAGTGTGGTTCCTGTTTTAAGTGCAATTTCAATTTCGGTATCTGAAGCATAGTGCCATTGTGGATAGTTCACCTTGTCTTTGTACCAAAGCGAGTCGTAACGGATATGTCCCTTTTCTTGCCAATACAATTCCATTAGTAACAATGTATCTGACATAAATGATAGTGTAGCCGCATTTTGATTTGCGGGATTATCTGCATTGAACTGTGAAATGGCCAATAAATCATTGAGGCCCCGAAAACACACCTTTTGGAAGTGATATTGAAAACTTGGATTTTGTGAATAGAAACCGCTTCCAGAAACCCGTTTCATGGCAATTATCATTTCCGGGTAAAGATTCTGTGAGAGGTAATAGGTGTTAGAAAGTTGATTTGTTCGATTTCCAACAATGCTGAACATAATAATCGTGTAAACAGTCATAAGCAAAAAAACCAAGGTTGAAATATAGGAGATGTCTATCCCTACTACACATTCTCCAAGCAGAATGATGCAGAAAACAATATAGCTGATAATTTGGCGAACGCAACGGTTAGTAATAATATCACGCTGAAAGAGTTGCGATAAACGATTTGGAGCATTTGCATATTTAGCGGAAAATATTGACACTATGTTTGAACAATACAATCCTAAAATCACACCGGCAATTCCAAGACCGCCAAGGAAAATATCAACTGCTATTGTTTGATTCATTGTAACAGTATCACACCGAAGTATATGTGTATAGATAAATGGAAGTAGCCACTTATCTCCAATAAACAATATTCCGGCAAAAACCAAACTTTTTAAAGTTTGCCAAACCGTTGTGCGGATAATGAGGCTCTGAAAAGAAATTGCCTTTTTACCATTATCATATTTTTTTGTTATAGAATACCATACCTTCTGCATCCAAAATGCAATTTTGCTTACCTGGTGCCGAAGAATCCAAAATGCCTTATGATTCATAAACGCCTCCCGCCAACAGAAACTGTATCGGAAATACCGCTATGGTACGCTTTTATTTATTTTGGCTTAAAGCCTACTACTTTTTATTATACTACAGCTTTCGATCTATCTCAACGAGTTTTTATGCATTATTCTCTGCAAACTTGCATTTTGCATACCGATAAAAAGTGGACAACAAGAGAGAAGGCTCCTCCAATTTTGGAGGAGCCTTCTCGTTGTTTATTTCTGCAATAGATGGAATGTAGCTTCGTATATTTTTATATGTCCATCAATATTTTTGACTGATGGTATCCGAAAACTTGTTCGTCTTCTATTTCTATCAGTACGATGTCCGATGATATGCATCGCCGTTCAGGTAGAGCGTGTCAACACTTTCACCGTAAGTACCTGCAGGGACAAGTTCAAGAGTATATTCAGCCCCATCATATCCATAAGAGGTGGATCCGGTTTCTGTTATGATATGGATTATGTTGTTCTGGACATCTTCTGCGGAAACCCAAAAATCGAGAATCAGGATTCCGGATCTTGACCCCGCATTTATGAGCAGTCCATTATCTTTGGCCTCAATTGTTATACTGATGCCATTTATATACTCATCGGAGTAGTGCCCAACAAAATTGCGGATATTGGTGGGCAGGGCTGCCGAAGCACTGATCCGATACAACTGATCCATTTGATCAAAGATTTCCGAAAGAGGCTCTTCAATTCCAGATGAACCTTCAATGATTGCTGCCACCGTATCCCAAGCGGTTTCTCTATCAACTGGGAAGTTGTCGCCCCAGCGTATAGACCAGTGAAATTGTCCTGCAATATTGTTATACAAAACATGGATTAAGGCATCCGTGCTGCCCAACTCAAAATCATTCCACATAACATCTGGGATATCTTCCTCCTGCAGTGGACCCAGCCCACCGGGGTATTTTGTGCTGACGGCAATAATACTGCCATATTTTTCGTCCCACAGTTCATTGTAATATTTCAAGGTATCCAGTGTCCAGGAGTCAATAATATCTGCGCTGTCATTCACATAGTCCTCATAATTTTTGCTTGACCTTTGGGAGGTTTGAGTCGGAGTGACAGGCTCTGTGGTGTTAGTTCCTCCTGTCTTTCCTTGCAACACGCTCTCCGCAGCTGTTTTTCGTTGTGCGGTTCCCCATGCAATATTACTTTTTCGCCGGAATGTGAGTGTTTCTCCATCTTCTGTATTGAAAACCAACATTCCAGAATCCAACTGGCCGATCATTTTTTCTTCCGTATGATCCAACCAATAACTGAACTCCCCATTAGAGTATTTCCAAGTGGCAGTCACTTCGGTCCATAAGTTGGTTTCTGTATCAAACGCACCGATGACAACGGCATCCCCAGAGAAGACATCCATGCTGGTGGCTGCCAAAAGTCCAACTTCATCTGCCAGCCATGTATTTATGCCATCGGTCATACTGTAAAATTCCCAATGCCCGACAGCATCCCTGTCATCACCGTAGTACTTTCTGGAGTTCGTTGGGGCCGGATCATCCGAGAAAATATCATTGAAATACCAATCATTCGACCCAATCAGACCTTCGGCCGCAACCGCTCCAATGGCGCCGCCGACCAAAGACAGGCATAAGCCCAGCCCCAAAGCAAACAGGATAGCCTTGCCCATTGAGGTACCCTTTTTCTTCTCGCTGACATCTCCGCTTTCTGTCAGGAGAATACACCGCTTATAATACTCCGCATTGAAGCGCTTGCCCAGGCGGATGTTGCAAATAATCCCATAGATCCCTTGCAGCAGGGCCAGAGTAAGTATGACCCAAAGGCAAACGCTGATGTTGGTTTCAGGTTTAAAGAGCGAAGTCAGGGCAACGGACATACCTGCGATGGCCGCCACAGAGAGAAGCAGATAAGAGCGGTAGATCTGCCAGAATATTTTTCCGCTTTTGCGGTAGTAGCAGAACATTCCGGTGAAGAAAAAAGCGGCCCAGTTAAACTTGACCTTCTCTCCCCACTTTGCATTGGCAAACTGCTCCTGATAATAGCCAGTCTTTTTAACGATAAACTCGCTCAGGTCTCCGGTGTAGCTGCTGACAGCTTTCAGATTAACCCGGTCCTGCAAGTCCTTCCGCAGTGTCTCCATGACAGCTTTTTTCTGACCGGCAATATATTCTTGACTGCCATCTTTTTTTAAGATGATGATATTATAGCGAGAGCACATCCACCAAAAAAGAGCCGGAACTAAAATACATATCAACGCTTCTTGCAGTTCTATCGAAGATATGATTAAGCCTACAGCTACTATGATCGTCAATAACAGGCAGCAGATGAAAAAGAATGTTGACATGTACCACTTTAATTCTACGCAACGGATGTCAGCATAAGGGATCTCTTTGCCATTGAGAGGAATTGAACCATCCTCCTGATGATCACCGATGATTACTGTATCCTTTTGCAGAATGACATCATTTTTGATTCGACGAAGAGTGAGAAGATTGGGGTTTCGTGCGGTTAGTGCATAGCGCTTATCTTCTTCTGGCCCGCCCTCCTGTTCCTTAGGGAAAGTGTCTGCTGCAACAGTTTTTGGGCTCTCTTCTTTCATCCCTTCCGTTGCTGGAGTCGGTTCATAAATTGACTCAGGTTCAACCGTTCTCTTATGCTCTTCCCAAGTAGAAAACGGTTCTCCCTGTGGCTGGGGGGCTTCTGCCATGACAGTGACAGGCGGCTCCTCAATCAGCTTGGCTCCGCAGTACATACAGAAGTCCACCCCGAAGTCCACCTCCCTGCCGCAGACTGGACATTGGGGGATCTCGACCTTGGAGCCGCATTTGGGGCAGAAGCCTGCATGATCCGGCATTTCAGCTCCGCATGACATACAAAATTTACTCATATCCATACCTCTCTTTATTTCAGTATTTGAATTATTTTCGATGTGACCATTAGAATAAGCTGCCCTGCCGCAAAGCCGCAGATAAACCCTGTCAACAGCCGCCGCAGGTTGGTGGATGGTTTTATCCCAAGTGCCTGGATCCCCCAGTCCAAAAGCATGATGCCGCACATCAGGACAATACACCAAACGGGAAGGCGCACCCAGGCAAAGCTAAGCACTCCGACAGCCTCTCCCAAGAATACACCGGTGCATCTGGCGCAGACAGGGAATTGCTGTCCATGCCAGAAGAAGCTCCGTTCCGGCAGCTGATGGCAGCCTGACAGCCTGCCCAATGTCATGGCGGCCCTGTATGCCCGGCCTTTGCTCATGACGATAACCAGCTGTCTACAATGGAGCCACTGAACAGCAGCATCAGGACAACTACGACTGCCAGGCCAATGAGGACGGCTTTCTTCTGCTGCGGGTCAATAAGTTCCCCAAAGGGATAGCCCAACTCGTTGGAAAGGTCAACTTCGATCATCAGCCAAGCTCCCAACGGGATCCCGGCAAACAGCAAGACCCGTAGCAGGGTAAGGCTCCCATACAGGGCGCAGGCGGATAACAGCAATGAACCTATTAAAGTAAGTACAAATGCGGTCAGCGCCATCGCCAAAGCTTTCTCCTTGGCATCCTTCTGGGAAAGATGTTCCTTGCCGCAGTCCTGACAGATCCATGCAGTCTCGTTCTTTACATCGACTCTGGTGCCAGTCCCACAAAGGCCGCACAGCAATCCGAATGGCCCCATCAGGCATAGCCCGCAACAGCCGTTGGTCATGCTGTAGCTTGAGCCTTTGACCTTTGTAACATTTCTTGCCATCGGTTGGCAGTTGGAACTTCCGCAGTAGGGACAGGTGGTATCTGAATGGACACTCGGTTTAGGAACCGCCGATGGAGGTGATTCTTTTGCCTGTTCGGGGGGAGAAATCACTTTTGTTGGTACAGATTCCCGCAAAGCCACCCCACATTTATGGCAAAACTTAGCCGCATCCGGATTTTCTGATTTACAATTTGGGCATCTCACAGATATTGCCCCCTTCTTATAGATAACTATTTTCGGTATCTTATAACATATTTTACCACATCCTATTTCCGTTTACAATAACGAAAAAGGGGTGTTATAAAATAATGGAGAAAAATCAGCTTGTCGATATTGGCCAGCGGCTGCGCCAGCGCAGGACCGAGCTGGGCCTGACCCGGGAGAAAATGTCTGAGCTGGCGGACATTGGAACCGGTTATTATGGGCAGTTGGAGGTAGGAACCTCTCAGATGTCGATTGACACCCTCATTAAACTCTCCCGCTCCATGCACCTGCCTATGGAATACATCCTTTTTGGCGAGGGCTATGAGCCGGGGGATCCATCCGCTGTTATAGATCTGCTGAGCCGATGCACCCCCAGAGAATTGAAACTGGCAGAGGAAATGCTGAAGCTCTTCCTGATGAAACAGGACAGCACCTTATAATACCGTGAAATAAAAGCAGAAAGGTTAGCCACTGGCTAACCTTTCTGTGCTATAATAGGCTAAAATAGGAGGTGGGGTGATGGATATGAAAACCACCAACGAGTTGGTCAACGAGATCAAAGAGACCTCTGATATCCTGGACTATCTGGAGAAAAATAACAGAGAAATGCAGGTGGGCAGCCTGCCAGAGTATTTGAATAGTTGGCTGGAGAAAAAGGGCCGCTCAAAGGCCGATGTGATTCGGGGATCCAACCTGAACCGGGCCTATGTCTATCAAATCTTTTTGGGTTTGAAGTACCCCTCCAGAGATAAAATTATTGCTCTGGCCTTCGGCCTGGGATTGGATGCGGATGAAGTGCAGTCCTTACTCAAGCAGGCCGGTTACCGGGAGTTGTACCCCAGAGACCCCAGGGATGCTCTTCTCCTATACTCCTTCAGCCAAAGGAAAACGATTTTGGAGGCCAACGAACTGCTTTTTGACCATAATATCGAAGTTCTGGAATAGTAACTGCCGCCGGTCCGTAATGGATCGGCGGCAGTTTTTTAAAACAGGGGCGTATCAAAGATACTCATTTTATATACAGCTAAGATCGCCGGAGCGTACATACCCGGCTGGGCATCACATTCTTCTGGGGGGATCTCTTTCCAGGTTCCGTCTGCCCTGACCGCCCAAAGACCTTGAAATTGTCCATAGCTGTATCGGCTCCCTGTGTACTCCCACTCGAAAAGCGCAAACAGTGGCCGACCGCTTTCATCTGCGTATCCCGAAAATACCGCAATACTGTCCGGGTATGCTTCTTTGAGCTGTGCGGCATAGGGCGCACTGTTCCCCTTTACGGGCGTGACAACGCTTTCCGCCGGGTCAGCCTTCTTCAGGGCTTCAATGTCCACCGTGCCAAAGACATAGTGCCGGTTGGTGAATCCAACCGTGTCAATGACCTCCCGCACCTCATCGCTGTGATAGTAGGCAAAAACGCCCACTCCGATCCAAAAGACCACATACAACCCGGCCAGAGCCACCAGCGGCCGCAAAAGCCACCGCCGTACCCGGCCCAGGTAAACGGCCCGCTTGATTTGAGCGGTGGTATCATAACGGTCTTTAGGGTCCAGTGCGGTACACTTCCGCAAAATTCCTTTCCAGCGACTCCTTCGGGCCAACGGCCCCAACAATTGACGGAAAGTTACACCCAGTGCGTAGATATCCGCTCTCGCATCAGTCTGGGAGAAGCCATACTGCTCCGGGGGCGCATAGCCTCGGGTCCCCAGCAGGCGGGTATCCTTCCAGGCTTCCGGCTTCTCCTCCCGGGCAGCATCAAAGTCGATGAGTCGCAGGTGTCCGTCTGGGGCCAACATCAGATTGGAGGGCTTGATATCCCGGTGGAGGATGCCCTTGCTGTGGAGGAAGGACAGCACATCACACAGCTCCAGTAGCAGCCTTGTCAACTGCCGCTCGCTCAGGCTGACCGTTCCAAGGTCAGTCCCTTCGATATATTCCTCCAACACAACGGTTCGGTCGCCTTCCCATTCCGCCTTCCATATCCGGGGCAGATAGGGGTGATGCAACTCCCTAAGCTGTTCATAGATGGGGTTCCAGTCCGACATTTCCTTGCAAACAAAGCGCTCTCCACTTTCGGTATCCCGAAGCAAGGTTACTTGATTGCGCTCTGAGGAATGTAAAATTTCTATCGTTTCCAGCAAGACGGTCACCCCCTCTGCGCCCATTCTACCACACTTGCCGTCCAGAAAAAAGAGCGGAGGGTATCCGCTCGCCATTATTTTAGATTTGTGGTTTCCACCCCATAAGATCTGTCCGTTTCACCCTCCACTGTTTCCCAATCCGGAAGGCGGGGATTTTTCCTTCACTGGCAAGGACGTAGAATTGATTGCGACCGATAGCCAGCTCCTCCATGACCTCTTTTGGTGTCATAAACTCATATTCTCGCTGCTCCTCTTGTTCATCCTCGTTATAGGAATACATAGAAACACTCCTTTCCGGGTCTAATTAACCCTTACTAAAGTGTTTTGAGCTGGATAACAACTAAATAATAAAGTCAACGCATATACAAAAATTATCTCAAAGGAGGGGTTGAAATGAAGAATCAGCCTTTCAAAATCAATTATCTGGATTTCCTGATCCCTATGGGTTACGCACCTGGGCGTCAGACTGGAAGCAAAAAGTCAGATGCTTTGCCGGTAAAGGATAAGCTGGCAAAGGAAAAGAACCATAAATAAATCTTATGTACAGGAAGGGATACAGCAACACGCTGTGTCCCTTCTCTTTTATGTTTTGCGGCATTTCCCTATTGCTCCCGCTATGCGTTGGTTTGTCCCGGCAGAGGTGTGTATTATTTCCATGGAAGCGCTCAGCCCCGTCATTGTAGGCGAATACGGGACTGAGTGCCTTTTTATATTCTCTGAAAATCAGTCAAACGGGAGGTGAAATGTTATGTTGGAGGCGGTTTTGTTCGCAATTCGAGCCCGAATCAGTTATGCAATTGCCCAGTTCCTCAATCACGAATGGAAGGAGATGACCTGAATGTTTATCCGAACGCACCGCAAAATGCTCAATACCCTGTTAGCCGCCATCGTTGCCGCAGCTGCGGCCTTTCTCTGCTCTGCCATCGACTCTCTGACCGAGGAGGATCATCATGGAACCAATGATTACCCGGCTGATGAATTCTGAGTTTCCCTATGGTGACCCGGAGTTTACCGAGCTTCAGAGAGAAGCGGATGCCATTCAGAAGCAGCTGGAGCCTACTCTTGGCCCCAAAGAAAATGAACTTGTCCAGCAGTTGGCAGATATCCCCATCCGGCAGTTCGGCCCGGTGACCCGGGATGCCTTTATGGAGGGCTTCTGTGCCGCCTACACTCTGCTGGAGGAGATCAGATTCCACCAGGAAGGGAGCTGAATATTTCCCATGAGTAAGATTGAGATTCAAGGCGACCGCCGAAAGGCCCAGCGTTTCGGTGAGTGGCTGGTCATCTGGGAAGTCTACAAGTGGGACATCACCGAAGAAAATGAGGATGTCAAGGAGTGCGTTGCCCGGTTCTACGATGCCAGGGAAGCCATGGCATGGACTATCGCTACCTTTGGCGTTGTGGAAACCAGCGTGGAGGCCAGCATGACCAAAGCATTCTAAAAATTATCAAATCAAGGAGGAAATCTATTATGTCCGCCAATGTTGAAACCATGTTCTATGCCCGGGAAGCCCCCTGGCACGGTTTGGGGGTTCGGGTAGAGGATGCCCTCAGCTCCAAGGAGGCGCTGGAAAAGTCCGGCCTGAACTGGAGAGTCCTTCAAAAACCTATTACGACCAGCCCCTTTGGGTCGCCCATTCCCGGCTATAAGGCAAATGTCCGGGATACCGACAGCAAGGTTTTGGGCATCGTCACTGACCGCTATCAGGTGGTCCAGAATGAGGAGGCCTTTGCCTTCACTGACGCTTTGCTGGGTGAGGGGGTCAAGTATGAGACTGCCGGCAGCCTTGCCGGAGGAAAGCGTATCTGGATCCTGGCAAAGCTACCCGAAAAGTACATTATGAGCGGCGACGCCATCAGTCCCTACATGGTCGTTACCAGCTCCCATGATGGCAATGGCTCCATCAAGGTAGCCATGACACCCATTCGGGTGGTCTGTCAGAACACCCTCAATCTGGCTCTGTCCACAGCAAAAAGAAGCTGGGCCACGGTCCATGTGGGGGATCTGGCCGCCAAGATGGATGAAGCCCACAACACCCTGCTGCTGGCCGAGCAGTACATGAACAAGCTGGGCGGTGAATTCAACAGGCTTTCCAAAATCAAGCTCTCCGACCAGACAGTGCTGGACTTTATTGATCTGCTCCTACCTATGGAGAACGAGGAAAGCAGTATTCACCGTAATAATGTGCGCCGCTCCAGGGAAGACATGAAGAGCCGCTACTTTGACGCTCCGGATCTGAAAGGGCTGGACAAGAATGGATACCGCTTTATCAACGCCGTGTCCGACTTTGCCACCCATGCCCAGCCTGCCCGCACCACGGCCAACTATAAGGAGAATGTCTTTGCCAAAACTTTGGACGGACACCCCTTGATTGACAAGGCTCATGAGCTGATTCTGGCAGCATAAAGGAGGGGCATCATGGCAAATGTCCTTGTGTCCACCGAAAACTTGCCCTACGCCGACTGGCTGGAATGGCGAAAGAAAGGCATCGGCGGAAGTGACGCCTCGGTGGTTTGCGGCATCAACCGCTACAAGTCCCCGGTGGAACTGTGGATGGAGAAGACCGACCAGCTCCAGCCCCAGGAAGCCGGGGAATCTGCTTATTGGGGAACGATCCTGGAAGCTGTTGTCCGGGAGGAGTTCACCAAGCGCACAGGCTTAGAGGTTTGTCTGGTAAAACAGCTCCTCCAGAGTGAGGAACACCCCTTCATGTTGGCCAATCTGGACGGTGTTTGCGACCACCCGGACTATGGCACCTGTATCTTCGAGGCCAAAACCGCTACCGCCTATAAAGCAGGGGAATGGGAAGATTCCATCCCGGACGAGTACTACCTTCAGATCCAACACTACATGGCCGTGACGGGTTATCAGGGGGCCTATATCGCCGTTCTCATTGGGGGCAACACCTTCAAGTGGAGGTTCGTGGAACGGGATGAGGAATTGATCGCTACCCTTATCCGGTTGGAAGCCGACTTCTGGCATCATGTGGAGGATCTGACCCCACCGCCCCTGGACGGCTCCGATGCCTCGGCGAAATTCCTTGCCGAGCAGTTCCCCACCAGTGTCCCACAGAGCCATATTGATCTACCAGCCAATGCCGCCGATCTGTTCCGACAGTATGATGCTGCCTGTGAACAGTTGGAGACCGCCACCGAGCAAAAGCAGCAGGTGGAAAACCTGTTGAAGCAAATGATGGGAGACAATGAGGTGGGCGTTGCCGGAGAGCGGATCATCACCTGGAAGAGTGTGACCCAAGAGCGGTTGGATACCAAAACTCTGAAAAGTGAACACCCTACCCTATACCAGAAATACGCCAACAAAACATCGTACCGCCGCTTCTCCATTAAGGTGGCGGGATAAGGAGGTCAAAACATGAACACCGCAGCGCTGAAAACCAAGCTGGATACCAAAGCCCAGGCTATCGCTGAATCCGTGGAGGAAGAGACTGCCGCTGCCCTTGCCCCAGTTGATTCCAATTACCTGGCTCTGTCCGGTAATGCCATTGACATCATCCGGGCCAACCTGAAAAGCCAGCCTCTGACCATGCAATTCTTCGATGTGGTCAAGTCCCCCTCTGGAGGATCCACCGTATTCTCTGTTCCTGGCCTGGCTGGGGATGAGGCTGAGAAGGAGCTGACGGGCATTATTCTGGACTACACCACCCCTCGGGCCTACTGGGATACTCCTGACCCAGTGGAGGGTACGCCCCCGGTGTGCTACAGCCCGGACAGTCTTATTTCCGCTGATGGAAAGGCCTGCGCCCACTGCCCCTATAACACCTTTGGCTCCAAGGATGGGGAAAGTAACGCCAAGGCTTGCAAGGAGTCTGTAGCTCTGTTCCTGCTCAGGCCGGATAACATCATGCCCATCATCGTTCGGGTACCTGTGACAAGCAAACTGATCTTCCAACGGTACATGGCCCGGCTGATCGGCAAGATGATGCCCCTGTCTGGGGTGGTGACCAGAATCACTTTGGAAAAGGCCACCAGTAAGGGAGGCAAGCCCTACGCCCTGTATCACTTCGAGGCGGTCAGTGCCCTCAGCCCAGAAGAAGCTGCCAAGGCCAGAGAGTATGCCGGCCAGTTCATGGACATTATGGCTGCGGCCGAGCTGGAGCCAGAGTTGTCCGCTGCAAGCTAAAGTAATCCCGGTGCCTCCCTCTTTTGGGGGAGACACCGGGCTAATTATAAGAAGGAGTGAAATCATGACACCGATTCCCTATGAATCAAAACATATGGTCCCTGTAATCCTGACTGCCGAGGATGGCACAGAATACTGTGGGGAGTATGTGGATATGCGGATCGACCGTAAGACCATCCCGGAGGGTAAATATGCCTATTCCTGCCGCCATGATGATAGTGGAGACTGGGTCACCCCTGCAACCATTGAAAGATGGGCCTGGGTCAACTTCGCCGGAACCTTCGTTACCGAAACCCCTATTGACCTTTCTGACAAGAGACCCTTCATCTCGCTGAAGGAATGTTGCTTTGTGTGAAAGGCGGGCCGACTGGATACCATTTGAAAGAGAGGTGTCGACTTTTGCACCATTAGTACAAAAAACAAAAAGGAACGGTTAAACACAGTTCCTTTTTGTTTTGCAAATTTTAATTGATTTCCCACTTTGTTCGTGCTATATTGCGGACAAGAGAGTGTGTATGAAAACCTGCCGTACCAGAATGGCCGATGCAACCTCGTAGCGCAAGCTGACTGGAGGGAAAGAAAGCCGTCCTCATTGAAGAGCAGGTTGGAGTGGGGGTGATAAGGTTTTCCTTTTTTCTCATGGCCCTTACTGGGGAGAGGGGTTACACCTGCCACCGGAAGGATGAGGGACATAGGGTGCCGGGGAGACACCTGAAGAATTGGAGGAGGAGATTATGAGTGAAGACACGAAAGGAAAAAGTCTCTCTCGGGAAGATATAGAGCGTCCGCTGAGGGCAGATCACGGTCAACGTCATAAGTCAAGCAGGAAATTCCCGGGATTTGATGAGGTTCTGAACGAGGCTTTTTCGACTTATGATACCTTGCCGGATATTAAAGATTGGCAGGACCAATTTGAGGACTTCTTATATAAACTTGGGGTCGATTCTATGATTCTGCGAATCAAGCAAAAAAACGCTGAAGATACCTCCGGAAGAGGATTTGTATATGAATTTCCACCATCTGTAGCAGTATTGTTAAAAGACTTCATGCAAAATTCTAAGAGGCCATATAAGGGAAGGCGTCCATGCGACAACAAAAAGTATCAACTATATCATAATATAGCGCTTGGTCGCTTCTCAGTCACTTATTGTGACGATTATCGCATTATATTAAATCAGGTAATTGACGGTGTAAAGGAACTGCATACAGCTTATGGAATACCCCCTCGCAAAACCGAAAAGGTTGTTGATCAAACGGTCATTAACTTCTGGACCTCCATAGAACAGGGGACACAAGAGTATCGCAGAGAATATATCTCTCCGCTGGTTGAATACCTCTTGGGATTGCAAGCGGTCTTTCCCTTCAGGAAGTTGAAAATGGTTTCGCAATATGCATTTGAAAATGTGCTTTCACGAGAAATATTGATTCTGCTTGATTATGCCATAAGTCAAGACTTTTATACCTGTTTTCATATGGCCCTGACGACAAAAGTACAAGAAAAAGACATCGTGTTCAACAGACTCTGTGTATTTAGGAAAAAATGGGCACGAGTTGTCAAAAAGGTTTTTGTCATTCATCAACATGATAGAGATTATGCATTAGGTTTGCCGGATAACGTGTTGAAGAGTGATTACTATAGCTTAGCGGAAAAATTGGTACTCTATTCGGGGACAGCGTGTAGCCGAAGTGATAAGCGGTCTCATTTTCGTGAAAATGCGCCCAAAATACGAAAAGACCGGGATACATACCGAAAGATGTATAAAGCTTTGCTACGTGATGTAGAACTTATACCCGAAGATCCGATTAAAATGCAAGGGAAAAAAAGATTGCATCCATCGACATGGTTGTTTTTGGATATGGCGTCAAAAGAGCAAAAAAAACTTGTTCGAGCAAGGAAACGCCGCAATATCCGACGTTTCCGTTAAGAGCTTGGATAATCGTAGCAAGCATAGAAGGGCAAAACTTTATTGGGAAGGGAATTATCCTTTTATAATTTTTCTATTTACCCATAACTTTATCTTTTCACATAAGGCATAATGCAGGTGTTCCTCTCCAAAGAGGGACACCTGCTTTTTCGCAACTTGGTGGATCAAAGCGGTCTGCACCTTGAAAACAGAATATTCAGTCTACCGTTCTTTCAGAGCCTCCCCCAAATAAGGAGGTTTTGAAAATGAAGAAGGGTATTAAAAAAGTGGTTGGAATTGTAGCCATGGGAGCTGGGCTCTACCTTTTGTATCGGATTATTATTGGTAAGGGCGATAGGCAACTGGATCGCAGGGATAACCTGGTGCCATCCACTCCGATCCCCGAACTGTTAATGTCCTCAACCGAAGGTGGGGTGTGGTTTGGAATTACCCCTGCTTCCTGTGAAGGCAATAAGGGTTCCAATAAGGTTGTTAACAGAGCTTACGGCAAGCCGACAAGTAAAGATGGCAATGTCCTGATTATCGGCGGCCCGGGCTCTGGGAAAACCACCGGTCCCATCAACCATACCCTAAAAACATGGAATGGCAGCCTTGTAGCCTTCGACTGCAAGGGAGGTATGGAAAACCTTTGGTATGATCTCCACGCCGACGATGGGAAGGCTCCCATCGTTTTCGCTCCATGCCGCAAGCGAGGCGGCCCTTCCGCATATGATCCGTTTGCCATAATGCGGTTGGATCCAAACCATGCAAAGGAATATGCCTGTGATTTGGCAGACGCACTTATCCCCATCAGTGTGTCCGAGCGAGAACCGGTCTGGAAAGAAAATGCCCAAAATATCCTAACAGGAATGTTTCTGTATCATTTCGATGTTGGTAACACCTTTATGGATGCCATAAAGTCTATAGAGGTTTTGTCAATCCCGGATATGATAGAGGTTCTTGGGAACAGCGGAAATGAACGGGCGTGGGCGTTTGTCAGCAAATTGGCAGGGGCCTCGGTGAAAACATTGGCAAGTGTTGGAGCAGAACTCAGTCAAGTCTCACGGTTGCTTTTGACCGAGGAGATTGAGGCAGCTCTTACCCCTGTATTGGGCCAACCGCTTCTTGACTGGAGCGACCTAAATACCAGCCGCACCTCACATGGTGTCATCCTCGACATTCCTTTGGGAAAGTTGAGGCAATGTGCCCCGTTAGTCAGACTGGTTTTGTCCCAGCTATTGAAGACCCTTGCCTTACGGAGGGAAAAGACCTATTCCGGATGTGACTTGCCGGATGTGGCCCTCTTGTTAGATGAGGTGGCTCAGTTGGGACGCATGGAAGTCATCACAGATTCCCTTGCTACCTTACGCAGCAAAGGGGTCACTATGGTACTTGCCATACAGTCCCTTGCTCAGCTGGAAGAAAGCTACGGAAAGGCGGCAGCTCGTATCGTTGCCGATCTGTGCAGCTACAAGGTAGTGTTCAATGCGACTGATGTAGAAAGTCAGGTTTATCTGTCAGCGCTCATTGGGACCACTGATGTGCTTGCTGATACCGTCTCTTTCAACCCCAAAGGCCGCCACTTATTAAAACAAGTGGTGCCGGTGCCAAATGTGGGGGTAACGGCCGGGCGAACCAACCGGCCATTGATCTATCCGGAGACTCTGGCTTATTTGAGCCAGCCCATCGTGATTAGCCCCTTTGGGGTAAATACAGTGCAGAAAGCTCCCCTATACCTTCGGCAGGTCAAAGCAACCCCTCTTTCGCTATGTGTGGAGGGTCACGATGACTCTATCTATGAGATAAAAAAGCAACTCAACGAGATAGGAAAACAGTTTTTGGCTCTTACCCAGCCGGAGGCTTGTGATTGCCCTCGTAGTGGCGATTACAAACTGGCAGTGGATAATACAACGAAAGAGAGGTTGCCGGACAAGATATGTGACTTCTGCCAAACGGAGCCGCGAAGTGCCAGGGAGATCCGGGAGCAATTTGACATAGAGAAAACACTATGTCAAGAAGTGTATATCAAACCGCTACTCAATCAAGGGCGGTTAATGATGTTGTACCCAGACACTCCAAGGCATCCTCAGCAGAAATATTATTCATCCAACTCACCCGAACTTACTGAAAACTCCTTTGCGCAGTTAAACAAAACCAGCGGAAAGGAAGGGGAGGAAGGTGAGAATGATGATGATTAAGACGAACATCGTTCGTGCTGATGGTATTAGCCGTGGTGCGGGGCAGTCAGTGGCTGGGCATCTGGCCTACTGTACCGGGAGAGCTTACCGGGATTCATACTACGGCAAAAAGGCATATGGGGAAAAGCGGGCAGACCTCGTGTTTGACGAACTGCTTCTTCCGTCCCAGGCTCCTGCGGCACTTCGGGAGTATCAAGCGTTTTTGGATGCCTGGAATGCCAGTGAGAAGCATCCCAGGGCGCTTATGGCCCACAAGTACATTCTGGCTTTACCCAACGAACTGGATGCGGCGGAATGGATCGGGTTGGCCCGTTCCTATGCGCAAGAGATGTTTGTGAGCCGGGGCTTTCCCGTGTTCTACGCCATCCACCGTGGGCTTGCCAGTGAACATCCCAAGCCGGAAAGTATTCAGGCAGTAGGTACTCGGGAAGATAACCCCCATGTACACCTGCTTGCCGCATTCCGACAAGTGGGGGAAAATGGCTTTTTGGACACGAAATACGCCGGAAGGACCACATACGGAAAGGACTTTCTCCGACAGGTACGCCAAAACTGGTGTGCCTGTGTGAATCGTAGCTATGAGCGGCAGGGAGTCGATGTTCGGTTTGTGGAAGGGGCGTATCGAAACGGGTTGATGGCTGGACTGCCAACAAAGCACATTGGCCCTTATGCTATGCGGCTGGAAGCAGCCGGAATAAAAACCGAGGCGGGAGACCGCTACCGGTCGATCTTATCCCAAAACAGAGTCCGCAAGCAGGAATGTGATCATGAGTTCCTACTTGTGGACAGCCAAGACAAAGAACATGAATATTGCGCAGATCGTGAGGAATAACATTCAATCTGCAAGATGCTGGGAGGCTCTGCAAGAGCGGTAGAATCCTTATCCATGCTATCTGGGAACATGACCAAAGGAGGTAGATCATGAAAAAGTTGAAACGGCAAGAATCAATTCCGGGGCAGTTGACTCTGTCTGACTTACTCCCGAAAGAGATTCTTTATCCCTCAATCTGGAACAGTCAGCCGAAGGGAGCGGAGACCCATTGTGTATGCGGAAAGGAAGAGACGCAGAGCGTACAGTCGCAGGCGAAGAGTACCCTGAACCCATGAAGGAACCCGATGAGGCACCTTGCCCAGACGGAGGGGCTGTCTGGACAAGGTGCCCATTAATAAATCGGAAAGGAGGGGCATCGGCACTTTGATCGTCCTCAGCAGCGCTATTTCTGCCGTTTGTGTTGGTGAATTATTTGAAGGAAGAGATGCCACATAGCGCTCACCAGCGCAAAACTTTACGGAAGGAAGATCACTATGAGTACAATCAGCGCCGGAATGGGAGGACCAGGTGTGCGGAATGGGAAGGCTTTTTGTTGGCAAGAATAGGAAAAGGACGGTGAGTTCTTTGACTATGAATGTGAACGAAGAGAGCCATATCGTGGAAATATGGCTGACCAACGCAGAGAAAACGAGCGAGACTGTTTGTCAGCGCTTGAAGCCTATATTCTCTGTGTATAAGAAGCAGGGTTATCTGGTGGCGGTATTTGAATCAGGGGATCAAGA
The DNA here is from genome assembly GCA_022799035.1 of Oscillospiraceae bacterium. GTDB lineage: Bacteria > Bacillota > Clostridia > Oscillospirales > Oscillospiraceae > Vermiculatibacterium. The sequence goes on from JAAWNQ010000005.1 coordinate 52,821, forward strand.
CCTGGCAGGGCTCACCAGCGCTCTGCTGTGTGAAAATCGCACACGCCTGGCGTGAGAAGTGGAGCCACAGGGATTTCCCTGTGGCTCCATTTTCCTATTGTCATTTTTTGATTTTTCTGTTACAATGTTATCGGGAAATAATATGCCGGAGGGTAATCGTTATGGATAATAAAAATGACGAACTGATGAAGGCTGGCGAGGTGCTGCTGTACAGCGATAACAATGGCAAAGAGTTTGTGAGTGTGGTTTTTCAGGAGGAGAATTTCTGGCTGACACAGAGCGGGATGGCACAGCTCTTTGACTGTACCCCGGAAAATGTGCTTCAGCACTTGAAGAACATCTATGCCGAGGAGGAATTGGAACAAGAGGCAACTACTAAGAAATTCTTAGTAGTTCGTCAGGAGGGGTCCAGGCAGGTCCAGCGCAATCTGGACCACTATAACCTGGACGCCATCATTGCCGTGGGCTACCGAGTGAATTCCAAAAAAGCAACCCGGTTCCGCCAGTGGGCCACCAAAACCCTGAAGGAGTATATCCAAAAGGGTTTCGTCCTCAACGATGAACTGATGAAGAATGGCCGACCCTTCGGGAAGGACTACTTCGACGAGCTTCTGGAGCGCATCCGGGAGATCCGAGCCAGCGAGCGCCGGGCCTACCAGAAGATCGCCGACATCTTCGAGCAGTGCAGCTATGACTACGACAAAGACAGCGAGACAACCAAGGCATTCTATGCCTTTGTACAGAACAAGCTCCATTTCGCTGTCACCGGCAAGACGGCGGCAGAGCTGATCAGCGAGCGGGCCACCTTGGACAGCCCCACCATGGGCCTTACCACCTGGAAGGCAGGTCCCGGAGGGAAGATTTTGAAAAGTGATACCCTGGTGGCCAAGAATTACCTGAATGAGAAGGAGATCTCCCGCCTCAACCGTCTGGTCACCATGTTCATCGACTATGCCGAGCTGATGGCCGAGGATGAAGTGCCTATGTCCATGGAGGACTGGCTTGCAGAGACCGACCAGTTTCTGACCAACAATCGCCGAAAGGTGCTGGCCGGAAAGGGGAAGGTCTCCCGGGAAGAGGCAGAGAGAAAGGTCTCCGCCATTTATGAGGAGTTCCGCAAAAAGCAGGATGCCGCCTACATCTCGGAATTTGACCGCCAGACGGCGAAATACCTGAAGGGTGAAACCGATGATTGAAAAATTTGATATAGCAGGTTACTGCCGAATCTCGGTGGACGAGGAGCTGGACCGGGACAACACCTCCATCGAGAACCAGAAGGCCATCATCGAGGATTTTGTAAAGCACAGGTTCCCTGGATCAACTCTGACCTTCTACGAAGACCGGGACAAGTCGGGTTACACCTTTGACCAGCGGCCCGGCTATCAGGTCATGCGCCGGGAGCTGGTGACACATCAAAAGGACATCCTCATTGTTAAGGACTTTTCCCGGTTTTCACGGCGGAACAGTCGGGGACTGGTGGAACTGGAGGACCTGCGTGATGCCGGTGTCCGCATTATCTCCATCGGGGACAACATCGACTTTCCCAACGATGACGACTGGCTTAAAATTCAATTCCAGTTCCTTATCAACGAAATGCCCGTCACCGATGCCAGCAAGAAGGTCAAGTCAGTCATCCGCCGCCGACAGGAGGATGGCCGCTGGCTCTGTGCCGCCCCCTATGGATATATCATCAATTCCCGGCAGGAGTTTGAGGTGGTTCCCACCGAAGCCGACATTGTGCGGAAAATTTTTACCCGCTACATTGATGGATGGGGATATAAGAAAATTGCGGGCTACCTCACGGACCAGAACATTCCGACTCCCCGTATGTGTGAGGAGACCCGGAGAGAAGCGGCGGGGAAGGAGGTCAAGCGCCGGGCTAAAAGCGCATGGTCCATCGTATCCGTCCAGGGCATCATCGACAATGACTTTTATATCGGCACCTTCCGCCAGCGGAAATATACCCGTGTGAAGATCAATGGGAAAGACCGTAAGCTGGACGAGAGTGAGAATGTGGTCATTGAAAACCACCATCAGGCTATTCTCGACTACCGCACCTTCGCCACGGCCAAGGCCCTGCGGGAAAGCCGCTCTACCGCCAACTACCGGGGGGTAAAGAAGTACGACAATGTGTATTCCGGCTTTCTGGAGTGCGGCGACTGCGGCAGCCCCATGTTTGCCATGAGCCGGGCAGATCTGAAGCCGGCCTACCGCTGCGGGACTTATCATAATCGAGGGTTAAAGGGCTGCACCAGCCACCATATCCGGGTGGACAAGCTGGACGAGGTGCTGAAGGCCTACCTCCGCAAGGTGAGGGACAACTCGGCGGAGATGTTGGACCGGCTCAACGCCGACCTTGCCAGGGAGCAGGAGGACATTGGGGCGACACAGCAGGCCGCCGAGAATCTGGAGACTGTTCTTGCTGATTTGCAGGAGGAGTTGAAGGCCACCAAGCGCCAGCGTATCCGGGATGTGATGAAGCACCCGGAACAGGAGGAGACTCTGGAGGCCACCTACGACGAGCTGGAGAACGACCTCCTGCGTCGTATTGACGGCATTCAGAACCAGATTGCCATGACAAACGACCGTCGGAACACCATCATTCGGGTGAATCGGGCGGCCAAGACGGCTATGGAGGTTTTTGAGGACATTCTGAATAAGCCCAAGCTGGATCGAAACGACCTCCAGCTCATCATTGAAAAAATCAAGGTCTACGAGGATCATATCGAGGTGCAGCTGAAAGCTGATATTGACAGCATCCTCCGCAGCGGCGAATTGCCGGAGGATCTGACAGGGGAGAATGTAGGGGAGGATAGTGTCCACCCGGATTCAGTTGCCGCCATGGCTCCGGCCAACATTCCATTGGAGCGGCAGGCGGCTGACAGCCGTCCCTATGAGATTCAAATCATCCAAGAAAGTGATAAGCACAGCGATAAGGTTTTCTCTGTCAAAGTTATCAGTAACGGCGACCCGCTGGAGATCTACACCGACAAGGATGGCGAGGTCATCTTCAAAAAGTATTCCCTTATGGGTGGCCTTTCCGACTTCGCCGCCCAGATGTGCGAGACCCTGAACAAGACCACCGGCCACGTCACCGTCATCACCGACCGGGACAGCTGTATCGCCGTGGCGGGAGCTCCCCGCCGGGACCTGATGGACAAGCGGCTGGGGGAGCGGATGGAGGCTGTGCTGGAGGGTCGAAAGATCTATCAGGCCCAGCCCGGAGAGACCCCTATGCCCGTCAGTGACGAATCCGGCAAGTTTTTCGTCACCTGCGCCGCTCCCATCCTGGCCGAGGGGGACGTGCTGGGGTGCGTTCTCTTTGCCGGTGAGGAGGGGGACCTTCAGACCGGGGATACCGAGTACAAGCTGCTGCAATCCATGTCCGGCTTCCTTGGTCGCCACATGGAGGGGTGAAAAAATGTCCGTCCCCGATTTGGGGGGCGGACATTTTTTCATTTACCCAAAGGTCTGAAACAGCAGGATCAGGGTAACATTTACCCCAAATACCGCCGCCAATTCCCCCCAAAGCCGTGCCTGGTCCATCCACATACCCCCCGAAGGACATTCTACGCCGGAGGAAAAGAACCTATGCCGGGTATATTTTTCCCCCCTCGGGCCATACTGGAAAAAGAAACCGTAAATATAGGAGGAAACGCCCATGCTCAAAGGGATCAGCAGGCGGGTCATCGTGGTCAAGTCCCCGGACCGCCGTTTTTTTGAGGAAGCCATCTTCATTGTCCGGGAGGGAGTCCTGGGTACCGGCGGGGTCACTGCCGACCAGGTGGTGGAGGAGGCCCGAAGGGTGGCCGACGGCTACATCAAAAAGCGGAAAAACCGCTGGTGGCAGCGGCTTCCCGCCCCCGCCTACGCCGCCCTGGGCGCCGCGGTGGCCACCGCCGCCTCCTGTGCCGCCTTCCTCCTGTGACTCCACCCCTCTGCGGGGCGTGATACCCCACCCCGCCATACCCCCTGCGGGGCGCGACACCCCGCCCCACCCCCGTAGGGCGGGGGCTTGCCCCCGTCGCCCGAGACCCCCCACCCACCCATAAAAAAGGGCCACGCGGTACAAAATACCGCGTGGCCCTAAGCTTTTCCCTTTTGACCCTTCATTTCACCCCGTATACAGCCCCCCACAATGCCAATACCCATCCTTCAGATACATTTCCCCCGTTCTCCAATACTGAAGGGCCCCCTCCGGAACCTCGGGGTCAGAGCCCTCATAGGCCCCGGTGTTCCCCGCCATCAGGTTGTTCAGGGCCTCCCCGTTCTCGGGCACGAAGATGAGAGAGTAGGAAAACCGGAACCGGCTCCTGTCATCTGGATCAGGATACTCACACTCCAGATCGGCAATCTTGGCGAAGGTGCAGGTGTACCGGCCGCCCGGGGCGGCCAGGGTCTTGGCCGCCGTCTCGGCGTAGGTCAGGTAGGCCATGGCCGTCTCGTAGGCCCCCTCCCCGTGATCCCCCAGGGCCGCCCCGGCCCTCTCCCTCATCTCCACCTCATCGAACCAGCCCCGGGCCAGGGTGAAGATACTGCCCTGGGACGGCCCCTCCGTCTCCAAGGCCTCCGCCCGGTACCACACCGGCTCCTCATTGTCCCCCTTCCGCATCACCAGCTCGCTGCCCTCCCAGAACCGGAGGATCAGGCTCCAATCCTCCCGGGCCAGGGTGAGGCAGGTCTCCGCGGGGATCTGGGGGGCCGCCTCCAGCCGCGTCCAGCGGTACTGCTCCGGGTCGGAAAAGGACGCCCGGAGGTAGGGGCCGTAGCCCTCCTTCGGATCTGCGGAGTAGGCCGCCCTCCAGCCTCCCGCCCCGCTGAGGGGGGCAAGCTCCAGGCCCACCCCCCCGTCCCCGGGGTGATCCAGGATCTGATCCAGGTCGTAGGCGAGCTCCAAAAGGTCGTAGGAGTACCCAGGCTCCAGTTTCACGCCCTCTTCCCGCATCATCCCCAGCACGGCGCGCCTCACAAAGTCCGAATCCTGATACTCCTGGAACATCCCGCTGGAAAGAAGCCGGTAGCTCCCATCGCCTCCCACCTCAAAGAACAGGGCGTCACAACCGGGATAGCCGGGGGAGACCCAGTTATCCTCAGTAATGTATTTGCCCCCGGCCAGCACGACCTTTTCCGGGGTGGCAGTGTGCATCTCATAGTTGAACCACCAGCCCTCCACCACCGCCCCGCCGTAGGGGTAGCGGTAGGGCCCGTCAAAATAGTCGATCCTCCAGTCGTCATACTTCGGGGGCAGCTCCCCCTCCGGGGCCTCTTCCGCCCCCGTCTGGTAGGCCTTCTCCCGGAGCTCCGCCTCCAGCCGTTCCACCTCCGCGGTGACATATACCCCATCCACAAACTCCCGGGCTGCCTCCACCACGGGGTTGGGTACCCCCTCATCCGCCCCGTCCACCATATGGTCGGTGGTGGGCTTCTCATTTTTGTAGATGAGCAGACTTTCCCCGTCGAAGTAGACATACCGCTCCCAGGTGGCCTCGCCGGAAAGGCCCCTGACATAGAGGCGTTTGCTGTATTTGTCCCACAGGCTGTACTCCCAGTAGGTCAGCTCCGGGCAGGCCTCTTTTATCAGCTCCTCCAGCCGGGCCTCGTAGACTGTGCCTTCCTGTTCGAAGAAGAGCTGCCAGGGGGTGGCCAGCTCATCCCGCCCGTCCCCGTCCAGATCCAGGGCCAGGCACTCCTCGTGGCCCCGGGCCAGCAGGACGGGTGTCCCCGCTTCATCGAAATAGTAATAGTCGCTGTCGGTGGGATAACGCTGGGCGTCTGCCTCGGGGCGGTAGGTGAGGGTAAAGCCGTTGTGGCCCAGGAGATCGCTGTAGGGGAACAGGGAGAAGTCGTCGTCGGAGAGGGGGAAGAACACATCCATGACCCCCTCCTCCCGGCGGACGGCGGCGTAGATCTTCCCGTCCGTGGCCCGGTAGACCACCACGTTGCGGCCCTCAAAGTCCCAGTTTTCCAAACGGTTCTCATAGCTGTTGTCAAAGTCCCCCACATGGGTCTCCACCGTGACGGCGGGGGGAGCGTAGGGCTCCAGACCGGCAAGGGAGACGGTTTTCTCCGGCTCCCAGGCGGGCAGGGGAGTGGGGATAAGGGGCCTGTCGCAGGCCACATTGGACACAAACCAATAGGGACTCTCCTCCCCCTCCTCCGTGGGGCGCGCCGGGTCGTCGCGCCCTTCCTCTAACGTCACACAATACCACCCGCCCCCGGCAAAATCACTGCGGTGGTAGAGCTTTACCCTATCCCCCTCCCGGGTGCCCGCGGTGAAGTCCAGATACCCGCAGTAGTTGGTATCCCCGTGCATGTTGAAGTAGGCGTCCACCGCCTCCACATATTCATACCCCAGGCCTTCCAGGTCAACCTCCTCCAGGGAGAGCCCGGTATACTCCTCCAGGAGCGCCTCCATCTCCCCGGCGGTGATCACATACACCGGGCAGACCAGGTCGGATTCCTCCTCCACGCCGTAGGCCCGCAGCTCCTTGGGGGTGGGGGTGCGCCCCTCCAGATAGAATAGCTCATAGAGGTTGATATCCTCCGGCCTCTCATAAAGGTTTATGGGGCTGGCGAACTGGTTGCGGATGTTGTAGGAATAGGAGGCCGGGGAGCTAAAATGGTTGAAAAACTCCTCGTTGAACCACCGCAGCTCCTCACCGGAGAGAGCTCGGATGGTATCCTCAGAAGGGCCTTGGGAAGGACTGGGGGCGGGGCTCTCCTTGCCCCCAGTGAAGGTGCAGGCCGACACGATCCCCGCCAGCATCGCAACGGCCAGGGCCGCCGCCCAAAATTGCCGGGGTCTTTGGGCGATGCGCTTCACCCGGTCAGCAAGCTGCTTTTTCCCGGCGGTCATGGTGGTGGCGGCGATCAGGGGATTGCTCCCCCTCTTCACCGGGATGAGGGAGACCAGGGTCTGGCCGTAGGGGATCCGCTCCCCCTCTCCCAAAACCGCCAGCGCCCCCTCGTCACAGGCCAGCTCGCAGTCGATTCGGGCGCACCGGGCGGCGATCCACACCAGGGGGTCGAACCAGTAGACGGTCAGGCACACGCACCGCAGCAGGGCCCACACCGGGTCCCCGTGTTTGGCGTGGGTTGCCTCGTGGCAGAGGACGTGGCGGAGCTTGCTCTCATCCGCCGCCACCGCCGGGGTGATGTAGATGGACCGCCCAAACAGGCAGGGGGAGGGGATGACCTCCTGGGGGACTACATAGATCTTGCGGGAAAAATGGCCTGTCGGGTCGTCAGGACCCACAAGGGGCTGTGTCCCGCCCGACTGAGGGGTGGCGGAAATTGTGGGGCGCGACCACCGGGCGCGCCATTCCTTCCGGTTTTTCCGCAGCCGCAGATAGAACCCCAGGTTGCCGAGAAGGAAAAAGCTACCCATCAGGGCCATGCCTGCCTTCCAGACCAGAGCCATGATCCCCCCGGCGGTCATTCTGGGGGCTGCTCCCGGCTCAGCAGTCTGGGGCAGAGGCTCCTCCGGCGCCCCATGGTTCAAAACCGGAGGAGGATCCAACGGGGCTTCGGGGGTTTGGATGTGTTCAGGCCGGACAGGGGTGAAGGTGATCCGGTCCAGTTGGGTAGATACCGCCTGCTCCACAGGCCGGGCGGCGGAGAGCACCGAGAAATCCGCCGCGGGGAGAAGGCTCACCGGGACCAGCAGCCGCACCAGCGCCAGGCCCCACAAAGCGTACTGGAACCGCCGGGACAGCACTCCCTGGAACACCCGGCGGATGAGGAGCAGCGCCAGGATCAGGGCGGAAGAGGCAATGAGGATATCCTTCATCATGTCAGTATTCCTCCTTTGCGCTCTCCAGAATGGCGGTGAGCTCGTCAATGTCCTCCTCCGTCAGGGCCCGGGAGTCCACCATGGCCGACATCATCAGCCCCAGCCGGCCCCCGTAGACCCGCTCCAGAAACCGCCCGGTCTCCTCCTGGGCGGCCTCCTCCTTCTCCAGCAGGGGAAAATACCGCTTGGCCTGGGTGGTCTCGTCATGGCCCACCGCCCCCTTGGCCTCCAGCCGGGAGAGCATGGAGATCACCGTGTGCTTGCCCCACCCGGTCTCCTCCTTTAGCGCCGCGGTAAGCTGGGTGATGGTGAGCCGCCCCTTCTCCCACAGCCGGTTCATCAGCTTCCATTCTCCGTCGGACAGATTGGGTCTCATATCCGCACCCTCCTTTTTTGGTATACAGTTGTCTACCTTTCGATTTCAGCATATCACAGAGGTAGACAAATGTCAACCTACAAACTGGGAACAAATTGATTACAAATTGTTATAAAAAAGGGGAGGGGAGAGGAATTGGGACAAACTGGAAAAACCAAGTTCCGGAAAAAGGGGGATTGCAACCAAAAAACCCGCCGTTTTTTTCAAAAACGGCGGGTTTTGAACGGTTTTGAGGGGGTTCTGTATGGGTGATTACAGGGACTTTTCCCGGTTTGGAAGAATTTTGGAATCTTCCCGGCCCCTTTCTCAGTGGCTCCGGGCCACCACCACCCGGATCTGGCCCCCATCGGCCACGCTCTTATCGTAGTACCCGGTGAGGGTATATCCGGCCCGGACCCTCTCCAGGCTGGAGAGCCGGTAAGCGCTGCCCTGGAGTTCATACACGGCCACCGACTGGGATACGGGGAAGGACCGGCCGTCCTGGCTGACGGCGGTGAGGGCCTCCAGGCTGGAGAGCTTTACAGAGTCCAGCTTGGCGATCTTAGAGGGGGCCATCAGAGACCCTTCTATCCTCACAGGCCCAACGGATAGATTGAGAATACTGTTCTGGGTGGGGTAGGTGTAGCTCACCCCGCTCACATCGTACTCATAGACCCCCATCAGCATCCCCGCCTGAGACAGGTCGGTTTCCTCCACGGAGGTGAGGATCCCGTAAGCGTACAGGTCTCCGGTGACGTCGTTGAGGATCAGCCGGTCGATCTCTCCGGCGGTGTTTTTCCGGACATATTTCACCTGTCCGCCGTTCAGCTCCAGCCCGGCCAGACGGCTGGGGTAGACCCGCAGGGCCAGACCGTCGCCGTTCATGTCCAGGATCTGGATATCCTCGGCAAAATCAGTGGTGCCAAGCTTTGTGGCCGCGGCGTTCACCTTGCCGGAGACCGAGCTCTGGCTCAGCCGGGTGAGCTGGGCGTCCCCACCGGAGGTGAGGGACACCTGGACCAGGTTCCCCGCCTTGAAGGAGGAGTTGGCCTCCACGGGGTAGGAGTATACGCTGCCGTCGGTGGCGGTGAGGGTGACGGTCTTGGCGGTGTATGTGTTGCCGCTGGAGTCGGTGTAGGAGCTGTCCGCCACCTGAGAGACCACGCCCGCAAGGGTCCCGGCGGTCTGGCCGGCCTTGGCCACGGCGGCCACGCCCCCGTCCCGGCCCAGGAGCAGGGTCACAGTGTCCCCGGTCTTATACTGGCCCAGATTGGACAGGTCGTAGGCGGCGGAGGTGGTCTCAATGGGGTAGGTCTTGCCCGCCACGGTCACCGACTGGGGGCTGGAGGCGCTGGGGGAGACGGCCTGGTAGAGGCCGGTGACCTTGTTGGAGTAGGCCCACAGGGTCCGCATGGACTTGGACCAATAGATCACATCATTGCTCTGAAGGGCCTGGAGGGAGGTCAGGGAGCCGCCCCGGTAGACCGTGGCGGTGGACACGTCGAAATTGACCCGGCTCTCCCAGCCCGGGCCCATGACCACGGGCCCCTCCATGGCGGAGTTGATGAGGGCCACCCGGTCGATCTCCCCGGCGGCGTTGAGGAGAGGGAGGGAGGGCTTCAGGGCGGTGAGATAGGTCTGGCCCTGCTTGGTCTTGGCGGTGAGGAGGTTATAGAACAGGTACATGGCGTCCTGCCTTGTCATGGGACTGTCCTGGCCGGCGGCGATCCCCTCGTCCAGGTCCAGGTTGTGGTAGAGGGTCATCTGTCCCGCGGGCCAGGCCCCGGAGAAGTCATTGTCGGCGTAGCCCAGCAGCCGCACCGCCATGGTGACTCCCATGGCCAGGGTGATCTCCTCGTCGGGGTGGAAGGTGCCGTCCAGGTAGCCGTTGACGTAGCCGGCGGCCACGGCGGCCTCCACGTAAGGGGCGCACCAGTGGGAGGAGGGGACGTCGGGGTAGGGGGAGACCGAGGTGGTGGCCCCCACGTTCTCCCCCAGGGGGGAGGCGGCGATGACCAGCTTGGTGAACTCCGCCCGGGTCACCCGGCGGGAGAGCATCAGATCCCCGTTCTCGTTGCCCGTCATAATGTCAAGGGCGGAGAGGACCTGGGCCATATCCTCCACCGGAGCGGGGGCGGCAAAGGCCGACGGCAGGACGGGGATCAACAGGGCCAGGGAGAGGAGGAGGGGCAAGATTCGTTTTTTCATGGAAGGCACTCCTTATTTGTGAGATAAAAGATAAAAGAGTAAAGATAAAAGATTTGGGCCGGCGGAGCCGGACTATTTTCAATAGCGGCCTTTGGCTGCAACAGATCAAAATCTTTTCTCTTTTATCTTTTCACTTTTCTCTTCATCAGTCGTATCTCAGCGCGTCGATGGGGTTCAGTTTGGCGGCTTTTTTGGCGGGGAAGTAGCCGAAGGAGACGCCGATGGCTACGCTGACGCCGAAGGCTACCCCGATGCCCTGGAGGGTGGGGACGGCCACAAAGCCGTCGTTGCCGGTACCCAGGGCGAAGGCGATGACGTTGGTGATGATGTTTGCCATGAGGATCCCCAGGAGAATACCCATGGTGCCGCCGATGGCGGAGGTGGTACCCGCCTCGATAATAAACTGACTGCGGATATCCCGGCCCTTGGCGCCCAGGGATTTGCGGATGCCGATTTCCCGCGTCCGCTCGGTGACCGATACCAGCATGATGTTCATGATGCCGATGCCGCCCACCAGCAGGGAGATGGCGGCGATGAGGGTGAGGATGGCCATGAGCAGGTTCACCATGGAGTCCATGGCGTCCATCATCTCCGCGGAGGTCATGGCCATATAGTAATCAGAGCTCTGGTAGGCTTTATAGAGCCGGTTTTCCACAATGCCCTTGGCCGCGGCGGCGGTGGAACGGTCGGTGGAGGTGAACAGGTACATGTCCATGTAGCTCCCCGAGGTCAGCCGCTCGGCCTGGGTATAGGGAAGGTAGAGGGTGTCGTCCACGCTGCCCTCGGTGTTGTCGCCGCTCTTGTCCAGGACCCCCACTATGGTGAAGGGGGCGCCGTTGACGGTGAGGGTCTTGCCCAGGGCGTCGCCGCCAAAGGCCTCCTTCTCCAGGTAGGAGCCGACGATACACACCGCCTGGGCCCGCTCCACATCCACATAGGAGAGGAAGCGGCCCTTGCCCACGTTGGCGCCCTGCATGGTGACCCCTTTGTCCTGGTTATAGAAGGTCTCGCTCACGCCGTAGATACTGGTGCGCTTGAATTCATCGCTGCCCTGGCGGACGGTGCCGGAGACGTTGATATAGGGCGTCACTCCGGTAAGGTATTTGGGATACTTGCTTACCAGGGCGAACATATCGTCGGCCGTCACGTCCATGGAGCTGCCTGAGGGGTAAACATAGACCTGGACCAGGTTGGAGCCCATCTCCTCAAACTGGTCGTTCATGTAGTTCTGCATGCCGTTGCCCAGGGAGGTGATGATGATGACGGCGGCCACGCCGATGATGATGCCCAGCATGGTCAGAAGGGAGCGCATCTTGCTGGTCAGGAGGCTTTTCACCGCCAGCTTGAAGGATTGACTTAGGTTCATGCCTTGGCCTCCTCTCCCAGCAGCTCAGAGAAGCCGTCGTCGGGCAGGGCCTCCTCCTGGGGCTGGACCACGGCCTGGGGATCCTGGGAGTCCCCGTCGTAGATGATCTTTCCGTCCTGAAGGCGGATGATCCGCTTGGCCTTCACGGCGATGGAGTTGTCGTGGGTGATAAGGACCACCGTGTCCCCTTCGTTGTTCAGCTTTTGGAGGAAGGCCAGCACCTCCCGGCCCGTGCGGGAGTCCAGAGCTCCCGTGGGCTCGTCGGCCAGGATCACCGAGGGGTTGCCCGCCAGGGCCCGGGCGATGGAGACCCGCTGCTGCTGGCCGCCGGAGAGCTGGGAGGGCAGGTTCTTGGTCTTATCCGCCAGCCCCACCCGTTCCAGGGAGTGGATGGCCCGCCGGCGGCGTTCTTCGGCAGAGATCCCGGCGTAGAGGAGGGGCAGCTCCACATTCTCCAGCACATTGAGCTTGGGAATGAGGTTATACTGCTGGAAGATGAAGCCCAGCATCTTATTGCGGACCTCGGCCTGCTGGTCGTCCTCCATGGTGGAGACGTCCACACCCCCCAGATGGTAGGTGCCCGAGGTGGGCACGTCCAGACAGCCGATGATGTTCATGGCGGTGGATTTGCCCGAGCCGGACTGTCCCACGATAGCCACAAACTCCCCGGGATCGATGGTCATGCTCACCCCGTCCAGGGCGTGGACGGATTCGTTTCCCATCTGGTAGATCTTATAGATGTCCTTAAATTCGATGAGGTGTTCCATGGCTTACATCCCCATCATGGTGTTCATAAAGCTGGAGGAGGCGTTGGGGATAAAGACGGTGTCCCCCTCCTCCAGGCCGCCGGTGACCTCGATCAGCTCGTCGCTGTTCCGGCCCAGCTCCACGGTCCGCTGTTCCAGCTTGGTGAAATCGATGAGGTTGCCGTTTTCGTCCATAGCGCCGGCCCCCGCCACCAGGACGAAGGGGGTCTGGCCCCGTTGGATGGCGTCCACGGGGACGCAGAGGGCGGAGTTGACCTCCTCCACGATGATGGAGGCCGAGACGCTCATGCCGGGGAGGAGGCCCTCTGCGGCCAGATCCTGGCCGTTGCCGTCCACCGCCACGGTGACGGGGTAGGAGGTGTTGCCGTTCTGGGTGGTGCCGTTGATATTCACCTTCTCCACCACCCCGGTGAACTCCCGGCCGTCCAGGGCGTCGGCGGTGAAGGTCACCTTCTGGCCCACCTGGACCCGGACCACATCCATCTCGGCCACGTTGATATCAAAGGTGAGGCGGGACATGTCGTAGATCACCGCCAGGAAGGCGTTGGCCCCGGTGGAGGAGGCGGTGGATGGATCGTAGTTGTCCCCCTGCTTATAATTTTTCTCAATGACGGTACCGGTGATGGGGGAGGTGATGGTATAGTCCTCCAGGCTGTCCTGGGTCCGCTCCAGGTTGTCCTGGGCGTTGCGGAGGGACAGGCGGGCGTTGGAGAGCTGGATGGCGGCGGCGTCGATCTGATCCTGCATCTTGGACTCTTTGAACTCTCCCACAAGCTGGTCCTTGGTCACCCGGTCTCCCTCGTGGAGGGTCAGGGTCTCCAGCTCCCCGGAGTATTTGGCGATGAGCTGCTTGCGCTCGCCGTACTGGAAGGTTCCGGAGGCGGAGGAGGTGAACTCCCCCACCGCGGCGGAGCCCATGGAGGTATCGGACAGGGCACCGGGGTTGGAGACGGTGATGGTCACATTCCGCACCAGGGTGCCGCCGGGGCCCACGGAGTCGGTGGCGGAGATCTCGGTGATGGTTCCGTAAAGGACCTCGGCGGTGCCGGAGACGGTGACCGAGGCGCTTTGCCCTACATAGAAGGAGGCGGCGTTTACACTGTGGAAGGGGACCTCCAGCTTCATGTTGTCCCGGTCCAGAATGTCGGCGATGGGGGTGCCGGCGGCCAGGGTGTCGCCGGGATCCACATAGACCTTGGTGATGACGCCGCTGGCGTTGGCCTTCACCTGCCGGTCCTTGGTGTTGTCGTTCTGGGTGCGGATCAGGCTGTCGTAGTTGAGCTGGGCGGACTGGACGGAGAGCTGGGCCTGCTCCACGCCGGTGCGAGCCTGCTTGATGGCGTTCTCCACGTCGGAGGCGTCGATGGTGAACAGCACGTCGTCCTTCTCCACCGTGTCCCCCTCCTCAAAGGGGGCGGTGAGGATCTCCCCCTTGATGAGGGTGGTGGCCTTGTAGGAGTCGTTGGACTTGATGGTGCCCGGGCCGGTGACGGCCACGGTCAGGTCCTGCACGGCCGCTGCGGCGGGGAGGTAGGAGCCGGACACGCTCTGGACCCCGCCGGACATACAGCGGGACAGGGCAAAGATGATGAGGGCTGCGATCACGGCCAGGATAACGAGCCGTTTGACCCACTTTTTCTTTTTCTTGGGCGCTTTGAATTTGGGGGCCTCCTTGGCGGGGGCCTGGAGGGTGCTTTGTTCAGCCATAAGTAGGTTCTCCTTCCAAATCTGGGTTGCTGCTGCAAGTCCACAATATAGCATAGGGAAAAGAAAAAATTATAAACAAGAGATTAAAAATCGCTTAAGATGGATCCTCCGAAGGAAAGGCCAGGGAGAAGGCCTGGGAGAACAGGGCCGTCATCTCCTGACGCCGGGAGTGGGGGATGAGGGCGACCCCGCGGTCCTGGTCGGCCAGCAGCAGAAAGCTGTCCCCCGGCCGGATGTTGTAGAGCTGGCGGACCTCCTTGGGAATGACGATCTGTCCCTTTGGCCCTATTTTCACGGTGGACATATATTTTCCGGCAAGGCTGTCGGACTGCACGGCCATATTTGGGCCTCCTTTCCAACAAGTAATACTTTTCTTACCTATCCGCTCCTGGTATGATACGGCGGAGGAGGAGAAAAGTCAAATGAATTTTTTGTGAACGGTGGGCAGCCTGTCCATTATAAATCTTAAAAAATAAGAAGTCAATAAATAATATCTTAAATATAAGGAAAAATGAACGAAAGAGGGCGGGGGCCGCTATGATGTATCTAATATTAAAGAAGAAAAGGTCGGGGAGGGAATGCGCATGGAGGAATTTGGATTTGCCCTGCGGCTGGCCCGGGAGAAGCGGGGCCTGACCCAAAAGCAGGTGATGGCCATGACCGGGATCAACAACAAGACCCTGTCGGGCTATGAAAATGGGGTGGCGGAGCCGGATCTGCAGACCCTTTCCGCGCTGCTGAAGCTCTATGGCCTATCGGCCAACCGGCTGTTCGGACAGCAGGAGGGGACGCGGGAGGAGCTGTCCGCCCAGGAGGAGCAGCTTCTCAAGCTGTTCCGGGCCATGTCCGGACGGGAGCGGGAGGAGCTGCTGGCGGCTTTGCGGGCGGTGCTGCACTGCCGGGAGAAGCAGGGATAATTTTTCTTTTTTCGGGTATAAAGACCTCTGGGGCTGGCAACACTTAGCCTCGGAGGTGCAAAACAAATGAAGAGAACGATACAGGACCGTGTCAGCGACTTCATGGCGGGAAAGGGTTTCTACATCGTCCTTCTCCTGTGCGTGACGGCGCTGGGAGTTTCAGGCTACTATCTCTTTTCCGGGTTCCGGGAGGAGCCTGCCCGGCCCGTGACGGGGCAGGCCACCGTGGTGGTGACCCCCGCTCCCGCTACCCCCCAGCCCACGGCGGCGGTGGCTCCCCCCTCTGTGGCCACCCCAAGACCCACCCCCTCGGCCCCCCCGGTGCCGGCGGTGACCCCTCAGGTACTGACCACTCCGGAGCCCACCACGGCCACCGCCTCGGTCTACACCTGGCCGGTGAAGGGGGAGGTGCTCCGGAGTTGGTCGGTGGAGACCCTGAGCTACGATAGGACCATGGGGGACTGGCGGACCCACGACGGGGTGGACATCGCCGCCTCGGCGGGGACCACCGTGATGGCCCCGGCTGGGGGAACGGTCAGCGATCTATACACCGATGATCTCATGGGGACCACGGTGGTGATCCTTCACGCTGACGGAGTTATGTCAACCTGTTCCAACCTGGCGGCGGTCCCCACGGTGGAGATCGGGGATACGGTGCGGACCGGGGACGTGATCGGCTCGGTGGGCACCAGCGCCATCGCCGAGAGCGAGGAGGCCGCCCACCTGCACCTGTCCATGACCAGGAACGGAGTCAGCGTGGATCCTCTGGAGTATCTGCCCATGAAGTGAGCTATCATTTAGATAATCATCTAAATGATAGGATACAGCAAAGGATCATAAAAGTCAAGGCCCGGGGAGGAGAGCTCCCCGGGCCTTGATTTTTGGATGGGGTATGGTATAATGGCTTTGACTGGATCCCCCGTCCAGTCTAACGGTCGGAGAGAATGCCGTCGGTCCGCCTTGCGCCGTGCGGACCGGGAAAGGGACCTCCGACCCTGTATGGGGCGCGCATACTGTGGGGCCGCGAGGCCCCGAATCAAAAAACGGAGGTTTTTTTGTTATGGGAAAATTCAGCACCAAAGATCTGACCCTGGCGGCCATGGTGGCCGCCCTCTACGCCGTGATGGGCTATTTCGGAAACGTGTTCGGACTGACCTTCGGGCCGGTCCAGTTTCGGTTTGCCGAGGCCCTCACCGTGCTGCCCTTTCTGTTTCCCTCCACCGTATCGGGGCTCTTTGTGGGGTGCGTCATCGTGAACCTGCTGTCCCCCTATGGGCCGCTGGATATTGTGGTGGGCTCGGCGGCCACCCTGATCGCCGCGGTGTGGACCAGCCGGGTGAGGAATAAATGGCTGGCTCCCTTGCCCCCGGTGATCTGCAACACGGCGCTGGTGGGCTTCACCATCGCTCTGGCGGAGGCCAACGGCTTTACCGCCGCCTTCCCCATGGCCTGGCTGGTCAACGGCCTGAGCGTGGGGATCGGAGAATTGGGCGTATGCTATGCGCTGGGGATGCTTCTGCTGGGGCTTATGCCCAGGGTCGGCTATTTCCGCTCCATCATTCCGGAAAAGCGGCTTTCCGCGCTGTAAATACAGGATCTGATCAAATATAGATTTAAGGAGGATGTCCTATGAAGGTCCGCAAAGCAGTCATACCCGCCGCCGGGCTGGGGACCCGGATGCTGCCCGCCACCAAGACGGTGCCCAAGGAGATGCTGCCCCTGGTGGACAAGCCCGCCCTTCAGTATATCATTGAGGAGGCCGCCGCCGCGGGCATTGAGGACATCCTGGTGGTTACCAACCGGGCCAAATCGGCCATGGACGACTACTTTGACTATTACCCGGAGCTGGAGACCCGGCTTCTCCAGGCGGGGAAGGACCGGGAGCTCCACGAGGTCCGCCACGCCGCCGACCTTGCCAACATCTTCTACGTCCGGCAGAAGGAGACCAAGGGTCTGGGTCACGCCATCTGGCGGGCCAAGCGGTTCGTGGGGGACGAGCCCTTCGCGGTACTGCTGGGGGACGATATCATGCGCTCCCGGACCCCCGTCATCGGCCAGCTCATGGCGGCGGCGGAAAAGTATGACGCCTCCGCCGTGGGGGTGCAGCAGGTCCCGCTGAGCGCCATATCCAAGTACTGCTCCCTGAAGGTAGAGCCCCTGGAGGAGCGGATCTTCCGCACCACCGACATGGTGGAGAAGCCCCGGCCGGAGCAGGTCTTCTCCAACTACGCCATCCTGGGTCGGTATGTGCTGAAGCCCGGCATCTTCGATATCCTGGAGAATCAGGCCCCGGGCTACGGCGGGGAGATCCAGCTCACCGACGGCTTGGGCGAACTGTGCAAGCGGGAGCGGATGGTGGCGGTGGACTTTGAGGGCCGTCGGTATGACACGGGCAACCTGAAAGGATTTTTGGAGGCCACCATCGACTTTTCCCTGGAGCACCCGGAGACGGGGGAGTGGCTGAAGGAGTTCTTAAAGGAGAAAGCGGCTGCGCTGTAAAAGAAAAAGGACCGCCCTGTGAATCAGGGCGGTCCTTTTTGCCTTTTTATTAGTCGTAGTCCACTTCCCACTTGAGGATGACCCCGGTGACGGCGTTCACATCGCACTCGTACTCGGTACGGCCCTCCCGGAGCTCCACCTCGTAGACATAGCGGCCGTCGTCCCGGTCCAGCTCGCACTTGACCACCCGGGCGCCCGAGGGGGCCCGGTCCAGAGCGATCTGCTGGGCCTGGGCGGAGGTGATCAGATCCTCCTGGGCGGTTTGGCCGGAGGAGGGGCGGTGGATGGAGTAGTTGTCCAGGTCGTGGTCAAAGGAGAGCACCGCGCCGGTGAGGGCGTCGATGTCGTAGTCATACTCCGTGCTGCCGGAGTAGAATTCCACGTCGTAGCAGACGACCCCATCCTCCCGGTCCAGCTTGGTCTGGAGAAACACGGCCTCGGCGGAACTCACCCCGGCGTGCTGGAGGGCCAGCTCCCTGGCCCGGTCGGCGGTGATGTAGCTGGAGGCGTTGGGGTCGGCGGCCAGGGCCATATCCTCCGTGGTGATCCTGGCGGTGCGGCTGGCGCTGTCGTAGCTGACGGTCATGCCCGCCGCCTCGCACAGAGCGCGGACGGGGGCGTAGGTGGTGCCGTCGTAGGAGAAGAGAGGGACCTGCTCGCCCTTGACATTTCGGGGGGAAAAGCGGGCGCCGTTGATGGTGACGGTGATGCCGTCCTCGATCTGGATGGAGCGGCCCGCGGCAAGGGCGGCGGAGCCAAGACCCAGGGCAAGGGCGGTGGTGAGAATGCCGGCCAGGAAGCCCTGGAGGCGGTCACGGCTGTGTTTCATCATAATAATAGGACTCCTTTCGATGTGAAATAAATGTGAGTGGTTTACTGGGAAATCCATCCATATGATAGCAAAAAAGTAGGAATTAGTCAAGAAGAAAAAATCGGCCCCCATGGACGGTAGGTAACACCATACCTGACGGTGCGCCGAGTCGTCGCACCCCACACTATCCCATCCATCCCAACTCATCTCACCTTACATTACCTCGCCCACAAACAAAGGGATGTGGCGCCATGTATGACGGATCTTCTGTAGGGGCGGGTTCCAAACCCGCCCGCCCGTGACCCTTGCCCTTCGTAGGGGCGCATATCATGCGCTCGTTCCCTATCAGATAACATCCCACTCAGGCCATGTGAGGGGTAAAGAGGAAAAAATCCTTGACATTCCACAAAATTCCGTTATAATAATATAGCCTGTCAAAAGACAGAGCTCCTTGCTCCCGGTAAGAGCCGGGGGCCACAAGACCATAAGGAGGTGCACAAAAAATGGCAAAGCTCAATGCGAACTACGAGGCCGTGTTCATCATCGACCCCCGCAAGAACGAGGAGGACACCGCCGCCCTGGTAGAGAAGTTCAAGACCCTGGCTGAGACCAACGCCACTTCTGTGGAGGTGGACGAGTGGGGCAAGCGCCGTCTGGCCTACCCCATCCAGGATCAGACCGACGGGCATTACGTCCGGCTGACCTTCTCCGCCGCTCCCGCTTTCCCCGCCGAGCTGGACCGTATCTTCCGTATTACCGACGGCGTGATGCGTTCCATGATCGTCTGCCTGGACGAGTAAGGAGGAGCCGGGATGCTCAATCGTATCATTATCATGGGTCGGCTGGTGGCCGACCCGGAGCTGCGGACCACCCCCACCGGGACCCCGGTGGCCACGGTGCGTCTGGCGGTAGACCGGGATTTTAAGAACAAGCAGACCGGCGAGCGGGAGACCGACTTTATCAATGTGGTCGCCTGGCGCCAGACCGCCGAGTTCATCAGCCGCTACTTCACCAAGGGCCGCATGGCCGTGGTGGAGGGCCGGCTCCAGATTCGTCCCTACACCGACCGGGACGGCAACAAGCGTACCGCCGCCGAGGTGGTGGCGGAGAACTTCTATTTCGGCGATTCCCGCCGGGATGGAGACGGCGGCGGAAGCTACGGCGGCCAGTCTTATGGCCAGCCCTATTCCGCCCCTGCCGCCTCCCAGCAGCCCCCTATGGGGTACTCCGCTCCCGAGGGAGACGACCAGTTCACCGAGTTGGTCGGCGACGAGAGCGATCTGCCGTTCTGAGGACGGCGTTAATTTGAAATAAGGGAGGTTAACCTCATGCCTATGGAGAACGGAAAAGAGATGCGGCCCCGTGGACGGAAGCGCCGTAAGGTCTGCACCTTCTGCGCCGACAAGGTGGAGCACATCGACTACAAGGACGCAGCCAAGCTCAAGCGGTTCCTGTCCGAGCGGAGCAAGATCCTGCCCCGCCGTACCACCGGCACCTGCGCCATGCATCAGCGCCAGCTGACCACCGCTGTGAAGCGGGCCCGTCAGATCGCCCTGCTGCCCTACGTGACCGACTGATCGCGTAAAGTTCAGAGCCGTGGACCGATTTGGTCCGCGGCTCTTTTTATTTTCTATACAAAGAAAACTGGAAAAGCCTGTCTTGCAAGGGAAATGACAAAATGCACAAAAAAGCGGCAATGGAAATGGCGAAAATAACAATTTCAACCAAAGAGAATTTCTGTTACAATAGACAAAACGCTTCAGGCCGCCCCAGACCTGGGGCGGCCTTCTCTTTCCTGGGAGGAAAGAGAAGGGAAATTAAAGGAGGGTATATGTAATGAAAAGAATCACAAGTGTTCTTCTGGCCGGTAGTCTGATCCTGACCCTGGCCGCCTGCGGCGGCAAGCCCGCTGAGACCCCTGCTCCCGAGAGCAAGGCCCCCACTGCTGAGAGCCAGGCGCCCGCTCCCGCCGAGCCCAGCGGCAAGCTGGTCATCTATTCCCCCAACTCCGACACCCAGATCAACTCCAGCCTGGAGGCCTTCAAGGCCGCCTATCCCAAGATCGACGTGGAGCTACAGTCCATGGGTACCGGTGACGTGCTGGCTCGGATCGAGGCTGAGAAGGCCAACCCCCAGGCCGACATCAACTGGGGCGCCATCAACTACAACTTCTATGAGCAGCATCCCGACCTGTGGGAGGAGTATGTCTCCCCCAACGATGAGCTGCTGGACGAGAACTACCGCAACCACGCCGGCTGCGTCAGCTTCGGCAACCTGTCCGGCTCCGGTGCCTTCATCCTCAACGACGACCTGCTGGCGGAGCTGGGCGTGGAGGTCAAGGGCTACGCCGACCTGCTGAATCCCGCCCTGAAGGGCAAGATCGCCATGGGCGATCCCACCGCCTCCTCCTCTGCTTTCGCTGAGCTGACCAACATGCTGCTGGTCATGGGCGAGGGCGCCACCGCCGACGAGTGCTATCACAGCGACAAGGCGTGGAAGTACATTGAGGACTTTGTGGCCAACCTGGACGGCATCATCCTCAGCAGCTCCTCCGCCGTGTATAAGAACGTGGTGGCCGGCGAGTACGCCGTGGGCGTGTCCTACGAGGATCCCGTGGTCCAGGCCGTTCTGGACAACAAGGAGAATCCCGACGCCAACATCTCCATGGTCTATCCCGCCGAGGGCGCCGTGTGGCTTCCTGCCGGTGTGGCCATCGTGAAGAACGCCCCCAACATGGACAACGCCAAGCTGTTTGTGGACTTTATGCTGTCTGAGGAGTGCCAGAAGGAGCTGGCCAAGACCACCATCCGGGGCACCATCACCACCATCCCCCAGGACTGCGAGGGCATGCTGCCCTTCAGCGAGATTAAGGTGGCTTACGAGGATCAGGCCGCCGTTGCCGCTTATCAGACTGAGATGCTGGAGAAGTGGACCAACATCGTGACCGGCGGCTGAGACTGAGGACTTAGAATCGAATATAGAGGGAGAACGACCATGAGTGTTTGTATTAGTATCAAGGACGCTGTAAAAAAGTACGGTAATAATACAATCATCTCGGACTTGTCCCTGGAGATCAAGGAGGGTGAATTTTTCACCCTCCTTGGTCCATCCGGGTGTGGAAAGACAACGCTTCTGAGAATGATTGCCGGCTTTAACAGCATTGAGGGTGGAGACTTCTACTTCAACGACAAGCGGATCAACGACATGGATCCTGCCCAGCGGAACATCGGCATGGTGTTCCAGAATTACGCCATCTTCCCCCATCTCTCGGTGCGGGACAACGTGGCCTTTGGCCTGAAAAACCGGAAGGCCTCCAAGGAGGTCATCCAGACAGAGACCGACAAGTTCATGGAGCTGATGCACATCAAGGAGTACGCCGACCGGATGCCCGACCGGCTCTCCGGCGGCCAGCAGCAGCGGGTGGCCCTGGCCCGGGCTCTGGTCATCAAGCCCGATGTGCTCCTGATGGACGAGCCTCTTTCCAACCTGGACGCCAAGCTCCGGGTGGAGATGCGGACGGTCATCAAGGAGATCCAGCACACCGTTGGCATCACCAACGTATACGTGACCCACGATCAGGAGGAGGCCATGGCGGTCTCCGACCGGATCGCCGTTATGAATCAAGGGGACATCCAGCAGGTGGGCACCCCCAAGGATATTTACCAGCGGCCCGCCAACCTGTTTGTAGCCACCTTCATCGGACGGTCCAACATTCTGCCCGGAAAGCTGAAAGCGGCAGGGGGCAAGGCGGTGCTCTCCTTTGACGAGGGGTTCCAGGTGGAGCTTCCCAACGTGCTGGAGCAGTACTGCAAGGATCAGGATGTGAAGATCTCGGTCCGTCCGGAGGAATTCATTCTGAATGCTTCCCCCGACGCCAAGGGCTTGAAGGCCACCATCGACTCCAGCGTATTCCTGGGCCTGAACACCCACTATTTCGCCCACACCGATTCCGGGGAGCGTATTGAGGTGGTCCAGGAGTCCCAGATCGACAGCATTATTCCCGACGGCACCGTGATCCACCTGGGGGTCAAAACCGAAAAGATCAATGTCTTTGAGGCGGAGGGCAGGTACAACCTGCTGGAAGGCGTACGCAATGACAATGTCGGTTAAGGGATCGAGGGACGAATTATGAAGAAAACAAAAAAGATGGATATGTGGGTGATGGTGTCCATCGCCATCCTCTGCGCGTACCTTCTGTTCCTCATCTACCCCATGTTCAACCTGCTGCGTCAGTCGGTGCTGACCAAGGGTGGGGAGTTCACCCTGGAGTACTTCCAGAAGTTCTTTGGGAAGGCCTACTATTTCTCCACCCTTTGGAATTCCCTCAAGGTGTCGGTGCTGGCCACTATAGTCACCCTGGTCATTGGCGTTCCCCTGGCCTATGTGTATAACCTCTATGAGATCAAGGGCAAGACCTTCCTGCAGATGATCATTATCCTGTGCAGTATGTCCGCCCCCTTCATCGGGGCCTACTCCTGGATCCTGCTGCTGGGCAACAACGGCATCGTCCGCAAGACCATCCGGTCCCTGCTGGGCATCAAGCTGCCCAGTATCTATGGGTTCAACGGCATTCTGCTGGTGCTGTCCTTACAGCTTTTCCCCCTGGTGTTCCTCTATGTATCGGGAGCGTTGAAAAACATCGACAACTCCCTGCTGGAAGCCTCGGAGAACATGGGCTGCAAGGGTGTGAAGCGGTTTTTCAAGGTCATCGTGCCCCTGTGTATGCCCACCATCCTGGCGGCCACCCTGCTGGTGTTCATGCGGGCCTTCGCCGACTTCGGCACTCCGCTGCTTATCGGCCAGGGCTACCGGACCTTCCCGGTGGAGATCTATAATGCCTTCTTCTCTGAGACCACCGGCGGCGACTATGGCTTTGCCTGCGCCACCTCGGTCATCGCCATCGTGATCACCACGGTGGTGTTCCTCATCCAGAAGTGGACCTCCAACCGGTTCTCCTTCACCATGAACGCTTTGCACCCCATTGAGCGGAAGAAGGCCAAGGGTCTGTTCAATGTGCTGATCCACCTGTTCTGCTACGGCATCGTGGGCATCGCCTTTATGCCCCAGATCTATGTTTTCTATGAGTCCTTCCGGAAGACTTCGGGCAAGGCCTTCGTGCCGGGCTATTCTCTCAACAGCTACCGGGAAGCCTTCAAGGTGGCAGGCAACGCCATCAAGAACACCTTCGTCATCGGTCTTGGGGCGCTGGTCCTCATCGTCCTGTTGGCGGTGCTGGTGGCCTATCTGGTCATCCGCCGGCGGAACGTGGCCAACGGCGTCATTGATGTGATGAGTATGCTGCCCTACATCATTCCCGGCAGCGTGGTGGGCATCGCCCTGATCATGGCCTTCAATAAGAAGCCTCTGATCCTTACCGGCACCATGATCATCATGATCATCGCTCTGGTGATCCGGCGTCTGCCCTACACCATCCGGAGTTCGGTGGCTACCCTCCAACAGATCCCCATCACTGTGGAGGAGGCGGCCATCTCCCTGGGCTCCTCCAAGGCCAAGACCTTCTTCACCATCACGGTGCCCATGATGTCCAACGGCATCATCTCGGGCGCCATCCTGAGCTGGGTCACCATCATCACGGAGCTGAGTACCGCCATCTGTCTCTATACAGTGCGGACCCAGACCCTGACTTTGGCCATCTACACCTTTGTCTCCCGGGGTAACGACGGCATTGCGGCCGCCTTGGCCACCATCCTGTCCCTCACGACGGTGGTGTCTCTGGGCGTGTTCATGAAGGTGTCCAAGTCCAAGGATGTGACCCTGTAAGGGAGGTTGTCCCATGAAACCTGTGGTAGAAAAGCTGCTGGGCAAGACCATCATCAGCGTCCAGGCCTACGAGGATACCCCTCTCTACGGCCCGGAGAACATGCGCACCATGGCCCAAAGCGTCCTTATGGGCGGGGCCGACGGCCTTCGGGCCTGCTGGCCCCAGGATATCCGGGCCATCCGGGAGATCACCGACAAGCCCATTGTGGGGATCTTTAAGGATTTCGGAGAGGGAGATCCCCTGGACACCGTTTTTATCACCCCCACCGTGGACCAGGCCTGTGAGGTCATTGAGGCTGGAGCCGATATCCTGGGGGTGGACTGCACCATCCGTCCCACCCGGGGGTTGGAGGAGCTGAAACGGCTGCTGGGAGGTATCCGGGAACGGTATCCGGACGTGGCCATCATGGCCGACCTTGCCACCCTGGAGGAGGGGGTCGCCGTAGCCGGAACAGGGCTGGTGGACATCATCTCCTCCACCCTCAGCGGCTATACCCGCCAAAGCCTCAGCCGGAAAAGCGACCGGCCCGACGTGGAGCTGGTACGGCGGCTGAAGCAGGAGGTGGACCTGCCCGTGAACGGGGAGGGTCGGATCTGGGAGCTTTCAGACCTGGAGGCTGTGCTGGAGGCGGGAGCCGACATGGTGACCATCGGCAGCGCGGTGACCCGCCCCCACGAGATCGCCAAGCGGTTCGTGCAGTGTCAGCGCCGCTGGCGGGAGAAAAACTGAAGCAGAGTTAAAAAGGACCCAAAGCCTGCTTGGCTTTGGGTCCTTTTGCACAGATTCCCCCTTCGGTTTTTTTTAAAAGCTGGCTTTCCCCCTCTTGAAACTTTCCGTGGATTGACCTATAATCTACGTTATAACAAAGATAGAAAGGGGAGAAGGACGTGGGAAAAAAATTGCTGTGTCCCTCCATGATGTGCGCGGACTTTGGCGATCTGTCCGGGGAGGTGTCCCGGCTGGAGAAGGCGGGGGCCGATATCTTTCACCTGGACCTGATGGACGGGCACTTTGTTCCCAACTTTGGACTGGGGCTTCAGGATATGGAGTATGTCTGTACCCACTCCTCAGTACCCTGTGATGTGCATATGATGTGTGTGGATCCGGACAGCTACGTGGAGAAATTCGCAAAAATGGGGATCCGGATCATCTATGTCCACGCGGAGTCCGGCCTTAACATTGCCAGGACCCTCCAGCGTATCCGGGACGCCGGAGCCCAGGTGGGGGTAGCCATCAGTCCGGCCACTGCGGGGTGTACGGTGGAGCCCCTGCTGAATCTGGCGGACTATGTGCTGGTGATGACGGTGAACCCCGGCTTTGCCGGTCAGAAATATCTGCCCTTTGTGGACGACAAGATCCACTGGCTTTTGGAACGGAAAGAGCGCTATGGCTATCAACTGGTCATTGACGGGGCCTGCTCCCCGCAGGTCATCAAGGATCTGAGTGCCAAAGGGGTGGACGGCTTTGTTCTTGGGACCAGCGCCCTGTTCGGCAAGGGGCGGCCCTATGAGGAGATCATGCCTGAACTTCGGGCATTGTAAGAGGGAATACAACAAAACAAAAACAGGAGGGACCTACCATGAAGTTGGCGATTGGAAACGATCATGTGGCGGTGGAGATGAAGAAGGAGATCATAGCCCATCTGGAGCAGAAGGGCATTGAGATGGTGGATGTGGGCACCGGCTCCCCCGAGAGCTTCCACTATCCCATCAGCGGCTACAAGGTAGCCCGCATGGTTGCCGATGGGGAGGTGGACGGGGGCATCCTCATCTGCGGCACCGGAGTGGGGATCTCCCTGGCGGCCAATAAGGTGAAGGGGGTCCGGGCCTGCGTGTGCAGTGAGCCCTACACCGCCAAGCTCTCCAAAATGCACAACAACTCCAACATCATCGCTTTCGGCGCCCGGGTCATCGGTATCGAGACCGCCAAGATGATCGTGGACGAGTGGGTGGGCGCTGAATTCGAGGGCGGCCGCCATGGGACGAGGGTGGATATGCTCACCGAGATCGAACAGACCCAGGACCTGAAAGCGGCCCACGAGGGCTGACCCCGAGGAGGTTTTATTATGGACAGAGTATACAACTTTTCCGCCGGCCCCTCCATGCTGCCCCTGGAGGCCCTGGAGCGGGCGGGGGCCGAGATCACCAACTATCAGGGCTCCGGCATGTCCGTCATGGAGATGAGCCACCGCTCCAAGGTGTTCCAGAAGATTTTTGACGACACCCAGGCCAAGTTTCGCAAGGCCCTGAATGTTCCCGAGGGCTACAAGGTGCTGTTCCTCCAGGGGGGCGCCTCCACCCAGTTTTCCGCCGTGCCCCTGAACCTCATCGGGGCTACGGGCAGGGCGGATTACGCCGTCACGGGCAACTTCTCCAAGCTGGCCTATAAGGAGGCCCTGAAGTACGGCGAGATCAGCGTGGCCGCCACCAGCGAGGACGAGAACCACACCTACATTCCCGCCCAGTCGGCGCTGAAGCTGGACCCCAAGGCCAGCTACTTCTACTACTGCGCCAACAACACCATCTACGGCACCGAGTGGCAGTATGTCCCCGAGACGGGGGAGGTGCCTTTGGTGTGCGATATGTCCTCCAACATCCTCTCCCGGCCGGTGGACGTGAGCAAGTACGGGGTCATTTTCGCCGGAGCCCAGAAGAACATGGCCCCCGCGGGGCTTACGGTGGTCATCGTGAAGGAGGACCTGGCGGGGAAGGAGCTTCCCTACACCCCCCTGATGCTGGGCTACAAGACCATGATCGACAAAGATTCCATGTATAACACGCCCCCCTGCTGGTGTATCTACATGCTGGGCCTGACGCTGGACTGGCTGGAGAGCCAGGGGGGAGTAGAGGGCATGGAGAAGATCAAGCACGGCAAGGCCAAGCTCCTCTACGACGTGCTGGACGATTCCCGGCTCTTTACCTGCGCGGCCAAGCCGGGGAGCCGCTCCGACATGAACGTGACCTTCCGCTCGGTGAGCGAGGAGCTGGACGCCAAGTTCGTGGCCCAGGCCACCGCCGCCGGCTTTACCAACCTGAAGGGCCACCGCAACGTGGGCGGTATGCGGGCTTCCATCTACAACGCCATGCCTGTGGAGGGCGTGGAGAAGCTGGCGGAGTTTATTCGGAAGTTCGACAAGGAAAACAGGTAAGTTAAAAGTTAAAAATTAAAAGTTAAAAAGCTAAAAGTACGGTTGTCCGGCGGAGCCGGACAAATTGAAATAGCCGCCTTTGGCGGCAACAAGACAATAGCTTTTTCGCTTTTCATTTTTAACTTTTGGAGGTATGTCTAATGTTTAGAATCAAAACCTTGAACAAGATCTCCCCCGCTGGTCTTTCCCAGTTGGATAAGGCCCGGTATGCCGTCTCCGACAGCGAGGAGAACGAGGACGGCATCCTGGTCCGGTCGGCGGATATGCAGGAGTATCCATTCCCCGACACCCTTCGGGCCATTGCCCGGGCGGGGGCGGGTGTGAACAATATCCCCGTGGACCGCTGCTCCCAGGCGGGCATCGTGGTCTTCAACACCCCCGGGGCCAATGCCAACGCGGTGAAGGAGCTGGCGGTCTGCGCTCTCATGCTGGCTTCCCGGAACATCGTGGGGGGCAGTAAGTGGGTGGACGGCCAGGTCACCGCCGGGGTGGATGTGACCACCGTGGTGGAGAAGGGGAAGAGCCAGTTCGTAGGTCCCGAGGTCATGGGGAAGACCCTGGGCGTCATCGGTCTGGGGGCCATCGGGGTCCAGGTGGCCAATATCGCCACCAAGCTGGGGATGAACGTCTACGGCTACGATCCCTTCCTGTCGGTGAACGCCGCCCTGAACCTGTCCCGGATGGTCCATGTGGCCACCGACCTGGACACCATCTATAAAAACAGCGACTACATCACCATCCATGTGCCCATGGGCAAGGAGACCAAGGGGATGCTCAACGAGGACGCCTTCCACATGATGAAGGGGGGCGTCCGGATCATCAACCTGGCCCGGGGGGGGCTGGTGAACGAGCCTGATATGATCGCCGCTCTCCAGAGCGGCAAGGTGGCCGCCTATGTCACAGATTTCCCCACCAACCCCTTGGCCGGGTGTAAGAACGTGACCCTGATCCCCCACTTGGGGGCCTCCACCCCCGAGAGCGAGGAGAACTGCGCCGTCATGGCGGCCCAGCAGCTCCGGGACTACCTGGAGAATGGCAACATCCGCAACAGCGTGAACCTGCCCACCCTGGAGCAGCCCTGGTCGGGCATCGCCCGGATCTGCCTGATCCACAAAAACAGCCCCGGTATGCTGGCCCAGATCACCGCCCTTCTCAGCGACGAGGGGGTCAACGTGGAGAACATGACCAACAAGTCCAAGGGGGAGTATGCCTACACCGTGGTGGACATCGCCAGCCGGATCACGGATAAGGAGATCGAGGAGCTGCGCGCCATCGAGGGGATGCTGCGGGTGCGGTATCTGACCCATTAAGAGAAGGAAAGACAGAAAAAAGCGGCCGGCGATCTGATCGCCGGCCGCTTCTCTTTTTCAAGGGTCATGGGGTCTGGATATAAATGCCTGTTTCCGCCGACCAGTCCACGGTGAAGCCCAAGGCGGCTCCCAGATCCCGAAGCCTGAAATAGGTGCTCCCGCCCCCATGCGTGTCGGTGATCACAAAGGAATCCAAGACCACCTCTTGGCCGTTTACCTTTACCGGATCGGTTTGGACGGTGTAGTATGCCATGCCCGAGCGGGAGCCGGACAGCTCAGAACCGTTGGGGGAGTATCGTTTTCCGGGGGCGAGGGAGATGGAACCATCCCACTCCACCTCAAATTGCGCGGCGGTGCCGTTTAGGATGATAGCCAGATCCCGCAGCTTGATATAGTTGGTGTCGTTTCCATTCTCATCCTTCAAAGCGTAGCAGGGGAATTGAACGGCCGAACCGTCCACCAGCACAGCTTGGGAGGAGGCGTAGGCCATGTCGGGGGCGGCGTTGGGCGGGATGGTGAAGAGCTGAACGGGAAGGGGCTGGTACGGGCTGGTACGGTCGTCGGAGACCGTTCCGGCAAAGCCGTTTCCAAGCTGTCCTTTGTCATTGAGTCCCCATACCCACAGGGAGGAGTCTATTTTGCGGGCGATGGCGAAAAATTCTCCGGCAGTCACCTCGTCCACATCGGCCATGATCTGGGTGGGGAGAGGAACATAGTCCTCTCCGCCGGTCCCGGCCTCTCCGAAGATATTGGAGCCGCAGACCCAAAGGCTGTTGTCCTCCTTGATGATATAGCTGGTGGAGTTGGCCGCCGCCACGTCCCGGACCCCCTCCATGACCTGCGCGGGGCGGGAGCAGTAGCCTTGGTCGAAGCAGTCCACCTTGTCGTAATGCTCCTCAAAGAGAAGCCCGCCCGCGATCCCCCAAGCCCACAGGGTGCCGTCCTCCCGCACCGCCAGAGCGTGGATATTGCCCAGAGCCATTTTGGTTACTTTGTCCAGTACCCAAACAGGCTCCTCCCGGTAAATGTCGAGCCACCCTGAGTCGGGGCTTTCCCGGCCGTTTCCCAGCACGCTGAACGCGTCGTCTCCCCAAGCCCAGAGGCTTCCGTCCTTCCGGAGAGCGAAGACTGTGGAGGAGTCCGCGAGAAAATCGGCGACCTCATCAAACAGGGGGACCATTTGAAGGGTCTCCCTGTCAATGGGGACTCCGCCGGGGGAGAGGGTCCCTGAATGGTTGCTTCCCCAGCCGTAAAGGACGCCATCCTCGGTAAGCACATAGCCGCAGTCCGCAAGGTAGTCATACTCCGCCTTTACGGCCCCGGTCATCCATTCTATTCCCTCTCCGGAAAATCCCTCGGAGAAAAAGAGAAGGGTCCCGTCGGTGCGGACCAGCATAGAGGGAACACCGGAGGTGGCTTGGGCGGTACAGCCGTTTCCCTCTACGACCCGGTGGGGAAGCCCATCCTCATATCCAAAATCCCAGACAGAGCCGCTGTCGTCAATGTAGGTGGTCCAGTTAAAATTGGCGTTGAGGCGGGGAGAACCGTTTCCCGCCCCCAGAGCTGCCGGAGAAAAGAGGCTGAACATGACCAAGGTCAAAAATAACGCCGGAACAGACTTTTTCACGGGGATCATCCCTTCCTTATTCCTATAAAGGGCGGTTTTCTATATTATATCAGGAAGATCCTTTGCCTACAAGGGGTCTGCCTCACAAAAATTCCCTCTTGACAACTGTATGTATCACATATATACTGTATATGTTCGATAGATACAGTATCTACAAAGAGCAGATGGGAGTGACCACATGGATATCATCATCCGAAATACGGGGGAGACCCCCATCTACGACCAGATCACCCGGCAGGTCAAGACGTTGATCCTCACCGGGGTCCTGGGGGAGGGGGAGGCGCTGCCCTCCATGCGGGCTCTGGCCCGGGATCTGCGGATCAGCGTGATCACCACCAAGCGGGCCTACGAGGAGCTGGAGCGGGAGGGCTTTATCACCACCGTCCCCGGCAAGGGCTGCTTCGTGGCCCCCCGGAACCTGGAGCTGGTCCGGGAGAACGCCCTTCGCCAGGTGGAGGAGCACCTTCAGCGGGCGGTGGAAGCCGCCAAGCTGGGCGGGATCGCCGCCGCCGAGGTCAGGGAAACCTTAGACATTCTCTATGGGGAGGAATAAACCATGGAATACGCTATGAAACTGGACCATCTCACCAAGGACTTCGGGTCCTTCAAACTGGACGACGTCTCCTTCGCCATCCCCGGGGGCACCATCCTGGGGCTCATCGGGGAGAACGGGGCGGGCAAGTCCACCGCCATCAAGTGCCTGCTGGGCGTCCTGCACCCCACCTCCGGCGGTGTGGAGCTGCTGGAGGGGGAGGGCCTTGCCGGGGTGGGCTATGTCCCCGACGAGTGTCCCTTTTCCGACCAGCTGAAGGTACGGCAGGTGGGGAAGTTCTGCGCCGGGCTTTTCCCCGGCTGGGAGGACAGTCTCTTTGCCCACTACCTCCAAAAATTCGAACTGCCCGGGGATAGGAAGGTGAAGGAGCTCTCCCGGGGCATGAAGATGAAGCTGTCCATCGCCGTGGCCCTGAGCCACCGGCCCAAGCTGCTGGTGCTGGACGAGGCCACCTCCGGCCTGGACCCGGTGGTGCGGGACGAGATCCTGGACGAGTTTCTGGCCTTTATCCAGGACGAGGACCACGCCATCCTCATCTCCAGTCACATCACCAGCGACCTGGAGAAGATCTGCGACTATGTGGTCTACCTCCATAAGGGGAGAGTCACCATCTCGGGGGCCAAGGATGAGCTGCTGGAGACTTACGGCAGGCTGAACTGCTCCAAGGCCGACCTTTCCCGGGTGGACCCCGGGCTCATCGTGGGCAAGCGGGAGGGGGACTACGGCTGCCAGGCCCTCATCAACGATAGGGCGGCCTTCCAAAAGGCCTGTCCCGACCTGCCCCTGGATCCGCCCACCCTGGAGGACCTGATGATCTTCACCACAAGGGGCGACCGGGGATGAGGGGCTTTCTGCGGCGTGACCTCTGCCTGCTCCGGTTGGGCGCCTGGTTTTATCCGGTAATAGTAGCGGTGGCCTTTGTGGTGAGTATGATATTCTCCAAGTCGGGGGTGGCCGACTATACGGTTTATTTCCTCCTGGTTTTCGGAATGGAGAGTCTTTACACGCTCATGACCTACGACGGCATGAACGGCTGGCTCCCCTATGCCGCCGCCATCCCCGACGGGAGAAAGAAGATGGTGGACGCCCGCTACTTCCTGGCCCTCTGTACCGCCCTGCTCCTGGCGGTCCTGCTCGGGCTCTACACCCTTGTGCGGGGGGAGAGGCTGGTCCTCTGGGCGATGGGTTTCTATACCGGCGCCTTTCTTCTCGTTCACTCGGTGACCCAGCCCATCGGCTTCTGCTTGGGCTATGTGGGGACCAAGGGGCGGCTGACTGTCACCATGGTCACCTTTGTGATGCTGGGGGTGCTGGGCGGTCTTTTCTCCGGGGTGCTGAAAAACGCCAGGGAGGATCTGGCCCGGGGTGCCCTCCGGGGGGACGTAGGGGGCTTTTTCGCCGCCCTGGCGGGGGCCCTCCCCCTTCTGGGCCTGGGGACCTTGGCCCTGTCCTGGCGGCTCAGCCGCCAAATCATGGAAAAAAAGGAGTTTTGAGCCATGACCGGTTTTCTGAAACGGGACTTTTATCTCATGGAAACAAACCTGAGATTTTACCTCCTGTTTATCGTGGCCTTTGCCATCCTGGCGGCCTTTACCGACTTCAGCGTAGCCTTTCTGTCCATCTATGTGGTGATCTTTGCCATGTCCAGCGTCATGGGCCTTTTCAGCTACGACGACATGAGCCGCTGGACCGCCTACGGCGCCGCCGCCCCGGCGGGACGGATGGCTATGGTGGACGCCCGGTATCTCCTGACTCTCCTGATCTCGGTGGGGATCTCGCTGTTCCAGATGCTGATCAGCCTGCTGGGAGGGGAGGCGGGGGATCTTCCCATGGCCGCCCTCTATGGCGGGGGATTTCTTCTCTACGCCGCGGTGACCCTCCCCGTCTGTTATCACTTCGGCGGCACCAAGGCCCGGACAGTGATGATCCTGATCGTGGCGGTGATGGGCGCCCTTATCGGTATGGGGGCCACCACCCTGCAGCTCAGCAGCGGCTTCGGAAGGGTATCCCTGCCCTCCCCGTTCCTCCTTCTCCCCCTGGCGGGGATCGCCGCCCTGGCCATCTCCTGGCGCGTCTCCCTGGGGATCATGGGGAGGAAGGAGCTGTAAGGAAAAGGGGCCAAAAAGCACAAACAGAGCCGCGCTGTACCGGGTACAGCGCGGCTCTGTTTGCCGTTCACCGTTCATTTTCCCTGTATTCCGTGGGCGTGACCCCGGTGTGCCGCTTAAAGACGGCGTTGAAATACCGGGGATCGTTCAGCCCTACGTGCTGGGCGATCCGGGCGATCTTCCAGTCGGTCTCCTTCAGCAGATGCTGGGCTTGCTCGATGCGGATGCGGGTGATGTACTGGGTCAGCCCGATCCCCATCTCCCGTTTGAACAGGTGGCTCAGGTAGCTGGGGTTGACGTGAAGATGGCCGGCGATGGTGGTCAGGTCGATGGGGTTATAATACTGCTTGCGGATAAAGCGGGCTGTGCGGATGGAAAGCCCGTCGGGATGGAGGGGCGGCAGCTTGCATTCGGAGAGCAGCCGCAGGATCAGGATATGGACCGACCCATACAGCTCCTCAATGAACAAAAACCGGTCCATATCCAGAGCCTCCGCGATCTCCAGGGTGCCGGACAGCCCCAGGATGAGGCACAGGTCGTCCATCCGCTTTTTGAGGAGGACCATCACTTCGGCGCAAAGCCGTTTGTCCTGGGCGTGTTTGAGCTGTTCCAGCAGCAAAGTGCGCAGCAGCGCCTCCGACCCCTGGACATCCCGCAGGAACATCCGGTCTGAAAGCTCCGCCAGCTCCCGCTCCACCTCCACCATGCTGGTGGGGACCAGATCCCGCTGGGCCTGCTGGGCGCCAAACACGGAGGAAAAAGGCTCGCTCATACAGGGCCTGGGTCTGGGCGAAGGCCCGCTGATAAGCCTCGTAGCTGTCGATCCGGTGGGAGAAGACGGTGATGTTGCCGATCGGAGGTCCCTTATGGACCCCAAACCGGATGTAATAGGTCTCCAGAAAGGCCCCCAGATGCTCCGCCAGAGATTGAATATCCACCTCCCCCCTGGGGGAGACCACCACCAGGATACGCTTGGAATAGTCGTAGTTCAGCACGGTCATCTCGCTTGAAAATCCCAGGGAGTCTGCCAGGCGCGCCGCCTCGGCCTGAAGCTGGTCCACCTGCTCGATCAGGTCGGACCGGCGCATCCCCAGCCGCTCCATATAAAAGCGCCTGGGAAGTCCCGTAAGGATCAGGTAGCAGTGGGAGAAGTCGATGTTCAGCTTGATCCCCATCTCCTGCTCCATATTTTGGAGTTGGCTGTAACTCTGCCCGAAGAGGGACTCGTTCATGGCGTAAAAAATACAGTTTCGCTCCCGGTTTTTCTCCGGCTGATGGGTCTCCGTTGGGTTCATAGGCTCCCTCCCGAATCATGAGCCAAAGTCCTCCCGTGGAAAGCGGGAGGACTTTGGGGGTATCAGGCTTGATTTTATTTCGCCAGAATAGTCTGGGCGATCTGGCTGCCCTCGAAGACGTTGATGGTGGTGGGGGCGCAGCCGAACAGGCCGTCGCCGGCCAGCTCGCCGATGGCGTAGAGGTTATCGCACACGGTTCCGTCGGTCTTGACCACCTGCAGAGCCTCATTGACCTTCACGCCGCCCAGAGTCACCTGGATGCCCGGCTGAGTCTGCACCGCGTAGTAGGGGGCGGTCTCCAGGGCGGTGTTCATATACATGGTCCGGCCGAAGTCCTCATCCTTCTCATTCTTCACATAGCCGCCGTAGGTCTCCACCGTGGCCTTCAGGTTGTCCGCCGGCACGCCGATCATGCCGGCCAGCTCCTCGATGGTGTCGGCCTTCACGATGTAGCCGGACTCGAGGAAGCCCTGGAGCCGCTTGGAGGAATCCAGGCTGACCTGGTCCATGATCAGGTAGCAGTAGTCGCCCTCCTGCTCCATCATGTGACCGGAGAGGGTGGTGTAATCGGTGATGTACTCATCGCAGAAACGCTGGCCGTTCATGTTGACCATGATGGCTCCGGCGGTGCGGGCCGCGCTCAGGGAGACGCTCACGCTGCCGTCGGCGTAAACGGAGGGGTTGAGTCGAACGTTGTCGATCTCCTCAAAGGCAGCGCCGATGGCCTCCGCCATGGCGTGTCCGTCACCGGTGCTGCCCTTGGCGGTGGTGCTGGGAAGGCCGGCCCAGTCGGGGCTGTACTTGGCGATGGCCTCCGGACTGGCGGCGTAGCCGCCGGTGGCCAGGACCACGTTGTCGGCAAAAATGTTGTACTGGCCGCCCTCGTCCTCGGCCACAACGCCTTTGATCACGCCGTTTTCTTCAATGAGGGAGACCGCCTTGGTGTTCAGGCGGAGGTTGACCCCGGCGTTCTCCAGCTCGGCCTTCATCACCCGCACCATCTCCACGCCCAGGGAGCTGCCGTCGGAGGTGCCGATCTGGTAGTAGGACATGGGCCGGGTAAAGTCCGCGCCGATCTCCAGGAACCAGTCCAGAATGTTCTGGGAGTCCTGGAACATGGCGGTCATACGGTCCGCGTCAAAGGCGGGGTTGAGCTTCTGCTGCTTGGCCACATAGTCCTCAATGGTGACGGTGTCCACCCCTGCGTCTTTCTGCATCTGGGTGCCCATGACCACCAGATAGGTGGCGGACAGGGTGGTGGCGCCGCCCACCATGGGCTGCTTTTCGATGAGCAGCACGTCGTGACCCGCCTTGGTCAGGTCGATGGCGGTCTTCATGCCTGCGCCGCCCGCGCCCACCACCAGGGTGGACACGGTCACGTCCTCGGTCTTGCCGGCGGCGGGGGACTGCCCGTCCTCCTTGGTCTGCCAGGCATTCACGTCCAGTCCCGCCTCGGTGAGGGCGGCGGCGGTGGCCTCCAGAATGGCCTTGCTGGTGTTGGTGGCGCCGGAGACGGCCTCCACATTGAGGGTCTGCCCGGCCACAATGGCCGCCGGGATGGTCTCGATAGCGGCGTCACAGATCCCCGGGGTCTCCCCGTGCTCGGTGACGGTGACAGCGTTCACCCCGCCGTTCTCCACCACCACCTCGACCTTCACCGGCCCGTTGTTGCCCTGGGCGCTGCCGGTGTAAGTCTTGGCCCCTTCGCTCTCCGTCTGCTTGGGTCCGCAGCCGGCCAGCGCCATGCTGACCACCAGCGCCAGAGACAAAAGACGATCCTTTTTCATTGTTGAGTCCTCCTATTTATCCTTTTATCCGGGATCCCTCTCCGGGGACCCTTGACAAAAGAATAACATTTTCGACCTGCTTTTCCTATTCGAAATTCTTTGGGTTTGGGGAAAAATTTTGTGAATTTCCTTTGGTATGACCGCAGGCCAAAAAACAGCGGGCCCTGCCGGAACCTCTCCGGCAGGGCCCGTTTCAGCGGCGAAGGGAAAGGGACCTTAGCCTCCCATGGTCATCCCAGACCCCAGTCCGTCCTTGTCCAGCATCCGCTCCAGCACCTCCACGTCGGTGGCGATGTCCATGGCCTCGGTGCGGAAGAGCTGGTCCAGCTGCTTCTCAAAGCCCTCCACCACCTTGTCCATCATCCCCTCGATCCGCTCCTTGGCGGCGGAGATATTCTCCCCCTCCACCCCCTGGGACTCCAACTGGGCGTATGTCCGCAGGAGCTTCAGGGTGGTGGGCAGGTAATAGTTGAGGAACTGGCGCAGCTCGGCGGCCTTGGCCGGGTTCTGCCGCTGGTAGTCCAGGATCTTGCCGGTGATCTCTCCGATCCGGTCGATCTTCCGGCTCATCTCGTCATCGGGGATGGCGTCGTTCACCGCCTTGATCTGCCGGAGGATGGCGTCGTCCTCATCCTCCTTGGGCTGGGCCTTGGGCTTTTCCGCCTCCCGGGCGGGGGCCTCCTCCCGGCGGGGGGCCTCATAGCCCTGGTCGGTGAGCACCAGCCGCCCCGAGGCCCTGTCTATGTACCCCATGGGCAGGGTCCCGTCGGAGAGCATTTTCTGGAGGTCGGAGAGGACCTTTTTCTCGCTGACCCCGGCGGAGCCTGCCAGGTCGGAGAGAAACACGGAGTTCCGGTTGCCGATGACCCCCATATAAAGCCGCTGCCGCCGGCCAAACCGGGTGCGGGACAGGCCGGTCCAGGCCATGGCCAGCCCCGCGCAGAAGAAGCCGAAAAGGGGAAACCAGGTGTCCCAGAAGGCAAGGCCGTAGCTGCTGAGCTCATCCACCAGGGGGATGAGGGTGCAAAAGCTGATCAGGCCGCCCAGGAAGGTGAGGCTTTTCCCGCTCTTGGGCTTACGGAAACGCCATCTCTTTCCGGCCCCGCTCTGGGGCTGGGCCCTCTGCGGTCCGGCGGGCGCGCCGCCGTAGGAGTAGGGCCGCTGGGCGGTTCCCTGCCCAGCCTTAGCCGCCCCTGCCGGGGCGGCTCCGAAGGAGGCGGGACCCTGGGTCGTTCCCTGGCCTTGATATCCGCTCTGGGCGGCATGGGGAGGGGGAGTCTGCCGCCGCCGCTGCTGCTGGTCCTGGGAGAACCGGTCGTAGCCCTGCCGCAGGTCCTGCTGGATCCTGTCGGTAGGGATGACCACCCCGCCCAGATTCAAAAACAAAAGGATCATACCGATGGGCCAGAAAAAGATAAACCCCAGCACGATGGCCCACCAGGGGATATTGGATTCCGGTTTGTTGGACATAAGCACCTCCTGCGGCTATGAATGAAACCAGGATAAAATCATAGGCTAAGATACACCAAAAACTATCATACAACGATTTTGCCCCGTTGTAAAGAAAAAACCTGGATAGAAAAAAGTGCCTGTAACCGTTCTGTTATTGCTTTTTGTGGTGGAAACTCGTATAATGACTCTATATCTTGTGTTATCTGCGTGGCAGATCAATGGAGTGATCGAATATGGAAGGAAAAAACGGCGGCAAGCGTCTTGCCACGGAATCAAATAGCGGAGGAAAAAAACGGCTCCTCCTGGCGGCCGCGGTCCTGGCGCTCACCCTTCTCCTGGGGGGCTATACCGCCCTGTGCGCCTATGCCGGGGGGGATGGGGGCCGTCTGGCTCCCAACGCCCGGATCGGCGGGGTGAAGGTGGGGGGCCTCTCCGCGGGGGAGGCGGTCTCCGTCCTGGACGCCGCCCTCCAGCAGCGGCTGGCCGGGCTGGAGGTCCCCTTCTCCTGCCAGGGGACCCTTTACAGCGTTCCCGGCACAGAGTTCTCCTATGACGCCCAAAGCCTGGTGGACGGCCTGTCTCCCGCCGGCGTTCCCTTCCCGGCCCGGGGCTTCAAGTTCCTCGCCGGGATGCTGTCCCGGGACGGGGAGCCCGTGGCCCTGACCCTGGACCACACCCCCGCCGCGGTGGAGCGGGCCGTCCGGGAGCGGGGAGACGCCGACACCCAGACCACCTGGGATCTTCGGGATACCGCCCTGGTCTTCACCAAGGGCCGCACCGGACGGACGGTGGATGTGGCGGAGCTGTTGTCCAAGCTCACCCAGCGGGCCACTGAGGAGCTGGAGGGGGAAGCCCATACCGGCCAGCCGGCCCCTGTGGAGGCGGCGGTCATCGTGGCCCCTCCCCTGGAGCCTGACTTCGAGGCCATCCGCAAGGAGATATATACAGAGGTCTCCGACGCCTACCTGGACCGGGAGACCGAGGAGATCGTCCCCTCGGTCACCGGCAGGGACCTGGATACGCAGGCCGCCCGGGCCGCCCTGAACGCCGCCCAGGACGGACAGACCATCCGGGTGGAGCTGCTTATCACCCAGCCCCAGGTCTCCACCGAGACCCTGAACGAAAGCCTGTTCCGGGACGTGCTGGGGGAGGCCACTACCCGGGTCACCGGCACCTCCATCCGCCGGGAGAACGTGAGTGTGGCCGCCTCCCATGTGAACGGCACCCTTCTCTTCCCTGGGGAGGAGTTTTCCTTCAACCAGACCTGCAGTCCCTACGCCGTCTCCAACGGCTACGGCAAAGCCACCGCCTACGTCAACGGCCTTTCCAAGGATACGGTGGCCGGAGGGGTTTGTCAGGCCTCCTCCACCCTCTACTGGGCGGTGCTGAAGGCCAACCTGGAGGTGCTGGACCGCCGGCCCCACCGCTACGAGCCCTCCTATGTGAAGGGGGGACTGGACGCCACCGTCTACGGCAACTACGGGGACGAGGGCAGCACCGACTTCCGCTTCAAAAACAATACCGACCACCCCGTCCGCCTCACCGCCGAGATGGACGGCAAAAGCTACCTGAAGGTGACCATCCTGGGCACCGACACCACCGGCATCCACGGGGAGCCTTACTCCACCAACCGGGTGGTGACCCAGGCCTACCAGACCGTTTACGAGGCCAGCGCCAACGTGCCCCAGGGCACCACCCAAAAGGACCCCGAGCGCACCGGCTATAACGGGGTCACCATCGACACCTACCAGAAGCTGGTGGACAAGGACGGCAACACCGTCTCCGAAACCAAGTTGTACAGCACCAAATACTACCACCGGAACGAGACCATCCTCTTTAACCCGGCGGACCTGGCCCTCTGGGGCATCGACCCGGTGACCGGCATCCGCACCGAGCCTCCCGCCACCCCGGAGCCCACCCCGGGCGGGGAGGGGACCCCTCCCCCCCAGGAGAGCGAGGCCCTTCCTCCCCCCGAGGACACAGGGGTGGCCCCGCCGCCGGAGATGGTGGCGACCCCGTCACCGGCGGAGAGCCAGGACCCCGGCCTGCCCCAGCTGACTCCGCCCCCGGAGATAGAGAACCCCCTTCCCACGCCGGAGCCCCCTCCCCCGGAGACCCAGCCCATGCTGCCCCCGGGCACCATCCTGGGAATGTAGGTCCGGCCCGCCGGGATCCCCCTGAAGAAGGAGAAAGAGACAATGAGCTTTCAAGGTTTTGACCCCGCGGTGGTGGACTTTATGTGGGGCCTTCGCTTCAACAACTCCCGGGAGTGGTTTGAGCCCCGGAAGGCGGAGTACAAGGCGGTGTTTGAGACCCCTATGAAGGAGCTGAGCCGGGACCTCTACGCCGCCTTCTCGGACAAGCATCAGGACCTGACCCTGGTGAGCCGGGTCAGCCGGATCTACCGGGACGCCAGAAGGCTTTTTGGCCGCGGGCCGTACAAGGATCACCTGTGGCTCACCGTCTCGGCCCCCGCCGAGCGGTGGTCCTGCCAGCCCACCTTTTGGTTTGAGCTGACCCCCGAGGGATACAGCTACGGCCTGGGCTACTGGATGGCCCAGGCTCTTACCATGGCAAAGCTCCGTGCCCGGATGGACCGGGACCCCAAGCCTATGGAGAAGCTGGCCCGCCAACTGGAAAAGCAGGATATCTTTCACTTGGAGGGGGAGGAGTTCAAAAAGCTCCGCCCCGCTCCCAGCAAGCTCCTGGATCCCTGGTATAACAAGAAGGGGGGCTTCTCCCTGTCCTGCCAGCGGGAACACGACGACCTGCTGTGGTCTCCGGCGCTGACCGGCCACATCCTCTCCGGCTGGGAGACCTTGGTACCCCTGTACCGGTATCTCTCCACCCTGGACGGGGATCCCGACCCCCGGGAGCAATAAAAGAGGGAAAAAGACCGGCGAAGGCTTCGCCGGTCTTTTTTGTCCACATTTTCCCAACAAAAAACCCTTCCTCCGGGACATACTACCCACGAGAACGAAAAAAGGAAGGGAAGTGGGAGCGTGACAAAGAGAAAAGGATCCGTTTTGCTCATGCTCCTTCTGTCCCTGCTGCTGGGCCGGACCATCCGGGCCTTTCCTGCCCCGGCCCTCCCCGCCAACGGTCCCGCGGAGGTGGACCGCCCCCTCATCGCCCTCACCTTTGACGACGGTCCCCGCCGCTCCACCACCGGAGATCTGCTGGAGGGCCTGGCCCAGCGGGGGGCCAAGGCCACCTTCTTCCTGGTGGGGGAGATGATCCCCGGCAACGAGGACCTGATCCGCCGCATGGACGAGGAGGGCCACCAGATCGGCACCCACTCCTACGACCACGTGTACCTCACCGGCCTCAACGCCGCCGACTTCTCCCGCCAGGTGGACCGGACCGAGGCTCTCCTCCGGGACATTCTGGGCCATGGCGGCTTTCTCCTCCGCCCGCCCTACGGTATGATCGACGCCGCCGTGGAGAAGCGGACGACAAGCCCCCTCATCCTCTGGTCCATCGACCCGGAGGACTGGGACGACAAAAATACCGACCGGATCGTTGACCATATCGTCTCCCAGGCAAAGGATGGGGATGTGATCCTCCTCCATGACATCTATCCCACCTCGGTGGAGGCCGCCCTCCGGGTGGTGGACGAGCTTCACAGCCGGGGGTTTCTCTTTGTGACGGTGGAGGAACTGGCCGGCCAGCGGCACCGGGAGCTGACGCCGGGGGAGACCTTCCGCTGCTTCTACCCCTGACCGGGTCCGGAAGGGCGGCCATCCCCCGGTCCTCTCCCGCAGGGTATGGATTCCCAATGATTACAATTTGATAAAACTTCCCTAAATCAAGTTGACGATAAGGGGGGAAGCGTGTAAAATAAAGGAGAAAAATACAGTGGGAGGGAACGCCTATGCCACGACAGACCAGGAATGAACTTATCAAATGTGAATACTGCGGCGAGATGTACGCCGCCAGCTATAAACACTGTCCCTTCTGCAACGAGGACGGCACCGGTCGCTGGGACGATCCGGACAGCATGGAGGAGGAGTACTACGACGACGAGCTCCCCGTCCGGGGAGGCCGCCGTCTGGCGGGGGGCCGTGACCGCCGCCCGGGAGGGGAGGGCCCCTCGGTAGGCCGGATCATCAGTTGGGTGCTGTCCCTGGCCCTCATCATCGCCGCGGCGGGCATCCTCTTCTCCATCGCCAGATCCTTCCTGGGGGTTGGGAAAAAGGACCCGAAGCCTGTGGAAAGCCAGCCCCCGGTGGAGGTCCAGACCCCCAACATCCCCATGCCCACCCTGCCCCCTGTAGAGCCCACGCCGGAACCCTCCCAGCCCCCGGCCCCCGGTCCCGACATACCGGCGGTGGACCTGACCGCCCCCACCGACTTCAAGCTGAAGAAGGATGACATCTCCTTCTTCACCGTGGGAGAGAAATACCAGATGCCGGTGACCGTCACCCCGGCGGACGCCCACGCCGTCATTACATGGACCTCCAGCAATCCCGCGGTGGCTACCGTGGACGCCAACGGCCTCATCACCGCCGTCAGCCGGGGCACCGTGGATATCACCGCCTCCATTGAGGGGCTGGGGGAGCGGAAATGCATCGTCCGCTGCAACCTCCAGGAGGGGGGAGGGACCACCGCCCCCACAGAGAATACATCCGCTCCCGCCAACCCCGGCTCCCTGACCCTCAGCCGGGAGGACTTCACCCTCAGCAGCGTGGGGGAGAGCTGGGTCCTGAAGGTCTCGGGCTCCACCTCCCCGGTGACCTGGGCCTCCTCCAACACCTCGGTGGCCACCGTGGATGCCAACGGCAAGGTCACCGCCGTGAGCAAGGGCGTGTGCAACGTCACCGCCACAGTGGACGGGGTGACCCTGAAGTGTATCGTCCGCTGTACGTTCTGAAAAAACCAACCCAAAAGAGCGGCCCTCCGGGGCCGCTCTTTTCCGTCCCTCTGGGGGAGGGTTGTGGTCAAAATAGCTCACAGGACCGGGGTATGGTTGACATAGTTCTATATAAACTGCCTAAAAAATGGAAATATCACAAATAACCGCAGAATTGTCCAGTAGAAATCCGGCCTACTCTTTTGTAAAATATGTGTATATCAAGCGTTGTATCATCTCTTGCTTTGGTGAAAACCACAATAAACAGAAGGAGGAAACTGAATCATGAAAAAGCGCGTACTGGCTCTGACCCTGTCCCTGTCCATGGTGGCCGGCCTGCTGGCGGGCTGCGGCGGCCAGAAGGACCCCGATCCCACCCAGGTCGCCGGCAACGATCCCACCCCCGCCCCCGCGGAGAGCAAGGCCCCTCCCGCCCCCGTGGAGAACCTGACCGAGGTCCAGAAGATCATCAAAGAGGCCGAGGGCATGTCCATGGAGGACCTGGCCAAGAAGGCCATCGAGGAGTCCAACGGCAAGACCTTCTTCGGCGTGGGCAACTCCAGCCGGGGCAAGAGCGCCCTTCCCCTGTTCATCGAGTACCTGCAGTCCATCGACCCCAGCTACACCATGGAGTTCGAGTGGCAGCAGCCCAAGAACAACAAGATCTTTGACCAGCTCACCGCCGACTCCCTGAAGCCCCAGGGCACCTTCGCCATGACCCTCATCCAGGACGGCAACCAGATCGAGTCCAAGATGGTTCAGACCGGCATCTTGGATACATACATCCCCAAGGAGTGGGCCGAGGCCAACGGCACCACCGCCGACGCCCATGAGGGCTATCTGGCCCTCCAGACCCTGAACAAGGTCTTCATGTACAACAACACCGGCTCCAAGACCTACGACAACTGCTGGGACTTCGTGGCCGAGGGCGAGCACGGCCTGTACATGGACATCGACTCCGAGATCGTG
>JAAWNQ010000063.1 GCA_022799035.1 Oscillospiraceae bacterium
TTCGATGGTCACCTGGGCGCCCTCGGGCATCTCGCCTGCGGCAAAGTCCATCTTGCCGCTCAGCACAGGCTTGCTCTCCCCCTGGCTGGTCAGGGTAATGCTCTTCAGGGGCAGGATAACGTCCTCGGCGGTATCCTTCAGCACCATCACCGTCTCTCCGGCCTCCGCGGCGTCCACCGCCGCCTGGAGCGTGGCAAACCCCCGGTTCCCCACGATGGCCACAGTGTCCTCGTCCACCTTCGGCCCGATGGTCCATACCCCGTCCTTCTCATTGGCCTGCACACCCTCGACCACATACTTGTTTACATCCACAGTGAAGCTGCCCCCGGAGATAGCGAGAGTACCAGCAGCCACCTGCATCTCACCGGCAAAGCTGCCGCTCTTGATCTCAGTCTTGCCGTTGGGGTAGGTGTAGATTGCAGTATCCACATCGGTGACGGTCACATTCTCAAGAACCGCCGTAGTCTCTCTGCCGACAGGATAGCTCATAATAGCGGTTGCAGAAGGGGCATTTGAATTATACTGCATCCCCGAAATGGTAGTGTTTTTGATAACCGCGTTGCCGGAGTATTGAACGCCATTCTGGGCGGTCAAACCAGTCTGCCCCCACCCGGTCACGGTACAACCCTCCATCTCCAGATCCACCTTGGCCCGTGTCACGATACCACCCTTATTGAAGTTGGTAATGCTGACCTGATCCAATGTAAGGGTCTTTTCCGTATCGCTGACCCCATAGATCCCTACCCCGTTCTGGATCCCTTTTACGTCATCAGTGTAACACATATCCTTGATTACGCTGTTCTTCACCGTAACATTGGCGTTAATGGCGGCAATACCAATGTGGCGGTAGGTCCTGTCAAGTGTATCCATCACCGCCTCAGAACTTTGGATGGTCAGATTTTCCACAGCCACAGTGGCATTGCTGGTCGCAGCGATCACAGCCATATAGCCCATGGCCTCGCCGGTGATCTTTTCGATCTTTGTCATACCTGCGGCCGCGGTCTCATCCAGCGTGAGCGCATGCCCGGCGCCGTCCAGGATCAGGTCTTTGTCAATGACCACAGTCTCATGGG
Organism: Oscillospiraceae bacterium; assembly: GCA_022799035.1. Taxonomy (GTDB): domain Bacteria; phylum Bacillota; class Clostridia; order Oscillospirales; family Oscillospiraceae; genus Vermiculatibacterium. Next base: position 1,074 of record JAAWNQ010000063.1, read on the forward strand.
CGTCCTTCAGCAGCGTCACAGTCTGTTCTGCATCAGCCGCGTCAATGGCCCTCTGAAGCGTGTTATACTGCGCCCCAGCCGTCTCCGCCACCATCTGCACCTTCGAGGGCTTCTTTAAAATAAGCTTGATCCCCTGGGTAGTGTCGATGGTCTCCGCCAGGTCGTTGTCCTGCATAACAAAAGTCAGGTAGGCGTTGCTATCCGAATACTTTCCCACCGCCGCAATATCGTCATAGATCAGATAGCCCTTTCCGGTCACCCGGTTCCCCTTCACGGTGATGGTTCGCCCCTCCACCGCGTTCTTGGCCAGGTTCTCGTGGAGGGTAAACACATTACTGTTGTTGCAGATCACAGTGTTGTCCTTCACCAGGACACTTTTGCACCCGCTGAGCTGAAACGCTGAGTACCCAGTCCCCGGCGTGATCGTGTTCCCTGTGATCGTGGCCTCCGCCGTCGCCTGTTCGATATTGATACCCCGCTTGTAGCCGGAAACCGTGTTCCCCACAAAGTTGATAGTCAAAGGCTTCGTCCCATGTCCCTGGGCCATAAGGGCATAGGTCTCCTTGCTGCTCGTCGGCACAAAAGTACAGTTTTCAACCGTCAGCGTGGATTCCCCATTAAAATAGTGATAAAGCTTTCCCTGAATATCACAGGCACTGATTTTACAGTCAAATTTATCCACATTGACAACATCCAAAAAGAACTTGTTCTCAAATCCGTTGAGAGTAAGTCCGACCTCCTTGGCGGAAAAGAAGATATGTCCATCTGTCGTGTCGCCCCACCACTGATACGGCATTTTCGGCGAGGCATTCAGGATCAGCTCAGCGGCGGAGTTGCCCCCCACCACCTCGATCTCTCGGATGGTCATCTCGTCGCTGCCATACCAGGCGGCGGCCCGGCCTCCGCTCAGGTAGAGGCTGTCTAAACCCGCGGGGATCTCCACCTGACCATAGATGATCCAGGTCAGCTTTACCCCCTCATGCCCTGCAAGGGTGGTGGGCTGGTCAAAGACCTTCTGAAACTCGGCCCTTCCCGCCTCATTGTTCAGAAATACGCCCTGTACCAACTGATCGCCTTGGACGGTGGGCATCCCCAGCAGCACCGCCTTCACAGCGTTGTAGGCGTTTTCCATACTGTCAAAGTACAGCCCCTCCAGACCGGCGATGCCCTTGATGCTCACCCCCGTCTCCGGCTCCTCCCTGCTGGCTCCAGCAGGGAGCTCCGCCTCCTCCAGAAGGGCAAGGCTTATTGCGGGCTCCCCCTCAGGGGAGTCCGCCCCAGGAGCCTCAGGCTCCTGGCTCTTCTCCGGCTCCTCGGTCTCAACTGCCGGGGGCCCTTCCTCCTCCGGCTCTCCCGATTCCGCCGCCGGGGGGACTTCTCCCTCCCCCTCCTCGGTCTCCGGTGCCTCCGTCTCTATCGCCGGGGGCGCTTCCCCCTCCGGCCCCTCAGACTCCACCGCCGGGGGTGTCTCTCCCTCCGGCGCCGGCACAAAGCTCTCCTCCACCCCGGCCTCCGGCAGGGGAAGCTCCTCCGCCAAAGCCCCGGCGGGTAGCAGGCTCAGCACCATACAGGCCGCCAGCAGGATCGCCGCCAATTTCCGATTTTTCATAATAGATCGCCCCTCTCTATTTCGCTTTAAGGACCCTCGCCTTCCGGCCAACCTGCGGGCAACACCTCTTGTTGGGCCACCTGGCCCAACACAAAAGGAATATTCCTTTTG
>JAAWNQ010000001.1 GCA_022799035.1 Oscillospiraceae bacterium
GGGAGCACGGGCAGTGGTTTGAGAAGGACGGGATCCTGCGGATCGCCCTGTTCCATCCGGCGGCTCTTTTAAGGGATCCCCGGAGAAGGCCGGAGACCTTTGAGGATTTGAAGACCATCCAGGCCAAGATCCGGGAAATATGTGATCACACGTACTGAGACTGTCTATTGTGGCAAAGAATGGGACGAAAGATCTTTGGAAAGGGAGGAAGGGAGAATGAACACCAAGCTTTTACAGCTTTTGGAGAAGGACTGCACCCTGAACCGGGAGCAGTTGGCCGCCATGACGGGGCTGACGGTGGCCCAGGTGGAGGAGCAGATCCGGGAGTTTGAGCAGGCGCGGGTGGTGCTGGGCTACCGGGCGGTAGTGGATTGGGACCGGACGGAGCGGGAGGCGGTCACCGCCCTCATTGAGGTGAAGGTCACTCCCCAGCGGGGAGAGGGCTTCGACCGGGTGGCCGAGCGTATCTACCAGTATGATGAGGTGGAGAGCGTATACCTCATGTCCGGAGCCTTTGACCTGACGGTCATCATCTCAGGCCGCTCCCTGAAGGAGGTAGCCCATTTTGTGGGGGAGAAGCTGGCTACCATTGAGGATGTGACAGGGACTGCCACCCACTTTATCCTTCACAAGTATAAGGAGAACCACCTGATTTTTGAGAAGCGGGAAGAACAGCAGGAAAGGTTTGTGCTTGAGTGATGATGGATTACGATAAGATATTGTGCGGCAGGATCCGGGAGGTCAAGCCTTCCGGCATTCGGAAGTATTTTGATCTGCTGGAGGGGATGGAGGGGGGCATCTCCCTGGGCATTGGGGAACCGGACTTTGTAACCCCCTGGCATATCCGGGACGCAGGTATTTACTCCCTGGAGAAGGGATTTACCAAGTATACCCCCAACGCGGGTCTCAGCGACCTGCGGCGGGCCATCTCCCGGTACATGAAGCGGCGGTTCGATCTGGAATACGCCCCCATCGGGCAGATCGTGATTACCGTAGGGGGAAGCGAGGGGTTGGACCTGGCTTTCCGGTGCCTCATTGAGCCGGGGGACGAGGTCATCATCCCCACCCCCTCCTTTGTGTGCTATGGGCCGCTGGTCTCCATGGCCCACGGGGTCCCTGTGCTGGTGGAGACCCGGGCGGAGGACGAGTTCCGCCTCACCCCGGAGGAGCTGAAAAAGGCTATCACCCCCCGGACCAAGGCGTTGGTACTGCCGTTTCCCTGTAACCCCACGGGAGGGATCATGGGCCGGGAGGATCTGGAGGCTTTGGCCGATGTGCTTCGGGGCACTGATATCATGGTGATCTCCGATGAGATCTACGCTGAGTTGACCTATGGCCAGGGACATGTGTCCATGGCCAATATCCCGGATATGTACGAGAGGACCATTGTCATCAACGGTTTTTCCAAGGCTTACTCCATGACGGGGTGGCGGTTGGGCTATGTGTGTGGCCCTAAGCCCCTGCTCTCCGCCATGACCAAGCTGCACCAGTATGGGATCATGTCCGCCCCCACCACCAGTCAGTACGCCGCTATTGAGGCAATGGAGAAGGGGGATGAGGACATTGAGGCCATGAAGGAGGAGTATGACGGCCGCCGCCGGTTCCTGGTGGAGGGTTTCCGGCGGCTGGGACTGGAGTGCTTTGAGCCCAGGGGGGCCTTCTATACCTTCCCCTGTATCCGGTCTACGGGGCTGACCTCTGAGGAGTTCTGTGACCAATTCCTCCAGGCCGAGCATGTGGCGGTGATCCCGGGCTCCGCCTTTGGACCCGGGGGAGAGGGCTTTGTGCGGGCTTGTTACGCCGCCTCCATGAAGGATCTGGCCGAGGCCCTGGAGCGGCTGGAGCGATTCCTGGGAACGTTAAAATGAAAGGGTAAGACCGGCGGAGGGCAAGCCCCCGCCCTACAATAGATGGAGGAGGGAGCTGCACCGTGAATATCGTGTGTTTGGATATGGAGGGCGTGCTGGTGCCCGAGATCTGGATCGCCTTTGCCCAAGAGAGCGGGATCCCGGAGCTGACACGGACCACCAGGGATGAGCCGGACTATGACAAGCTGATGAACTGGCGGCTGGGGATCCTGAGGGAGCATGGGCTGGGATTGAAGGAAATCCAGGCCACCATTGCCAAGATTGATCCTCTGCCCGGGGCTAAAGCCTTTCTGGACGAGCTGCGGAGCCTCACTCAGGTGGTGATCCTCAGCGATACCTTTGAGCAGTTTGCCAAGCCTTTGATGGAGAAGCTGGGGTGGCCCACCATCCTATGCAACACCCTGGAGGTGGCGGAGAGTGGGGAGATCACCGGGTTTAAAATGCGGTGTGAAAAGTCCAAACTCACTACAGTGAAGGCGCTCCAGTCCTGCGGCTTTGACACCATCGCCGCCGGGGACAGCTACAATGACCTGGGGATGATCCAGCAGAGCAAGGCGGGCTTCCTGTTCAAAAGTACCCGGCAGATCAAGGAGGACCATCCGGAGTTGCCCGCCTATGAGGAGTTTGGGGAGCTGTTGGAGGCCATTAAGGGAGTATTGGATCAAAAGAGGTGAAGCGGGATGAGCGGAAATTTTGAAGGCTTGGCCTTCAGTGGAGCTGATATTTTACTGCCCCAGAGCTGTGACTATGACAAGTGGGCGGTGGTGGCCTGTGACCAGTATACCTCCCAGCCGGAGTATTGGAGCCGGGTGGAGCGGTATGTGGGCTCCGCCCCCTCCGCATTGCGCCTTATCCTGCCGGAGAGCTGCCTGGACGGACCCAATGTGGAGACCGATATCATGGAGATCAACAACACCATGACCCGGTATCTTCGGGAGGGCCGGTTCCGGGAATTGCCCAATTCCCTTGTCTATGTGGAACGAAGGCTGAGGAATGGGAAGGTCCGCCGGGGGCTTGTGGGAAAGGTGGATCTGGAGCAGTACGACTATGAGCCGGGGGCGGAGACCGCTGTCCGGGCCACGGAGGGAACTGTCATGAGCCGGATCCCGCCCCGGGTGGCGGTGCGGAAGAATGCTCCCATTGAACTGCCCCATGCCATGCTTCTATGCGATGACCGGTCAAAAACGGTCATTGAGCCCCTGGAGAGCCGGAAAGAGAGGATGACCCTTCTCTATGATTTTGACCTGATGGAGGACAGCGGCCATGTGGCGGGTTGGCTCCTGGACGAGGAGAGTCAGGCTATGGTAGGGGAGAGTTTGAAAGCCCTCTGCGGGCCGGAGGGATTCCGGGCGCGGTATGGGCAGGGGGAGAGGGTGGTTCCATTCCAGTTCGCGGTGGGGGATGGGAACCACTCTCTGGCTACCGCCAAGGAATGCTATGAGCGACAGAAACGGCTCACGGACCCGGAGCGGTGGGTGGATATGCCCGCCCGGTATGCCCTTTGTGAGCTGGTGAATCTCCATGACGAGTCCCTGGAATTTGAGCCCATCCACCGGGTGGCCTTTCATGTGAAGGGGAATGACCTGCTGGCGACTCTGCTGAAAGCCTTTCCCGGAGCCCATGAGGGGGAGGGGGAAGGGCATGTGCTCCGCTATGTGTGGGCGGAGGGGGAGGGGGCGGTGACCGTCCCGCACCCGGTCCAGCACCTTCCTGTGGGGACCTTACAGGGATTCTTGGATGCGTACATAGCGGACCATGGGGGCAGTGTGGACTACGTTCACGGCGCGGAGGTGGCCGCTGGATTAGGCCGGAGGAGCGGCAATATGGCCTTTCTGCTGGAGCCCATGGAGAAGGCTTCTCTGTTCCCGGCGGTGCTGCGGGACGGGACCTTGCCCCGGAAGACCTTTTCTATGGGGGAGGCGCAGGATAAACGGTTCTATCTGGAGGCACGGAAGATCCGATAAGGAGGGGCTATGGCTTCTATTACAGTGACCGCCCCCGCAAAACTGAACCTTACCCTGGATGTACTGGGCAGGCGGGAGGACGGCTATCATGAGATGAAGATGGTGATGCAGTCGGTATCCCTGGCAGACCAGGTGACCCTGACTACCGGACCGGGGGAGGGGGTAGAGCTTTCCTCCAACCTGGGTTTTTTGCCGGTGGATGGACGGAATCTGGCTGCCGCCGCGGCTCTGCGGCTCCGGGAGGAGACAGGGGCGGAGTGGGGGAAACTGACCATTGAACTGCAGAAGAGGATCCCTGTATGCGCGGGGATGGCGGGGGGAAGCTCCGACGCCGCCGCTGTGCTGCGGGGGTTGAATGAACTGTTGGGTCTGGGGCTGAGCTCCACTGAGCTGGCCGGGATCGGGGAGAAGGTGGGGTCCGATGTGCCCTACTGCGTGATGGGAGGGACGGCTTTGGCCCAGGGGAGAGGGGAGGAGATCACACCTTTGCCCTCCCTGCCGGGGTGCTGGGTGGTCCTTGCCAAGCCCGGCTTTCCGGTATCTACCCCGGAACTGTTCGCCCTGCTGGACAGCCGGAGGCCCCGGTGTCATCCGGACACCGCTGGGGTGATCCGGGCTTTGGAGGAGGGGGATCTCCCCGGGGTGGCCCGGCGGATATTTAATGTATTTGAGGAGATCCTGCCTTTCCGGAAGCGGGGACAGGTGGAGGAACTGAAGGGGGAGCTGCTCCGAAGGGGGGCCTTGGGAGCAGGGATGAGTGGGACTGGACCTACGGTCTTCGGCCTCTATGAGAGGGAGGAGGAGGGCAGGGCTGCCGAGGAGGAGCTGAGGAGGCTGTGCCGGGAGGTCTATCTGGTCCGGACTTTATGAGAAAAGAGACGGAGCCGTTCCCCATACGGGGAACGGCTCCGCTTTGTTCTTACATGGACTGATACGCCTTACTCCTAGGAGCCGCTGTTGGCTCTGGCCTCAGCTTCCCGCTTGTTGATCTTGCGCTGGTTGAAGATGGAGAAGACGATGGTGCCGATGGCTACGATGAGGAAGCCCATGGCGATAGGGGACTGGCCGATGGCCCAGATGTTGCCATGCTTGATGTTCATGAAGCGGACGAAGTTCTTCTCACACATAGGCCCAAGGATCAGGGTCAGAAGGATGGGGGAGAGGGGGAACTCGTACTTGTTCATGAGCCAGCCAAAAACGCCGAAGGCCACACACACGCCGATGTCAAAGACGCTCTTATTGATGGAGAAAGCGCCCAGCAGGGAGATGACCAGAATGATGGGATAGAGGATGGTCTTCTCCACGGAGACGATCTTGGCAAAGAAGCGGACACCCAGGCAGCCCACGATGAGCATACACAGGTTGGCCAGCATCAGAGCGGCAAAGACCTTGTAGACGGTGTGGAGCTCGGAGACGTACATCATGGGACCGGGGGTGATGCCCTTCATAATGAAGGCGCCCAGCAGCACGGCAGTGACGGCGTCGCCGGGGACGCCCAGGCTCAGCAGGGGGATCATAGCGCCGCCGGAGCAGCCGTTGTTGGCCGACTCGGTGGCGGCTACGCCCTGAGGAATACCGGTGCCATACAGCTCGGGGTGCTTGCTGGCGGACTTGCTGGCTCCGTAGGAGACGAACACGGCGATATCGCCGCCGGCTCCCGGGATGGCGCCGATGAAGGTGCCGATGATGGAGCCCGAGAGGATGTTGGGCCAGATCTGCTTGATAGTCTTGAAATCAGGCAGCACACTGGTGATCTTCTCGTTGGAGGAGGCGGTGTGCTCCTTGCCGGTGAGGATCCGCTCCACCCCGGCGATGACCTCGGCCACCGCAAACATACCGATAAGGGCGGGGATGAACTGGAAGCCGTCCAGAAGGCCGGTCTGCTTTACGGTCATGAAACGGGGGATGCCGTTGGTGGGGTCCAGGCCCACGCAGCACATGAACATACCCAGGAAGGCGCTCATGAGACCCTTGGTGATGGACTTGCCCGAGATAGAGATGATGACGCTGAGACCGAAGACAGCCAGCATGAACATCTCGCCGGGGCCGAAGTTCATGGCCATGTCCGCGATGAGAGGGGACAGGAAAGTCATGATGAGGGCACCGATGATGCCGCCGCAGAAGGAGGAGAACATAGCCACCGACAGAGCCTTACCCGCCTCACCCTTCTTGGTCATGGGATAGCCGTCCAGCACGGTGGCGGCGGCGGAGGGGGTGCCGGGGGCGTGGATCAAAATGGCGGAGATGGAGCCGCCGTACATGCCGCCGCAGTAAATGCCCAGCAACAGGCCGATGGCGGGGATCAGATCCATACCGAAGGAGAAGGGCACCAGCAGGGCCACGCCCATGGTGGCGGTCATACCGGGGATGGCGCCCAGAAGGATACCGCCCAAGGCCCCGATAAAGGTCATCAGAAGGACCTGAACAGAGGTGAATACCTCAGCATAGCTGGTAAGCAACATTCCGAAATCCATAGGTATCCTCCCTCCTTAAATCATGGCGATCAGGTCCTTCAGGAAGCTGAGAGGACCCATGGGGATGTTGACGGACAGAAGCTTGAAGAACAGAAGCCACATGACAAAGGGGACCAGAATGGATACCAGAGCCATGACTAGCCAATTCCGCTTACCGATGAGGGCCATGATGATGAAGCCAATAATGGCGGCGTCCAGCACATAGCCCAAGGGTCGGAACAGGAGGACAAAGGCGATGCACAGGGCGATGACGATGAGGGCCCCCTGAACCCCCTTGTCCTTGATGAAGTTGATGCTTTCGGCCTTGTCCACCATAGGATCCTTCAGATCCATCTTGCTCAGCTTGAGTATGGACTGGATCAGCAGGATCACGGAGAAGAGCAGCATACCTGTGATCATGGCGATGGGGAAGACGTTGGGCTGGGCATAGGTGTCCTTCACCTGCTGAAGGTTCATCATCTGGAGAATACCCCACACGCCTACCGCAATGAAGAGGATCGAGGCGATGAGGTTTGCGAAGGCCAGACTTTGGGTCTTTTTTGTCATAAAACGATCTCTCCCTTTCTTTTCAGGGTATGACGGGTCTTTTTACAGAGGATGGGCAGGCTCGGAGCCTGCCCATCCTGGTGAAAAGCGATTGGTGGGACGATTACAGACCAACGGCCTCCATGGCGGCGGCAACGTCGGTGGCGGACTGCTCCAGGAAGGCGGCGTAGTCGGCGGCGTTCAGATAGGAGATAGCCTGACCGTTGTTGTTCATGAACTCCACGAAGCTCTCCTCGGCGATAGCGGTCTCGCAGGCCTTCTCCAGACGGGCCTTCACATCGGGGTCAATGCCCTTGGGCACGGCCATGCCGCGCTGGGTGAAGTACTGCACGTCAAAGCCCTGCTCCAGGCAGGTGGGGACATCGGGGAAGGCGGCGTTGCGCTCGTCGGACATAACGCCCAGGCAGGTCAGGTCGCCGGACTCGATGAAGCTGCGGGCCTCGGCTAGGGAGACGGTGACGCCCTGGATGAAGCCGCCGGCGGCGTCCTTAACAGCGGCGGCGGCGCCCTCCTGATAGGTGACCATCTGGATGTCAATGCCGGTGGCGTTCATCAGGTAGCCGCCGGCGATGTGCCACACGGAGGCATTGGAGGAACCGCCCATCTGGACCTCGCCGGGGTGGGCCTTGCAGTAGTCGATGTAGGAGGCCAGGTCGGTGATGCCGTTGTCGTTGGCCCACTTGGTGCCCACGGTGACGGTGGCGGCGTCGGTGTTGACCCGGCACAGGGGCTCATAGCTCTCCCAGGTCAGGTCACTGGTGCCAAGGGGGACATAAGTAGAAAGCTCGAAAGTGATCATGCCGATGGTGTAGCCGTCAGCCTCCGCGTCGGCGATGGCCTGGTGGCCGGTGATTCCGCCGCCGCCGGTGATGTTGTCCACGGTGAGGGTCTGGCCCAGGTCCTTGCCCATGGCGTCGCAGAAGGCCCGCAGGCAGGCGTCGGTACCGCCGCCTGCGCCCCAGGGGCAGATGACGTTGATACCCTTGGTGGGATACTCGCTGGACTTCTTACCGCCGCAGGCGGTAAGGCTCATAGCCAGGACCAGGGTCGCGGCTACGGTTGCAAGGATGCGCTTCTTGGTGATCTTCATGTTGATTTCCTCCTCCAATAATTTGCTCTGCCACAAGTTGCGTAGAACAATTTTTATGGCTATTAACATTTTAGACAAATGAGAAAAGATTGTCAATGTGTATTTTGGATATATTTGCAAAAAAGCTGTAGAAATGTATGGAGGCCCGGGACCTGTGGGGCTTCGGTGAAAGTGGGAGGTATAGAAGAGGAAGAACATGGAGAAAATGGATATATCTCACATAGAAAGGTGTGTCTGAATTGGTACATGAAGCGGGATCCCGGCTTCGGAAATGGGAAAGGTGTCTGCTGTTTGGGGTGTGTGTCGCCCTGCTGACAGGGGTATGGCTCACAGGGCAGCAGAAGGCTCTGGCGGAGCAGATGGTACGGCTCCATGTGGTGGCCCGGTCTGACAGTGAGGAGGACCAGGCGGAGAAGTTGCGGGTACGGGATGCGGTGCTGGAGGCGGTGGAGCCATGGTTGGAGGGGACGGATACCCGGGAGGAGGCCATGGCGGTTCTGGCGCAACGGCTGCCTGAGCTGGCCACAATAGGGGCGGAGATCGTGGGGGCAGGGGTAGAGGTCACGGCCTCCATCCAGGAGGAGGTCTGGTTTCCCACCAAGGAGTATACCAATTTCGCCCTGCCGGCTGGAAAGTATACAGCCTTGCGTATTACGCTGGGAGAGGGGGCTGGGCGGAACTGGTGGTGCGTGGTGTTTCCGCCCCTGTGTCTGGGCTCGGTGAGTGAGACGGTGGCGGAAAGGGCGGGAAATTTTTCCGGGGATCAGGTGCGGCTCATCACCGGGGAGAACGAGGGGTACGTGGTGAAATTCAAGGCCATGGAGCTGTGGGACGAGTTCAACAGCTGGCTGGAGACGGAAAGGGGGTGAGAGGATGGAACGGTATGTTTGCGCTCCCTGCGGGTATGTCTATGACCCGGAGATAGGGGATCCGGACAACGGCGTGGCCCCCGGTACAGCCTGGGAGGATGTGCCGGAGGACTGGGTCTGCCCGGTTTGCGGACTGGGGAAGGAAGTCTTTGAGAAGGAATGAGAAATGAAACAGGCCACGCGGTATCCCGTACCGCGTGGCCTGTTTTATTCAAATGGGATCATGGGGTTTTGATAAGAGGGAGGTTTTGAGCCTCCAGGGTATCGTCGATCAGGAGCAGGATGAGGATAAAGAGGAGCGGCTTCATGGTTGAGGCGCCTCCCCCTGGGGGTGCCACAGATCCCGGAGGGCCCAGACGGTCTTTCCGTCCCAGCCGGTGACGGTTCGGGCGGTGAAGAGGCAGTTGAGGATAGCCTCCTCCACACACTCCGCCGCCGCCCGGAAGGGGAGATCCATTTTCTCCTCGTGGAAGGCGGTGACGGCGCGGAAAGCGGTTTCCTCCTGAATGGGGAAGGGGTTGGCGGTGGAGAAGGCCAAGAAGACCTCCCCGCTGCCGTGGCCGATATAGGAGCCCAGCCGGGCCAGACCCACCGAGGCCCGTTTGGCCACCCGGCCAAGCTGGCGGCTGTCCAGGGGAAGGTCGGTGGCCAGGATCACGATGCAGGAGCCTACGTCGGACTCCTTGGCGGCTTTGGCTTGGTCCAAGGTGGGACCGATATGGTTTCCGCAGATAGTAAGGTCGGGCATACTGCCGTGATTGGCCAGGACCAAGGCGCCCATGGTGTAGGATTGCCCCTCAAACTCCATGCGGCGGGAGGCGGAGCCGATCCCGCCCTTGAGCCCGTGACAAACCATACCCTTGCCGGCGCCCACATCCCCCTCGTCAAAAGCGGGGGAGGCGGCGGCGAAAGCGGCGAAGACCTCCTCTTTACCCACAGCCCGTTTTTGAATATGGTTGATACCTCCGTCGTTACACTCCAAGACAAGAGGGTTGACAGATCGGAGATCCACACCCTCCAGTTCGCAACGGCCGATCATGTACTCCACCAGGGCATCGTGGACCAAGCCCACATTCAGGGTGTTGGTGAGGGCGATGGGGGTCTCCAGGGTGCCCAGCTCCTCCACCTGGACCATGCCCAGGCTTTTGCCAAAGCCGTTGAGGACAAAGGCGGCGGCGGGCAGCTTATGAGTGAAGGGATTCTCCGGACCGGGGAGGAGGACGGTGACCCCGGTTTTGTTTTCGGCATTGTCCACGGTATAGTGGCCCACGGTAAGGCCGGGGACGTCGGTGATCTTGTTTCGGGGGCCGGGAGGGAGCTGGCCCACGGTGAAATTGTAGTCACGGGCACGGAGCTGGAGCATAGGGATCCTTCCTTTCCTGGCAGGGCGGGAATAACCCGCAGTTTGGTTCTATTTTACCTGGCAGCGGGGTGTTCGTCAAGGGTGGATGAGATTGCAAATCCAAAGGGGATATGGTATACTTTTTTCAGCGAATAAGGAGGGAACCGTCTATGGCTTACCAGAAAAAAAAGGAAGATCCGTCCTATGAGGAGTTCCGAAAGGAGCTGGGGGCGGAAAGCCTGGGAAACCTCTATGTCTTTCACGGAGAGGAGACCTATCTCCGGGATAAGAGCTTGGAGGAGATGAAAAGTCTCCTGTTGACCGGAGGACTGGATGATTTCAATTACCATCTGATCCCTGGGAAGGAATACACCTTGTCACGCCTTCATGGGGCGGTGAATGCGTTGCCTATGATGAGTGAGCGAACCATGGTGGTGGTGACTGACGTTGATATAGACAAGGGGGACAAGGAGGGGCTGATGGAGCTGCTGGGGGACCTTCCTGACTATGTTTGTCTGGTGTTCGTCTATGACGTTTTGGAGTTTAAGCTGGACAGCCGGGGAAAGCTGGCCAAGCTGGTGAAGGAGAAGGGAAAGATCGTCAATTTCATCCGGCAGCAGCAGGATAAACTGGAAAAGTGGATCGCTGTGCGGTTTCAGGCTCTGGGCCATGAGATCAGCCGGACGGAGGCCAACTATCTGGTGTTCCGCTGTGGGGATCTGATGAACGGGCTGATCTCGGAGATCGGGAAGATAGGGGCCTATGCCAAGGGGCGGAAGATCACCCGGCAGGATATTGACGCGGTATCCACACCGCAGTTGGACGCGGTCATTTTTAATCTGACCGACGCCATTGCCGGACGGAACTTCGATCAGGCTTTTCGGGTGCTGGGGGAACTGCTTCATATGCAGGAGGCGCCTATCAAGCTGTTGGCGGTGCTGTCCAAGCAGGTGCGGCAGCTTTATGTGGCCAGACTAGGGGCGGACCGGCAGAAGAATGTCCAGTGGCTGATGGAGCTTTGCGGATTGCGGGAATTCCAGGCGCAAAAGCTGATGCAGTCAGGAAAGCGGTTTTCTTTGGAGTGGTACCGCTGGGCGCTGCTTCGGTGCGAGGGGGCGGATTTGGAGCTGAAATCCACCGGGGCGGACGGCCAGGAGGTGCTGGTGAATCTATTGTTGGAACTGGCCCAGAGGCAGGCGGCGTGAGGGGGGGAGAGAAGCCCAGGATCCGGGAGGCCATCGTGGTGGAGGGGCGGTATGACAAGAACACCCTGTCCCAGGTGGTGGACGGGGTGATCCTGGAGACCTCCGGGTTTGGGATATTCAGAGACGAGGAGCGGCTGGCCATCCTCCGCCGGCTGGCGGAGGAGCGGGGGCTGTTGGTCTTTACAGATTCCGACGGGGCTGGGTTTGTCATCCGCAATTATCTGCGGGGGGCGGTGGACCCGGCCCTGGTGAAGCACGCCTATATTCCAGACCGACCCGGCAAGGAGAAGAGGAAGAAAACGCCGGGGAAGGAGGGGAAGCTGGGGGTGGAGGGGATGCCGCCGGAGGTTTTGCTGGAGGCCCTCCGCCGGGGGGGAGCTACCTTTCTGGACGGGGAGGAGAGAAAGGGGCCCCATCGGCCTATCACCAAGACGGATCTCTACCTGGCGGGACTTTCAGGGACGCCCGAGGCGGGAGAGAACCGGAGAGTTCTTTTGAGGCGGCTGGAGCTTCCGGAGCATATGAGCGCCAATGCGTTGCTGGAAGTGCTGAATGTGCTCTACAGCTATGAGGAGCTTGTGAGCATGGGGATCCTGGAGGAGCGGAGATGAAAACCCTGTATTTGATCGGCGGCCCCATGGGGGTGGGAAAGACCACTGTGGGGCAGGAGCTGAAGAGACGGCTGGACAAGAGTGTGTTTTTGGATGGGGATTGGTGCTGGGACGCCCATCCCTTCCAGGTGACCGGGGAGACCAAGGCCATGGTGATGGACAACATCTGCCATCTGCTGAACAATTTCCTTCATTGCAAGGCCTATGAGAATGTGATATTTTGCTGGGTCATGGATCGGAAGGAGATTTTGGAGGAGTTGCTGGGTGGGCTGGATACCGGAGGATGTGAGGTGAAATGCCTTTCCCTCGTCTGTGCCCGGGAGACTTTGATCCAAAGACTGGAGGGGGATATCCGGGCGGGAAGGCGGGAGCCGAGGGTGATAGAGCGGAGCTTGGAGCGGCTGCCGCTCTATGAGACGCTGGAAACCCGGAAGGTAGATACCACGGACTTGACGGCGGCCCAGACGGCGGAGGCGATCCTGAAGCTGTGAAGGAGGGGGGAGAGATGGAGAAGGTGATAGTGATCGGCTGTCCTGGGGCGGGGAAGAGCACCTTTGCCCGCAGGCTGCGGGATGGGACCGGGCTGCCCCTCCACTATCTGGATATGCTGTGGCACAAGGCGGATGGGACCAATGTATCCTGTGAGGAGTTTGACGCCGCACTGGGAAAGGTGTTGGCGGGGGATCACTGGATCATTGATGGGAATTACCTGCGGACGATGGAGCTTCGGCTGAGAGCCTGCGATACGGTCTTTCTGCTGGATTATCCCGTGGAGCTGTGCCTTGCGGGGGCGCGGGAGCGGGTGGGCAAGCCCCGGGAGGATATGCCCTGGGTGGAGCGGGAGCTTGACCGGGAGTTCCGCCGGTGGATCCTGGATTTTCAACAGGATCAGATGCCCGTTATGGAGGAGCTGTTGGGGAGATACCGGGAGAAAAGGCTGGTTCGCTTTCACTCCAGGGAGGAGGCGGAGGAGTATTTGGGTCGGATAGAAAAAATAGGAATGGAGGCTTGATTTTTGCCTTCGGTTCCTGTATGATGTATCAGAAATAGGCAGAGTAGGAAACGGCGTGTTCAGTGCCGGCGGGACGGGGAGTTGTCCGCCGGACGAAGTGAGGGAAGTGACAGGAAGCCCTCCGCAGTGCCTTTTCCGCATCCCGCTGCCGCATATAGGCGGTATTGTATCCTCCTTTGTGCGGCACCCGAAAGGGCTGCCCAACAAAAAAGGAGGAATTTTTATGTCCATGACCAGTCAGGAGCTCTACAAAACACCCTTTTCCGCCGCCTATTGGCACACAGCCGGGAAGGATTTCAGACGGCCCCGGAATCTGGCCTTCTCCGCCCTGATGATCGCCGCCTGCATGGCCCTGGCCCGGGTGCCCTCCATCCCCATCCACCTGACGGATGTGTATGCCGCCAAGGTGACCTGGGGCTTTCTGGCCCGGAGTCTCTGCGCCATGATCTGCGGGCCGGTGGCCGGGATGGTCTTTGGACTGGCGGAGGACACGGTGAGTTACCTGGCCAATCCGGCCTTTCCCTATTTCCCGGGCTATGCCCTCACCACTATGCTGGGATGTCTGATCTACGCCCTGTTTCTCTACCGCACGCAGTTTGGGCCGGTGCGGGTATTCCTGGCCAAGCTTTTGACCAACCTGATGAATGTTTTCTTGGGCAGCCTTTGGAGCACCATCCTGTCCGGGACGGGGAAGGGGTACCTCTATTACATGAGCGCCAGCGCGGTGACCAACGCCATCAAGCTGATCCCCCAGACGGTGATGCTGTGTGTTCTGTTTGCCGCGTTGACCCCCATCCTTCGATCCATGGGGTGGCTTCCCCCGGAAGGGGGCTGGGCGCCGAAAAGAAAGGAGAGGCCATGACCCAGGCTATGTTCTTTTTTGCCCTTGTAGTTTTGGCCTGTGTGGCCGCAGGGCGCTTGTCCGGAAGGCTGGGGGTCCCTGCGCTGCTGCTGTTTTTGCTGTTGGGGATGCTCTGCGGAGTGGATGGGCCGCTGGGACTGGCCTTTGATGATTTTGTTTTGTCAGAGCAGATCTGTTCGGCGGCGTTGGCCTTTATCATGTTTTACGGCGGCTTTGGCACCCGGTGGGAGGCGGCGAGGCCGGTAGCGCTGCAGGCGGTACTGCTGTCCACGGTGGGAGTGGTGGTGACGGCGCTCCTCACCGCCGGGTTCTGTCATCTGGTTTTGGGGCTCTCCCTGGCGGAAAGCCTTCTGACTGGGGCGGTCATCAGCTCCACCGACGCCGCCTCTGTATTCTCTATTCTCCGGGCCAAGCG
Source organism: Oscillospiraceae bacterium (assembly GCA_022799035.1). Taxonomy (GTDB): domain Bacteria; phylum Bacillota; class Clostridia; order Oscillospirales; family Oscillospiraceae; genus Vermiculatibacterium. Next base: position 14,259 of record JAAWNQ010000001.1, read on the forward strand.
ACTGGGGCTTAAGGAGAATACGGCCTCGCTTTTGGAGTTGGAGAGCGGCAGCAACGACCCCTGCTCCTATCTGATAACGGTGACCGCCCTGTATTTCCTGGGGGTGGGGGGCGAGAGTGGACTGTGGATCGTTGTGCTGCGGCAGGTGCTTTTTGGTCTGCTGCTGGGAGCGGCGGTGGCGGCAGGGGCCATCTTCCTTTTGCGGAGACTGGATTTCTCTGAGAGCGGGATGGACATCCTTTTTGTTTTTGCCGCCGCCCTTCTTGCCTATTCCCTGCCGGCCTTGGCAGGGGGGAACGGCTATCTGGGTGCATATCTGGCGGGGCTTTGGATGGGGAACTCGGCTATCCCTCGAAAGGCGGCGCTGGTACACTTTTTTGATGGGATCACAGGGCTTGCGCAGATGATCCTGTTTTTCCTGCTGGGGCTGCTGGCCACTCCAAGCCAGATCCCGGCGGCGCTGCCCATGGCCTTGGGAGTGGCGGGGTTCCTCACCTTTGTTGCCCGCCCCGTGGCGGTATTTCTGTTGATGAAGCCCCTTGGCCGCTCTACCCGGCAGTGTCTGCTGGTGTCCTGGGCGGGACTTCGGGGGGCGGCCTCTATCGTGTTTGCTGTGATGGCGGTGGGCCGGGGAGCGGCCATGGGTCATGACCTGTTTCATGTGGTGTTCTGCGTATGTCTATTCTCTGTGGCGCTTCAAGGATCTCTTCTGCCCAGAGTGGCGGAGAGGCTGGAGATGACCGATAGCGAGGAGAGTTTGCGCCGGACCTTCAACGACTACCAAGGGGAGAATCTGCTCCACTTGACCCAATTTCGGATCGGGGAGGGCCATCCCTGGCAGGAAAAGCGGCTGGCGGACTGTCCGTTGCCGACTGACACCCTGGTGGTGATGATCCGCCGGGGACAGGAACAGGTGATCCCAGGCGGAGACACTCTTCTGAGGGAGGGAGACTTGCTGGTAGTGAGTACCCCTCTCTATGAGGAAAAGGAGAGAGGAGTTCCTCTGCGGGAGATCCCGGTGGAGCAGGGGAGTCCCTGGGCCAGAAGACGGGTCAGGGAACTGGAACTTCCGGAGGTAGGTTTGATCGTTTTACTGCGGCGGCTGGATGGTTCTGCTGTGGTTCCCAAGGGAGATACGGAGATCAGAGTCGGGGATACCATGGTGGTGACTGACAGGGAGGAAATAAAAGCAAGCCTGTGAGAATACCTCACAGGCTTGCTTTTATTTGATCCATTTTGGGATTTGGTAGAGCTCTTCATATTCCGGATACAGTTCAATGAGAGCCTCGGAAATAATTTGGTACTCCTCCAGATACCAGGGGCGGATCCGCCGGAAGATCCGAACAGTGACACCGTTGGCAAGATGGAAGGTGGGAGCCAGCTCGGTGTAGGCCTTACCGGGACCTGTACCTGCCAGGATATGCTCCACCAGGATGGTGAGAACCTGCTGGTTCTCTTCTCCCAGATGAGTCTGGGGAGGATCGCCGACCACCAGATAGTCAGCAAAGGCGGTGTTCCAATTGAAGGAGTCCCGTTTATCTACCGTGCCGTGGTATTGGAGGACGGTCTTGACCTCTGGCTCCGGCAGATCCATGGAGGCCCGGAGGCTGGCTACCGACTCCAGATTCAAAGTGAAAGAGGAGGAGAGAACCACGGCTGTCTTTTCCTCCAGTCGGGAGAGACTGTCCAAGTAGTCGGCCAGCCGTAAGAGCTCCTCCATGTCGGAACGCTTTGGGCCGTAAAAGTGGAAAGAGGGAAACAGATCCGGGGTATCCAGGTCCTGGATAGAGGTAGGCTGGAGCTTGGGGAAAAAGCAGTAGACCGCCGTTGAGATGGCCAGGAAGGCACTCATATACTGGGGCGCACGTACCAGGGAATTCAAGGCCACAAAGGCGATGGGGGGCAGGTACATCAGAAGGTGCTGCTGTCCGTGAGACTGGACCTGGATAAAGGCGATAAAACAGGCTGCGATCTGGACCAAGCCCAGGGTGATCTTAAACCGATCCTCCTTCCGGGCCATATCCACCAGAGCGGCGATAAGGAACAGGATCAGCAGAACGAGACCAAAATAGCGGCAGAAGGAGAGAAAATCGGTTTTCAGGCCCAGAGAATAGGCGGAGTAGAGATCGCCATAGTCAGGCTCCAACACCTTATCCAAAAGAAAACGGAGGGTAAAGGTGATTCCGCACAGGGCGGTGGAGCAGCACAAGGCCAGAAAATCCCACCATTTTTTGTGATCGAAGAATACCTTTGCCACAAAGACTGCCAGACCAAAGGAGGCGGCAAAGAATAGGAAATACCTTCGGCACAGGAAGGTTCCCACCAGCAAGGCTCCCGTCATGATCCCTCGGCTTGTGGCGGGCTTGTCACTGGTATAGATGGCATAGGCCCAGATGCCCATACCGGCGCAGGCCACATCCACCATGCCCACCAGGCCCGTGTAGCCCAGCATGGGGAAAAGGCTGGTCAGTACCAGACCACTCCACCGCTTTGTGTTTGCCAGAGCGGTAAAACCCCAAAGGGCGGGGAAGGTGTAGAGGTTGGACAGAGAGAAAAGGAAAACCGTCCGACTGGTGCCGAAGACCCGCATAATGAGGGAGATGGGATAGGCCAGCAGATAATTGTAATCCTCGGTAAGGGTGGATTCCAGCACAGCGATGATCTGTTTGTAACCTGTGACCTCATCCATAGCCAGATTTCGAGCGATGGCCCAGTAGCCGGCATTGTCCCAGATATATACTGTGTTGGAGGTGAAGGCATAGAGGGCGGTGGCTAAATTGAGGCAGACAAAAATGACCAAAAGCTGTTTCCAGTCCGCCTTAGCCACACCGACCAGATCCCGTCCGGCCTTTAGAAGGGCCATGACGATGACAGCGAAAATGACGGCGTTGCCCAGGTGGCAGAGAGTTTCCAAGTCCCAGCCTGTAAGAAGCCAGTCAATAAAGGGAAGACTCTCGGTGGGCATGGAGCAGCTGATGTCAAAAAACCAGCCCAGCAGCAGGGGGGGAACCAGGGACAGCAGGTTTTTCCACCAGGCCGTCCAGGGCAAAAGAACCCTGCGGGCCAGTTTACAGGCGGCCTCTATGATCAGGAGGAGGGCGGAAATAATCCCAGCGGCCAGAATTAGGTTTTCTGCGGGATAAACGTCCCCCCAGGGGATCCAAAGGCGCACCAAAATCCAGGCTGCCAGCGCGGGGAATACCGCCGTGCGCACCAGCCAGGATAGGGTGGTTATGAGGATTTTTTTTGTCTTTTCAGGCATGTCGCGTTAGCCGGGAGGCCAGGTCATATCCCGGCCGGAGAGGACGTGGAAGTGAAGGTGATGGACGCTCTGTCCAGCCTGGTCGCCGATGTTGGAGACCACCCGGTAGCTCTCCAGTCCCAGCTCCTTGGCCAGGGAGGCAATGACGGCAAAGATATATCCCACGATGGCGGCATTTTTCTCATCCACCTGGGAGACAGACTGGATATGCGCCTTGGGGATCACCAGAAAATGGACGGGGGCCTGGGGATCAATGTCATAGAAGGCGTAGCAGAGCTCGTCCTCATAGACATTTTTGGAGGGGATGTCCCCGGCGATGATCTTGCAAAAGAGGCAATCGCTCATGGAGATAGGCTCCTTTCTTTTTTCTCAATTCCCTATTTTATACCGGGAAGCGACAGTTGGCAAGATGAAAAAGGAAAATTAAGGAGAAAAGCCTGCCCTTGTGGGCAGGCTTTTGGTTTACTGCTGGGGAACTACGGCGAAAAACTCCAGATCTCCGTCGCTGTCATTGATGAGGCTGTGGGCGTGGCCCTTGGGGCAGTAATGGCAGGAGCCGGGGCTTAGGGGCTCAGATCTGTCGTCGTATAAGATCTTTCCTGTGCCGCTGAGAATATATATGACCTCGCAACTGGTATCGTGAGAGTGGAACCCTAGGGAGGCCCCGGGGATGAGCCGGCCCCGCATGATCTTGCAGAGGTCGTCGGAAAAACTTTTGACCCGAAATTCCTTTTCTCCGCCACGCATGTGGGGAATGACGGTTTCCGGAATGGCACTGAAGTCGACGTTCATGCTGAGAATCCTCCTTATTCAAATAGAAGTGGATCTTGTTTCGGTATAGGCTCCGTTTCTCCTGGCAGGAGGGGAGAAATGATGGCAGGGAAAACCATCTTTTTCTATTTTATACTTCAAAAGGAGGAGAGACAAGAGGGAAGGGCTAATTCTGCCAAAAAATATGCTGACCTTTGATAAAGGGAAAGCGGATCAGGCCGCCTCCGTCTAACTCACAGCGATGGAGATCCACGGCGGAGATCTGGCTGTTCTCGTAGGAGGTGTAGTAGTAGATCCCCCTGGTGGCGTTGCAGCAGGAGGTGTAAATGGTGACGTCATAATGGCCGTTGTCCAGCTGGCAGCAGCCCCGCTGCTGGGCTACAGAGCCCAAGATGTGGAAAAACTGGCTGACGCTCTCCTCCTCGGAGGAGCCGGAGCGGGAGTTGAGACGGGTGAAGGAGGCACGGACAAAGCGGGACTGGGAGGACAGATCCCCAGGCAGACCCAGAGCCCCCATGCCCCGACTGTATGGCTGCAGATCCAGCTTGTTGGAAAAATGATTGCTGGGAGCCTTGGGGGACAGGGACATGAAGTTATTTAGGTTGAACAGCTGCTGCGGAAAGGGGGGATTGTTGGTCAGGACTCCCGTGGGATTGTCATACACCATTACGCCTTCCTGGATGGATTCTACCACAATGGAGCCCTCGTGGTCTGAGATCATCCAGTGGAGGTGGGCGGCGGGGAAGTTTTTCTGGAAGGGCTCTGGGATCAGATTGATCCGCTCCAGAAGGTGCCTGGCCTCCTGCACTGTGGCGCATTGTGACAGGATCCAGGGAATGAATTCAAAGGTGGCAACGTTGTCCTTTCCGGGAGCCGGGTCATGGTAGATCGCATTTCCCACGAAATTGAGCCCGGCCATACAAAGTCCCTTCTCGTTCATTCCGTCATAAAAAAGAGGGATACCATCCTCAATGTGAGCGATCCCTATGATGGCGTAGTGGTTGAATATGGGGGGGACATGGCGGAAGAGGAAGGGATATTTCCGCGGGGTTACCGCCAGCTCCTCCCCATAGGAAAAATCATAATCCAGGGTACGCCCGAAATAAAAGTCCTTGGTCAGATAGGTGGCCGCTGTGCACATCAGTCACTCCTCCTTTACCGCTATGATAACAAAACTACCTCCATTTTATGCTGTTGAGAAAAAGAATAGAAAGCGGCGGGAGCATCTCTGCTCCCGCCGTTTGGGTCTATCGAAATTGATTCAGCTCTGGGATATACTGAAACCCGGCCTTATCCAGCTTGGATATCAGCGTCGCTGGGGGGATCTCCTGTTCTTCGCAGAAGGCCTCCAGGGAGGAATAACGATCCCGCAGTTGGGTGTTCACATAGCTGAGCAGGATGAAGGGATCTTGGGGCAGCATTATTTCCCCACCTTTTCAGCCACGAAGTCGTCCACCTTGGCCAGGGCGTCATCCAGCTTGAGGACATCACTGCCGCCGCCCATGGCGCAGTCGGGCTTGCCGCCGCCCTTACCGCAGCAGCAAGCGCAGACGGCTTTGATGATGTCCCCGGCCTTCACACCCTTCTCGATGGCCTCCTTGCCGCAGACGGCCAGGAAGGTGATCTTGCCCTCGTTGACAGAGGAAAGGACAGCCACCACTGTGGAGTCCTTATCCCGGAGGAAGTCGCCCATCTTCCGCAGCCGGTCGGCGTCGGCGTTGGGCAGGGTGGCGGTGAGCACCTTCAGGCCGCAGACATCTTTGGCACCCATGAGGAAGTTGTTGACCTCTCCCAGAGCCTCCTTGGACTTGAAGGCTTCCACTGTGTGACGCAGCTCCCGCAGCTCCTCCAGCTGCTGCTCGATGCGGACGTCCAGCTCTCCGGGCTTTACCTTCATCAGCTGGGCGGCGTGGAAGAGGAGCTCCCGGTTCCGGTCGATGTCGGCCAGGGTCAGCTTGCCCACAGTGGCCTCGATCCGGCGGACGCCGGAGGCCACGGAGGCCTCGGACTTGATGCGGAAGGGGCCGGCCTTGGCGGTGTTATCCAGGTGGGTGCCGCCGCAGAACTCCACGGAGTAGCCCTGGCCCATGTCCACCACCCGGACGGTGTCACCGTACTTCTCGCCAAAGAGGGCGATGGCGCCCCGCTGCTTGGCCTCCTCAATGGGGAGAACGTCGGTGCGGATGTCGTAGCCGGCCAGGATGGCCTCGTTGACTTGGCTCTCCACCTCGCTGAGCTCCTCAGGGGTCATGGCGGAGAAGTGGGTGAAGTCAAAGCGGACGCGGTCGGGCTCCACCAGGGAGCCGGCCTGCTGCACGTGGGCGCCCAGGACGGTCCGGAGGGCTTTATCCAACAGGTGGGTGGCCGAGTGGGCTCGCATGACAGCCTTACGCCGCTCCTCATCCAGGGTCACGGTCACATGGTCGCCAACCTTCAGAACGCCGGAGCGGATCACGCCGTAGTGCATATACTTGCCGCCCTTGTTCTTTTGAACATCCCGAACCTCAAAGGAGCCGCCGTCGCAGGAAATGAAGCCGTGGTCGGCCACCTGACCGCCCATCTCGGCGTAGAGGGTGGTCTGATCCAGCACCACGATGCCCTCCACACCGGCCATCAGCTCCTCGGCCTGCTCATTCTCCACCACCAGGGCCACTACCTTAGCGTCGGTGGTGGAGTTGGAGTAGCCCACAAACTGGGTCTCGGGAATGTCCTTACCAAACTCCACGCCGGCCCAGCCCAGGTCGCCCAGGGCCTCCCGGGCCTTCCGGGCCCGAACCTTCTGCTCCTCCATCAAAGCCTTGAAGGCGTCCTTGGCCACCTCCATGCCGTGCTCGGCCACCATTTCGATGGTCAGGTCAATGGGGAAGCCGTAGGTGTCATACAGCTTGAAGGCGTCGGCCCCGGAGAACAGATTCTCCAGCTTGGCCTTGTGGGCCTGGAGCATGTCGTGGAAGATCTTCAGGCCGCCGTCAATGGTGCGGGCGAAGTTTTCCTCCTCCACCCGGATGACCTTGACAATATAGTCCCGGCGCTCCCGGAGCTCGGGGTAGTGGCCCTCGTTCTCGTGGATAACGGTATCGCAGACCTCATAGAGGAAGGGCTCGTTGACCCCCAACAGCTTCCCGTGGCGGGCGGCCCGGCGGAGGAGGCGGCGGAGGACATAGCCCCGCCCCTCGTTGGAGGGGAGCACCCCGTCGCAGATCATGAAGGTGGCGGAGCGGATGTGGTCGGTGATGACCCGGAGGGACACGTCCTTGGCCTTGGTTTCCCCGTAGTGGGCGTGGGTGATTTCGCTGACCTTGTTGGTGATATTCATGACGGTGTCCACATCGAAGAGGGAGCCCACATCCTGGCACACCACCGCCAGCCGCTCCAGGCCCATGCCGGTGTCGATGTTCTTCTGCTTCAGCTCCTCGTAGTGGCCCTCTCCATCGTTGTTGAACTGGGAGAAGACGATGTTCCAGACCTCCATGTACCGGTCGCAGTCGCAGCCCACGGTGCAGCCGGGCTTGCCGCAGCCGTACTCGGGACCCCGGTCGTAGTAGATCTCGGAGCAAGGGCCGCAGGGGCCGGAGCCGTGCTCCCAGAAGTTGTCCTCCTTGCCGAACTTGAAGATCCGGTCGGCGGGGATGCCGATCTCCTCATTCCAGATGCGGAAGGCCTCCTCGTCGGCGGGAGTGGTCTCATTTCCGGCGAAAACGGAGGGGTAGAGGCGGCTGGGGTCAATGCCCACCCACTCGGGGGAGGTGAGGAACTCCCAGGCCCAGTGGATGGCGTCCCGCTTGAAGTAGTCCCCGAAGGAGAAGTTGCCCAGCATCTCAAAGTAAGTGCCGTGGCGGGCGGTGTGGCCGATGTTCTCAATGTCGCCGGTGCGGATGCACTTCTGGCAGGTGGTCACCCGGTGACGGGGGGGCTCCTTCTCCCCGGTGAAGTAGGGCTTCATGGGGGCCATGCCCGAGTTAATGAGGAGCAGGGAGGCGTCGTCCTTGGGGATGAGGGAGAAGCTGGGCAGGCGCAGATGGCCCTTGGTCTCAAAGAACTTCAGGTACATCTCCCGCAGGTCATTCAGGCCAAAATACTTGGGTTTTTCCATAAAAGATCTCTCCTTTGAATGAAATAAATAAAAGATGAAAAATTGTTGTGCTATGGTTGGAGAAGGGACTGCACAGCCTTGCGGCTGGAAAGCCGGTGTACTTTGCTGCCGTACTTTTCTAAAATTGCCGTAATTTCCACCAGGTTCCTCTTCTGAAAAGTATCTGTCCATTTGAGAAGGGCCAGGACGGACTTCAGGGTCTCCCGCTTTCCGGCCTCCAGCCCCAACCGCCTGCGAAGAGAACGCCGAAGGATACGGAATTGATAGAGATATTTCGGCATGTCCAGGATATAGATAATATCCGCCATTTCAAAGCATTGTCCTACCCACGCATAGTAGACGCCCTCAATGATCCAGTCGTCAAGGGGCAACAGTTCCTGGAGCATAGCGTCCCGCTCCTCCGGCGGCCTTTTTACACCGTATGCCCCGGCGTTATTGTCCCATTGGAGGTCGTCCAGGTCAAAGTGGGGGATATGGTATTTCTGACTCAGGGCCGAAGCCAGATAGGTCTTGCCGGAGCCGCTGCACCCGATAATGTGGATTTTCAAATCGGTATCCCTCCCCATTTGAGTGTGGATACATATCCAACAAAAAACGCTCCGCCCCTGTTGGTTCAGGGGCGGAGCGTATCATGGCTCCGCGGTACCACCCTGATTTGCCCGACCCAAAGGGGAGGGCATCTCATTTGCATCGGGTAAGGGGGATGGGCCCTCCGGTCTCCCGGAACGCTCGGAAGTGGCTTGTCTGCCTGTGTCGCCGAGGGCTCTCACCGTCCCCTCTCGCTTATGCGCGGCATAACGGACTTGACTTCGTCATTGCGGAAATCATTGTATCACATTTTCCGGGGATGTCAACTGTTTTCCCCCGCTTCAAACAACAAAAAATCAGGGATATCCTCTCCGGGGCGGTTGGTATAGCATTTCCCGGAATAGACGAGAGGGGCAAACTGGACCCAGACGGCCCCGTCGTCCCGGAAATAGATTTTCTGCTGATATCCCATGGTGGGGACAAAGCCCTCCAGAAAAAGGCCGGAACCGTTGGGACTCTCTACCTCTGAAAACTCAAAAGAACCGATGGAGAGAGGAAAACCGACGCAGGTTTCATAATCCTCCCCAACCACATCCTGCAAAAGAGAGATGCGGTCCGGGCCAAGAGACTCGATCACGCCGTTGGTGTAGTAAGACGGTTCGCCCAGAGTGTAAGTTCCGTAAGTGGAAACATTCATACCAAAGGGGAGCCAGCCCAGCTCATCCATTTGCAGACTGCCGTTTTCCATGGTGAAAAGAAGACAGCCAGTGGCGATGTCGTCAAAAGGGTCGTCATTGCGCCAAAAGGCGGTGTTTTCACTGGTAAAATAGGCGGCCCCACCTGCCATGCCCGTATGGCTGTAGTGATAGGCTTCTACAGAGAAGTCAAAGCCGGTTTCGGTCTGATTGGCGATCTCAATAGTGGAGGGGCAAGCGATATACCCCTCTGTCCGGTGCCACTCTCCCGTAAAATCTGCCGCCTGTCCAGTCCAGGCCGGTGGGTCGGTCTCCTCCGGAATGGGGGTAGGAGTGGGGGATGGAGGGGGAGAGGCGGTCTCCAGCTCAACAGGTTGGGGGGAGCAGGCGGTCAACAGAAGGATAAGGCCTGTCAAAAAAAGAGGAATGATCCCTTTTCTCTGATTCAAATCATATCCTTCTTTCTAAAAAGAGCCTGCAGATTACAGCTTTTGCAAGCGGTGGCGTAGGTCTGCCCAGTAAAGAGATAGCACACCCCCGGGATGGAGGCCAGGATCACCGCCGAAAGGATGCAGACCAGAGTGATGGCGGCATAGAACCCCAACTGCTGAAGAACTGTTGCCGGTCCCATGGTGTCGAAAAGCAGGGTCCACAGCTTTTCTCCCGCCCCTATGGCAAGGGGATGGAGCAGATAGACCGCAAAGGATACCCCGGACAGAAGGGGCAGCAGCTTTCCCTTTTCCTCCTTACCCCGCAGGCAGGATTTTGCCAGCAGGAAGATGGCGGCGGAGAGCAGGAAGGTAAAGAGGGTCAGATAGTTGGTGAACCGGTCCAGATACATCAGCTTGGTATAGGTATCCCACCGGGTCCCCAGAACGCTCACCGCCAGAGTGGCGGCAATAATAACCACCAGGATTTTTCGGGAGGGGAGCCTTTCCCACCGCTCCAGATAGGCTCCCAGCAGAAAGTAGCCCAGATAGCCCCCGATCATATTCAGGTTCAGGGTCCAGTGCTCGGTAAACACCAGCTCATATTCCGCCGGGACAAAGGTGCGGACGGTATAGAGTCCCAATGTGAGGACCACCCACAGGGCCATCATGTAGTTCCAGTGGGCGTCGCTCAGCCCATCCACCATCTTCTTCAGCATGGGGGAGATGAGGTACATGGGGATGAGGGCGTAGAGGAACCAGTAGGGGACCGAGACGGGGGTATTCAGCAGCCGGGAAAGACTTTCAAGGGCGCCGGCGGCATTGTTCCGGACCACACTATAAAGGAGGGTCACCGCTGAGTAGGTCAAAAGAGGGATCAAAACCTTGGGGATCCGCTTTCGAAAAAGCAGACCCAGGTCGGCGGTTTTTTCTTCCTTTAGGAGCAGGGCTCCGGACATCATGAAAAACAGAGGTACCGCCGGGGTGGAAAGGCAGGCAAAAAAATTGGAAAAGTTCCAAAGTACAGGATAATTCCAGCTCCGCAAAGCCCCTGCTGCCACATGGAGATAGATGACCCCCAGCATGGAGCAGACCCGGAGCACATCGTAGTCGTATCGGCGGTTTTTCATGTCGTTACCTGCTTTCTGAGGATGGAAAGGGGGGAGGCCTGACGGGGGAGTGTAAGCCGTAAGGCCATTTGAGGGATACGGGCTTCATCAATGGGAAAACCGTTGCCATCCGCCAGATCCTCCACCCGGAAAGAGATGGGCCGGATACCGGGACCCACCAGTTCCAGGGTGTCCCCTTGACGGAATTTGTTCCGTAGGGAGCAGACGGCCTTGCCCTCCGGGGAACAGGAGGTGACCATGGCGGAGACCTGCCAGTCACGGATATACCGGGCGTCCCCTACATACTGTTCCGGGTGGCCGTAGTAGAAACCCTCGGAGTAAGGACGATGGCTCACCTTGTCCAGCTCTGCGCGCCATACCGGGTCTAGGGGCTCACCTGACAGGACGGCGGCAATACCCTGGCGGTAGGCTCCGGTGACGATGGCGGCGTAGTAGGCCGATTTGGCCCGCCCCTCAATTTTCAGGCTGTCCAGGCCCACTTCCATAAGTTCGGGAATGTGATCGATCATACACATATCCTTGGAATTAAAAATATAGGTGCCTTGGTCGTTCTCCTCTACGGGGAAGAACTCCCCGGGCCGCTGTTCCTCCATAAGGGCGTACTTGTAGCGGCAGGGCTGAGCACAGGAGCCTCGGCTGGCGTCCCGGCCTGCCATATAGTTGCTGAGAACGCACCGGCCGGAGAAGCTGACACACATGGCCCCGTGGACGAAGGCTTCTACCTCTAGGCCCTGAGGTCGTTTGGCGCAGATCTCCCGGATCTCCTCCAGGGTCAGTTCCCGAGCCAGGATGACACGCTGAGCCCCCTGATCATACCAAAACTGGGCAGCGGCATAGTTAGTGACGCCGATCTGGGTGGACATATGGGTGGGGAGAGAGGGGGCATAACGTTTGGCAAGAGCCAGTATCCCCACATCTCCAATGATCAGGGCATCCACCCCCAACTCCTGCAGGAAAGAGAGGTAGTCGGGAAGTCCGGCCAGCTCCTCGTTTCTGGGCATGGTGTTGCAGGTCACATGGACCTTTACCCCATGACTGTGGCACAGCCTTACAGCATGAGTCAGCCCTTCCTGGGTGAAATTCCCAGCAAAGGAGCGCATTCCGTATAGCTGCCCTGCCAGGTAGACGGCGTCGGCCCCGTAGGCAACCGCCATCTGGAGCCGCTCCAGATCTCCGGCGGGGGCCAAAAGCTCCGGCGCCTTACCCATTGCTCTTCCCCCGGTTGGCCAGGAAGGTTTGGAATTCAGCGTTAGTGCGGAAATAGTGGTGGAGATTATCGTCTCCCAAGCCATAGTAATAGTAATTGGTATCCTGAGGATTCAAAGCGGAGTTGAGAGCCACCATACCGGGGCTGGCAATGGGGCCGGGGGGGAGGCCCTTGTTAAGGTATGTGTTATAGGGGCTGATTACTGTTTGATAATCCTCCTGGGTCACGGGCCGCCCTGTGGCATAAGCGATGGCGGCATCAATTTGAAGAAGTCCTACCGTTTCATATTCCGGATGGTTCAGCCGGTTATAGATGACCGAGGCAATGGCGGTCTGGTCTGTTCCGTCGGTCTCCTTCTCAATGAGGGAGGCAATGGTCACGATATCGTGAACCGTATAGCCCATGTCGGCAGCTTGCTGCCGGAGCTTATCGGGGAACTGCTGGTCAAAGCGGAGGATCATTTTGTTCAGTACCTGGATTGCCTCCCGATCTCCGCCGCCCATATAGAACTCATAGGTGTCCGGGAAGAGGTAGCCCTCCAGCCGGTGGTAATCTCCCAGGGGCAGAACCCCCTGAAGGAAGGAGAATTTGAAATCGTGCTGGGCGGCTACCCGTTGAAGGGTGGCTACGGTGGAGACCCCCTGCTCTGCCAGAAGAGAGAAGATCTGATCCAGGGTATAGCCTTCAGGGATGGTGACACTGACAGTCTTGCGGTTGCCGGAGCGGGCGGACATGGCATTGATAAGAGCGTTGTAGTCCATATCGGTATTTAATTCATATGTTCCGGCCACCAGCTTCCGGTCCGCGTGGACCAGGGCGGAGAACATCCGGAACAAAGTCCGATACTCAATGAGTCCATTTTCTGAAAGCTGGTCTACCACATAGGACATGTCCGCGGTAGTCACAGTGGTGGTGACCTCCTTGACCGTACCATCCTGCTCTACCTTGCTGGTTTCCTCACGGACAGTAAAGATACTGTCTGGAAGGGTGATAGTGGCGGAATGGGCCTCCTTATTAAGGGCAAACACATCCCCAGCCCAAATCCAGGCCACTCCGGCCAGAACAGCGGAGACAGCCACGACCAGAAGGATATAGAGAAGGGGGTTCATACGCCGTCTACGCCTGCGCCGCTTTCGGGGTGCGCTTGCGCTGCCGCCGGAGGCAGGATCGGAACGGGGTGCTGCGGGGCGGCGTTCATGAGATTCCTGAGACATGAGGATCACTCCTGACATTTTTTACATTTTGAGCCCGTCCAGTTGGAACCACTGATTGGATAGACTCATAGAATATTGCGGATGGCGGGAAGGAGGATTCCTCCGGGCCGTCAAATAAACAACGAGGTGAAGTTTCTATGTGCTGTGGGAACAACGGTTGGGGCGGCGGTTGCTGCTGGATCATTCTGATCATCATCCTGCTCCTGTGCTGCTGCGGCGGCTGGGGCGGCAACAACTGTGGCTGCAATAATGGCTGCGGGTGCGGCTGCAACGACGGCTGCTGCTGAGCCAGACTGAACTACATGAAAAGCGGGGCTTGGCCCCGCTTTTCCCTGTTTAGAAACGGGACAGGCAGCGGGTCTCTGTGAGGATCAGATCAATGGGGTGGTCATGGGGCTCTACGGGTATGGAGGGGAAGAGAAGCTTGTCCCGACAGAGGGCGACGGTCAGGCCGGTAAACCCAGCCAAATATCGGTCATAGTAGCCCCCACCGTGTCCCAGGCGAAAACCCTGTTTGTCAAAAGCAAGTCCGGGGACCAAAATGATGGACAAGGAATCCCGATTTATAGAGGGGCAACTCTCATCTGGTTCCGGAATGTGAAAAAGCCCGGGGGAGAGGGAGCTGTGACTTTGAAAAAGTCGGGCCTCCATCTGTTGTCCTGGAAGACAGCGGGGCAGAAAAAGAGGGATCCCCTTGAGAGATAACGGTTCTAAAAGTTGGGCGGTATCCGGCTCGCTTCCTATACCGTAATAGAGGAGGAGGGGTTCTCGCCTTGCCAGCTGGGGCAGGGCAAGGAATCGCTGAAAAAGCAAGAGGTCGCTTGCTTGCCGCTCACTATCCGTAAGGGGAATTTCCTTAACTGACCGCCGCAGAGCGGCCTTCTCAGCCGTGATAGTGGACAGCATCCTTTACCTTCTGGGCTGCTTCGAGACCCCGAAGGATCTCTACCAGCTTGAGACCGAAAGGAAAAGCGGATCCGGCGGCTTCCCCGGTGATAATACTTCCATCCACCACAAAGGGGACACTGGGCTGGGGCAGAGCCCCCACCATCTCCCCCTCCATGCCAGGATAGCAGACAGCCTTTTTTCCATCCAACAGGCCAAAGGCCGCCAACAGGGTGGGGGCGGCGCAGATGGCGGCAACCAGGCCGCCCCGGTCCAAAACGGAACGGACAAAGGGGGCTGTCCGAGGATCATCGCCAAGGGCTTTTACCCCCCCAAGACCGCCGGGGAGCATGACCAACTCCACAGCGGTGGGGTCTACGTGATCCAGAGTGGTATCGGCCTTGACGGTGATATTATGGGACCCGGTAACAAACTCTCCGTCCAGTGCGGTGAGGGAGACTTCAACTCCGGCGCGGTGGAGCAGGTCTGCCGGCACCAGGGCTTCCGCCTCCTCAAAGCCGTTCCCAAGCAAAATACAAACCATGATTCGACCTCCCTATAAAGAGTATAGGATGGGGAGCCTTTGAGCTAAGACCGTCCAAATTTCCTGGTGAATATCCTCAATGGAGCGAATGTCTCCTTTCTCATCCACGCAGGAGATCCGCTGCCAGCCATAGTGTTTCGCTGCCCGGAGGGCAGTCTGGCGGCAGAGAGCCAGATATTCGGTATCCACCTCATGAATGTCTCCCTTGGTATGGGTGGAGGCCTCCCGGGAACGGAGAAGCTCTATGGATTTTTCGGTGGGCATATCCAGATAGATCACGATGTCAGGCTGGGGGAGCCCCAGCTTGTTATATTCCAGGTCGGACAGCCAGTCAAAGAAAGGACTTTGCTCCTGTTCGGGAAGCTTGCCTCCCTGGTGAACGGCGTTGGAGGTGGTGTACCGGTCGGAGAGTACAAGCCCTCCCGCCTCGTATCCCGCGCCCCAGACTTTTTTCCAGGCGGCATAGCGGTCCACGGCGTAAAAAGTGGAGGCGGCGTAGGGATTTACGTCGGAGGGGTGGGGGCCAAACTCTCCCCCCAGATACATCCGGATGAGGGCGGATGAGGGCTCGGCATATTGGGGAAATACCAACCTTTCAAAGGAAAGGTCCCGGGACTGAAGTTTTTCACAGAGAAGCCTGAACTGGGTGGATTTCCCCGACCCATCAGTGCCTTCAAACACAATGAGAGTTCCCTTCATCTCATTTCCCTCCTAACCGCGCGCTCAAAGCGTCTACCAGGATCAGGGGCAGCTTGGCCATCCGGCCGATTCGGCTGGGTTCCTTAATCAGCCGGTAGAGCCACTCCAGTCCTGCCCTTTGCCAGCCTTCCGGAGCCCGTTGGACATTGCCGGCAAACACGTCCAGGCATCCTCCCAAGCCGACGGCCAGCTTGACGCCGGCGGCAGTTCCGTTTTGAGCCATCCAAAATTCCTGCTTGGGAGCGCCGAGGCAGACAAAGACCACGTCGGCTTTAGCGGCTTTGATGGCCTCAATAACAGGTCCATCTTCCTTAAAATATCCATCATGGGTACCGCAAATTTGCAGACCGGGGTGGGCCTGCCGAAGATTTTCAGCCGCTTTTTCCGCCACGCCGGGTTTAGCCCCCAACAGAAAAAGGGTCTGGCCAGTATGGGCCATTCGATCCATGAGCCCCTGGGCAAAATCTACCCCGGGGGCCCGCCCCTTCAGGGGACGGCCCAGGATCTTGGCGGCGTAGACCACCCCGATGCCATCAGGAAGGGCCAGGTCGGCGTGGTTGAGGACAGAGCGGAAGGCTTCGTCCTTTTTTGCGGACAGGATGAATTCTGGATTGGGGGTTACCACATAATGAAATCCGGAACTTTCCAGCAACGCGGCTCCGGCGTTAATGGATTCCTCCAGGGTCAGGTCGTCGATTCCGACCCCTAAAATATCTGTTTTCAAGGGAGCACCCCCAGTAAATACATAGATGAGACAGTATAGCATATTTTTACCAAAAAGTCTACGGCCATTCCGGAGTAGAATTCTTTGGGGCAGAGGAGCTCGTAGAATTTTATGAAATCTTTATCTGTGGAAACGGGTACGGCTCTATGAGAGGGGAGAGAATGGAAGGACGTTTGAAATAGGCTGGTGAAAAATTTTCTGTTGACTTTTTGGGAAGAGGTGCTATAATAGCACATAGCAATTTAGCGCTTTTAACCGTTAAAGTACATGGGAGGAAACTGAAATGAAACTGCGCAAAATGATGACCTTAGGTCTGGCTGCGACTCTCACCCTGTCCCTGGTTGCCTGCGGCAACAAGGAGACCGTGGAGAGCAAGAATCCTGAAGCTTCCGCTCCGACTCAGACCCAAGCCGCTGACCCGGCTCCGGAGAAAGGATCGGGGAACTTCGTGGTGGGTATCTGCCAACTGGCCCCCCATCCTGCGCTGGATGCCGCCACTCAGGGCTTTAAGGATGCTCTGAACGAGCTGCTCCCCGGTCAGGTGGATATCCAGGAGCAGAACGCCGCCGGCGATAGCCCCACCTGCGCTACCATCATCAACGGTTTTGTGTCCGATGAGGTGGACCTGATCATGGCTAACGCCACTGCGCCCCTTCAGGCTGCGGCCTCCGCCACTGATACTATCCCGGTGCTGGGTACCTCCATCACTGAGTACGGCGTGGCCCTGGGTATTAGCAACTTCTCCGGTACTGTAGGGAGCAATATCTCCGGAACCTCCGATTTGGCGCCTCTGGATCAGCAGGCACAGATGATCAAGGAGTGGTATCCCGACGCCACAGATGTGGGTCTCATCTATTGCTCCGCCGAGCCAAACAGTCAGTATCAGGTGGATAATGTACAGAAGTACCTGGAGGATATGGGTTATACCTGCGAACAGTATCCCTTTTCCGATACCAATGACATGGCTTCTGTGGTACAAAACGCGGTATCCAACAGTGACGTGCTTTATGTACCCACCGATAATACCGCGGCCAACAATACCGGCATTATCAACAACATCTGCCAGGGGGTCATTCCTGTTTTTGCCGGGGAGGAAGGGATCTGTGGTGGCTGTGGTGTCGCCACCCTGTCTATCAGCTACTATGATATCGGCTACAAGACGGGTGAGATGGCTGTTGATATCCTGGCCAACGGCGCCGATATCTCCGCCATGCCCATTGAGTACGCACCTCAGTATGTTAAAAAGTATAACCCTGTCACCTGTGAGGCTTTGGGCCTGAGCACTCCGGAGGGGTATGAGGCTATTACGCAGGAGTAATTTCTAAACCGCTTGAAAACAGCGGGAAAGGAGATCCTTTCCCGCTGTTTTATGGCATTCTTACAAGGAGGGATCGTCTTTGTCTGGCATTCTCAACACTTTGCCGGGGGCAGTGTCCCAGGGGCTGATCTGGGGCATTATGGCCATCGGCGTATACATTACCTATAAAATTTTGGACATTGCAGATCTGACGGTAGACGGCTCGCTCTGTACCGGAGGCGCCGTCTTTGTTATGCTTTTTACCGGAGGGGTCAACCTGTGGATCGCCCTGCTGGCGGCCCTGTTGGCCGGGATGCTGGCTGGCCTGGTCACAGGGCTTCTCCACACCGTCTGCGGCATTCCCGCTATCCTCTCCGGGATCCTTACTCAACTGGCCCTCTACTCCATCAACATGGCTATCATGGGGATGAAGGCTACCGTAGCTATCAATGTCAACCAGGAGGGGATGCTGGACAAGCTGTTGGTCTCCCTTCGTTTCGTCCAGGGCAGCAAGGGGGGCTTTCCCCTATACCGACATCCCATCTTTGTGGTAGGCATCTTCACCGCTGTACTCATTGCCGTTCTCTACTGGTTTTTTGGCCGGGAGTTGGGGGCCGCTCTCCGGGCCACCGGTTCCAATCCCAATATGGCCCGGGCCCAGGGGATCAATACCGAATTCTGCAAGGTGCTGGGTCTGATGCTCTCCAATGGCCTGGTAGCCCTGTGCGGCGCTCTCCTGTCCCAGTATAGCGGCGGAAACGAGATCAAGGTGGGGCAGGGAGCCATCGTCATCGGCTTGGCCTCTGTTATCATTGGGGAGGTCTTGCTGGGCAAGATTTTTCGCAACTTTGCTCTAAAGCTGCTGTCGGTCTCCATCGGCGCTATCCTCTACTATATTGTGATCCAGGTTGTGCTGAAGATGGGGCTTAACCCCAACTATCTGAAGATCCTCTCCGCAGCCGTGGTGGCTGTTTTCCTCACTATTCCCTATTGGAAGGACAAGTACTTTGGCAGGAAAGCCGGAAGGGGGGCGGTAAGAAATGCTTGAGATCAAGAATATCTGGAAGACCTTCAACGCCAACACTGTCAATGAGAAGGTGGCCCTGAAAGGGGTTAGCCTCACCCTGAACGACGGAGAGTTTGTCACAGTCATCGGCGGTAACGGGGCGGGGAAATCTACCTTGATGAACGCTGTAGCTGGAGTCTATCCGGTGGATGCTGGATCTATCACCATCGATGGTGTGGATGTGACCCACCTTCCCGAACATAAGCGGGCGCCCTATATTGGTCGGGTGTTTCAGGATCCCATGATGGGCACCGCCGCCACCATGCAGATCGAGGAGAACCTGGCCCTGGCCGCACGCCGTGGGCAGGTCCGTGGATTGAAGGCGGGCATCACAAAGGGGGAGCGGGAGAAATATCGGGAGTTATTGAAGATTCTGGATCTGGGCCTGGAGGACCGGATGACCTCCAAGGTGGGACTTCTTTCCGGCGGTCAACGGCAGGCGCTGACCTTGCTGATGGCTACGCTCAGGAAGCCCCGACTTCTCCTTCTGGATGAGCATACTGCCGCTCTGGATCCCAAAACGGCGGCTAAGGTGCTGGATACTACCGAACGAATCGTCCAGAAGGACAAGCTTACCACCCTGATGATCACCCACAACATGAAGGACGCTATTGTTCATGGAGACCGGCTTATCATGATGTATAATGGCAAGATAGCCATTGATGTGTCCGGTGAAGAAAAGAAGAAGCTGACGGTAGAGTCTCTCTTGGATATGTTCAGCAAGGTTTCCGGCTCTGACGAGGCCGACGACAAGCTGCTCTTGTCCTGAATCAGAGTAGGGAGGACATTTTTCCGGTACATATCATAAAGCGACCACCCACCGAAAAGTATCTTTTCCGGTGGGTGGTCGCTTTATAATGAACCTAACGACAAACTGGGACATGGAACGAATTCAAAGGAACCTTACGAAGGGACTCGCCATAAAACAACCTGTACTATAAAAGAGATGTTACAAAATAAATCGGGGTCCGATTCATACAATGGAAATAATTCTGTGCTATCCTAAATATCGTGAGATTGGTTTAAGATGAAAAAGGAGGCGCAGATGGCAAGTAATCCCAACTATTACGATCTTCGGCCTGAGGTTCGGGCCATGGCGGCAGACGCCAGAAAGCACAGCCGTATCAATGCGGCGGACTATGTGAAGTATGATGTGAAACGGGGGCTGCGGGATCTGAACGGCAAGGGCGTGGTGGCGGGTCTCACTGAGATTTCAGAGGTCCGCGCCAAGGAGAAGCTCCCTGATGGCACTGAGGTTCCCTGCGAGGGCAAGCTGTACTACCGGGGAGTAGATGTGGAGGAACTGGTGGGCGGAAGCCTTCGGGAGGACCGCTTTAGCTTTGAGGAGGCCGCCTATCTTCTCCTTTTGGGCCATTTACCTACCGGTGAGGAGTTAGCGGAGTTTCAACAGCTTTTGGGCTATTACCGCACCCTTCCCAATAATTTTGTCCGGGATGTGATCCTGAAAGCTCCCAGCCGGGATGTGATGAATTCCTTGGCCCGAAGCGTTCTCAATATGGCGGCCTATGACCAACGGGCGGACAGTATCAGCCTGTCCAATGTGATGCGTCAGTGTCTCCAGCTTATCGCCGTATTTCCTCTGTTGTCGGTTTACGGCTGCCAGGCCAGCAACTATAAGGAGGGCAACAGCCTTTACATCCATGCCCCGGACCCTAACCTCTCCACGGCGGAGACCATCCTCCATCTGCTCCGTCCTGACTCGCAATACAGCCCCTGGGAGGCCAAGGTATTGGATGCCTGCCTTACTCTCCACGCTGAGCATGGGGGAGGCAACAACTCTACCTTCACCACCCATGTGGTCACCTCCTCGGGGACGGATACATACTCCTGTATGGCGGCTGCCTTGGCCTCCCTGAAGGGACCGCGCCACGGGGGAGCCAACATTATGGTGGTGCGGATGTTTGAGGATATGAAGGAGCAGGTGCGGGACTGGAAGGATGAGGAGGAAGTGGAGGCTTACCTCCGGGCTCTGCTGGACAAGCGGGCCTTTGATAAGTCGGGGCTCATCTATGGTATGGGACATGCGGTCTACTCCCTGTCCGATCCTCGGGCCAAGCTGCTGCGGTCCCTGGTGGAGAAACTGTCGGTGGAGAAAGACCGACAGGAGGACTATGGGCTATACTCCATGGTGGAGCGGCTGGGCCCCAAGGTCATCGCCGGGGAGCGGAAGATGTATAAGGGTGTGTCTGCCAACGTGGACTTTTACTCCGGCTTTGTCTACCATATGATGGAACTGCCCCTGGAGCTATACACGCCCCTCTTTGCTATCGCCCGGGTGGTGGGCTGGAGCGCCCACCGGATGGAGGAGCTGATCAATATGGGCAAGATCATCCGCCCGGCCTATCAGTATGTGGGTAAACATAAGCCATACCAGTCTCTGGAAGAAAGATAAGAGGGTGGCAGAAGCCGACAAAGAAAAATGGGTCCCCCGCAGACGTCATTGCCTGCGGGGGATCCTTTTGGATGTATTAGTCTGAATGGGGCAAAAGAGGCGGGGGGGTAATTTTGAATACATGTCATTCCCGTAGTTTTGATACTCACATCATAACGCCTGTCCCAGATATATGTGATCGACAGTTGGTTTGGAGGGATTCTATCTACGGGTTACGCTCGATCCATACATTGACGCCCGCCGAAAAGTAATGATTTTTGGCGGGCGTCAATTTCTTAGTCGGAGGAGGGCAGGAGCTACTGCAGGGCCGCTGCCACCCTCGCCAGGGTGTCGGTGTGGAGCTGATCCACCAGATGGGTGTAGATTTTTCCCGTGGTGGCCGGGGTGGAGTGGCCCAAAGCCTTGCCGATGTCGAACAGGGGCGCCCCCTGGGAGGAAGCCACGGTGGCAAAGGTATGCCGCAGACCATGGAGGGTAAGGGGCGGCAGATCGCTGTTGCGGATGAATCGGGTAAAATTCATGGATAAGTTATTGGGGGAAAAGGGTTTTCCGTTTTTATCCACCGCCACCATACCGCTGTTTGGCCAGTGGGAGCCCATGGCCAGTTTCCGTTCATTCTGCCGCCGCCGTTCCTGACGGAGCAGGTAATAGATGTCGTCCCCCATGTGGAGCACCCGGGCGGAGGAGCGGTTTTTGGTCTCCTTGGTGATGACCTTGGCTCCCGCGGCGGTTCGGGCCTCCCGAATGTGGATCTTCCGCATTTGAAAGTCCACGCTGGACCATCGCAGTCCGCAGATCTCCTCCCGACGTAGCCCCAGGCTTCCCGCCAGGTGGACTGCCGTCTCCAACCAGTGACCCTCTATCAGGCTATATAGTTTTTTTAGGTTTTCCGCCGTATAATAATGAGTTTCCTTGTAGATCACCCGTGGCGGCTCTACCCGCTCAGTGGGACACCGGAGGATTAGATCCTGCCGTAAGGCGGCATGAAGGGCGGCGGAGAGCAAATCATGGTGCCGCCGGACTGTGTTGGGACACAGATGCTTTTCCCGCATCAATTCGGCGTAATAGTGCTGCAGATCCTTGGGGGAAAGCTCCTGGATGGGGATACATCCCAGAGCGGGGGAGAGATGATTGGTGATGATCTTTCGGTAGCCGTAGACAGTGGTTTCCGCCCGGTTGGGGATGATGACCTCCCGCATCCATTCCTCCAGCCACTCATCCAGGGTGATGGAGGTGGGACGGACCAGCAGACCCTGGGCCTTCTTCATCAGGAATTCATCTCTGGCTCTTCTGGCGGCAGAGAGGGAGGGAAAAGTGTCATACCGCCGTAACCGGCGGCCATTTTCATCCCTTCCCAGGTCCACATAGAGGTAGTATGTTTTTCGGACGTTGTCATAGGAAATGCCTCTCTCGTATTGTATTCTGCTCATGATGTTTTTGAATGCTCCTTTCTGAAACGACGAAATTCGACAGGGCATAAGCCTATCACGTTGAAGCAAAAAGGGATAGAAAAAACTTCCTTTTGCCTCAGTTTTTCGGCAAAAGGAAGTTTTTATACAGGCGTTTCTAAGTTTTTCTCTTATCCGACGGCTACTGCCTCGGCTACCCGGATCCCGTCCACAGCGGCGGAGGTGATCCCTCCGGCGTAGCCCGCGCCCTCCCCGCAGGGATAGAGTCCCTGGAGGGGGGACTGGAATCCCTCATCCCGCATGATGCGTACGGGGGAGGAGGACCGGGTCTCAATACCAGTAAGCACCGCTCCCGGATCGGCGAAGCCGTGAAGCTTCCGGTCGAAGAGAGGGAGGGCAGAGCGAAGGGTATCAGACACATAGGAGGGGAGACAGCTTTCTATGGAAGTAGGGACCACACCGGGACGATATGTGGGGCTTAGGTTTCCCAGAATGGTGGAGGGCTTGCCCTTGAGAAAGTCCCCCACAAGCTGTGCGGGGGCGCGGAAGACCGGACTTTCCGACTGGAACAGAGGTGGGAGTCCACCGGTTCCCAGATCCCAGGCCGAGCGTTCCCACTGTTCCTGAAAACGGACCCCGGCCAGGGGATCGCTGCCCTGGAAGTCCTGGGGGCCGACCCCAACCAGAAAGCCGCCGTTGATGTTTTTCCCGTCCCGGGAGCGAAAGCTCATACCGTTGGTGACTACTTGACCATAGTCGCTGGCGGCGGCTACCACCTGCCCTCCTGGACAGACGCAGAAGGTAAAGGCGCTTCGGCCACCGGGCAGATGGCAGGAGAGCTTGTAGTCCGCCGGGGGCAATTTTTGCCAGGCGGAACCATATTGCTGGAAGGATATCAGCTCCTGACTGTGTTCAATGCGGCAGCCGATGGCAAATGGCTTGCTCTCCATGGGGATCCCCGCCTCATGGAGCATCTGGAAGGTGTCCCGGGCCGAGTGACCGGGGGCCAGGATCAGGGTATCGCAATCCAGAGCCTCCCTGGCCGGACCCTGTGCAGTATCATAATAGATTCCCGTTAAGCGTCCGCCCTCTATGCGCAGGCCGGTGAGTTGGTGTTCGAAGCGTACCTGGCAGCCCAGGGAGATCAGCTCCTGGCGGATGCTTTTGACCACACCGCGGAGTACGTCGGTACCCACGTGGGGCTTCTGCTGCCACAGGATATCCTCCGGAGCCCCGTGGCGGACGAACTCCTCCAGCACAGCCCGGATGCGCCCATCATGGGTCCCCGTATTCAGTTTGCCATCGGAGAAGGTACCTGCCCCTCCCTCGCCAAACTGGACGTTGGAGGTCCGGGACAGTGAGCCGGTTTTCCAGAAATGTTCCACATCCCTCGCCCGCTCGTCCACCTCCCGGCCCCGCTCCAGAAGAATGGGAGGCAGGCCGTTCCGGGCCAGAAACAGGGCGCAGAACAGCCCTGCTGGTCCCATACCCACCACCACCGGGGGCAGGGAGGAGGACCGCTTTACGCCCGGAAACCTATAAGGCTCGGGATTCCATAAGCTGATGTCGGGACTGTGGCTGCGCCGGAGTAGGGTGGCCTCATTTTCGACCTCCACGCCCAGCGTGCAGATATAGCGGACCTGCCCCTTTTTTCTTGCGTCCACCGACTGGCGCAGAAGACGGACAGCCCCAAGGGAAGCGGGGGAGATCCCCAGAGCCTTGGCGGCCTTGTGTTTCAATTCCTCTGTCCCGAAATCCAGGGGAAGGGATAAATTTTGGATCTTTATCATACGTTATCACCATCCAATAGTGTACCACAGTTCGGTGTTGGGTACAATCCCGGATATGGAGGTCCAAAGGAAGAAACTGGACAGAACAAATTTGCAAGTTCAGCAAGTTTTTCTTGCATTTTGCTTTGGCGTGTTGTATAATAAACGCGTTACAAACATAGGTTTGCAACAAATTTGAATGAATGGCGGTCTCATCCGTCTTAACAAAAGGAGTTTGATGGATATGGCTTTGAAAACCGCATACCTGAAAGGTGTTTATGCCGAACTGGAGAAGAAAAGCGCCCATGAGCCGGAGTTTCTCCAGGCGGTCTTGGAGGTTCTGGAGTCCCTGGAACCGGTGATTGAGCGCCGCCCCGAGCTGGAGAAGAACGGGATCATTGAGCGTCTGGTAGAGCCTGAGCGTATCATTATGTTCCGGGTACCTTGGATGGATGACAGTGGTAAGGTTCGGGTGAACCGGGGCTACCGGGTTCAGTTCAACTCGGCTATCGGTCCCTACAAGGGAGGCCTGCGGCTCCACCCCAGCGTGAATCTGTCCATCATCAAGTTCCTGGGCTTTGAGCAGGTGTTCAAGAACTCCTTGACCACGCTTCCCATCGGCGGCGGCAAGGGAGGCAGCGACTTTGATCCCAAGGGCAAGTCCGACGCCGAGATCATGCGCTTCTGCCAGTCCTTTATGACCGAGCTCTGCCGCCATATTGGACCCGACACCGACGTGCCCGCCGGGGATATCGGGGTGGGAGGCCGGGAGATCGGCTTTCTCTTCGGCCAGTATAAGCGCCTGCGTAACGAGTATACCGGGGTTCTCACCGGCAAGGGCCTGACATACGGAGGCTCCCTGGCCCGGACCGAGGCCACAGGCTATGGTCTGTGCTACTTTACCAACGAGATGCTCAAGGCCGCTGGGAAATCTTTTGAGGGGAAGAGGGTAGTCATTTCCGGCTCGGGCAATGTGGCCATCTACGCCAACCAGAAGGCCACACAATTGGGGGCCAAGGTCATTGCCATGAGCGACTCCAACGGCTACATTGTGGACGAGAAGGGCATCGACTATAAGGTGATAAAGGAGATCAAGGAGGTCAAGCGGGCTCGGATCAAGACCTATCTGGATTACGTTCCCTCCGCCAAATATGTGGAGGGCTGCAAGGGGATCTGGTCTGTGGCCTGCGACGTGGCGCTGCCCTGCGCCACCCAGAATGAGCTGGATGGGGAGGGGGCCAAGGCTCTTATCAAGAACGGCTGTTTTGCCGTGGCAGAGGGAGCCAATATGCCATCCACCCCTGAGGCGGTGGCCGCCTTCCAGGACGCGGGCGTTCTCTTCGCCCCCGCCAAGGCGGCTAACGCCGGCGGTGTGGCCACCTCGGGCCTGGAGATGAGCCAGAATTCCCAGCGCCTCTCCTGGACCTTCGAGGAGGTGGACCAGAAGCTCCACGGCATCATGGTCAGCATCTATAACGCCGCGGCTGCCGCCGCCAAGGAGTATGGTATGGAGGGGAATCTGGTGGCAGGAGCCAACATTGCCGGGTTCCTGAAGGTGGCCCAGGCCATGCTGGCCCAGGGGATCGTATAAGTGAAAAGTTAAAAATGAAAAGAGGGGAGTGCGGACTTGGTGCGCGCTCCCCTCTTTTTGACCCTTGATAAAGAAAGACTTCTATGATATACTGCCGCTGTATTCCCCGAGGAAAGGAGATCTGTTTTGTGAATACAGTACATTATATTTCGGTGATTGGCCGCTGACCGGGAGGTCTGCGTAAGTCCGATCCGCACTCCTCCCGGAAGATGACCATCAATCTTCAGGAGGAACCCGAAATGAATCGAGAAAATAAGAGAAAACAGTACGAAAAAGGCTATTATAAGACCCATCCCTGTCAGGATGTATTTACCTGTAAGCAATGCGGCCGTCTGGTGTTTCCCGCCGGGGCGGGGAGCGACCACCGTAACCACTGCCCCAACTGTCTTGTGAGTCTCCATGTGGACATAGAGCCTGGAGACCGCCAGAGCGACTGTGGGGGACTTATGGACCCCATCGCCATCTGGGTCCGCAGGGGAGGCGAGTGGGCCGTCATCCACCGCTGCCGTCGCTGTGGGGCCCTGAGCTCCAACCGGACGGCGGCGGACGATAATCCTGCCAAGCTCCTCAGCATCGCGGCAGGTCCCCTGGGCCAACCCCCCTTTCCCATCGAGCGGATGGGGGAGATGATGGAGGGCCTGGGTTATTAAGCTTGAAGAAGCCTTTAAGCTGGAGTCCGTTTTATTATTTGCTGTTGGTACAGGGAAAGCAAAAAAATCAGGGGCCATCCATGTGGATGGCCCCTGATTTTTTTTGAACGGTTTATTTTCCCACGATCTCCGCCGTATCCATGGCGATCATCAGCTCCTCGTTGGTGGGGATGAGCAGGACCTGGACCTTGGAGTCGGGGGCGGAGATGACAGCCTCCTTGCCCCGGATATTGTTGGCGTCCTCGTCCATCTTCACACCCATATACTCCAGGCCGGAGGCGATGGACATACGGGCGGAGGCATCGTTCTCACCCACGCCGGCGGTGAATACGATAGCGTCCACCCCTCCCATGGCGGCGGCATAGGCGCCGATAAACTTCTTCACACTGTAGTAGAACACGTCCAGGGCAAGCTGGGCGCGGTGGTTGCCCTCGTCGGCGGCGGCGCAGATATCCCGGAAGTCAGAGGACACCCCGGAGATACCCAACACGCCGGACTTCTTGTTGAGGATATTCAGCATCTCCTTGATATCGTAGCCATACCGGCCCATCAGATATTCCAGGATAGTAGCGTCAATATCGCCGGAGCGGGTACCCATGGGGAAGCCAGCCAGAGGGCCAAGGCCCATAGTGGTGTCCACGCACTTACCACCCCTGACGGCCGCCAGGGAGGAGCCATTGCCCAGATGACAGGTAATGATTTTCAGGTCCTTGGCGGGACGACCCAGCATATCGGCGCAGCGGGCGGACACGTAGCGGTGGGAGGTGCCGTGGAACCCATAGCGGCGTACCTTGTCCTTTTCGTAGTACTCGTACGGAATAGCATAGGTGTAGGCCTTCTCAGGCATAGTCATATGGAAGGCGGTGTCAAACACGGCTACCTGGGGGGTGCCGGCCATCACCTTTTGGCAGGCTTCAATGCCCATGAGGTTGGCGGGGTTGTGGAGGGGGCCAAGGGGGATACACTCCTTGATGGCGGCGATGCAGGCATCGTCCACGATACAACTCTCGGTGAAGGCCATTCCACCGTGGAGCACCCGGTGGCCCACTGCATCGATCTCCTTCACGTCGGCAATGACCCCATGGTCAGGGGAGACCAGGGCGTCCAGGACCGACTGAATGGCTTCGCCGTGGGTGGGCATGGAGATATCGGCCTTGTAATCCTCCTTGCCGGGGACTTTGTGGGTCAGACGGCCGTCAATGCCGATACGCTCACACAGGCCCTTAGCCAGTACATTGTGGGAGGCAGAATCCATAAGCTGATATTTGAGGGAGGAACTGCCGGCGTTGATAACAAGGATCTTCATGAGAAAAACTCTCCTTCCGTAATTTGGAGGCAACGCTTGCCTTTGGGACAAAAACGTGCTACATTCCTTTTATAGGCATATTGTGAGGATGTTACGATAATCCTATTGTATAACTTTTTTGCCAAAAGGACAACTCCTTTTTCTTAGAAAAAGGAAAAAAGTCAGGAGGAGTGCCATGAACGCCGTAGGCATAGTTGCGGAATATAATCCATTTCATCTCGGTCATGCCTATCACATCGCCAAGACCAGGCGTTTGCTGGGGGAGGAACGGGGTGTTGTCTGTGTTATGTCCGGCAGTTGGGTCCAGCGTGGAGAGTGTGCGATCACCGATAAGTGGACCCGGACGGCCATGGCGCTGAAGGGTGGAGCGGACCTGGTACTGGAGCTGCCCTTGCCGTGGGCGATTTCCTCCGCCGAGGGATTTGCCAGAGGAGCAGTGGCGGTGCTGAAAGCAACCGGGGTAGTGGATACCCTCTCCTTTGGCAGTGAGAGCGGGGACCTGGAGGGGCTGAAAATACTGGCGGCGGCGCTGGACAGCGGGGAATATCGGGAGATCCTCCGCGGAGAGCTTGACAAAGGTCTTGCCTTTGCGGATGCGAGGCAAAGGGCGGCCACAGAGCTTATGGGAAATCGGGGGGGGCTTCTCCGAGGGCCCAATGACAGCCTGGGAGTGGAATACCTTCGGGCGGCAGGGGGAGAGGTAGGGGTGGCGGTGGTTCCGAGGCGGGGGGTGAACCACGACGGAAATACCCCCGAAGACGGTTACGCCTCCGCCTCCTACCTGCGGAAAGGGTTACGCAGTGGGGAGGATGTTTCTCAATGGTTGGGGGAGAAAGGCTCAAAGGCTTTGGAAAAAGGGGAGCTTGCACGAATGGAACATATAGAGCGGGCCATGCTCTCCCGTCTGCGGCAGATGAGGGAGGAAGACTTTGCGATCCTTCCAGACAGTGGGGAGGCGGAGGGGCTGCCCACCCGACTGATGAAGGCGGCGGGGAGGGCGGAAAGTTTGGAGGAGTTCTACCACCTTGCAAAGACCCGCCGCTATGCCCATGCCCGTATCCGTCGTCTGGCTTTGTGGGCTTTCCTGGGACTGGCGGTGGAGGACCGTTCTGCCTTGGGGCCCGCCTATCTTCGAGTCCTGGGTATGAATAGCCGGGGAAAACAACTCCTTCGGGCCATGAAGGAGCGCTCGATCCTACCCATTCTTACCAAAACCGCCCATATTAAGGAATTGGGTATGGAAGCTCAGTCCCTTTTTGCCTTGGAGTGCCGGGGGACTGATCTATTTGGACTTTGCTTTGACAAAATCAGGCCCTGTGGCATGGACTATACCACAGGGCCGGTGATCTTATAAGGGCTGGGGGTCGTCGGCGGTTTTGGGGGATTTGGACCGTTGCAGCCGATGGATAATGGCGCTTTCTATATGTTCCCCGTATCGAAGGGCGACAAGAAAAAGGACCAGCCCACCCAGTCCAAGCAGGGCCATGCCCCACCAGGGAATGGTCACCACTGAGCTACCCACTGCGGCGGAGACCAGAAGTCCCCAGGGCCGACCGAGGATCACCAGAAGCAGAAACCGCCGAAAGGACACATCGGTAAGCCCCGCCATAATGCAGAGAAGATCGTCGGGGAAGAAGGGGAACAGGAAGGCCAGAAAAAGGAACACATCCCGTTTCCGGCGAATGATCTCACCATACCGATCCCAGGACTTTCCGCTGATAAACCGTTGGGCAAAAGACTGTCCCAGGTTCCGACTGAGCTGGAACACGATGGCCGAACCCAGGATCACTGCGGCGGTGGTGATGAGAAAGGATGTCCAGCATCCGAAGAGGAGCCCTCCCGCTACTGTAGTCAAGTTACTGGGAATGGGAGCCACGATCACCGAGATGAGCTGGAGCAGAAAAAAGACAGCGTGAGAGTAGGGCGCGAACTGCTGGATATAGTCCTGCATTCCCTGTGGGGAGTTTACCACCTGAAAAAAGCCTGTGGCCCAGAGCCCCCAACAGAGAAATAAAAACAGCAAAAGGACAGCGGTCCAAGCCGCTGTCCTTTTCCATTGCCAATGATTCCCGTTCATTCCGCCCGCCTCCTGTCTTTCTTTTTCGGATAACAACAGGATAGCACAGATGGGGGGATAAAATCCATATATAAAATCAAACGATTTTCTTAAAAATGGTATAAGAGGAAAATGGGGACAAAAAAACCACACCCGATGTCAAGGTGTGGATACTCATCTCCTTGGCAATTCGGGAATCATCGTTGACTGGGGGTGACAGTGGTGCGATCAAAGATCAGGTCATCCACATCATCCACACGGCGGTCAGTGTTAAAAATCATAGCAGAACCCTCCTTTCTTTTATTCTATTGTAAAGTATAATTCCCTCCGTCTAAAAAGTCAAGGGATACTTCGTCATTGTTACCTAACTGTAATAATTACATCCAATATGGATTTGTGAAATAGGGAGAAAAAGGAAAGAAAAGGAAGGGCGGCCACGGGGCCGCCCCTCCGTAACATATCACTATTCTATTCACCTTGCTCCTTAATAGTACCTTCCCGGTATGCGGTAAGCAGATCCTGAAGCTGTCCGATCTGCTCCCGAAGCCTTGCCCCCGTGTCGGTATCCCCCACCAACATCCGTCTGGGAAGATTTTCTACAATACGGACCCTGGGGGCGCTGTCCCGGGGATTTTCCATGATCTGCTCATAGGGCTTGTGCTGGGCCAGGGCCAGGTGATGGGAGTTATAGATAAGGGTGTAGCCTCCAAACCCGGTTTGACGCTGATAGGCTTTGGAGATACCGCCATCAATGACAAACAACAGGCCCTCCCCTCGTATGGGGCTTTCGCCCTCCTTCTCCTTTACGGGCACATGGCCGTTGACAATGTGGGAATGGGAGGGCTCCAAGCCGAACTCACGGAGAATGATCTCACAGGTGGAGCGGCTCTTTACCAGAGAGTAGTAGGGGTTGTAGACCTCTTTGTGGGTGGTCTTGTCAGCGATGAAGTACCGCTCAAAGGTGGACAGCTTGCTCTTACCAAAGAGGGGGGATTTGGGCCCTGCCCACAGATACCAAAAGAAATCCACCGCATTCATCTGTTCCTTGGAGCCCTTGGGGCCGAAGAAGGCGGTGCGCACCTTCGTGTCCAGGGCGTCCAGGTAGGCCTTGCCTGTCAGGGCCTTTCCGTCTATGGTAACGGCCTCGAACTTGCCATCTTCAGTCATGGGGATACAGCCGTGGTAGAGAAGGTTTCCGTTGACCACCTTATACATCCCGCCGTGGCTGAGCAGGAAGCGGATATGCTTACGCAGCAGGGTGCTGTGCCGGAAGGAGGCGGTGAGGCGGTCCATCAATTCCTGCTCCCCGGCGGTGAGGGCGGTGGGGTCCTTAGGGTCAATGGTGGGGAAGGAGCGGTCCAGCATCTCATAGGTCTTGCCGTCCACCTTCACAGTACCGGCGGAAAAGTCCACTTGGGGTAAGAGCCGCCGTTCATCCATGTGGTATTCTGGATGACGCGCCAACAGCTGACATTCCAGCTTGAACTCAATGACCGCCATGGCTTTGTGCATCTTGGAGGCCAATTCACTTTCCACCGGGTCGTAGATATTCTCGTCCAGCACGTGAGGGGCAAACCGGTCACAGGGATCTCCGCCGTAAACCTCGGCGGCGAACATGGACAGAGGACGGAGGTTGATGCCGTATCCATCCTCCAGTTGATCGAAATTATTATAGCTGACGCACCGGCGCAGGACGCTGGCGACGCAGGCCTGGTTGCCCGCGTAGGCTCCCAGCCAGCCGATATCGTGGTTGCCCCACTGGACGTCCACATCGTGGAAATGCCGAAGCTCTTCCAGAATTCGGTCGGCCCGGGGACCCCGGTCAAAGATATCGCCGATAATGTGGAGATTGTCTACGGCGCACTCCTTAATGAGCTGACAGAACTGGGCGATAAAGGCGTCAGAAGTGCCGGTGGATACAATGGAGGCGATGATCTCCTCATAATACCGCTCTTTACTGTCGTCTGCGTCAGCGTGAAGGAGCTCGTCAATGATGTAGGAGAAGCTGGCGGGAATTTTCTTACGCACCTTGGAGCGGGTGTACTTGGCGGAGACGGTCTGACAGACCTGGACCAGCCGATAGATGGCGATCCGGCACCAGTTGTCATACTCCTGGGGCTCCAGCTCTCCCTGGAGCCGGGTCAGGGTGCCGGAGGGATCGTAGATCAGCATAGCCAGCTCCTCACGCTCCCGTTCAGAAACCGACCGGGCAAAGAGATAATCGATCTTATCCCGGATGATGCCCGAGGCGCTGGAGAGAAGATAGCTGAAAGCCTCATATTCCCCATGGAGATCGCTGAAGAAATACTCCGTTCCCTTGGGCAGCCGGCAGATAGCGTTCAGGTTGATGATCTCCGCGGAGGCGGCCAAAGCGGTGGGATAGGTGCGGGACAGGAGCTGCAGGTAGTTGAGATCGGTCATATCAGAAACCTCCATTCTAAGTGAGAGAAGAGAAGCACCGGGAAAACATCCGCCGGAACCCCTCGGGGGGAGGAGCGGTGAAGGAGAGAAGCTTTCCGGAATGAGGATCGGTGAGGGACAACTCATAGGCATGAAGCCCCAGCCGGCCGATAGGGCTGGAGTGGGCCTCGTACTTTTTGTCCCCAATGACGGGATGACCCAATTCCGCAAGGTGGGTCCGGATCTGATTTTTTCGCCCGGTATCCAACTCCACATCCAGAAGGGAATATCCCTTCCGGCGGGCCAGAACGGTATAGCGGGTCACCGCCTCCTTGCCCTCGCTTCCTTTGGCGGAGTATACTTTGTGGATTTTATTCTCGGTGAGAAGGGAGCGACATACCCCGCTGTCGGGCAGGTCCTCCCCCTCCACGATGGCCCAATAGCCTCGCTTTTTCACCAGATTGTTCCAGTCCTCCTGAAGGGCCTCCTTCAGGGCGGGATCCTTGGCAAACAGAAGGACTCCCGAGGTATCTCGGTCCAGCCGGTGGACCACAAAGAGCCGATTGTGGGGATCCCGGGCCCGGAGATAGTCGGCGGTCATTCGGTATGCGGTGCGGCTTTTCTGGGTCTCGGTAGACACAGAGAGGAGCCCCGCGGGCTTATGGATGACCAGCAGCCCCTTATCCTCATAGAGGACAGGGAAGGGGAGAACGGCACCTTTGGCCTGGGGCAGGACGGTGACCATCTGCCCAGGAACAAGGGGAAGATCAAACTGCCGCTGAGGAATATTGTCTACCAGTACCTGTCCCCGGGAAAGAAGATGTTTGACGCTGTTTCGGGACTGGCCGGAGACGTGTAAAAGCAAAAAATCCAGCAGGGAGGCGGCGCTCTCTACCGGGAAAGAGGTTTCTTGTTTCATAAGCCCCTCCTTGATGGGATATTTTTCATTATACTCTATCGCAGAGAAAGAATCAAGGGAGCCGTCCTGCAAAAACCTTTGAGAAAAGGGGAAAGGGGTAGTATAATAAGTAAAAAAAGAGGGGGAAGAAAGATGGAAAAGTTATTGCGGTATTGGGTCGGTTCGATTCTTGGCGTCCTGCTTTTGATTACGGCTGCGGCTCAAGGGGTAACATTTCCGGACGTGGCCGCAGGCAGTTGGTATGGGGCAGCGGTGGAGGAGATGACTCAGAAAGGGCTGCTCACCGGCTGTGATGATGGGACCTTCCAGCCCATGCGGGAGATCTCGGCGGCAGAGTTCGTGGTCATTACCCTGCGCTGTACGGGCCGGGAATTGACGTTGGGTGAGGGACACTGGGCTTCGGCAGCGTTAAGCTATGCCCGTGATGAGGGGTGGTTTGACTGGGATGAACTTTCCTTTGACAGGGGTTGCTGGACAGCCTGTGATGAGCCCATCTCCCGCCAACTGGCGGTAAAGATTTTGATGAAAGCCCTGCTTCCCAACACAAAATATGATTTTAATGTGGAATCACAAAAAATCAGTGACTTTTCCAGCTTAAATGGACGATATTATGAGGCGGTACTGTCAGCCAGTGCCGCTGGGATCATAAAGGGGGATGAGGCGGGAGCCTTCCATCCGGAGCGAGGCCTTACAAGGGCGGAGGCCTGCGTCCTGTTTCAGAGGGCTTTGGACCGAAGGGAGAACCTGCCCCCCTCCCAGGCAGACCCGGGGCCAAAGACCCCGTCGCAGAATATGGAGACGGTATCCGGTGGTGTTTCGGAAAATGGGTGGCTTCAGGTAAAGGGGACTCAGCTTTGCAATGAAGCAGGGGAGCCTGTTGCCTTACATGGCATGAGCTCCCATGGTCTTCAGTGGTACGGTCACTTTGTTAACAGCCAGACCATCCAGAACACGGCCGCCTATGGAGCCAATGTGTTCCGGATCGCCATGTATACCGGTGAGGGCGGATACCTTTCTCAGCCAGATGTTATAAAGGAAAAAGCCTTTGAGGCGATAGACGCCGCTGTTCAAAATGATATGTATGCCATCCTGGATTGGCATATCCTCTCCGATGGAAACCCTATGAACCATGTGACGGAAGCGGAAATCTTTTTTGCTGAGGCGGCGGAACGCTATGCTGAAACGCCCAATATCATTTATGAGATATGCAATGAGCCCAATGGAAATGTGACCTGGGCAGGGGATGTGAAGCCATATGCGCAGAGGTTGGTTTCCGTGATCCGAGCCCGGTCTCCCAAGAGTATTATTCTCATTGGTAGTCCTACATGGAGCCAGGACATCCACCTGGCAGCGGCCGATCCAATAGAGGGTGAGAACCTGATGTATACCTTCCATTTTTACGCGGGGACCCACGGGCAAGATCTGAGAAACCGGATCGACAGCGCCCGGGCGGCCGGTTTATCTGTCTTTGTCTCCGAGTGGGGAACCAGTCGGGCTGACGGCAGCGGTGGGGTATTTCTGGAGGAGAGCAGGGTCTGGCTGGATTATTTGGAGGAGCGGGGGATCAGCTGGTGCAACTGGTCTTTGTGCGATAAGGATGAGACCTCCGCGGCCCTAAAACCGGGAACCGCCCCAGACCGGGATTGGACAGAAAAAGATCTGACTGTCTCGGGACAATTTGTTTTTTCGCGGTTCATCAGCTCAAAGGATGAGGTCAAATAGAAGCGGTTTTAGATGATAAAGATGCTCATTCCGACAACCGTCTTTCATTAAGAATACGTTGCGAAATAAGAAAAGGGCCGCTCTTTGTATGGAGCGGCCTTTTTCGTGTGCAAATCCGTGTGCAATTTTCTTTCCGAAAATGAATTTAAGATTCCAAAAGCGAATTCAATTTCCCGATTTGGAATATTATCGACCACCCACAAACCGTTGAAAACAAATAAAAAATCCCGAAACCATTGAGGTTTCAGGATTTCTTTTTTTGGTCCGAGTGGCGGGATTTGAACCCACGGCCTCATGGTCCCGAACCATGCGCGCTACCAACTGCGCTACACCCGGATGATCGGTAATTCTGTTTTGATGACCCCATACTGACCCAAAACGCATTTGCTATTATAGCGGTATCAAAATGGAATGTCAAGCCCTGGGATGGAGGACGTGCCTGCATAGTTTTAATTTGGAAATCATAGACTGTCCCATGACAAAAGGAGTGGGACGATATGGAAAGGACAGCGGGACGGCGAATCTACCATGGAAACAGAGGACAAAAAGTGACGCTGGGGGAGCGGGAAAAACGAAGACTGATACAGTTGGGAGTATGTCTGGCGCTTTTTCTCACTGTCTTTTTTACAAAGGGCTTGGACAGGCTGGCGGAACTCCGGACCGATTTGGGAAACGCCATTGGAAACGATGTGAATTTTAAGGCGGTTTTTGCGGATATGGGCTGGTCCCTGGCCTCAGGGCAGCCTGTGGGGAAAACTTTGAATGAACTATGGGTAAGCGTTTTCCTGCCCCAGGAGAAGGAGACGCTGGGAGGCTGGGACGACGGACCGCTCTACCGTATCGCCTGCCGGGAGCTGGAAAAAACGGAGGGGACTGCAGCCCGGCTTCTGCGTAAAGAAACGGGGGAGAGTGTTTGGGAGGACCCTATGGCCGCCAGTGGGAGCAGGCAAGAGAAAGCGGCGGAACCGCAGACCCAGCCCACGAGCCCCCCGGCGGCGGAGCCTGCGGTGGTTCAGGTGGAGTATACCGGACCGGATCTTCCTGACAAAACCACCATGGACCGATATGCCCTGGGCCTAGAGAAAACGGTAAGCCCGGTGTGTTCCGTGATAACCTCAGAATTTGGCTGGCGGGAACATCCTCTTTCTGGAGGCGAAAAGTTCCATTATGGAGTAGACCTGCGGGCGGAGGAGGGAACGACAGTACAGGCTTTTGCGGCGGGGACGGTGGACTATATCGGAGAGAGCGATGTTTATGGCCAGTATCTCCAACTCCGTCACGGAAATGGGATAACCTCTTTTTACGCCCATTGCTCCAAGCTCTGCGTCCAGAAAGGACAGCAGGTGCAGGCGGGGGAGAAGGTGGCGGAATCGGGAGCCACCGGGGATGTGACGGGACCCCACCTTCACTTTGAAATGAAAAAGGATGGGGTGCGGCTGAATCCGGCCTATTATATTGACTTCCAGCCATGAAAATAGGACGGCTGGAGGTCAGCGGCGGAGCCCTGATGGGGCTGGCTCTCTTATACTATCTGGATCGGGAGGGGATTTTTGGCTGGGTGCTGCTGGGATGCTTGCTCCATGAGCTGGGCCACTGGGGGACCATCCGGGCCCTGGGGGGGAGAGTGACCCGTCTCCGGTTTAGCTGCGCAGGGGCGGAGCTTCGTCTGTCTGCCGCCCATCCTCTGCCGGCCTGGGGGATGGTCCTGGCGGCCTTGGCAGGGCCGGCGGTGAATCTGCTGTTGGCCTGGGGAAGTATCTATTTGGCGCGAAATGGCCTGGGGGAACGGCTCTATTTTTTTGCTGGCCTAAACCTGGGGCTGGCGCTGTTCAATCTCCTGCCCGCCGAGTGGCTGGATGGGGGGAAGGCCCTGAAAAGCATCCTGACCCAGTTAGGACAGGAGGAGCTGGGGGAGAAGCTGGGTATCCTTTGCTCGGATATGGTGGCGGCGCTGCTGTTGGGCGCCGGACTGATCCTTCTGTGGGAGAGCGGCGGGAGAAATTTTACATTGCTCATTGCAGGGGTGTGGATGGCAGCCGCGGCCCGGAAGTCGGAACGGGAGAACATAGCCTGAAAAAGAAGAAAAAATGAAAATTTTACTTGCATCCGCCAAGGGATTGTGGTAAAATACCACAGTCTCAATAAAGGGTGTTCCGCTGCGGCGCTGTCCCATCAGGAGTGACGGCATAAAAGCCGGTATGAACGCCTATAAATTAGGAGGAAGCAAAAAATGGATCTTATGCAGGCTTTTACCGCCAAGTACGTGAAGGAAGAGCCCCCCAAGGCCGATATCGGCGACACCGTTCGGGTGCACGTGAAGGTCAAGGAGGGTAGCCGGGAGCGTATCCAGGTGTTCGAGGGCACCGTCATCGCCAAGAAGCACGGTGGCATCGACGAGAGCATCACTGTCCGCCGCATTTCCTATGGCGTCGGTGTGGAGAAGGTATTCCCCCTTCATGCTCCCGCTGTGGAGAAGATCGAGCTTGTCCGCAAGGGCAAGGTTCGCCGGGCGAAGCTCTACTACCTGCGTGACCGCGTGGGCAAGGGCGCCAAGCTGAAGGAGAAGCTGTAAGGCTGAAAAACCATTCAAAAAAGGAGCGGGTGACCGCTCCTTTTTTGTACCACTTAAGGGGAGAGAGTATGGAGGGATTCCATCTGGTGAAGCTCCGCCGGGAACCGGAGCGGAGGAAGGCCATGGCCCAGTGGTTTCATAAGAGATGGGGTATTCTACTGGAGGCCTATGAGGAGAGTATGGTCCAGTGCCTGGAGGGCAAGGCTGCCGTGCCCCAGTGGTATCTGCTGATGGAGGGAGAGACCATCGCAGCCGGGGCGGGGGTCATTGAGAACGACTTTCATGACCGCCCCGACCTGCGGCCCAACCTCTGTGCCCTCTATGTAGAGCCGCCATACCGGGGGAAGGGGCTGGACCGCGCCCTTCTGAACGCGGTCCGGGCGGATATGGGGGAGCTGGGGGAGGAGAGGCTATACCTGGTTACCGACCACGTGGACTTCTATGAGAGATGCGGCTGGAAGTTCCTGACCCTGGTAAAGGACCCGGAAGGCCGGACTGAGAGGATGTATACGGTAAAAACCTGTTGAAGACTTTTCAAATGGCGAAAAGTTGTGTATAATGTTGTATCAAACCCAAAATGAGCAGATGGGCTGGGTAAAAAACATACCAGAGGTATTTTACTCCCCGGTGGTCCGGGCCCTTTTTCCCGTTGTAGAGGAAGGTGAGCCCTACTCCCAGCAGGGGACCAAGGGCATTGAGGGTAAAGTTGGACAAGCGCATTCCTTCGGTGACGCACAGAACCAACAGTTTCCATCGGCTGGAGGGATAGAGAAAGAGCCAGAGAAGGGCCTTTTTGCCCGTGGACCAGTGGTGGGTGAAGTGGAAGGCTAAAATGAACAGGACATACCTCCCGCCGCCCTCAAAAATAGCGAAGTGCCAGGACAGGACCACCGTCAAAGCCGCCAAAATATGACCAAGACAGGGCCGCATTTCATTGCCCCAGTCCATGAGGCGAAGGGTGAGAAGTCCGGTAAATTGGGTGAAGATAATGTTTCCATGGCTCTCAAACAGCAGATAATAGGGCCACTCTGCCAGACAGGCGAATAGGAACAGCCGCATGGCATACCGCCTCCAATCCTTCGTATGCCGATACCCTTGGGCCACCGACCAAAGGAAGATGGGGGCGGCGACGCGGCCAATGTAGTGGGAGGCATGGAACAGCCCTTCGAACAGCTCTGTAGAGATATTGGGAAACAGCTCCGGTAGGAGCAGGGCTGGAGGATAGACATAGGCCACATGGTCGTAGAGCATTGACAACAGGGCGACAAGCTTTAACGCGAAAGAACTCATTTTTTATAGATACCTCCTTTTGACATGGAGGTATTATAGGGGACAGTTCTTACAGAAAAATGGACATTTTTCCGACAGATTTCTTACAAGGGAGGTGGGTCAATGAATATCCAGTGGTACCCCGGCCATATGACCAAGACGAGAAGACAGATCGAGGCGGATATGGGGCAGGTGGACATGGTGGCCGAGATCATCGACGCCCGGATCCCCATCTCCTCCCGAAATCCGGATATCGACGCCATCTGTGCCGGGAAGCCCCGGCTCATCGTACTGAACCGGGCGGATCAGGCGGATCCTGAGGGAAACCGGGCTTGGGAAAAATATTTCCGGGGAAAAGGGTATGCCGTGATGGAGACCGACGCCAAGACCGGAAAAGGGGTAGGACAGTTCTCCGCCGCCTCCCGGGAACTTCTGCGGGAGCAGATCGAAAGATGGAGAGCAAAAGGTCTGGTGGGCCGTCCCGTCCGGGCTATGGTGGTAGGGGTGCCCAATGTGGGGAAATCCACCTTTATCAACCAGGTGGCTAAGCGGAAATCCGCCAAGGCGGGAGACCGGCCCGGCGTGACCCGTGGCAAACAGTGGGTCACAGTGGACCAGGGCCTGTCCCTCCTGGATACCCCCGGCATCCTCTGGCCCAAGTTTGAGGACGAGGAAGTGGGCCTCCACCTGGCCTACACCGGAGCGGTGAAGGATGATATCATGGATGTGGAGACCCTGGCCTGTCGCCTGATGGACGATATGGCCAAGCGGTATCCCGGAGCTTTGCGGGAGCGGTACAAGGTAGAGGTCCCCTCCAAAGCGGAGGGGATGGATCCGGTGGCCTATGGCTACGAGCTGCTCCAGGCCGCCGCCGCCAAGCGGGGATTTCGGATCTCCGGCGGGGATGTGGATACGGAGCGGATGGCCCACATCCTGCTGGATGAGCTCCGAGGGGGCAAGCTGGGACGCTTTACACTGGAGATGCCGGAGGAGTC
Organism: Oscillospiraceae bacterium; assembly: GCA_022799035.1. Taxonomy (GTDB): domain Bacteria; phylum Bacillota; class Clostridia; order Oscillospirales; family Oscillospiraceae; genus Vermiculatibacterium. Next base: position 53,873 of record JAAWNQ010000001.1, read on the forward strand.
CTGATCCAACCGCTTCTCCGGGTCGCGAAGGGAGGGCCGACATGGAAAAATGGGAGTATGAGGAGCAGTGTTGGGCCCAGGGCCTTGGACTGGTCTGCGGCTGTGATGAGGCAGGGGCGGGGCCCCTGGCGGGACCGGTCTACGCAGCCGCCGTCATTCTGCCGCGATACATAGATATACCCGGCCTCAACGATTCCAAGCAGCTTACCGAAAAGCGGCGGGAGGCCCTGTTTCCGGTCATTCAGGAGAGTGCGGAAGCCTGGGCGGTGGCCTTCGTGGACGCCGCCGAGATCGATGAGACCGATATCCTCAGCGCCCGGATGAAGGCAATGCAGAGGGCTGTGGACGCTCTGGCCCCCCGGCCAGACTTTGCCCTCATTGACGGCAACCGGGATAAGGGCAGGTCTGCCGCTATCACAACTCCCCACCGCTGTATTGTAAAGGGAGATGGCCTGTCGGCCTCCGTAGCCGCCGCCTCGGTTTTAGCCAAAGTGAGCCGGGATCATTTCATGCTGGAGATGGCGGAAAAATACCCGGAATACCGGTTTGAGAAGCATAAGGGCTACGGCACAAAGCTTCACTATGAGATGCTGGACAAATACGGCCCCAGTCCCATCCATCGAAAGACCTTCCTGAAAAGCTGGGAGGGAAAGGGATGAGTGTGGGAGGAGACAGAAAACTTTTGGGCCGCTGGGGGGAGACCCTGGTGGCGGAGGATCTGCGGAAAAAGGGTTGTACGATCCTGGCCGCGGGATGGCACTGCCGGTTTGGGGAGATTGATCTGATCGCCTCAGACGGGATCTATTTGCGGTTTGTGGAGGTGAAGCTTCGCCGAGATCCGCATTTTGCCCAGGCCAGAGAGTTTGTGGATGCCCGAAAGCAGGAGAAACTGCGTCTTTCGGCCCAGCTTTACCTGGCGGAAAACCCTACGGATCTTCAGCCCCGCTTTGACGTGGCGGAGGTCTATGCCCCGGAAGGGCTGGATACAAGAAGGCCGGAGATCATCTATCTTGAAAACGCTTTTTCATAAGGAGAGCGAGACCCATGCCAAAGGTTTTTGACGGACACTGTGATACCATCCTGCGCTGCTACCAAAATGGCGGCAGCTTTCGGAGCAACCGGGGCCACCTGGACCTGGAGCGGATGAGGCCTTACGGAAACTGGGCTCAATTCTTCGCCTGCTTTGGGGAGCCCGAGGACTTTCCAGGCAAGCCTCTGTGGCAGGTGTTCCGGGAGGAGGTGGCCCTCTTCCAGAAGCAGATGGAGGAAAACGCCGACCTGGTGGTCCATTGCCGCACGGCTCAGGAGGCGGAAAGAGCCTGGTCCCAGGGAAAGATGGCGGCCTTTCTCTCTGCGGAGGGGGCTGAGCTGCTGGACTGCGATGTGGAGAAGCTGGAGATCGCCTACGGCTGGGGCCTTCGGGCGGTGAACATTACCTGGAACCACGAGAACGCCCTATCCGGCACCAATGTGGAGAACCCGGAGCGGGGGCTGACAGACCGTGGAAAGGCTTTCGTGTTGAGGACGCAGGAGCTGGGGACGCTGGTGGATGTGTCCCACCTGTCCGACCCGGGCTTCTGGGATGTGATGGAACTGGCGAAAAAGCCCGTTTTTGCCAGTCATTCCAACAGCAGAAGGCTGTGTTCTCATCCAAGGAACTTGACCGATGAGCAATTTACTGCCATAATAGGGAATCATGGGGTGGCGGGACTCAATATGTGTCATGAGTTTTTGGGGGAAGCCCCCACAATGGACACCCTTGTTTCCCATGTGGAGCACTGGTTCAGCCTGGGAGGGGAGGAGTGCGTATCCCTGGGGGGCGACTGGGATGGGATCTCCCATCCCCCCGCCGGGATCTCCGGCATCCAGGATCTATATAAGCTGGCTGACCGGCTTTTGCGGATGAACTATCCCGAGGAACGGGTGAATGGTTTGTTCTACAATAATCTGATGAGGGTCGTGAGAGAAGTATGTACTATGTAAGTACCAGAGACAGATTACAGAAGGCCACGGTATCGGGGGCCATCGCATACGGACTTGCCCCCGATGGGGGACTGTATACCCCGGAGGCTATCCCATCCCTGGCCGGGAACGCCTTGGAGAGCCTGAAGAATATGACCTACCAGCAGCGGGCGGTCTACATCATGAACATGTACCTGGACGGCTACTCCTCCTCGGAGTTGACCGGATTTTGCGCAAAGGCATACGGCGGCGGGAAGTTTGACGACCCGGCGGTGGCCCCGGTCCGTACTCTGGATAGGAACACCCACGTACTGGAGCTATGGCACGGGCCCACCTGCGCGTTCAAGGACATGGCTTTGCAGATGCTGCCTCATCTGCTCACCTCTGCCCTTCGGAAGGAGGGGGAGACCAAAACGGCCTGTATCCTGGTAGCCACCTCCGGGGATACGGGGAAGGGGGCGCTGGAAGGGTTTAAGGATGTCCCAGGTACCCGGATCCTGGTGTTCTACCCCAAGGACGGAGTCTCTGAGGTCCAGCAGCTCCAGATGATCACCCAGGAGGGGGCCAACGTGGGGGTGTGCTCGGTGGTGGGCAACTTCGACGACGCCCAGACCGGCGTGAAGGCCATCTTCTCCGATCCCGATCTCCGGGCGGAGCTGGCGGAGCGTGACGCCTTCCTGTCCTCGGCCAACTCCATCAACTGGGGCCGGGTACTGCCCCAGATCGTCTACTATGTCTCCGCCTACTGCGATCTTCTCAAGAGCGGCGCGGTGGAGAAGGGGGAGCGGATCAACGTCTGCGTCCCCACAGGCAACTTTGGCAACATCCTGGCGGCCTATTACGCCAAACAGATGGGGGTGCCCATCAATCGGCTCATCTGCGCCTCCAACCGGAACAATGTGCTTACCGACTTCATTGAGACCGGAGTCTATGACAGAAACCGGGCGTTCTACAATACCACCTCGCCCTCCATGGATATCCTTATCTCCTCCAACCTGGAGCGGCTGCTCCATCTCTACACCTACGGGGATGCCGACCGGGTGAAAGCATATATGGAGAAGCTGTCCCGGACGGGCCGATATGAGATCGAGGAGAGCGTGAAAAAACGTCTGGATCGGGATTTTGCCGCGGCCTGCTGTGATGATGAGCAGGGGAAGGCCGCCATCGGCCGGCTCTGGAGGGAAAAACAGTACCTGATGGATCCCCACACCGCTGTGGCTGTGGACGTTCTTGACCAGTACCGGGCCAGGACTGAAGACACCACCCCTGCTCTGGTGGTCTCCACCGCCAGTCCCTTCAAGTTCTGCCCCGCCGTGATGGAGGGGCTGGGGGTCAAGGCTCCCGAACAGGGCCTGAAGGGCATTGACCAGCTCTCCCAGCTCACCGGCATCGCCCCACCTGCCCCCCTGGCGGGCTTGGCAGGGAAGAAGGTCCGCTTTACCGATGTGACCGAGAAGGAGAACATGGTGGATAAGGTCCGGGAGATGCTGGGGTAACCTCTCTTTTAAGTACGAGGTGATGGGCATGAGGTGGCTTTTTGGAGAGCGGTTTTGCCTGGAGACCAAGTTGAAGCCGGAATTTGTCATGGGCCTCCTCCGGGAGAACGTGGACAGGACCCGCTGGCAGCCGGGAGATGCGATCATCGGTCCGAAGCCTCTGTTTGATAAGCTTACAGTAAAGGAGGAGGGCCGCTTTGTCCTGTGGCCCTCCAGCGAGCTCAGGCGCAACAGCTTCCGCCCCATCTGGAAATGTGAGTTGGAGGGGGAGGAGGGCGGATCGAGGCTGTGGGTGAGAGCCGGAAACCGCGGTGCATTTCAGTTCTATATTCTGCTGTTTGGGTTCTTTGGCTACTGGGGATATTGCGCGCTGCGGGGAAGCGTTGTCTGGGACTGGGTTGCCCGTGCGTTTGGATTATCTGCGGTTTTCCTGCTGTTGAGCCTTCTCTGCTTCTGGCTCCCGGAGCGGAAGGCAAAAACGGTCCTACAGAGGATCCTGGGCGGTACACTTATAGACAGTAAATAGAAAGGGGGCGGCTGGATGGCCCTGTATACCATAGGAGACACCCACCTCTCCCTGGGAGGCAACAAGCCCATGGACACCTTCGGGGGAGTCTGGGAGGGCTATGTGGATAAACTGCGGGCAGGCTTTGCCGGTTTGACCGCGGAAGATACGGTGGTTTTCTGTGGAGACCTTAGCTGGGGAATGAGCCTGGAGGAGGCCCTGCCCGACTTTCAGTTTATCGAGGCCCTGTTCCCCGGGAGGAAGATCCTGTTGAAGGGGAACCACGACTATTGGTGGACCACCGCCAATAAGATGTATACCTTCTGGGCCGACCACGGCATGGAAAACTTTCTCCTTCTCCACAACAACAGCCTGTCCTATGATGGGATAGCCATCTGCGGTACCCGGGGCTGGTTTTTTGAGGAGGAGGCCGACGGCCATAACGAGAAGGTGTTCAAGCGGGAGCTGCTGCGGCTGGAGACCTCCCTGAAAGCGGCGGGGGAGGGGGAGAAGCTGTGTTTTCTCCACTATCCCCCTCTCTACGAGGGATATATCTGCCAGGAGATCGTAGATCTTCTGGAGCGATATGGGGTCTCCGCCTGCTACTACGGTCACCTCCACGGGGGCAGCCACCGTCTGGCCCGGGAGGGGAAGCGGGGAAGTGTGGAATACCATCTGATCGCCGGAGATTACCTGCAATTTTCCCCCCGAAAAGTCCTTCCGGAGGGGTGAAAAGAAAAAGTTCCGGAAAATCTGGAAAAAAGACTGGAAAAATGAAGCTATCCCTGATACAATAAACAGGATATCGCATGGCGCCGCCGGCTGAGAGAAAAAGCGCGGAGCCGGCGCCGACAGGAGGAAGTACGAAAATGAAAGTAAAGAACGTAGAAAAGCTGGAAAAGAGCATGGTGGCCCTGACTATCCAGGCCGAAGCCCAGGAGTTTGAAGCCGCCATCGAGAAAGTTTATAAAAAGCAGCGGGGCCGCATCACCGTCCCCGGCTTCCGGAAGGGCCATGCCCCCCGGAAGATGATCGAGACCATGTACGGCGCTCAGGTCTTCTATGAGGACGCCGTCAACGAGAGCTACCCCGATCTTTTTGCCCAGGCGGTGGAGCAGGAGAAGCTGGATACGGTGGCTTATCCCGATGTGGAGCTTCTGGAGCTGGACAAGGGCGGCTACACCTTCAAAGCCACCGTGGCGGTGCGTCCCGAGGTGAAGCTGGGCAAGTACAAGGACCTCACCGCCCCCAAGGACGAGGTGAAGGTCACTGAGAAGGACATCGACGGGGAGCTAAAGCCCTTCATCATCCGGGCTACCCGTATGGTGGATGTGGACCGGAAGGCCAAGAAAGGCGACACCGTCACCATCGACTTCGAGGGCTTTATGGACGGCAAGGCCTTTGACGGTGGCAAGGGGGAGAACCATGACCTGGAGTTGGGCTCCGGCAGCTTTATCCCCGGCTTCGAGGATCAGCTTGTCGGCGTGAAGGCCGACGCTGAAAAGGATGTGGTAGTCACCTTCCCCGCCGACTACGGCGCGGAGGAGCTGGCCGGCAAGGAGGCCACCTTTAAGGTGAAGGTCCATGCCGTCAAGGAGAAGGTGGAGCCCAAGCTGGACGACGAGTTTGCCAAGGATGTCTCCGAGTTTGAGACCCTGGCCGACCTGCGGAAGGACCTGGGGGATAAACTGGCCGACCGCCTGGAGAAGCAGGCCCGGAACGCCTTTGAGGAGGCTCTGCTGGATCAGGTCACCGCCGACATGACCGTGGAGATCCCCGATCCCATGGTGGAGGCCAGGGCCGAGCGTATGATTGAGGATTACAGCCAGCGGATCACCAGCCAGGGTATCGCCTTTGAGCAGTATCTGGCCATGACCGGTATGACGGTGGATATTCTGAAGGCCCAGGCCATGGAGGGCGCTCTCCGCCAGGTCAAGACCGATCTGGCCCTGGGGGCCATCGCTGTGGCTGAAAAGCTGGAGGTCTCCGAGGAGGAGATGGACGCTGAGTGCCGGCGGCTGGCCGACCAGTACGGCATGAAGGCTGAGGAGGTCAAGAAGATCGTTCCCCTGGAGGATCTGAAGAAGGATCTGATGAACCAGAAGGCGGCCAACGTGATCTTTGACTCCGCCAAGGCTGGGAAGGCCCCGGCCAAGAAGGCTACCGCCAAGAAGGACGCGGCCAAGGCGGAGGAGAAGAAGCCCGCTGCCAAGAAGGCCCCCGCCAAGAAGGCGGAAGCCAAGACCGAGGAAAAGAAGCCCGCCGCCAAAAAGACCACCAAGAAGGCCAAGACCGAGGAATGATGGGACAGAGGACAGGGAATACTGGGACGTGTGCGGGTATTTTTCCTGTGTCAATTCGGTAATAAGGAGTTCTTGATTATGAGTTTAGTCCCTTATGTAGTGGAACAGACCAGCCGTGGAGAGCGGTCCTACGATATTTTTTCCCGGTTGCTCAATGACCGTATCATTTTCCTGGGTGAGGAAGTGAACGCCACCACGGCCAGTCTTGTGGTGGCCCAGCTTCTCTATCTGGAAGCTCAGGACCCGGACAAGGAGATCCAGTTCTACATCAACAGCCCCGGCGGCTCGGTCACCGACGGCATGGCGATCTACGATACCATGCAGTATATCAAGTGCGATGTATCCACCATCTGCGTAGGCTTGGCCGCCTCCATGGGCGCCTTCCTCCTGGCGGCGGGTACCAAGGGGAAGCGGCTGGCTCTGCCCAATGCGGAGATCATGATCCACCAGCCCTCCGCCGGTACCCAGGGCCAGATCACCGATATGGCCATCCACCTGAAGCGGCTGGAGACCATCAAGAAGCGGATGAACCAGATCCTGTCGGAGAACACCGGACGGAGCCTGGAGGAGGTCACCGCCGCCTGTGAGCGGGACAATTTCATGTCCGCGGAGGAAGCCAAGGAGTTCGGCCTGATCGACAAAGTGATCTATCAGCGTTAAAACCGCAGGGAGCGGGGCCGAAGCCCCGCTCTTTTGTGCCTGAATACCTCATTTACGGAGGAGACCCATATGCCAAAAAACGACGAGCACAAGTCCGTCCGCTGTTCCTTCTGCGGCAAGCACCAGGAGCAGGTGTCCCGGATCATCGCCGGGCCGGGGGCCTATATCTGCAATGAGTGCGTCAATCTCTGCATGTCCATTCTGGAGGATGCGGAGGACCAGCCGGGAGCCTTCGAGACGGGCGTCCCCGACGCCATCCCCACCCCCAAGGAGATCCACAAGGTACTGGACCAGTATATCATCGGTCAGGAGGAGGCCAAGGTGGCCCTCTCGGTGGCGGTATACAACCACTATAAGCGTATCTATTTCGGCGGTGGGGAGGATGTGGAGCTCCAAAAGAGCAATATCCTGCTCATCGGTCCCACCGGCTGCGGCAAGACCCTCTTTGCCCAGACTCTGGCTAAGGTGCTGAAGGTACCCTTCGCCATCGCCGACGCCACCACCCTTACCGAGGCGGGCTACGTGGGTGACGACGTGGAAAATATCCTCCTCCGCCTGGTCCAGGCCGCTGACTACGATGTGGAGCTGGCGGAGCGGGGCATTATCTACGTGGATGAGGTGGACAAGATCGCCCGGAAGAGTGAGAATACCTCCATCACCCGGGATGTGTCCGGCGAGGGCGTCCAGCAGGCCCTGCTGAAGATCTTGGAGGGGACTGTGGCCAATGTGCCTCCCCAGGGAGGGCGGAAGCATCCCCACCAGGAGTTTATTCAGATCGACACCCGGAACATCCTCTTCATCTGCGGCGGCGCTTTTGACGGGTTGGACAAAATCATCGAAAAGCGGCTGGACAAAAAGAGTATGGGCTTTGGCGCGGAGCTCCACAGCAAAAAAGACCGGAATACCGGGGAACTGTTCGCCCAGGTCCAGCCCCACGACCTGATGCAGTTCGGTATCATCCCCGAACTGGTGGGCCGCCTTCCCGTGGTGACCTCCCTGAACTCTTTGGACCGGGAGCAGCTGGTCCGTATCCTTACCGAGCCCAAAAACGCCCTGGTACGTCAGTATCAGAAGCTGATGGAGTACGATGACGTGAAGCTGGAGTTCCAACCTGAGGCCCTGGCTGCCGCGGCGGATAAGGCTCTGGAGCGGGGGATCGGAGCGCGGGGTCTCCGGGCGGTGCTGGAGGAGGTCATGACCCGTACCATGTACGACGTGCCCTCCGATCCCACCATCTCCAAGGTAGTCATCACGGAGGAGAGCGTGAAGACAGGGACTACTCCTGAGTTGACCCATGACCGGGAGAAGACCGAACGCCCCCGGCTGGGGGGAGAAGTGCCCAAGCCCCAGGGCCGGGTGCCCATGCGAGATACCGCGTCTTGACAAGAAACAAAAGCAGGGGGGCGGGGGAGACCCCGGCCCCCTGTTGCTGAAAGGAGGCGCCTTATGACCCTGAATACACAGAAGGCGGAGTTTATCCGCTCCGCCGCGGGGCCCAAGGATTTTCCGCGGGATCCCTTGCCCCAGATCGCCTTTGCTGGCCGGTCCAATGTGGGAAAATCCTCGGTTATCAACCGGCTTCTCAACCGGAAGAATTTTGCCCGGGTGGGTTCCGCGCCGGGGAAGACCACCCACATCAACTATTTTCGGATCGACGAGAAGATCTACCTGGTGGACCTTCCCGGCTACGGCTACGCCAAGGTATCCCAGCAGGAGAAAGCCCGGTGGGCGGGACTGATCCAAAGCTGGTTTGACGACCCCAGTCTCATGTCCCTGGGGATCCTCATCGTGGACGCCCGACATAAGCCTACGGCGGATGACAGGGGTATGGCCGACTACTTTCGTTCCACCGGGCGGCCCTGGGCGGTGGTAGCCAATAAGCTGGATAAGCTGAAAAAAAGCGAGCTGGAGCCCAACCTGGCTCTGATCCGGGAGACTCTGGACTTGGACAACTCTGTAAAGCTGATCCCCTTTTCGGCGGAGAAGGGGACGGGCCGTGAGGAGCTTCTTCGACTGATTTTAGATCATATGGAGGGTTCGGTATGAGATATGTACGTATTTTACGGGATAATGCTCCGGTTTGGGGCGTTTTGGAGGGGGAGAGCGTCCGCACCCTGTCCGCCGCCCCCTTTGAAGGGGTCAGCTATGATGGGAAGACCCTGTCTTTGACAGACTGCAAGCTGTTGGCCCCCTGCGAGCCCACCAAGGTGGTCTGTATCGGCAAAAACTACTTCGACCATGTGAAGGAGTTTGGCGGCCCGGTGCCTGAGAAGCCCATTCTGTTCATCAAGGCCCCCAATACCTTGAACGACCCCGAGGGAGAGGTCCATGCCCCCGATTTTGTGGAGCGTCTGGACTATGAGGGGGAGCTGGCCTTTGTGGTGAAAAAGCGGGCGAAGGATGTAAAGGCGGAGGATTTTGCGGATTATATCCTGGGTTATACCTGTCTCAATGACGTGACCGCCCGGGATATCCAGTATGGAGACGGTCAGTGGACCCGGGGCAAGGGCATGGACGGCTTCTGTCCCATCGGGCCCTTGGTCACCGATGAGATCGACGGCGCCCATGCGGATATTGAGACCCGGCTCAACGGAAAGACGGTGCAGAAGGCCAACACCGATCTCTTTATGAATAAGCTGCCCGATCTGATGGCCTTCATTACCGCCTCCATGACCCTGGAGCCCGGGGACGTAGTTACCACCGGCACCCCGGCGGGGGTGGGGCCCATGAAGCCCGGGGATGTGGTGGAGGTGGAGATCCGGGGGATCGGCGTCCTTCGGAACCATGTCGTTTGACAGGACGGGATTTCCGGCCCTTTGATGTGCGTAGAGTCTTATAGAGCCTTAGGTCGCCCTCCGGAAGGCCGGAACCTGTCCTCTGTGAAAAAAGTTAGAAAATATTACAAAAAAGACTTGCAATTGTGGGGAAGGTGTGGTAATATTTCCTCGCAATAAGGGCTTGTTATCGAAAGAGCAATACCCGCGTGCAAAAAGAACCTGCTTAGGCTCTTTTTGTCGCGGGTATTTTTATATTCAGTGGGAGAGGGGGGAGACAGGTGAGGATCAGGCAGATCATCAATAACAATACCATTTTCTCCGAGGACGCCCAGGGCAACGAATTGATCGTGATGGGCAAGGGGATCGGGTTTCAGGGCCGCAGGGGGGAGGAGGTGGACCCCGGTGCCGTGGAGAAGGTCTTCGTCCTAAAAAATGAGACCGAAAAAAATAAGTATCTGACCATGACTGAGGATATTCCCTATGAAGTGATCTCCTTCGGGATCAGGGTTTCGGACTACATCGTGAGCTGCGGCGCCAAAGCCATCCAAAAAGACCACCTGATGCTCCCTCTGGTGGATCATATCTATACCACTTTAGAGCGGTACAAGAAGGGGATCCGCTTCGACAACACCGTTCTGTGGAATCTCCGGGTCCTCTACCCTGAGGAGTACAAGATCGCCCAGGATGTCACCGACATGATGATCAGCGCCTTTAACCTTCCCATTGATGAGAGCGAGGCCAATTACATTACCCTTCACATCATCAATGCGGAGCTGGACCTGGACCCCCAGGACGGCTATAAAGCCACCGGCATTATTGATCTGGCTATGAGTACCGTAGAGGAATTTTTCGGAACCGCCCTGGACCGGGACAGCGTAGACCTGGCTCGATTTATCAGCCACCTGCAGTTCTTTGCCAAGCGGATGCTGAAAAATGTGCTCTGGAATGGGGAGGATGAATTATCCCTGATGGTCCGTCACCAGTATAAAGAGGCCTACGAGTGCGCCGGTCAGATCATCCAGCGGCTGGAGAAAAGCTACGGCATTCCCATCCACGAGGAGGAGCGGACCTATCTCACGATCCATATCGCCCGGCTGATGAAGCCCGGCGAATGAGATAAAAAGCAATAGGAGGAAAAGACTATGAACTTCAAAGAGACAGCACCCAAGATCATTGAGCTGGTCGGCGGCGCGGCGAACATTGAGGCTCATACCCACTGTATGACCCGTCTTCGCTTCGTGCTGAAAGACCCGTCCAAGGCCCAGGAGGAGGCTTTGAAAGCTCTGAACGGCGTCCAGGGCGTGGTCAGTAAGGGCGGTCAATGCCAGATCATCATCGGCCCCTCTGTGGAGCAGCTTTATAACGAGATCGCCCCCCTGCTGCCCAATGCCGAGGGGACCAAGCCCATTCAGGAGAATCTGGATAAGAAGCCCAACCCCGTCAACACCGCCTTCGCCTTTATCTCCGGCTGCATCACCCCCACCTTGCCGGTGCTTATCGGATCGGGTCTGATCAGCGCCATTCTGGCCCTGCTGACCAATTTCAAGGTCCTGTCCAACGAGTCCTCCACCTACATCCTGCTCAACACTCTGGCCAACGCCGCCTACACCTACCTGCCGGTGATGGTGGCCTATGCCGGGGCCCGGCGGCTCAAGACCAATGAGTATGTGGCGGCCTTTATCATGCTGGCCCTCTGCTCCGGGGCGGTGTCCGGGGTGGCCGACCTGACCATCTTCGGGATCCCCCTTACTACGGTGAAATACACCTCCAACATTGTTCCCGCCCTGCTGATGGTACCTGTGATGGCTCTGCTGGACCGGGCGGTGCTGAAGGTCACTCCCGACGCGGTCAAGTCGGTCCTGCGGCCCTTTGTTCTGGCTATGGTCATGTTCCCCCTGACCCTTGTGGTCCTGGGCCCCATCGGCACTCTGGTGGGCACTGCCCTGGCTAACTTCTGCGTGTGGATCACCAGCCTGGGCGGTCTGAGCATGGCGGTCCTCTCCGCCCTGCACCCCCTGCTGGTCATGGTGGGTATGCACACCGTCATCACTCCCCTGATCGTCAACGAGATCTCCACCGTGGGTTCCTCGCTACTGTTCTCCAAGGCTCTGGCCGCCAACCTTGCCATCGGCGGAGCGGCTCTGGCTGTGGGCGTCAAGGCTAAGAAGGCGGAGAACCGGCAGACAGGTATCTCCACCGGCGTTACCGCTCTCCTGTCAGTCACCGAGCCCGCCCTTTACGGCTGCCTGATCCGGTTTAAGAAGCCCCTGATCTCCACCATGATCGCCTCCGCTCTCACCGGCATTTTCATCGGCATTTTCGATATCCGGGCTTACGCCACCGCCTCCTGTTCTCTGCTGACCCTGCCCATCTTCATGGGCGGACCCATGAGCAACTTCTATCTGGCCTGCGCCGCCGCTGTGCTGGCTGTGGTCCTGGGCTTTGTGGTCACCTGGGTCGTGGGCTTTGACGAGGACTGAGAGAAGATTGTAACGCCTGATACAATGTTGTGTTCAAAACCACTCCGTTTTTCTTCAGAAAGGAGCAAAAATGGGTAACAAAAAAGTAACACCCTTTCCCCAAGGCTTTCTTTGGGGGGGAGCTCTGGCCGCCAACCAGGTGGAGGGAGGCTGGAATAAGGGGGGCAAGGGCCTGTCCGTTCAGGACGTCCAGGCCTACAAGCCCCATGTGGACCAGAAAAATCTGGCTGCCCATGTGAAAGTCTCTTTGCCCCAACTGTTAGAGGCTGCGAAAGAGACGGATGACACCTATTTTCCCAAACGGCGGGGGGTGGACTTTTACCACCGTTATCCTCAGGATCTGGCCCTTTTCGCGGAGATGGGCTTTCAGGTCCTGCGGGTATCCATCTCCTGGCCCCGGCTGTACCCAACTGGAATGGAGACACAGCCGAATCCGGAGGGGATAGCCTTTTACCACAGGCTGTTTCAGGAGATGCGGAAACGGGGGATAAAGCCGCTGATCACTCTGGCTCACTATGAGATGCCTCTGGCGCTGGCCCTGGAGTGGAACGGCTGGACGGACCGGCGGGTCATTGATCTCTTTGTACGCTTCTGTGAAACCTGTTATAAGGAGTATGGACAGTATACCGACCTGTGGCTCAGCTTTAACGAGATCGACAGTTGTATCCGTCATCCCTTCACAACGGCGGGGATCATCCCGGAGTTGTGCGGGGAGGAAGGGGAGCTGGGGGCTTGCTATCAGGCGCTGCACCATCAGTTTGTGGCCGCCGCTATGGTGACAAAAATGCTGCGTGAGATGGTGCCGGGGGCCAAGATGGGTTGTATGCTCACCAAGCTGACCACCTATCCCCGGACCTGCGCCCCCGACGACATGATCGCCACCCAGGCCAGGGAGTTGGAGAATCTCTCCTACGCCGATATCATGGTGTTTGGGGAGTATCCCCGCCTGATCCTTCGACGGATCGAGAAAAAGGGGATCACCATCCGAATGGAGCCTGAGGACGAGGGGATCCTCCGGGAGGGGACGGTGGACTATGTCTCCTTCAGCTACTATATGAGCATGACCGAGTCGGTGGATCCCAACGCGGAACGGACCCCGGGGAACACGGTGCTGGGGGTGAAGAACCCCTATCTAGAGTCCAGCGAGTGGGGATGGCAGGTGGACCCGGTGGGCCTGCGGTATTCCCTGGTGGAGCTGTACGACCGCTATAAAAAGCCGCTGTTCATCGTGGAGAATGGCCTTGGCGCCCGGGATACCCTGGAGGCGGACGGGTCCATTCACGACCCCTACCGGATCGAGTATTTCCGCCGCCACTTTGAGGAGATGGCCAAGGCCATCGACGACGGGGTGGAGCTGATAGGCTTTACAAGCTGGGGACCCATCGACATCATCAGCGCCTCCTCCAACCAGATGAGTAAGCGGTACGGCTTCATATACGTGGACCAGGACGACCTGGGAAAGGGATCGCTGGAGCGGTACCGAAAGGATAGCTTCTATTGGTATAAGAAGGTCATTGAGACCAACGGGGCGGATCTGGATTAAAACCTCACACTCTCTCACATAAAGGCCAAGGGCGTCGGAAGTTCCGGCGCCCTTGGCTAGTTGTTGGGGAGGAAGAGGGGAGATCGTTTCTTTGGCTTGTATATGGGGGAAGAATTTGATATAATAATTTAACTATCTGATTTTGGGAGGGTGGACGCTGTGTTTGAGTTCGACTGGCAGGGATTTCTGACGCTTCTGCTCTCCGCTGTGGCCTCTCTTTTCTGCATCACGTTCCATGAGCTGTCCCACGGGTACGCGGCCTACCGGCTGGGGGATCCCACCGCTAAGAGGGCAGGAAGGCTGAGTTTGAACCCCATTCGGCATGTTGATATTTTTGGGTTTCTGATGATGATGGTAGCCCATGTGGGGTGGGCCAAGCCGGTGCCGGTAAACCCCGGATATTTCAAGGACCCCAAGCGGGGAATGGCCCTCACTGCTCTGGCGGGACCGGCGTCCAATTTTTTGATGGCGGGCCTGGCCCTGATCCTTGGATCCCTGCTGTTTTGGTTTGGGCCTGACGGGCAGTGGGTGGCGTACATGCTGCTGTTCCTGTGCTACACGGCGGTACTCAGCGTGGGGTTGGGACTGTTCAACCTGATCCCCATTCCGCCCCTGGACGGCGCCAAGATCTTTTACGCCGTTCTGCCGGACCGACTTTACCGAACCATGCTCCGCTATGAGCGGTATGTGTGGTTTGTGGTATTGATCCTGGCTTGGCGGGGGGTCTTTTCCGGGCCGCTGGACTTTTGTATCGGGAAGGTGGTCCGGGGGCTGTGTGGGCTGACCCGGTTTCCCTTCCCGCTCATGCAATATTATTTCGGCTTCTGAGGGAGTGAGACGGCGTGGATAGTCCCATCTATCATTTGGAAAAAGTGGTCCGCGCCCGGGCCGATGATATGGAGGACTTCAACGGCCCTCTGGACCTGATCCTGAGTCTGCTGGCAAAGAACAAGATGGAGATACAGGACATCCAGATCGCCCTGATCCTGGACCAGTACATGGCCTGGATCGAGAAGCGGCGCGCCCTGGATCTGGAGGTGGCCAGTGAGTTTATCATCATGGCCTCTCAGCTTATGTTTATCAAAAGCCGGATGCTTCTGTCCATCCACGATGAGGAGGCTATGAGCGAGCTGGACCAGCTTATCGCCTCCCTGGAGGAGCACCAGCGGCATGAGAACTATGCCCGGATCCAGGGGGTGGTCCCCCAGCTCTCCGACCGCTATGACATTGGCCGGGACTATATCACCAAGGTGCCGGAGCATCTGCCCATCAACAGGGTATACCGGTACAGCCACAGGCCCGAGGATCTGGTTCGGGCCATGTCCGCCGCTCTGGAGCGGGTGGACAACCACCTGCCGCCCCCCATGGCGGCCTTTGAGGGGATCGTGGGGCGGGAGCCGTACCCGGTCAGCGACAAGGCGGGGGAGATCATGGCCCGGCTCCAGCGGTTTGGAGTCACACGGTTCCACGCCCTGTTTCACGGAAACCGGAGCCGGTCGGAGATCGTAGCCACCTTCCTGGCGGTTCTGGAGCTGTGCAAGGCCAGACGGCTGCGGCTGGCGGGGACCGAGAGGGACTGTACCGTCACCAGCATCGGCGGGGGAGATGAGGACTTTGAGTTCTCCGCCGACACATACTAAAGAGAGGGGAGACCGTCTATGGAACTGAAGGAAGTGGAGTCCGCCATTGAGGGGATCCTCTTTGCCGCCGGAGAGCCGGTGGGGGTGGAGCGGCTTTGTATGACCCTTGAGATCGACCGGGAGACCGCCGACGCGGTGTGTCAGCGGCTATCCGACCAGTACAGTTATGAACGGCGGGGGATCCGGCTGGTGAAGCTGGAAAACTGTTATCAGCTGTGTTCGGCCCCGGAGTACGCCGACTATATCCGAAAGGCCTTTGAGAGCCGGAAGCCGGCGCGGTTGAGTCAGCCCGCTCTGGAGGTGCTGGCTATCATCGCCTACTATCAGCCCACCACCAAGGCCTATGTGGATCAGATCAGAGGGGTGGACAGCTCCTATACGGTGGGGCTTTTGACCGAGAGGGAGCTTATTGAGGAGTGTGGGCGTCTGGCGGTGCCGGGACGGCCTATCCTGTACCGGACCACCCAGAATTTCCTCCGCTCTTTCGGCCTGGGAAGCCTGGAGGAGCTGCCCGATCTGCCCAACGCTTCGGCGGAGGATGAGCAGCTTACCCTGGATATGCAGGAGAATATCACCCGGCTCCAGGAGGCGGAGGAGAAAAAGCGGCTTCAGGAGGAGGCCGGGGAGTGGGAGGAACCCATCACCGACGAGGAACTGGAGGCCGCCGCCCGGGAACTGGCGGAACAGGAGGAGGCCGGAGGGGAGGAGCCCTCCGCCCCTCAAACTCCGGAGACTGAGGAATGACCGGGATGAAGATCCTGGCCGGGGTGATCCTGGGGCTGTTCCTCTTGGGGCTTGTAAGGCTGGGGGCAGGGGTGGAGTACAGCGGGGAGGGACTGTTTGTCCGTCTCCGGCTGGGGAAGCTCTCCTTCGTTGTCTATCCCGGAAAGAAGAAAACGGGGAAGGAAAAGTCCCCGGAGCCTCCGAAGGCCAGGGAGGAGCCACCCTCTCAGGAGTCTGAGGGGAAGCGGGGAGGGGCGCTGGAACAGGTGAAAGCCTTTCTCCCCCTGGTGTGTCAGGCGGCGGGAGAGCTGAGACGGAAGATCCGGGTGGATGCCCTATGGCTGGACCTGGTCATGCGGGGGGAGGACCCCGCGGCGGCGGCCATGACCTACGGCTACGCCAATATGACCATGGGTATGCTCTGGCCTTTGATCGAGCAGAATTTTGAGGTCAGGGATCCCCGGATCAATGTCCGGGTGGAGTTTGACCGTGGGGAGACGACCATCCATATCAAAGCGGCCCTCTCCCTACGGCTGGGACAGCTTATCAGCTTTTCCCTTCGGTTCGGATGGAAATTTTTAAGGACATATCTGCGGACACGACCCCGCGTAAAATCACAGAAAGAGGCGATCTGATATGAAAGAGCATCCTGTGAACGACATGATGGGCTCCACGATGGATAAGATCAAGGGGATGATCGACGTAAATACGGTGGTGGGGGAGCCTATCGTCACCCAGGAGGTCACCATCATCCCCGTGTCCCGGGTGAGCTTCGGCTTTGCCTCCGGAGGCAGCGATTTTGCCTCCAAGCACCAGAAGCCCGGAGGGGAGAACGCCTTTGGGGGTGGGAGCGGAGCGGGGGTCCATTTGGACCCCATCGCCTTCCTCATTGTCCGGGGAGAAAATGTGCGCCTGCTGCCTGTGATGCCCCCCTGCGGACCCATTGACCGGGCCATTGACGTGGTCCCCGAGGTGGTGGACAAGATCACCAATTTTGTGGAGAAACAGCAGGAGAAAAAGGATACTTCGGCCTTTTAAGGAGCATACTGACACTATCTCAAAGGGTGAGGTAGTGTGTTATGAAGCGTATTCTGGTAAGTCTGCTGATTTTTGGGCTTCTGGTTCCCTCCTGCCTGGGGGCGGAGAGGACCCCGCCCCCTATCTCTGCCGAGGCCGCCATCCTGATGGACGCCGAGAGCGGAAGGATCCTTTATGAGAGGGACGCCCACTCCAAACGGCTGATCGCCAGTACCACCAAGTTGATGACCGCCCTGGTGGCGGTGGGTTCCACCCCGGATCTGGATAGGGTCATGGAGATGAAGCCGGAATATCAGGCGGAGGGGTCCTCCATGTATCTGAAGGTGGGGGAGAAGCTGACCTTGAAGGAACTGCTCTATGGTCTTCTTCTGGCCTCCGGCAATGACGCCGCCCTGGCTATCGCGGGGGGGTGCGCTGGAGATGTGGAGACCTTTGTGGGCTGGATGAACGAATGGGCCGCCGACCTGGGGATGGAGAACAGTCATTTCGCAAACCCCAACGGACTGGACCACCCGGAGCATTACTCCACCGCCTATGATATGGCCCTCCTTGCCCAGGCGGTGCTGAAGGAGGAGACCCTGAAGGAGATGGTGGCCACCCGGTCCATCACTGCGGCGGGACGGAGCTTGACCAACCACAACAAGCTGCTGTGGCAGTATGAGGGCTGCCGGGGGATGAAGACCGGCTACACGGACGCGGCGGGACGGACCCTAGTCTCATGCGCCACCAGGGGAAACCAGACTCTGATCTGTGTTACCCTGAAGGACCGGGATGACTGGAAGGATCACGCAGCCCTTTTTGACTACGGCTTTGAGGCTTGGCCCGCCCACCTGCTGGCCCGGAGCGGGAAGGGGTTCCGGGTTCTGCCGGTGACGGGGAGCCTGATCCCTCAGGTGGAGGTGGAGACAGCGGCCCAGGTGGTCTACCCCCTGTCTGCCCAGGAGCGGGTGAGGGCGGAGATCACCTTGCCGGATCAGGTGGAGGCCCCTGTGGAGAAGGGGGATATTGCGGGGAAGATATCCTTCCGGGTGGGGGAGGAGGAGATCGGGGAGACCTATCTTCTTTACGCCGCCGATATCCCGGCGGATCTGCCCGGCCCCACGATGTTTCAGCGGATGAGAGATCTGCTTCGCGGCGAGGGGGAGGTATCCTCCCTGGCCGCGTTTTGCCTAAAAGGGTGGTGATGGTCTGTGGAAGAAAGACTGCAAAAGCTTCTCTCCGCCGCCGGGGTATGCTCCCGCCGGACGGCGGAGGAGTACATAGCCGCCGGACGGGTGAGGGTCAACGGCTGCGTCGCCCGGGTGGGGGAGAAGGCGGACCTGGAGAGAGACTCGGTTTTGGTGGATGGGAAGCCCCTGGGAGGCGGCGGAGAGCGAGTGTGGCTCATGCTCCATAAACCCAGAGGGTACGTGACCACCCTCTCTGACGAGAAAGGGCGAAGGACGGCGGCGGAGCTGGTGGCGGATTGTGGGATCCGGGTCTGGCCGGTGGGACGGCTGGACCTGAATTCCGAGGGCCTGCTTCTGTTCACCAACGATGGGGAGGGGACCAACCGGCTCCTTCACCCCAGTCATGAGGTGGAGAAGGAGTACCATGTGACGGTGGAGGGGGACCTGTCCGCCGCGCTGCCGGTGCTCTCGGGACCGCTGGAGCTGGACGGCCAGCCCTTGGCTCCGGCGGGGATAAGGGTGATAAAAAAGACCGCTGAGGGGGGGATCCTCTCGGTGGTCATCCACGAGGGGAAAAACCGGCAGGTCCGGAGGATGTGCGCTTTGGCGGGGCTGGAGGTCCGGCGGCTGGTCCGGGTCCGGGAGGGGAGCCTTGGCCTGGGGAGGCTGGCGCCGGGGAGGTGGCGGTTTCTATCCCCTGGGGAACTTCGTGATATGGGCATTTTTTGAAAATTTGCAGGATGAGTGAGAGAAAACTTGCAAAAAACAGTTGCTTTTCTTGTGGAATCCAGCTATGATAGAGACTGCTGATTGCCAAGAAAAGCGAGGTCGTTTTATGCCGAAAGATATTCTGACACGCATACAGAGCGAGATGAAGGGCTTCTCCAAGGGGCAGAAGCTGATCGCCAACTACATTCTGAATTCTTACGACAAGGCTGCCTTTATGACCGCCAGCAGGCTGGGACAGACGGTGAAGGTCAGCGAGTCCACCGTGGTCCGCTTTGCCGCAGAGTTAGGGTATGACGGGTATCCCGCCATGCAGAAGGCGCTGCAGGAGATGATCCGGAACAAGCTTACCGCGGTGCAGCGGATCGAGGTGTCCAACGACAGGATGAGCAACCATGACATCCTGCCCATGGTGATGCACGCGGACGCGGAGAATATCCGCCTTACCCTGGAGGAGGTGGACCGGATCAGCTTTGACGCTGCGGTGGACGCCTTCCTTGGGGCCAGGAAGATTTATATTTTAGGGGTTCGGTCGGCCTACGCCCTGTCCAGTTTTCTTGGATTTTACTTCAATATGATGTTTGAGAACGTGGTGGTGGTCAACACCAACTCCTCTAGCGAGCTTTTTGAGCAGATCCTTCGGATCGGGGAGGGGGATGTGCTGGTAGGGATCAGCTTCCCCCGGTACTCCAAGCGGACCCTGAAGGCGGTGGGATACGCCAAGGGGAGGGGGGCTACCGCTATCGCCATCACAGACTCCCAGGCATCCCCTCTGGCGGGGATGGCGGACCATACCCTGCTGGCCCGGAGTGATATGGTCTCCTTTGTGGACTCTCTGGTGGCGCCTTTGTCCCTGGTGAACGCGCTCATTGCGGCGGTGAGCCGCAGGAAGGGAACTGAGATCCAGGGGACTTTCCGGGAACTGGAGCAGATCTGGGAGGAGTACCAGGTCTATGAGAAAACCGATGAGTGATATCGTTGTGATCGGCGGGGGAGCCGCTGGGTGTATGGCAGCCCTCGCCGCCGCGGAACAGGGGGCGGAAGTCCTTCTGCTGGAGCGAAATCCTAAACTGGGCAGAAAAATCTATATTACCGGGAAAGGCCGTTGCAACCTTACCAACAACTCCCCGGTCCAGGAGTGTCTGGCGAATATTCCCCACAACGGGAAATTTTTGATGAGCGCCCTGGCCCAGTTCCCTCCCCAGGAGGTCATGGCTTTCTTCGAGGGCCTTGGGGTCCCCCTGAAAACAGAGCGGGGGAACCGGGTCTTTCCCTGTTCGGATAAGGCGGCGGATGTGATTGACGCTCTCCTCCGGGTCCTTCGCAAAGTGGGGGTCAGGATCCAGCAGGAACGGGGCCAAGCCCTTGTGCTGGATGGGGATGCGGTGGTTGGAGTGAAGGGGGAGACCGGGACCCGCTATAACTGTAAAGCGGTTGTCCTTGCGACTGGCGGGATATCCTATCCAGCCACTGGTTCCACCGGAGATGGATACCGGCTGGCAAAGACGGTGGGCCATACCGTTCAGCCTCCCAGGGGCTCTTTGGTTCCGCTGGAGGTGGAGGGGTGCGCCTCTATGCAGGGGCTGTCCCTGCGGAATGTTGGACTGACCGTCAGGAATGGAAAGAACAAGGTGGTTTTTCAAGAGCAGGGGGAGCTGCTCTTTACCCATTTCGGTCTGTCCGGGCCGCTGATCCTCAGCGCCAGCGCCCATATGCGGGAGTTTGACACAGACCGGTATACCCTGCACCTGGACCTGAAGCCGGCTTTGGACGAGGAGACCCTGGATCGCCGGTTGGTCCGAGAACTGACCCTGGGATCCAACCGGGATCTTCGTCATATTCTGGAGACCTTGGAGCCCAAAGCCCTGATTCCTTTGATCCTGGAGAGAGCTGGGGGGGAGGGAGGAGAGAAGGCCAACAGTGTGACCAAGGCACAGCGGCGGGAATTGTTGGGGACATTGAAGGATCTGAGTTTTTCTGTTTCCGGCCCCCGCCGGGTGGAGGAGGCCATCGTAACTGCCGGAGGGGTGACGGTGAAGGAGGTTTCCCCAAAGGATATGTCCTCCAAGCTGTGTAAGGGGCTTTACATCGCAGGGGAACTGCTGGACGTAGACGCCTACACCGGTGGGTTCAACCTTCAGATCGCTTGGTCCACGGGCCGGGCGGCGGGACGGGGCGCAGCGGGATACTGCGGGAAGGAGTAAGCTATGGAATATAAGAGTATTGCCATTGACGGCCCCTCCGGGGCGGGAAAGAGCACCATGGCAAAGGCCTTGGCCACCCGGCTGGGTTTTCTGTATGTGGATACCGGAGCTATCTACCGGACTTTGGGGCTGTTTGCCTTGGACAATGGGGCGGACCCTGGGGACTGGAACCAGGTGGAGCCTTTGCTGCCCCAGGTGTCTATCCGGATGGATTACGCCGATGACGGGCTCCAGCATATGTATCTTGGGGAGCGGGATGTGACCGAAGTCATACGCCGCCCGGAGATCTCTGACGCGGCCTCCAAGATCTCCGCGATCCCGGAGGTTCGGGCTTTTCTCATGGGAATGCAGCGGGATATGGCGAAAAGCCATCATGTGGTCATGGATGGACGGGACATTGGTACTGTGGTCCTGCCCGAGGCGGATGTGAAGATCTTTCTCACGGCCTCCCCGGAGGAGCGGGCGGGCCGCCGCCACACGGAGCTGCAGGGCCGCGGCACTCCGGTGGATTATGAGACGGTACTGGCCGACATCATTGAGCGGGACGCCCGGGATTCGGGCCGCTCCGCCGCCCCGCTGAAGCAGGCGGAGGACGCTGTTTTGATAGATACTACGGGGGTCACTCTGGAGGAAAGCTTTCAGCTTTTACTCCAAACAGTACAGGAGCATATGGCATGAAAACTTTTTTTGCGGTGATCTACTGTGTGGTGTGGCCCTTTTTTAATCTGTTTCACCCCTGCAAGGCCGTTGGAAGGGAGAATATCCCGGAGGGGGCGGCCATTCTCTGCCCCAATCATACCCGGATGAGCGACCCCTTTTTTGTCGTTTTCGCCATGGGTTTAGGGATAAGACCCAGGGTCATGGCGAAGGCGGAGGTGATGCGGGTGCCGGTCATCGGGTGGCTTTTGAAAAAGGCGGGGGTCTTTGCCGTGGAACGGGGCAAGTCTGATGTGGGAGCGGCCAAGGAAGCCATCAAGTGTCTCAAGGGTGAGGATAAGCTTCTCCTTTTCCCGGAGGGGACCCGCCACAAGGATGGGACTATAGACGAGGCGGGAAAGACGGGGGCTGCCATGTTCTCTGTTCGTACCGGAGCGCCTTTGGTACCCATCTACATCCCGGCGGAAAAGCGGTGGTTCCGCCGGACTCCCGTAGTGTTTGGGGAACCCTTTCTGCCTCGGGTGGAGGGGCGAAGGGGATCTGCTGATGAATACAAGGCTATTGCCAAAGATCTGATGGGGCGGATCTCCGCCCTGGAGGAGCGGGCAAGATGAGGGTAACACTGGCCAAGACCGCCGGGTTCTGCTATGGGGTCCGGCGGGCTGTGGAGCTGTCCCAGGAGACTGTGAACCTGGGCATTCCGTGCGTAATGCTGGGGCCGGTGATCCATAACCGGGCAGAGATCCGGCGGCTGGAGGCTCTGGGTATCGGTCTGGCGGAAAGTCTGGAGGTGGTTCCGGAGGGGGCGGCCGTCATTCTCCGTTCCCACGGGGAGGGGAAAGATGTTTTTGAGGCTCTGGAGCTCAGGGGGGCGAAGATCGTGGATACGACCTGCCCCAATGTCTCCCGGATCCACCGGATCGTGCGTCAGGCCCAGGAGGAGGGGCGGCGGGTAGTTATCGTTGGGGCGGTGGGTCATCCGGAGGTGAAGGCCATCGCCGGCTGGTGCCGGAATCCCTTGATATTTCAGGATGGAGAGGCTCTGGAGGAATACTTCAGGACCCACCCGGAGGAGGCCGGGGAAGCGGTCACCGTGGTGTCTCAGACCACCTCCACCCAAGCGGTCTGGAAAAAATCCGTAGAAAATGCAAAAAAACTGTGTACAAATATCAAAATTTTTGATACAATATGTAATGCTACCTGTGCCAGACAGTCTGAGGCCCAGCAGTTAGCCGCCCAAAACGACGCCGTGATCGTGGTGGGGGGCAGGGAAAGCGCAAACACCCGCAGGCTCTATGAGCTGTGTAAAGCGTTGTGTCCCAACACTGTTTGGATCGAAAACGCGGACGAGCTGGACCCGGCCCAATTTGACAGAGGGGCCAATGTGGCGATCACCGCGGGCGCGTCAACGCCGGTGTGGATCATAAAGGAGGTATATGACAAAATGAGCGACGAAAACATGATGGAGATCGAGGAATCCTTCGCTGAACTGCTGGAGAAGTCGATCAAAACTTTGCATACGGGGGAGAAGGTCATGGGCGTAGTTACCGCGATTACGCCCACTGAGATCTATGTGGATCTCGGCACGAAGCACGCCGGTTACATACCGGTGGGTGAACTGACCGACGATCCCACTGCCAAAGTGGAGGAGCTGGTCAAGGTTGGCCAGGAGATCGAGGTCTTTGTGGTCCGGGTCAATGACGCTGAAGGCGTGGTCACCCTGTCCAAGAAGAAGCTGGATTCCGTCAAGAGCTGGGACGACGTGGAGAAGGCCTGCGAGGACAAGAGCGTGGTGGAAGGCGTCGTCACTGAGGAGAACAAGGGCGGCGTTGTGGTCAGCATTAAGGGCGTACGGGTGTTCATCCCTGCCTCTCAGACCGGTATCCCCCGGGATACCCCTATGACCGAGCTTCTGAAAAAGAAGGTCCAGCTTCGGATCACCGAGGTCAACCGGGCCCGTCGTCGGGTGGTTGGCTCCATCCGGGCGGTCACTGCCGCTGCCCGTGCTGAGAAGGCCGCGGAGGTCTGGAACGGGATCGAGGAGGGCAAGCAGTATCACGGTACTGTCAAGTCCCTCACCTCTTACGGCGCTTTTGTGGACATCGGTGGAGTGGACGGTATGGTTCACATTTCCGAGCTGTCCTGGAGCCGGATCAAGCACCCCTCCGAGGTGGTGAACCCCGGCGACGAGGTGGATGTGTATGTTATCTCCTTCGACGCGGAGAAACGGAAGATCTCTCTGGGTATGAAGGACAAGAGCCAGGATCCCTGGGCTGTGTTCACCGAGAAGTATCATGTGGGTGACACCGCGACGGTGAAGGTGGTCAAGCTGATGACCTTCGGCGCTTTCGCTGAGGTCGTTCCCGGTGTGGATGGCCTTATCCACATCTCTCAGCTTGCCGATCGTCGGGTGGAGAAGCCCGCCGATGTGGTCAGCGAGGGCCAGGAGGTGGAGGTGAAGATCACCGACATCGACTATGATAAGAAGAAGGTGTCTTTGTCCATCCGTGCTTTGCTGGAGCCCTCCGAGCCTGTGACTGATCTGCAGGCCGAGGATGAGGTGGTAGCCAGCGCCAACGGCGAGACCGTTGAGGTGGCGGCCGAGCTCACCGACGAGGCTGATGGTGAGTAAAATCCATTAACATCAAAAACAGCGCTGTTTTCTTTGGAAAATAGCGCTGTTTTTTCTTGCATGTTGAGAAAAAAGGGTCTATAATACTATTTGGAAGAATAGGATACAGGGAATAGGAGGGAAATATGTTTCAGGTTGGGGACAAGATCGTCCACCCAATGCACGGCGCGGGAGTTATTGATGAGATCACGACAAAGAGGATCAATGGGGTAACAAGAGATTACTATATTTTGAAGCTGCCGGTGGGAGGGATGTTGGTGATGATCCCCACCGAGAGCAGTGAGGAGATCGGCGTGCGCCCGGTGATGGGGGCTGGGGAAGTGGATAAGCTTCTGGAGGCCCTGCCGGAGATCAAGGTGGAATCGGATCCCAACTGGAACAGGAGATATCGGGAGAATATGACCCGGTTGAAGAGCGGCGATCTGCTGGAGGTGGCCCGGGTAATGAAGGGGCTTATGCTTCGGGACGGAGAGCGGGGGCTGTCTACCGGGGAGCGGAAAATGCTCCATTCCGCCAGACAGATCCTGATTTCAGAGATCGTCATGTCAGAGGATTCCAGCTACGAGGATGTGGAGCAGAGGATCGATCTGGCGTTGGCTCAATAGAAACACGGATAACAGAGCGGCTCCGTGGGGTCATGGGGTCCTGTGGGCAGACTGCTCCGGGGCCGGATGACCTTGCGGGGTCATTTTATGGGTTGGCCGGGAAGAAAAAACAAGGAGATGGAAGCCATGGGATTGCTGCAACGACTCTTTGGCCGTCAAAAGAGCATGGGACCGAGGTGCACAGCGGTGGTACCGGCGGCGGGGCGATCTCTTCGGATGGGGGAGGACAAGCTGTTTCTTTCTCTGGGGGAGGTGCCGATGATCCTGCGGACCCTGCGGACTCTGGAGAGCAGTGGTTACATCGCCGAGATCGTGATCGCGACTCAGGAGGAAAGCATTGTCCCCCTGGGCCAGCTATGCAAGGATGCGGCCCTGACTAAGGTGACCAAGATCGTGGTGGGGGGAGAGACCCGGGCTGCCTCTGTGCTGGCGGGGATCCGGGAGGCGGATCCGACCACTGAACTCATCGCTGTCCATGACGGGGACCGGCCGCTGGCGACGGTGGGATTGATCGACGCCGCCATCGAGAAGGCCGCGGAACGGGGTGCGGCGGCCCCAGCGGTGCCGGTGAAGGATACCGTGAAGCGGGCGGTGGGGGGGATGGTGGAGACTACCCTGGACCGGTCAGAGTTATTTGCGGTCCAGACCCCCCAGGTTTTTGAACATGGTTTGATCCTGGGGGCCCTGGAAAAGGCGATCGCCGATGGGGCGGCCATCACCGACGACTGTTCTGCTGTGGAGCGGCTGGGGGTACCCGTCTGTCTCACCGAAGGCTCCTATGACAATATCAAGCTGACCACGCCGGAGGATCTGGCGGTGGCCGAGGCCATTCTGGAAAGGTGGGGACTGCTGTGAGGATCGGGCAAGGCTATGATGTTCACCGACTGGTGGAGGGACGGAGGCTGATCCTGGGAGGAGTGGATATCCCTTGGGAAAAGGGGCTGCTGGGTCACTCCGACGCCGATGTGCTGACCCACGCCCTTATGGACGCGCTCTTGGGAGCCTGCGCCTTGGGGGATATCGGACGCTTGTTTCCCGACAATGACCCTGCCTATAGGGGGGCGGACAGTCTTCTCCTGCTGGACGAAGTGGTACAACTTTTGAAGAAAAAAGATTTTTTTGTGGAAAATGTGGATGTGACCGTCATCGCCCAGGCTCCTAAATTGGCTCCGTATGTGATGGAGATGCGGCAGAATTTGGCTGGAAGGCTGGGGATCGGGCTGGATAGAGTTAGTGTAAAGGCCACCACCGAGGAGCATTTAGGCTTCACTGGAAGGGGAGAGGGCATAGCCGCCCAGGCGGTGTGTTTGGTGGGAGAGGTTAAGAAATGAGCTGTGCTTGAAAAGGGAGGAAACAGTAAGAAGGATTTATGGGACGGGTTGACTAAAGTTTATATGGAAGAAGGACCAAAGGCTCCTCCGCCGCATATCATGCGGTGAGAGGAGCCTTTTTGCCTTTCTCGTGGAAGGCCATTTCTCTCATACCCATAGAAAGGAATGGTCGTTCGTTATGGTGTATTATTTGATCATCTGCCGATCCCTGACTTACGCCCAGAGGACCCAGATGGCCCTGGAGCGTGCGGGGATCACTGCCCATATCCTTCGGTCCCCTAAGGTGATCGACAGCGAGGGATGCAGTCATTCGGTGAAGGTATCGGAACGGAATCTGGCTCCCGCCCTGGTGGTGCTGGCCCGGGTGGGACTAAGCCCCAAGCGGGTGTTTATCATGGCAAGCGACGGGAGCTACAAGGAGGTGCTGCTGTGATGGTCTATTTGGATAGTGCCGCCACCACGCTGCAAAAACCTCCCGCCGTCCGTCGGGCGGTTCTTTCGGCCATGGAGCGGATGGCCTCCCCAGGGCGGGGAGGCCATCGCCCCGCCATGTTAGCGGCTGAGACAGCTTTTTCCTGCCGGGAGGCGGCGGCAGAGCTTTTTCACCTGAAGGATCCGGAAAATGTGGTCTTTACCCTCAACGCTACTCACGCTTTGAATATCGCAATCAAATCGACGGTGAAGCCGGGGGATACGGTGGTGGTTTCGGGGTATGAGCACAATGCCATCACCCGGCCCTTGGCTGCCTTGGGCTGTCATATCAAGGTGGCCCGTTCCCCTCTTTTTGACCGGGAGGGAATTCTGGCGGCCTTTGACCGGGAAATCACAGGGGAGGTCTCCTGTGTGATCTGCACCCATGTTTCCAACGTTTTCGGCTTCATCCTGCCCGTAAAGGAGATTGCCGGAATGTGTAGGGAGCGTAACGTACCCTTCATTCTGGACGCCTCTCAATCCGCCGGGGCAATTCCTGTTCACATGGATGAACTTGGGTGCGCTTTTATTGGAATGCCGGGACACAAGGGGCTCTATGGACCCCAGGGGACAGGGCTTCTTCTCTGCGGGGAGGGAAAGAATACCCTGCCGCTGCTGGAGGGCGGGACGGGAAGCCTTTCTGCCAGGCAGGAGATGCCGGATTTTCTGCCGGACCGGTTGGAAGCGGGAACCCACAATGCTCCTGGAATCTCCGGCCTCTTGGAGGGGATCCGCTTCGTAAAGCGGCGGGGGGAGGGGAATATCCTTCGCCGGGAGAGGGAACTGACCCATATGGCGGTGACCGGTCTGGGAAGAATTCCCGGCATTACCCTATACGCAGCTGAGGTTCCGGAAAATCAGGCGGGCGTCCTCTCCTTCACTTTGGAGGGCATGGATTGCGAGGAAGTGGGGGAGAAGCTGGGACGGCGGGAGGTGGCTGTGCGGGCGGGGCTTCACTGTGCGCCCTATGCCCATGAAAGCGCAGGGACCATAGCGCAGGGAACAGTGCGGGCCAGCTTTTCCGATTTCAATACCCCTGGAGATGTGAAGCGTTTGATCCAGGAGATCTCCCTGCTGGCCCGGTAGGAGCAATATGACAGAGAAGGGACCTTGCGAAAAAGAAAGGTCCCTTTTCTGCCGTTGAAAAAAGGACAGGCAGTTGACAGGAAAACAACAGAAATTCAGGAAAAATTCACATTTATCTCCCTTGCGTCCCGGAGGTAAATCAAGTATAATAGTCATAATAGCGATGTTCTGCCTATCGGGATTAGACGGCGTTATACTTGGAAGAGGAGGGAGCGCAATGGGACAACTTTGGGCGATGGCGGAGCGGACGATCTCCAACTTTGGGATGATCGCCATTACCGATATTATCGATATCGCCATCATGGCCTTCCTCATCTATAAACTTATCGTGCTGATCAGTTCCACTAATTCGGGAAAGGTCGCCAAGGGCATCCTCTTTTTGATCGCGGCCTTGGCGGTGTCCAGTCTGTGTAATCTCTATACGGTGAGCTGGTTGCTGAACCGAGCCCTGGAGGTTGGGGTGCTGGCCCTTATCATCCTGTTTCAGCCGGAGCTCCGAAAGCTTTTGGAGCAAGTGGGCAGCAGCCGCATCGGCAAGGTGTTTTCTGGCAACCGGACGGTGGCTCCTGACGAGTTGGATATGGCCATCACGCAGACGGTGGAGGCGTACGCAGACCTTTCCAAGAGCAAGACCGGCGCCCTGATGGTTTTTGAGCGGAATAACATGCTGGATGATGTGATCCGTACAGGCACAGCTCTGGATACGGTGGTCAACAGCGAGCTTTTAAAGAATATTTTTTGGAACAAGGCGCCTCTCCATGATGGGGCGGTCATTATCCGGGATGGCCGCATAGTGGGAGCCGGCTGTATGCTCCCCATGTCAGGAAACCTGAATCTTTCCCGGGAGTTGGGTATGCGGCACCGGGCGGGGATCGGCGTCAGTGAGCAGACCGACGCGGTGGTGGCCATCGTGTCGGAGGAGACGGGTTCCATCTCGGTGGCGGTGGGCGGTATGCTCAAGCGTCACTTGGCTCCGGAGACCATGGAGCGGCTTCTCCGTAATGAGCTGATGGGAGAGGCAAAGGAGGATGAGTCCTCCATTTTCAACAGACTGTCCGCGTTGATCCAGGGCGGGAAGGAAGGGAAAGGGAATGGGGAGAACAACAAAAAATAGGGGCCTCTATATGGTTCTCTCTGTGATCCTGGCTGTTGTCCTGTGGGTCTATGTGGTGGGAGTTTTGAACCCGGACAGCTCCGGACTGGTGCGAAATCTGCCGGTGACCTTTGTGGGTACAGATGTGTTGGAGAGCCGGGGACTGATGATCACCAACGGATTGGAGCAGACGGTTACCCTAAATGTGAATGGAAAGAGGGATGCGCTCCTGGCTCTGTCGGCCGAGACAGTGTCTATTACCATAGACGTATCCTCTATCACTCAGCCGGGCCAGTATTCCAATGAGTATCAGATCTCTTACAATCAGCCCTCCGGTGTTTCCTTCAGTTCTCTGGCTACCACGGACCGCTATCCTCAGACCGTGTCCTACACCGTTGTCCGCCAAGCCACCCGGACGATTCCGGTGAAGGGTATGATGACGGGGAAGGTGGCCGACGGTTATCAGGCCGGCGAATTCTCTTTCGCTCCCGCTGCCATTGAGATTCGGGGGGAGGAATCCCTGGTGAATCAAATCGACTATGTTTTGGTGACCCTGGACCAGAAGGATATGACAGAGACGTACAGCGGCGATTTGCCCTATACATTTATAGGCTTTACCGGAGACCAGGTGGACGGCAGCGCCCTGGAGGCAGATACTGCCCTGGTGCGGACGATTTTGCCCATCTCTCAGTTAAAAGAGGTAGAACTGACGGTGAATCTGATCCACGGGGGCGGGACTACGGACCAGAATGTAAAGTGCGAGATCGAGCCCAAGACTATTATGGTTTCCGGCGCTTCCGCAGATCTGGAGCCCTTGAAGGAGATATCCCTGGGAGATATAGACCTGTCCAAGGTGCTGGGCAGCGATACCCTCTCCTTCCACATTCCCCTGGCGGCGGAGTTGACCAATGTGAGCGGCAGCACGGAGGCTACCGTGAAGGTGACCATCCGGGGGTTAACCACCGCCACCCTGGAGGTGGATAATATTGAGTTTATCAATGTTCCTGAAGGGTATACCCCTCAGAAGGTGACCCAGACCCGTCAGGTCCAGATCCGGGGGGAGGCGGAGGCGGTGGCCTCTGTGACGCAATCCCAGCTTCGGATCGTGGCTGACCTGAATAACGCGGTGGCCGCTACCGGGACCCAGACTGTTCCGGTGAAAGTATACCTGGACGGCAGAAGCGATGTGGGCGTGGTGGGCGACTACAATATCGTGGTGTCCATCACCCGGCGCTGACCTTCGGGTTGACTGAGGATGTTTGGCTATGTGCGGGCCCGGGAGGATACCCTTTCCCCGGAGGATCGGGCCGCCTACCAGAGTGTCTACTGCGGATTGTGCCATACGTTGAAGAGGGAATATGGAAATATTCCTCGTCTGTTTCTCAACTATGACTTTGCCTTTCTTGCCATGGTTCTGGCGCCTGTAGAAGAACGGGGGAACGCCGGATGTTTGAGATGTCCCATGCACCCCTGGAAGGGGAGGGGTGTCTGCCCTGGGGGCGAATGGTTGAAGACTGCCGCTGGGGAGAGTGTGATCCTGACCTGGTGGAAATTGCGGGATACGGTGGCCGACGGCGGCTTTTTTGCCCGGATGGGGGCCCAGTTTCTCTCTCTCCTTCTGAGACCGGCCTATCGCAAAGCGAGGACCCGATACCTGGATTTCGACAGGGAGACCACCCTTCTTTTGGAGGAGCAGAGGTCTCTGGAAAGGGAGGAGTGTACCTCCATAGACCGTACGGCGGACTGCTTTGCCCGACTCTTGGGGGCCGCAATCCCTCGAACGGGGGAGGAGAAGGTGGATAGACCCCGGGCCCAGCTTCTCTATCATCTGGGCCGCTGGATCTACCTGATGGACGCGGTGGATGACCTGGAGGAGGATAGAAAGCGGGGAAGCTACAACCCGGTGGCGGCTCGCTTTCTTGACTGGAGCCGGGAGGAGCAGACTTATCTCCGCCAAAGTATGGACCACTCCCTGGCCCTGATGGGGGCGGCCTTTGAACTGCTTCCCCCCAACCCCTGGAACGGGGTGATGGAAAACATCATATACAGTGGCCTGCCAAATGTGGAAGAACTGGTTTTTTCCGGGAAGTGGCGGGAACGTCAAACCAAACGTAGGAGAAACGACGGATGAATGATCCATACAGTGTGCTGGGGATAGACCCCTCCGCCAGTGATGACGAGGTGAAGCGGGTCTACCGGGAATTGGCACGGAAGTACCACCCGGACAATTACCAGAATAACCCTCTGGCAGATCTGGCGGAAGAGAAGATGAAAGAGATCAACGAGGCCTACGATACCATCACCCGGACTCGCTCCGGGGAGGGTGGACAGGCTGGCTACGGTAGTGCCCAGCAGCAGTATCAGCGGCAGTATACCTATCAGCAGACCGCCGGGGGAGGGACCGCCGCTTATGCCCGGATCCGTCAGTATATCAACATGGGGGAGCTGGCCCAAGCGGAACAGCTTCTCCGCAACGCCCCACAGCAGACGGCGGAGTGGCACTTTTTATACGGCTATCTGGCCTACCGCAAGGGCTGGCTGGATGAGGCCACCCAGCATTTCCAGACTGCCTGCGCCATGGAGCCGGGGAATCCGGAGTATCGGCAGGCCATGGCGATGATGCAGCAGGGAGGGACCCGTTATCGTCCTGCCGGCTATTCCTCCGCGGGCTGTGACCCCTGCACCACCTATTTCTGTATCAGCATGTGTACTCCCTGGGGTGGTCCCTGTTGTTAAGCTGCGGGGGTTTTCAAATCTTGGTTTTTGTGTTATAATATTGCAACTCTTGAATTGGGTTGGAAAGGATGTGTAGCCAGTGGTGAGGAGTATGACCGGCTATGGACGGGCTAAGCAGTCCCGGAATGGCCGGAACATCACGGTAGAGCTTCGCAGTGTTAATAACCGTTATCTGGACTGCACGGTAAAGATGCCTCGGGCCTTTATTTTTGCGGAGGACGCCATCAAGAACCTGGTCCAAAAGGGTGTGGGTCGGGGAAAGGTGGATGTGTTCATTACTGTGGAATCCGCCGGAGCGGAGGAGACGGTGGTTACCGTCAATGAATCTTTAGCCAACAGCTATGTAGCTGTGTTGAAGCAACTGCGGACCATCGCAGGGGAGTGTGTCACCCCCACCTTCCAGGTCACCGAGCTGGCCCGCCTTCCGGATATCCTGACCATCACCAAGGCGGAGGAGGATCTGGAGACCATCTCCGCCGATCTCTGCGCGGTGGCGGAGGAGGCTATTGCCGCCCATGCGGCCATGAGAGAGACTGAGGGGAAGCGTTTGGCGGAGGATGTGCTCTCCCGGGCGGAGACCATCTCAAACCTTCTTTCCCGGGTGGAGGAACGTGCCCCCGGCATTGTGGAGGATTACCGGGCCCGGCTTACAGCCAAGCTGCAGGAGGTCCTGGGAAACACCCAGATTGACGAAGGCCGTATTCTTGCTGAGGCGGCCATTTACGCCGACAAGGTGGCGGTGGATGAGGAGACGGTACGGCTTCGCTCCCACCTTTCTCAGCTTCGTGAGATGCTGGAGCAGGGTGGCGCCATTGGACGGAAGCTTGATTTCCTGATTCAGGAGTTTAACCGGGAGGCCAACACCATCGGTTCCAAGTGCAGTGATATTGAGACATCCCGCCTGGTGGTGGATATCAAGGCGGAGATCGAAAAGATCCGGGAGCAGATCCAGAATATTGAGTGACCGGAGGTAGGAGGGACAGGGATGAAGCTGGTGAATATCGGTTTTGGTAATATGATCTCCGCCCAGCGGCTCGTCTCTGTTATCGGTCCCGACTCCGCGCCGGTAAAGCGGATGATCCAGGAGGCCCGGGAAGCCGGGGAACTAATCGACGCCACATACGGTCGCAGGACCCGGGCTGTACTTATCATGGACAGCGGACATATCGTTCTATCGGCCCTCCAGCCGGAGACCGTATCCGCCCGCATAAGTGGAAAAGAGATAGAGACCAGCGAGGAGGAGCTTCCATGACACCAAAGAAACAGCGGGGGCAGCTCATTGTGCTGTCCGGGCCCTCCGGAGTGGGCAAGAGCACTGTGATCGCCGAGTTGTTGAGCGAGCGGCCGGATATGTATTTCTCTGTCTCCTTTACCACCCGGAAGCCTCGGGTGGGGGAAGCGGACGGGGTGAACTACTACTTCGTCTCCAAAGAGACCTTTGAGGAGATGATCGGCCGGGATGAGTTTTTGGAGTATGCCCAGTATGTGGACAACTACTACGGGACCTCCCTGAAACTTATCCAGGAGAAGGTGGAAGCGGGGATTGATGTGCTGTTGGATATAGAGATCCAGGGCGCGGCCAAAGTCCGGGAGAAGTGCCCGGACGCAGTGCTGATCTTTATTATGCCTCCCTCCTTTGAGGAGTTGTCCCGGCGGCTTCACGGACGCCAGACTGATGACGAGAAGGTCATCCAGGGCCGGCTCCAAAAAGCCCGGGAGGAATGGAAGGAAATTCCCAACTATGACTATTTAGTTGTGAATGATAAGGTGCCCCATGCCGCCCATGAGATCATGGCGATCCTGACGGCGGAGGGCTGCCGTACGAAATACCGCAAGGATTGGATGGAAGGAGTTTGATGACCTATGATGCTCGACCCCCCTATGAAAAATTTGCTTAAGCAGGTACCCAGCCGTTATCAACTGGTGAATGTGGTGGCCCATGAGGCTCGGCAGATCGCCAGCCAGGCGGAGGATGAGGGATACTCCCTGACAGAGAAGCCTGTGACCCTGGCCCTCCAGAAGGTGGCCGCGGGTGAGTCTGATACAGGTAGAGAATGAGAGATAAGCGCCTGGGCCGCGCCCCGGCGCTTGTTTTTCGGGGAAGGGAGGAGCCGATATGTCTGTTTGGATCGCAAAAACCGTCCTGTCGGCGGCCACCTTTGCCATCGACCGGCCTTATGACTACCTGATCCCCCAGGAGTTGGCTCCCTTGCCTCCCGGAGTCCGGGTCATCGTCCCCTTTGGTGCCGGTAACCGTCGGGTGGAGGGGCTTGTCCTGGCGGTGGAGGAGCGGGAAAAACTGGAGAAACCGCTGAAATCACTTCTGACACGCCTGGACGAGGAACCGGTTTTGGATGCGGAAGGGCTTCAACTGGCTCTCTGGATCCGGGAACGGTGGTTCTGCACTGTCTATGACGCGGCCCGGGCCATGTTGCCGGCAGGACTTTACTATTCCCTCCAAGACTGTTATCGCCTCGCTGACGGGATGGATCAGGAGACCGCTTTGGAAAAGGTGGGCCGGTCTAAAAATGAACAGCGGGTGGTGGAGCTGATCGCTCCCCACCTCCATGGACTGGAGGCAGCCCAGATCCGGGAGGCCTTTGGAACCAAGGATCCCGGCCCCGCCCTTCGCTCTCTGGTGGAAAAGGGCGTTCTGGTCCTGAGCACCAGCGCGGAGCGGGGTGTGGGGGACCGGATGGAGAAATGGGTCTCCCTGGCCCTTCCGGCGGAGGAGGCTCTGGCCCAGGTATCCGCCAAACGAAAGACCGGCCCCCTGCGGTATGCGGTGGTGGAGTTGCTGGCGGGAGTCGGGGAAAGCTCGGCCAAAGAGATCTGCTACTTTACCGGGGCCACCAACTCCACACTGAAATCCCTGGAAAAAAGCGGCCTTGTGACCATAGAGGAGCGGGAGTCCTACCGGGTGGGGACATTGGAGCAGATGAAACCGGCCGGTCCCATCTGCCTGAATCGGGAACAACAAGAGGCATTTGAAGGGCTGAATGCTCTGGCTGAGGCTGGAAAGCCTGCTGCCGCCCTTTTATACGGCATTACAGGCAGCGGCAAGACCCAAGTGTACCTCCGGCTGATCCGGGAGACCCTGGACCGGGGCAAGACCGCTCTGGCCTTGGTGCCGGAGATCGCCCTGACCCCCCAGCTTATGGCTATCTTTACCTCCCATTTTGGGGAGGAGGTGGCGGTACTCCACAGCTCTCTCCCTGCCGGAGAGCGTTACGACCAGTGGAAGCGGGCAAGGGCGGGGAAGGCCCGGGTGGTCATCGGGACCCGCTCCGCGATCTTCGCCCCCTTAAAAAACCTGGGCCTTATCATTCTGGATGAAGAGCAGGAGGGAAGCTATAAATCAGAGAATGTTCCTCGGTATCACGCCAGAGATGTGGCAAAATACAGGGCCAGCCGCAACGGAGCCCTTCTGGTGCTGGGGTCAGCCACCCCTTCTGTGGAAACCATGTACCACGCAAAACAGGGGGACTATCATCTTTTCACTTTACCCCACCGATACAATGAGAAGGTGCTTCCCAAAGTCTTCATTGCTGACCTGAAGGAGGAACTGCGGGCGGGGAATCCCTCCCCGCTAAGCTATCCTTTGGTCCAAGCCCTGGAGGAAAATCTGGAGCGGGGAGAGCAAAGTATCCTCTTTCTCAACCGTCGGGGCTCCAGTCCCATGGTGACCTGTGTCTCCTGCGGTCAAGTCCCCTCCTGTCCCCGCTGCTCAGCCTACCTTACCTACCACTCGGTCAACCGCCGGTTGATGTGCCATCACTGCGGCCATTCTGAACCCCTGCCCAACGCCTGCCCTGAGTGTGGCGGTGCCCTGGAGTGCGTAGGGGCGGGGACCCAGCGGGTGGAGGAGGCCCTGCGCCAGCGGTTTCCTGAGGTGGAGGTCATGCGTATGGATGCGGATACCACCACCGCCAGCCGCTCCCACGAAAAACTTCTTGCCCGCTTTCGGGAGGAGAAGGTGCCTATCCTGGTGGGGACCCAGATGGTGGCCAAGGGGCTGGACTTTGAGAATGTAACGCTGGTGGGAGTTATTTCTGCCGACCAGGGACTCTATATCGACGACTACCGGGCGGGGGAGCGGACCTTTTCCCTTATCACCCAGGTAGTGGGTCGGGCCGGACGGGGAAGCAAGGAGGGCCGGGCCATCATCCAGACCTATACCCCGGAAAATGATGTGATCCTCTCGGCGGCGAGACAGGACTATGACCACTTTTACGAGGATGAGATCGGCCTGCGGCGGCTCCGGGGTTGTCCCCCCTTCGTATCCTTTTTCGTGATCCATGTCTCCGGCCCTGAGGAGGGCCAGACCCTGCGGGTCAGCGCCTTTCTACGGGATACCCTGGGCCGATGGCTCAAAGAGCCGGCCTACCGGGACCTTTCCTGTCAGCTTTTAGGGCCCATTCCCGCAACCATCGCCAAGGTGAATAACCGCTATCGTTATCGCCTGACCCTGATGGCCCCAAACACCCGCCAGGTGCGGGAGCTGGTGGCCCATCTGGTCCGCTGTGCCCAATCAGACCATAAGAACCGGGGAGTATCGGTAACCGCCGATGTGGACCCCATGAACGGATAAGGAGGAACAGATCTATGGCAATTCGAGAGATCTTGACGGATCAGGACCCTGCGCTCCATAAAAAATGTCACAGTATCACCCAGTTTGATCAGAAGCTGGGCGATCTCATCGACGACATGAGAGAGACCCTGGAGGATGCCGGTGGGGCCGGACTTGCCGCCCCCCAAGTGGGAATCCTCCGCCGGGTGGTGGTACTCTATGACGGAGAGGATGAGTTGCTGGAGCTGGTGAACCCGGAGCTGATCCAGGAGGAGGGGGAGCAGGACGGCCTGGAGGGCTGTCTCTCTGTCCCCGGTCTCTGGGGCTATGTGAAGCGCCCCGAGAGGGTCAGAGTGAAGGCCCAGGACAGAAGGGGAAACTGGTTCGAGACCGGGGGAGAGGGCGTGGTGGCCCGGTGCTTCTGCCACGAGATCGAGCATCTGGACGGTCATGTGTTCACCGAGCATGTGGACCGGATCTATAACAATGAAGAAATTGAGGAGATCCTGGAGCGAGAGGGAAGGAAGGGGAAGTAAGCGTGAGGATCCTATTTATGGGTACTCCGGAGTTTGCGGTCCCCTCTCTGGAGGCCCTTATCGCCGCGGGCCATACCCTATGCGGCGTTTTCTGCCAACCGGACAAGCCGGTGGGACGACACCAAAATAAACTCCAGTCTCCTCCCGTCAAGGAGTGTGCCCAGGCCCACGGTATCCCCGTGTTTCAGCCGGTGAAACTGCGGGGCGGCACGGCTCTGGCCCAGATCCGGGAGTTGGCACCGGAACTGATCGTGGTGGCGGCCTACGGCCGTATCCTCCCCCAGGAGATACTGGATTGCCCGCCCCTGGGCTGTATCAACGTCCACTCCTCTCTGCTGCCAAAATATCGGGGGGCGGCCCCCATCAACTGGGCCATTCTCAACGGAGATAAGGAGACGGGGGTCACCATCATGCACATGGCGGCGGCTCTGGACGCGGGAGATATCATCTCCCAGTGCTCCACCCCCATCGGCCCTGAGGAGACCGCTCCCGCCCTTACCCTCCGTCTGGCCAAGCTGGGAGGGGAGCTGCTGACTGAGGCCGTAGAGGCTTTGGGCTCTGGGACGGCAACCCGGATCCCCCAGAAGGAGGGGGCTGTGACCTTGGCTCCCATGCTCTCCAAAGAACTGTCCCCTATGGACTTTACCCGGTCCGCCCAGGCCCTTCACGATCAAGTCAGGGGGCTGACTCCCTGGCCCTCCGCCGTGGCGGAGGTGGGCGGGGTCCGCTGTAAGGTGCTGGGTACCCAACCGGAAGAAGGGAGCGGCGTCCCCGGTACTGTACTGGAGGCCGGCAAGAAGGGGCTGCTGGTGGCCTGCGGCCAGGGTGCCCTGCGGATCCTGGAGCTTCAGCCGGACGGGAAGAAGCCCATGAGGGCGGCGGACTACCTGCTGGGTCACCCCTTGAAGGCGGGGGCGTCCCTCTGATGGCCCCCACAGCCCGGGAGGTCGCCCTCAACTGTCTGTTGGCAGGGGAGCGGCAGGGGGCCTGGTCTGACGGCTATCTTCGCAACGCCATCCGCAAAGCCGGCCTGGACCGGCGGGACGCTGCCTTTTGTACCCGACTGGCCTTCGGTGTCCTGCAAAATCGTATGTATCTGGACTGGCACATTGCCAGACTGTCCAAAACGCCTCTGGACAAGCTGGAGCCTCCCGTCCGGAACTGTCTGCGTCTGGGTATCTACCAACTGCTCCTTTTGGATAGGGTCCCGGTCCACGCCGCCGTCAATGAGTCGGTATCTTTGACAAAAAAATATTCCCGAAATCCCCGCTCCGGGGCTTTGGTGAACGCCATTCTCCGGACTGTGGACCGCACAAGGGAGGACCTTCCACAGCCGAAAGATATTTCTGTCCGATATAGTCACCCGGACTGGCTTGTAAAGGAATTCTCCCATACGCTTTCGGGGGAGGAGCTGGAGTCCCTGCTGGCGGCAAACAACGCCCAGCCCCCCACCCAGATACAGGTGAACACTCAAAAGGTCACAACACAGGAGCTTATAGAGGAACTGACCCAGGCTGGAATATCCGCGCTGGCCCACCCCTGGCTTCCGGACTGTCTGGAGCTGGAGGGGACAGGGAGCCTGGAGGATCTGCCCGCTTTTCGGGAGGGCCGCTTTTACGTTCAGGATGCCGCCGCCCGTCTGGCCGTGCTGGCCTCGGGGGCGGCGCCGGGAATGGACGTGCTGGATACCTGTGCCGCCCCCGGCGGCAAAAGCTTTGCCGCCGCCATTCAGATGGAGGGAAAAGGGTATATCCTCTCCTGTGATCTCCACCCTCACAAGAAAAGACTTATTGAGGATGGAGCAAGCAGGCTGGGGGTGGACTGTATCACCGCGGCAGTTATGGATGGACGAAAGTTTGATCCGGCTCTGGAGGGGCGTTTTGACCTGGTCATTACCGACGTACCCTGCTCCGGTCTGGGCATTATCCGGAAAAAGCCGGATATCCGCTATAAGGACCCTGTCCCTCTGGCGGCCCTGCCTGAGATCCAGCGGGATATTCTATCCAATTCCTCCCGCTATGTCCGTCCCGGGGGGATACTGCTCTATGCCACCTGCACCCTTTTACCTCGGGAAAACGAGGATGTGGTGGGATGGTTTCTTGACAAGAATAACAGCTTTACACTGGAGTCTTTTACCCTACCCGATCCTCTGGGCGGGGTGGAGACAGGTATGCTGACTCTGTGGCCCCACCGCCATGGTACCGATGGGTTCTTTATCGCCAGACTTCGCCGAAAGGGGTAAGCGGAGGGATGTTAGGGATCTATCTGAGCGGAACAGGAAATACCAGACATTGTGTGGAGAAAATGGTTCCCCTGCTGGATAAAACGGGGGAAACCGTTCCCATGGAGGATCCGGATGCGGGGAAGCTGATCTCCCGGCATGAGCGGATCCTATTGGGCTATCCCATACAGTATTCCAACATTCCAGTCATGGTTCGGGATTTTATTACCAGCCATTCCAACTTATGGAAGGGGAAGCAAGTGTTTTGCCTTGTCACTATGGGGCTGTTCAGCGGCGACGGCGCGGGATGTGCCGCAAGACTGTTGAAAGGGTGCGGCGCAGAGGTGTTGGGCGGTCTCCACTTGAAAATGCCGGATTCCATCTGCGATGAAAAGCTGCTGAAGCGATCCATGGAAGAAAATTGGGCGCTCATAAAGGCAGCGGACGGTAAAATAGACCGCTGGGC
Organism: Oscillospiraceae bacterium; assembly: GCA_022799035.1. GTDB lineage: Bacteria > Bacillota > Clostridia > Oscillospirales > Oscillospiraceae > Vermiculatibacterium. Next base: position 93,503 of record JAAWNQ010000001.1, read on the forward strand.
GGAAAGGATCAAGGCTGGGGAATGGCCCAGGGAGGGCCTGCGTACTTACCATAGGCTGGCAGGGCTTCTGGGACAGCGGCTTTGGTTTTCCGGAAAGACAAGGGACTATTCGGACAAGCTGAATATCAGCGAGGCCTGCGTGGGCTGCGGGTTGTGCGCCGGCCTGTGCCCCATGGGTAATCTCTCCATTCAGGGGCGGAAGGCGGTGGCGGGTGGTCGCTGCACCATGTGTTACCGCTGTCTCAATTCCTGTCCGAAAAAGGCGATCACCCTGTTGGGAAAGAGAGTCATTCTGCAATACGATTGTGATACGGTTCTAAAAAATGGGAGGTGACCTGCTTGCGGGATCTGAAATCCATGGATCTGAATGAGATGACCGCCTTTATGAAGGACTTGGGGGAGCCCGCTTTCCGGGGCAAGCAGGTCTACCAGTGGCTTCACCGGGGCGCCGCCTCCTTCGAGGAGATGAGCAACCTCTCCAAGCCCCTGCGGGAAAAGCTGTCGGAGTCCTGCTTCATTACTGTCCCCCAGGTGGAGAGAAAGCTGGTCTCCCGGCAGGATGGGACCATCAAATACCTGTGGCGGCTCCGGGACGGCAACTGTGTGGAGACGGTTTTGATGCGGTATCATCATGGGAATACTGTGTGTATCTCCTCCCAGGTGGGCTGTCGGATGGGCTGCACCTTCTGCGCGTCCACCATCGGTGGCAAGGTGCGGGACTTGACACCGTCCGAAATGCTGGACCAGGTCCTGTTTACCCAATTGGACTCAAGGGAGGAGATCTCCAACATCGTACTCATGGGCATTGGGGAGCCCTTGGACAACTTTGACACGGTCCTTCGTTTTCTGGAGCTGGTGAACAGTCCTGACGGAATGAATATCGGGATGCGGCACATCTCCCTTTCCACCTGCGGCCTTACAGAGAAAATTGACAAACTGGCCCAACATCAGTTACAATTAACATTATCTGTCTCCCTTCACGCCCCTGATGATGAGACCCGGTCCAAGATCATGCCGGTGAACAGGAGCGTAGGAGTGGAGAAGCTATTTGACTCCTGCCGTCGGTATTTTGAGACCACCGGTCGGAGGATATCTTACGAGTATGCCATGATCGACGGGGTGAATGATTCCGATTGGCAGGCGGACCTTTTGGTAAAACAACTGAAGGGTACTCCTGGGCATGTGAATCTGATCCCTCTCAATGAAGTGGCGGAGAGCCCTTTTCATCCAAGCCGGCGGATCCGTCAGTTTCAGGAAAGACTGGAAAAGCAGGGAGTCACGGCCACCGTTCGGCGGAAGCTGGGCGGGGACATTGACGCCTCCTGCGGGCAGCTCAGGCGCAAACATATGGAGGATGAGAAGCCATGATACAAGCATGGGGAATCACGGACAAAGGCGTGGTACGTTCTCAAAATCAGGACTCCTACTACTTAAATCTCGCGGAGGATGGTCTTGTCATGGCCATTGTCTGCGACGGTATGGGGGGAGCCCGGGCAGGCAATGTGGCCAGTTCCCTTGCGGTGGATGTGGCCGCCGCCTACCTGGAAGAGCTTAGCAGAGAGGAACTGCTGAGAGATCCGGGGGGCCATTTGGCCCAGGCCGCTTCCCTGGCCAACGAGGCGGTCTACCACCGGGCCGGACAGGATGAGGAGTGCCGGGGCATGGGGACCACTATGGTGGCTCTTCTCCTCTGGGAGGGAAAGGCTCATGTCCTGAACATCGGGGACAGTCGGGCCTATCACCTGGGGGAGGAGGGGATCCGGAAGGTGACCCGGGACCACTCGGTGGTGGAAGACTTGGTCCACCGGGGGGAGTTGACTCCTGAGGAGGCCCGGAGCCATCCCCAGAAGAACCTGATCACCCGGGCCCTGGGAGCGGAGCGGGAAGCCAGGACCGACCTCTACCAGTTGACCGTGAAGCCGGGGGAATTTCTTCTCCTGTGCAGCGACGGTCTGTCCAACCTGCTCACCGACCAGGAGTTATTGTATGAGGCCCTTTACGGGGAGGCCCCGGAAACCTGCTGCCGGCGTATGCTGGATATCGCCCTGTCCCGTGGGGCGCCGGACAACGTGACCGCTGTCCTTATTCAAATGATGTAAGGGAGGGAATGAACTATGGATCGATACATAGGGAAGTTCCTCGGAAAACGATATGAGATCCTGGAGCGTATTGGCTCCGGAGGTATGGCTGTTGTCTATAAGGCCAAATGCCATTGGCTCAACCGCTTTGTAGCCATCAAGATCCTGAAGGAGGATCTGGCCCAGGATGAGGAGTTCCGCCGCCGTTTCCATGAGGAATCCCAGGCCGTCGCCATGCTCTCCCACCCCAATATCGTAGCCATCTACGATGTCTCCCGGTCGGAGGATGAGGCGGAGCCTGATTATATCGTCATGGAGCTGATCGAGGGGATCACCCTGAAGCAGTACATGCAGAAGCGGGGGGGACGCCTGAGCTGGAAGGAGGCCCTCCATTTCAGCACCCAGATCATGAAGGGACTGGCCCACGCCCATGAGCGGGGGATCATCCACCGGGATATCAAGCCTCACAACATCATGGTCCTTCGGGACGGAAGCGTGAAGGTGGCTGACTTCGGCATTGCCCGGCTCATGTCCTCGGCCCAGAACACCATGACCCAGGAGGCCCTGGGCTCGGTCCACTATATCTCCCCCGAGCAGGCCAGAGGCAGCCGGGTGGATGCCCGGAGCGATATCTACTCCGCCGGGGTTGTCCTCTATGAGATGCTCACCGGCCGCCTGCCCTACGAGGGGGATTCCCCTGTGGCGGTGGCTATCCAGCATATCAACTCTATCCCCCTCTCTCCCCGGGAGCTGGACAAGAGCATCCCGGAGGCTATGGAGGTCATCACCATGAAGGCTATGGCCTCCGCGGTGGAGAAGCGTTATGTCTCTGCCGAGGCCATGCTGGCCGATCTGGAGGAGTTCCGGAAAAATCCCAACATCAAGTTTGACTATACCAACGAGGATTTGTTGCTGGGGGAGGGGGACGAACCCACTCAACCTATCGGAGCCAATACCCCTCAGGTGGTCCCTGTTCGCCCCGTCCATGCGGAGCGGTATGAGGAGCGGGCTAAAAAGCAGGCAAAAGGAGCCCCCAAGGGAGGGGCGAAGGAGAGTAAGATGGAAAAGCCCTCCAAGCCTCATCCCCGGCCCCGCCCGGAGCCGGAGGAGGATGATGAGGAGTATGACGAGGGGGGCGGCGGAGTCCAGGCCCTTATCATCATTCTGGCGGTGATCGTCTGTCTGGCCGGTGTGGGCTACTTTATCTGGACCAATGTACTCAGCGGTCTGACAGACCCCGGGACCATCTACACCGTCCCCAATGTGATTGGCTATACCCTGGAGGAGGCCCAGGCCCTGCCCGAGGTGGCGGACAATGGGTTCACCATCGTGGAGGGCCGCCAGGTTGTCAGTTCGGACGTGGAACCGGGCCTTATCGTGGAGCAGAACCCCAAGGAGGGGGACGTGGTCAAGACCGGTGGTCAGGTCATCACTGTGGATATCAGCATAGGGGGAGAAGGGCTGAAAATGCCCGATCTTTACAATAAAGACCAGCGGATCGCCGAGCCCACCCTCACCGCTATGGGCCTGATCCCCAAGGTGGAGACCGACTATTCTGAGGAGGTCACCAGGGGAAGCGTCATGTCCCAATCTCCCGCCGCCGACGCCCCGGTGGAGGCTGGGCAGGAGGTCATTATCGTGGTAAGCCAGGGGCGGAAGCTCCAGGAGAGGACCATGATCCCTCTGATGAATATGACATTGGAGGAGGCCACCAAGGCCCTGACGGATATGAACCTGCGGGTGGGAACGGTAACGCCGGTCCCCAGCGAGTTATATGAAGCGGGAAAGATCTGCGGCCAGAGCATTCCCGGCAGCAGTATCGTGATGGAGGAGACGGTCATTGACCTGGAGGTGAGCACCGGCATGGAGATGGTGGATCCCCCTGACGTTAGCGCGTCTCCGGAGCCCAGCACCCCGGTGGAGCCCACCCCCACCCCCACGCCTGTTGCTCGGACCAGCCGGCGGGATGTGACGGTGGATCTGCCTAACGACAGGGAGACCGTCACCGTCCGGGTGACGGTGGGAGGAGCCATCCAGATCCAGGATCAGGTGGTGGAGACTCGGATGCGGATGGCCCGCTTCACCGTGGAGTCCAGCGGCGTTCAGCAGGTCATTGTCTATGTGGATGATGTCCCCGTGAAGGATTACACGGAGGATTTCGGAACCTGATGGAGGGAATTATCTTCAAAGCCCTGTCTGGCTTTTACTATGTGGACTGCGGTGGGGAGCTTCTCACCTGCCGGGCCAGGGGAAAATTCCGCCATGAGAAGATTACTCCTCTGGTGGGAGACCGGGTGAGGGTTACCACTCAGGGGGACGGAACGGGCACCGTGGACGCCGTCCTTCCTCGGAAAAACCAGTTTTGGCGGCCCGCGGTGGCCAACATCGACTACCTGGTGGTGGTGGCCTCCGGTGCCATCCCGGTCACCGATCCCTTCCTCATCGACCGGGTGGTGGCGGTGGCGGAGCGTCAGGGCTGTGAGAGTGTGATCTGCTTCAACAAATGGGATCTGGAACAGCCCCAGGCTCTCTACGAGACCTACCGCACCGCCGGCTTCCCCACCCTTCGGGTCAGCGCCGAAACGGGGGAGGGACTGGAGGAGCTGTCCGCCCTGATCGCTGGAAAGGTATGTGCCTTTACGGGAAACTCCGGCGTAGGGAAATCCAGTATTCTCAACGCCCTGGAGCCCGACTTTCACCTTCGGGTAGGGGACGTGAGCGAAAAGCTGGGCCGGGGCCGCCATACCACCCGCCACGTGGAGCTGTACCGCCTGAAAAACGGCGCTGTGATCGCCGACACCCCCGGCTTTGCCTCCTTTGAGGAGGAGGGAGTGGGCTGTCCGCCGGAGGAGCTGCAGTACGCCTTTCGGGAGTTCGCCCCCTACCTGGGTCAATGCCGCTTCCTGGACTGCGCCCATGTAAAAGAGCAGGGCTGTGCCGCCCTGGAGGCCCTCTCCCAGGGGAAGCTCTCCCAAACCCGCCACGACAGCTATGTCCGCCTGTACCGCCAGGCCAAGGAGATCCCGGAATGGCAGCGCAGGAGCGCCAAAGACCCCCGAACCAAATAATTCCCGCCCCAAAGGGAGAAAAACGCACCACAACCCGTCTCCTTTCGTATACTGGGTCATCCAGCAGCGGAGGGAGGCGGTTTTTTGTCCTCCGGAAAAGAGGCTCCTCCCCCAGGGAGAGGGCCCCGGCCCAAGGCTCCGCCGGAAGGAGGTGGGCAGACAATGAAGATCGTGGTGGTAAGATCTCCCAAGGCCCTGCGAGGCATCCTCAAAAGTATCTTCAAGGTAAAATGACCAAGACCTGAGCCCCGCGGCTTTTTCCCGCGGGGCTCAAAAAATGTTTCTTCCGGCAGGGCGGAAAGACATACCAGGCAGACCTTGTACATATAGATTCACAGAAGAACGGGGCGGGATGCCCGCGTAAGGAGTGGAACGCGCTATGGAATTTGAACTGGACAGGACGCAGATAAACGGCTTCGACGCTCTGCTGGATACGACCCTGCGGACCGAGGAGACCCTGGAGATGATCGTCCCCGATGCCTGCCCCGACATTCTCCGCGTGGTGGAGACCGAGGGCAAGGTCCTCCTCCACCGGCGGGAGACGGTGGAGGGCAGGGTGGAGCTGACCGGCTCCATCCGGGGGATGGTGCTCTACCTTCCCGACGGGGAGGAGGGAGTCCGTCACCTGGATATCAACATCCCCTTCACCTGCGCCGCCGATAACGCCGCCATCGCCCCCGGTTGCAGCGTGGTGGCCTCCGCCAGATGCTGTCGGGCGGATACCCGCACTATCAATCCCCGCAAGATCCTGATTCGGGCGGAGGCCGCGGTGGACGTGACCGTATTCGCCCCCCGGATGGAGACCATCTGCTCCCAGGTGCTGGAGGCGTCGGAACAGAGGGTGGAACAGCTCACCGAGACCAGGGAGGTGTACCTCACCGCCTGTGTCCAGGAAAAGCCCTTCCCCTTCTCGGAGGACGTGACCCTCTCAGCCAGCAAGCCTGCCGCCGTGGAGCTCCTGAAAAACCGGGTGACCCTGAGCCGTGGGGAGTCCAAGATCATCGGCAACAAGCTGATCTTCAAGGGCAGCGCCAACGTGAGCCTTCTCTACCGGGGTCAGGACAACGGGGCCTACACTGCGACTGCCGAACTGCCCTTCTCCCAGATCATGGAGATCTCCGGCGTGGCCGAGGACGCCGAGTGTGATATGACCCTGGCCCTCTCCGGGGCCGACTGTGCCCTCAACATGGAGGACGACGGCCGTACCGTCTCCGTAACCCTGGAGGTGCTGGCCCAGGCGGTAGTCCGGGAGACCCGGGTGCTCCAGGTCCTCACCGACGCCTACAGCACCCGGGAGCCCCTGGAGGTGGAGCTGGCCCAGTGCCCCATGGATACCCGTCTGGATCGGGGCGTCCGCAGCCAGAATGTTCGGGAGGTATGGGAGATCCCCACCCCTGTCCGGGAGCTGGTGGACTGCTCCATGACCGTGGGCCAGCTCACCCGAAGCCAGGAGGGGGAGCGGCTGGTACTCACCGCCCAGGTGGAGCTCCAGATCCTCTACCGGGACGAGGAGGGAAGCCTTTTCTCTGTCCAGCACCCCATGACCGTGCCCTGCGCCCTGGAGCTGCCCGAGGGCTGCCGCAGTTTCTGCCAGTGCGAGGGGGTGGGCGACGTCTACGCTGCCCCCGCACCCGGCGGCGTGGAGGTGCGCTTTGCCCTGGACTTCCGCTATTGCGCCCTGGAGCGCCGGACTCTGGCGGCCCTGTCCGGCCTCCACCCCGGCGAGGCGCCGGAGGAGGGGGGAGCCCATCCCTCCCTTGTCCTGCGGATGCTGGGCCGGGGGGAGCGGCTCTGGGATCTGGCCAAGACCTACGGCACCACCATAGCCGACATCATCAGCGCCAACGAGCTGGAGGATGAGGCGGCGGCGGGGGAGCGGCTTCTGCTCATCCCCCGGAGAAGGTAAGGGGGAGAGGAAGATGGAAGAAAACAAGATCTATGACGAGATCGCCCAGCGTACCGGGGGCGATATCTACATGGGGGTGGTGGGCCCCGTCCGCACCGGAAAATCCACCTTTATCAAGCGGTTTATGGAGACCCTGGTGATCCCCAACATTGAGAATGTCTACCGCCGGGAGCGTGCCCGTGACGAGTTGCCCCAGTCCGGCTCCGGCCGGACCGTCATGACCGCCGAGCCCAAATTCGTCCCCGAGGAGGCCGTCCGGGTGGACATGGCCGATGGGGCCGCCTTCTCCGTCCGCCTCATCGACTGCGTGGGCTACATGGTTCCCGGGGCCGTGGGCCAGACCGAGGATGACGCCCCCCGCATGGTGACCACCCCCTGGTTCGACCATCCCATCCCCATGACCGAGGCCGCCGAGGTGGGTACCCGCAAGGTCATCGCCGAGCACTCCACCATCGGCATCGTGGTCACCACCGACGGCACCGTCACCGACATCTCCCGGGAGGACTACCTGGAGGCGGAGAACCGTGTCATCACCGAGCTCAAGGAGCTGGGCAAGCCCTTCCTGGTGGTACTCAACTCCGCCAGCCCTGACTCCGACCGGGCCAAGGCAATCCAGGCCGACATCATGGATCGCTACGACGTGACCTGCATCCGCTGTAACTGCCTGGAGCTGGGAGAGGCGGACGTGACCGCCATCATCCAGGCCGTCCTCTACGAGTTCCCCGTTCAGGAGCTGGATCTGTTTCTCCCCTCCTGGGTGGACGCCCTGCCCTATGACCATCCCATCAAGAGCGGACTCTACACCGCCATCCGAGAGGGGGCCTGCGCCATGCGCCGGATCCGGGAGGTGGAGACCGCCCTGGCCGCCATCGGCGCCTGTGAGACGGTGAGCAGCGCCCGGGTGACTTCCATCGACCTGGGCTCCGGCGTGGCCGCCGCGGCCCTGGAGCTGCCCCGGAGCCTTTTCTACGACACCATCTCCGCCCAGTCCGGCTTCACCATCGCCGACGACGGGGATCTGATGAGCCTCCTCACCAGCTTGGCGGGGGTGAAGCGGGAGTACGACAAGGTCTCCGAGGCCATCGCCCAGGTTCGGGAGACGGGCTACGGCATCGTGGCCCCCAGTCCCGAGGAGCTCCGCCTGGAGGAGCCCGAGATCGTCAAGCAGGGGGGCCGCTACGGAGTCCGCCTGAAGGCCTCCGCCCCCAGCATCCACATGATCCGGGCCGACATTGAGACCGAGGTATCCCCCCTCATGGGCAGCGAGAAGCAGTCCGAGGAGATGGTGAGCTACCTCCTCCAGGAGTTCGAGGGGGACACCGCCCGGATCTGGGAGTCCAACATCTTCGGCAAATCCTTCCACGACCTGGTAAGCGAGGATCTGAACACCAAGCTGAAGCGGATGCCCGACGATGCCCGGGATAAGCTCCGGGAGACCCTCCAAAGGGTCATCAACGAGGGCTCCGGCGGCCTGATCTGTATCATTCTCTGACAAAAAAGTGGTGAGACGGCTTTCGTCTCACCACTTTTTGCTTCACTCGGCCCGCTCCTCCGACTCCCTACGGAAGAGAGGGAAGGTGACCCTCACCACAAACAGGTCGGCCACCGGCTCCACAAAGAGCTTCCCGCCGCAGGCCCGGGTGAAGGAGTCGGCGATGGCCAGCCCCAGCCCGCTGCCTCCGTCGCTCCGGCTCTGATCCCCCCGGACAAACCGGGCGGTAAAATCCACCCTGTCAGGAAGCTCGGTCTTGGAGGTGTTCTTCACCGAGGCCTCCGCCACCCCGTCCTTCACGGCCAGGGTAAGATAGACCCGGGAGCCCTCCAGGGCGTATTTCAGGGCGTTCTGAAGCAGATTCTGAAACACCCGGTAGAGCCTGTCTCCGTCCCCTATAATGGGGACGGGCTCCTCCGGCAGGCTTTCCCGCAGAAGGACCGGGGCTTCCTCAATGGCCTGGGCCATGTCGGCGGTGGTCTGCCGCAGCAGCTTGGCAAGATCCAGCTCCTCCAGCTTTACCGGCAGCTCTCCCGAGGCCGCCTTGCTCACCTCGAATACGTCCAGCACCATGGTCCGCAGCCGCTCCGCCTTTTGGGCAAGTATGTCCACATACTCCCCGGCGGGGGGCTCCAGCTTCTCCTGCTTCAAAAGTTCGGCGTAGCTGATGATGGAGGTGAGGGGGGTCTTGATGTCGTGGGACACGTTGGTCACCAACTCCACCTTCATCCGCTCGCTCCGGGTCTGTTCCTCCACCGCCCGGGCCATGCCCTGCTGGATGTCGCCCAGCTCCTCCATGGAGCGCCGCAGGTCGCCGTCCTCAGGCAGGGGGAGGGAGGATGTCAGGCTTCCATCCTTTACAGCTCTGATCTGTTCGGTGAGAGAGCCCAGATCGCCCCAAAGCCTCCGCAGCCGGGCGGAGTATAGGACCGTGGCGATCAAAAGAAGAGAAGGCGGAAGCAAAAACAGCCACACCACATCCAGACGAAGAGAGCCGAAGGAGAGATAGTAGACCAGAAGGTTCAAAGTGACGGCGCAGAGACCCACGGCGGTCAGGGCCATCAACCCCGCCAATCGGCTCAGCCGCCTCTGGATGGGCAGTTTCAACCCCCGGGCCGTCAGCATCCCACAGATGCCATGCCGCCAGGGCTTGTCCCCATAGCGCAGGTCGTTGACAAACAGCCAGCCGCTCCAGAAGACCAGCAGGACCGTCCACGGCCGCGCCAGAATCTCATTGAGATAGGAGCGCAGGAACCAGGGGTACTGATAGGCTACCGCCTCCTCCCAGATCCCGGCATAGCTCACCTCCTGCACAAGATAACGCATTTCCTCCGTCAGGGGAAACAGGGCCACGGCCAGCGCCCCCAGGACCAGCAGGAGCTTGACCTCGAACCAGATATGCCCTGTAAAGCGGGCGACGGCCCGGTCTGCCAGAGGCTTGTCCCGGCGCAGCAGAAGCCAGACCGCCAGCAGGCAGATCCCGATCCCCGCCTGTATAGCGCCATAGACCACTAGGTTTTGCCGGCGCTCCCGCCAGTTCTTCTCCAGGTAATAGAGCCGGTTACACCGCCACTGGTTCCCCTGGGAGCTATAATTGCCCTTGATATAGAGGGCGGGCTCGTCAGCCACGGCGATGGAGACAGTCACGCCCCGGGCCTCCTCATCGGCCCGAAAGTTACTGTACCCTGGCAAATACCAATGCTGTCCATCCTCCTGGTATACGCCATCCCCATAAAGGTCAACGGGGGAGCCGTTCTTTATGGCGGAGCACTTGCTGCCGTCGAAGGAGAGGAGAAAGCCATACCCCTGGGCGGGATACTGGGAGATATCTTCCGTATTGCTGTAAAGGACTTTCCCATTCTGGGAGATGGAGTAGAGGAGATTCCGGTCCTCCTGAATGACCTTGTTCCAAGCCTCCGCCTCCTTCTTCCACCTCTCCCGGTCGCTCTCGGTGGGCTGGTAGTCGCTGATGGGGTAGCCGTCAAAATACCATACATCATCCTGCTGGATGACAGCGGTGGCTTCCTTCTCGATCAGAAAGGTGTCCTCGGCGTATACGTCATAATAGTCGTAATAGTACCCGTTCAACGGCCCGCCCGCCCCCATGGCGATAAAGCGGTTCATCATCTCTGACAGGTAGGAGCGGAAGGCTTCCGTCTCCTGAAAATCGGACTGGAGGGCGCTTCCCAGCCTGTCCCGCCCATCCTCGCTGAATAGATTCCACGCGATGGGCAGCAGAGAGGAGAGCACTAAGCTTACCCCCAGGGCGAAGCTGAGAAAGCCTGCCCCCACCTTACATTTTTTCCATTTTGTATCCAATGCCCCACACCACCTTCAGGTATTCTGGTTCCTTGGGATCCAGTTCGATCTTCTCTCGGATACGGCGTATGTGGACCATCACCGTATTCTCCGGGGCGTAGGCGGTATCCTCCTCCCACACCCGGCTGTAGATCTCCTCGGCGGGGAAGATGCGGCCCAGATTGTGCATGAGCAGATCCACGATCCTGGTCTCGGTGGCGGTGAGCTTCACCGGATCCCCGTCGGCCCGCAGGATCCGGCTTTCCGGGTCATAGCTGAGCCGGCCCGTCACAAACCGGGCGCTCTGGGCGGCGTTCACATCCCCCAGCCGGGTGTATCGCCGGAGATGGCTCTTCACCCGGGCCACCAGCTCCTGGGGGTGAAAGGGTTTGGTCACATAGTCGTCCGCCCCCATGGAAAGCCCCAGCACCTTGTCGCTGTCCTCGCTCTTGGCCGACAGCACCAGGATGGGCAGGTTCCGCCTCTCCCGGATCCGGAGGACGGCGGAGAGCCCGTCCAGCTTTGGCATCATCACATCCATGATGATGAGCCGCAGCAGAGGGTCCACCGCCTTCTCCAGCGCTTCCATGCCGTCATAGGCCTTCAGGACCCGGAATCCCTCGGCCTCCAGCAGCAGGGCAATGGCCCCCACGATCTCCCTGTCGTCGTCTACCACCAATATGGTTTCGCTCATATCGAACTACCTCCTTCGGAACAAGGGCATTTTATCAGAGCTTTCTGACAAATAAGCCGATAAAACTCTTACAAGTTTCTTACGATTCCGCCTGGGCATATTTCTCCAGTGCCTCCCGATCCAACAGCTTGACCAGACCGTAACTCTGCTCCAGCCAGCCTTTGGAGGCAAACCGGGCCAGGGCCCGGCTCACCGTGACCCGGCTGGTGCCTACGGCGGAGCCCAGCTCCTCGTGGGTGCTGCGGACAAGCCCATCGCCTCCGGCGTGGCGCAGCAGGGCGGCGGCCAGGCGCTTGTCCGCCGGGAGGAAGGAGATGCCGTCCACATGGTCGGACAGCAGCCGGACCGTCCTGGCCAGATACCGGAGCATGGGGTAGGCCAGCTCCGGATGACACCGAAATACCCGGTCCAGCCCCTCCCGGTCCACCGTCACCACCCGGCAGGGGGTGACGGCCACAGCGGAGGAGACCCGGGGGCACTCATCAAAAAAGGAGGCCTCTCCCATCAGGTCCCCCGCCCGGTGGAGAGTCAGCACAAGAACCGCTCCGCCAGGGGAGCTGATATAGCTTCGGGCGGTCCCCTCCAGAAGATAGTAAAATTCATGGGCCTCGGTGCCCTGCAGATAGATCATTTGCCCCGGAGAGTAACTTTTTGCCCTCCGCCCCTCTGCCAGAGGGCTCCAGATGTCATTTCCCATCGCGCCCATCTCCCTTCCAAAGCAGATTGTATCACGGTTTACATTCTTTTGTCAAAAACTCTGTCATACTGGATCAAAACACGGTTACAGGGAGGTAACAAAAAATGACAATGATGACCATGACTCAAAAAATTCTGGCCCGCCACGCCGGGCTGGAGGAGGTGAAAGCCGGACAGCTCATCGAGGCCAGGCTGGACCTGGTGCTGGGCAACGACATTACCACTCCTGTGGCCATCACAGAGTTTGAGAAGGCGGGACTGACCCAGGTCTTTGACAGGGATAAGATCGCCATTGTTCTGGATCATTCCACCCCCTGTAAGGATATCAAATCCGCCCAATTGTGCGCCCAGGCCCGGGAATTTGCAAAAAAATATCACATTACACACTTCTATGATGTGGGTCAGGCGGGTATTGAGCACGCCCTGCTTCCCGAAAAAGGACTGGTGGCTCCCGGGGAGGTAGTGATCGGGGCGGATTCCCACACATGCACCTACGGGGCTTTGGGGGCCTTCTCCACGGGGGTGGGCTCCACCGACATGGCCGCCGGGATGGCCACGGGCCTTTCCTGGTTTAAGGTCCCGGCCGCCATTAAGGTCACGTTGAAGGGGAAATTAGCCCCCTATGTCAGCGGAAAGGATGTTATTCTGCATCTGATTGGAATGATCGGGGTGGATGGGGCCCTCTATAAATCCCTGGAATTTACTGGGGAGGGGGTGGCCCAGCTCACCATGGACGACCGCTTCACCATCGCCAACATGGCCATCGAGGCGGGAGCCAAAAACGGGATATTCCCGGTGGACGACCTGACCCGGGAATACCTGAAGGGCCGGGTCGACCGGGCGTGGGAGGCCTTTGAGGCCGATCCGGGGGCGGAGTATGACCGGGAGGTGGTCATTGACCTTTCCGCCCTGAAGCCCACCGTGTCCTTGCCCCATCTGCCCTCCAACACCAAGACGGTGGAGGAGGTGGCAGGACTGCCCATCCAGCAGGTGGTCATCGGCTCCTGTACCAACGGGCGTATCAAGGACCTGGCGGAGGCCGCCGCCATCCTGAAGGGGAGAAAGGTGGCGGAGGGGGTGCGCTGTATCGTCATCCCCGCCACCCAGCAGATCTACCTGGAGGCCATGAGGGCAGGGTATGTGGAGACCTTTATCAACGCCGGCTGCGCTGTGTCCACCCCTACCTGCGGGCCCTGCCTGGGAGGGCATATGGGGGTCATGGCCGCGGGGGAGCGGTGCGTGTCCACCACCAACCGGAACTTTGTGGGCCGGATGGGGGATACCAGTTCGGAGGTCATTCTGGCCTCTCCCGCCGTGGCGGCGGCTTCGGCCATTACCGGATGTGTGACCGATCCGGGCAGGCTTGCCTGAGAGGATCCTATAAAAACAGCAGCGAAAGGATGAGAAGTTACATGAAAATATACAAGTATGGAGACAACGTGGATACCGATGTGATCATCCCCGCCCGGCATCTGAACGATCCGGATCCAAAGGCTTTGGCTTCCCACTGTATGGAGGATATCGACAAGGACTTTGCCAAAACGGTGAAGCAGGGGGACATTATGGTGGCGGGGGCCAACTTTGGCTGCGGCTCCAGCCGGGAGCATGCCCCTCTGGCCATCAAGGCCAGCGGTATCAAGTGTGTCATTGCCAAGAGCTACGCCCGTATCTTTTACCGCAATGCCATCAACATCGGGCTTCCGATCATGGAGTGTCCCGAGGCGGCCGAGGGCATCCAGCCCAGCGATACGGTGACTGTGGACTTTGCCACGGGGGTCATCTCCGACGAGACCCAGGGGAAGACCTGGCAGGCCGCACCCTTCCCGGAGTTTATTGATGGGATCATCCAGAGCGGCGGGCTGCTCAAATCTCTGAAGGCCAGAGGGGCCGCAAAGTGATGACCAAGGTCATCCTGCGGCGGCCGGAGAAAGGAGACGAGGCCCAGGTGATGGGCTATCTCCGGGAATTTGAAGAAGCGGGAGATTCCAGAGACGGGACCAGCGGGCTGGGGGAAGCGGAGTCCTATCCCGCCTGGCTCGCGCAGGTACGGGCCAACAGCGACCCGGCTACGGTAAAGCCCGGCCTGGTGGACGAGACCCTCCTTCTGGCGGTGGAGCCGGAAACCGGCGGCCTGGTAGGGATGATCGATATTCGCCACAGGCTGAACGACCATCTGTTGCTGCACGGGGGACACATCGGATACAGCGTCCGCCCCTCCCAGCGGAGAAAGGGATATGCCACAGCCATGTTGGCGCAGGCGTTGGATCTTTGCCGGGAGAGAGGGATGGACCGGGTCCTGGTGACCTGTGACCGGAAAAATACTGCCTCCGCAAGGGTCATTCAGGCAAATGGCGGGAAGTTGGAAAACGAGGTCCAGGACGGGGACCGGGTGACCCAGCGGTATTGGATCACATTACAAGGGTAAAGGAGGAAGCAATATGAATTATAAGATTGCGCTGATCCGGGGGGATGGGATCGGGCCCGAGGTGGTCAATGAGGCCGTTGGCGTTTTGGATACGGTCGCTGAAAAATATGGGCACACCATAGAGTATGTGGACGTTCTGCTGGGAGGCTGTGCCACCGACGCGGTGGGGAAGAGCTATCCTGATGGCACCGCAGAGAAGTGCCGGGCGTGCGACGCAGTCCTTTTGGGGGCGGTGGGCGGCCCTAAGTGGGGCAGTGACAAGCCCGCCGAGCAGCGGCCCGAGACCGCCCTGTTGGCTATCCGTAAAGACTTAGGCCTTTACGCCAATCTTCGCCCCGCCGTGCTGCGACCCGCCCTGGCCGACGCCTGCCCCCTGAAAAAGGAGACGGCGGAGGGGGGGATCGACCTGATGATGGTGCGGGAGCTTACCGGGGGCATCTACTTTGGACAGCGGGAGCGGTATAATACCGAAGACCGGGGGGTGGAGTGCGCCGACCGGATGGCATACTCGGAGAAGGAGATCAAGCGGATCGGTCGCAGGGCCTTTGAGCTGGCGCGGCTGCGGAGGAAAAAGGTATCCAGCGTGGACAAGGCCAATGTGCTGGAGACCTCCCGGCTGTGGCGGAGCGTGATGCACCGGCTGGCCCAGGAGTATCCCGATGTGCAGTATGAGGACGTGCTGGTGGACAACTGCGCCATGCAGATCGTCCGGGACCCGGGACAGTTTGACGTTCTGGTCACCGAGAATATGTTCGGGGATATCCTCTCCGACGAGGCCAGCATGGTCACCGGATCTATCGGACTGCTGCCCTCTGCCTCCATCGGGGATTCGGCCCCGGGGCTCTATGAGCCCATCCACGGCTCCGCCCCGGACATCGCGGGACAGGATAAGGCCAATCCCACCGCCACCATATTGTCGGTGGCTATGATGTTCCGCTATTCCTTCCAGCGGCCCGAGGAGGCCGACGCCATTGAGCGGGCGGTGGATGAGGTTTTGGCGGAGGGATGGAGGACTGCCGACATCGCCAAGCCCGGGGAGAGGGTCATCGGGACCAGGGAGATGGGGGAAAAGATCCGGGAGAGATTAAAGAGCAAAGGTTAAAAAGGAAAGGACCTCGCTGTATACAGTGAGGTCCTTTTTGATCAGGCGGTGGGTGGGTCCAGCTTAGGGGCAAGGGGGCCAACGGCGCCGTCGGTGGCGGCGGAGAGGAGATAGCCGTATACCTTGGCTTTCTGGGCTTCATATAGGTCCAGTTTTTGATAGAGCTCCTTGTAGTAGTTGAAGGTGGAACGCTTCATAGCCACTGTGCGGCGGAGGGATATATTGGCATTGACTAGGCTGTCCTCCCGTTTGCGGTAGTAATAGACCGGCTTGGGGATGGCGGAGACCAGGCGGACATATTCAATATAGTCCAGGTTAAAGAGAAAATCCTCGCACCAATTCACATGGGCGGAGAAGCGGAGACGGTGAGCCTCTACGATGGAGCGGCGGTAGAGCTTGTTCCAAAGGACCCCGTAATAATAGTTGGCGGGGGCTTTCATCATCTCCCCGGCGAACTCCTGGCGGGTGAGGACCATCTCCTTTTTGATATGGCCCCGCTGGGCCGCCCGGTCTCCCGCCACCCGGTAGAAGTGGGCCAGGGTCAGGTCGGCCCCGGTGGTCTCGGCGGAGTGGACCAGAAGCTGGGTGGCGTCGGAGGGAAGCCAGTCGTCGCTGTCCAGGAATTGGAGATACTTTCCCCGGGCCTGGTCCAGGGCCTGGTTCCGGCTGTCCGAGACGCCGGTGTTGGGCTTGTCGATCAGGCGGAAACGGCTGTCGGACTGGACATAAGAGCGGCAGATCTCCGGGGAAGAGTCGGTACTGCCGTCGTTGACCAGGAGGACCTCCAGCTCCGGATAGGTCTGGGCGCGGATGGAGTCCAGGCAGTTGGGCAGGTAGGGGGCCACATTATAGACAGGGACGATCAGGGAGACAAGGGGATCAGGCATGGAGAAAACCTCACTTTCCAGTTCATCATAGCAGATTTTTTCTGGAAAGAAAAGCCTTGACAAGGAAGGGAGAGTGTATGATAATTTAGGAGAGAATAGGAAAAGACCCCGGAGGGGGAATTCAAAACAGAAAGGAAGAAACAGTATGGCGTTGATCCATTTCAATCAGGAGGGCTTTGACCGGGCCTTGGAGGGAAAGTCCCTCATGCTGGTAGACTTTTGGGCTACCTGGTGCGGACCCTGCCGGATGCTGGGCCCTGTTATTGAGCAACTGGCCGAGGATTATGAGGGCAAGGACGTGATCATCGGCAAGGTGGATGTGGACGAGAATCCGGAGCTGGCCCAGCGGTATGGGGTCATGAGCATCCCCACGGTGCTGTTGCTGGAGGACGGTAAGGAGATCGAACGGAAGGTGGGTGTCATGCCCTATGAGGTATACGCCGACCTGCTGGACGAGAAACTGTAAGCCATGAGGATCATGGCGATAGATTATGGCGACGCCCGAACGGGCGTCGCCATCTCTGACCCTACAGGACTTTTGGCGGGATACACCACCGTGATCCACACCCGAAAGGCGGAGCAGGCGGCGGGGGAGATCGCCCGGTTGGTGAAGGAGCGGGGGGTGGAGGAGCTGGTGATGGGCTTTCCCCGGAACATGGACGGTACGGAGGGCCCCCGGGCGGAGCTGTACCGGAGCTTTGCCGGACTGGTGGAGGAGACTGTGGGGCTCCCTGTCCGGCTGTGGGATGAGCGGCGGACCACCATTGAGGCCCATGCCATTCTCCATGAGAGCGGAAAACGAATGAAGGTTCACCAGAAGACGGTGGACGCGGTGGCGGCCAGTCTGATCCTGGAGGGATATCTGACCCGAAAAAGGCTGGAGAGAAAAGAGGAGGACGGTGAGGGCCGGTGAGGAAGGCGGTTGGGTTTTTCCTCTGCTTTAGCCTGTGTATGGCGGGGATCATAGCCATTAAGGGGGACAGCATTTCCTGGGGAAACTTGAATGGGGGTATAATGGAGAACCCCGGTGGGATGGAGGAGCTGATCCCTGGTCAGGCGGGGGCGGGACTGCCCCTGGAGACCAAAATCTCGGTGCTGGAGGAGTTGGATTTCCGGTTTTCCGAGACGGAGAGGGAGGCCATGGAGGAGTGGCCGGAGGCGGGGTACAGTGATCTGCTGGCTTTGGTGGGCTTGGGGGAGTATGACTTCGACACGTTGGAGTGGAGCCCCATCTCGGATCAGGTCTACGCCCTGGATACCGAGGTTTTCAATATCGACCGGATGTACCCGGACTTTTTTCAGGGCCTGCTGTCCATCTCCGGCGGGGAGCTGCCCATCACTAATGTGACCCAGGATGACAGCGAGGTGGACTGGGAGAAAGGGACGGGGTCCTTTCGGGTCACTCTTTGCTATGACGAAAGGGAATACTCCTTTACAGCGAAAGCCATGTTTGATTGGTTGGATGTGGGGATCCTGGAGCAGGTAAATGGGATGCTGAAGAAGGAGGGGGTGGAGAAACGGTTCTACGCCGCCTGGAACAATTTTCAAGGGATCACGGTGTTCTACCGGGACAAGGACTGGGCACGGCTTTTTGAGGGGAAGACGGGCTGCAGGCTGTATACAAAGCTTTGAGCTTTATTCCGAGGGTTTTCGAAACAATTCGGACAGACCTACATAGAGGAGAAAATAGCCGAAAAAGCGATGGAGCTGTTCCACCTCCATGGCTGTGGCCATCCAGGCCGCCAGGGCCGCGGTGAGAAGGCCGGAGAGAATGGCCGGGAGAAGGAGAGACTTTTCCACGAAGCCGTTTTTGAGGTGGGCAGGCAGGGCCGCGGCGGCGGTGGGGAGGAAGTAGAGAAGGTTGATCCCCTGGGCCAAATTCTGGGGGACGCCGGCGAAGGTGGTCATATAGATGAGGAGCAGTGTGCCGCCTCCTACCCCAAAGCCGGAGAGGATCCCGGTAGCCAGCCCGGCAAAAAAGGCCCCCATCAGGTGAAAAAGGCGGCCCGGAGGCCGGCGTAGAGGATGAGGAGAGCGAAGCCCCGGCGGAGCCAGAGCATATTGACATTCTTAAAAAGCTTTCCTCCCAGGATACCGCCCAGGGAGCCCCCCAGAAGGTAGGGCAGGGCGGCGGACAGGTCCAGGCCGCCCCGGAATAGGTAGACGGCGGAGGAGAGGACGCACAGGGGTAGGATGACAGCCACCGAGGTGGCGAAGGCCTTGCGGTCGCCCAGCTTCAGCCAGCGGGAGAGAAGGGGGACCAGGAGCATACCGCCTCCGCCGCCGAAGAAGCCGTTCACCAGACCTGCCGCGGCGCCGGAGACCACGGCCCGGAGCGTTCTGTTTTCTTTCATAAAAATCCCTCCCGGTCTATTTTGACTGGGAGGGGATTTTTTATTCTGGTTTGTTTTTTTCGTTTTGGATCAGGGTCAGGACCACATCCCCCGCCAGCATGAGGCCGGCGCAGGAGGGGACCCAGGGGACGCTGCCGGGGATACTGCGGCGGCCGGGAGGGGGGGCTTCTCCGGAGTCCTGGGGAGCCAAAGGCTCCTCATTGGACCAGAGGACCCGGTGGTGGAAGACGCCCCGGCTGCGTAACTCCTTACGAACCACCCGGGCCAGGGGACAGCCCTGGGTCTTGGAGATGTCGGTGATCTGAAAGCGGGAGGGATCCAGCTTGTTTCCGGTTCCCAGGGCGGAGAGGATGGGGATATTCCGGCTGAGAGCGGTCTGGATCAGATCCAGCTTGCAGGAGACGGTGTCAATGGCATCCACGATGAAGTCGTAGTTCTCGGCAAAGAAGGTCTCCCGATCCTCTGGGGTATAGCGGAGGTTAAGGGGGATCGCTTTGCAGTTAGGGGCCACTCGGGACACACGCTCCGCCATGGCTTCCGCCTTGGGGCGGCCCAGGGTCTCCAGGGTGGCTACCAGTTGGCGGTTCAGGTTGGAGGGGCTCACCTGGTCACAATCTACAAGGGTCAGAGTCCCCACGCTGGAGCGGGCCAGGGCCTCGGCGCACCAGCTCCCTACGCCGCCCAAACCCAGGACGGCCACGTGGCTGTGGGACAGTTTCTCCATGGCGGGACGACCCAGGAGCATTTCGGTCCGGAGAAAGGCTTCTTCCATTTGAGATCCTCCTATGAAAACGCCCCGCAGTGTACTGCGGGGCGTTTGGGGGTGATTCTTACTCAGCGGCCTCGCTCCCGGCGGGGGACTCGCTGGGGGCGGGGGTGGAGGCCACGGCGGTGTTGGGGGCTCCCACATACCGCATGGCATCCAGGGCCACGGCTTCGGCGGCGTCGGTGAGGGAGGTGAGCCACTCGTTCTGCTCAGAGTTCTGCTTGGCCTGGGTGGCGACCTCCTCCCAGTAGCCGTCGGTACCCTCAAAATAGATCACGTGCCAGCCCTGCTGGCCGCTCTGGGGATTCTCCACCAGACCGGTATCCCCCTCCTCACGGGTGGGGTCGAAGATCCACTGGTCAAAGCCCTCGAACATCTGGCCCTGGGGGACGCGGGTATACTGGCCGCCCTTATCCTTGGAGCCGGGGTCGTCAGAGTGCTCCTGGGCCAGAGTGCCAAAGCTCTCGGCGGTCTTGTCCCCGGATTCCCACTGGGCCAGAAGGGCCTCGGCCTCGGTCTTGGCGGCATCCATAGCGGTCTGGGTGGGGACGGGGGAGCCGTTGGAGTCGGTCTCGGTACTGTCGGAGGTATCGGCCATAATGAGAATGTGGCGGATGTTTACAGAGTTGGACTTGTCCAGGTAACGGTCAAGGAACATGACAACATAGTAGCCGCTGCTGCCGGACTGGATGGCGGTCACATCGCCGGACTTCCGGGCGCCGTCCATGAGCCACTCGGCGTATACGCTGCTGTTCCGGTTCAGGGTCTCGCCCATAACGCCGGTGGCCAGGGAGTGGTCGGGATCGGCGGCGTAAGCCTCCTTGGTGCTCTCAGAGACGTACTTGGGAGCCTCGGCGGCGAAGGCGGCCTCCCTGTTCTCGGAGGCTTGGATGGCGGCCACAGCATCATCGGCGTTCTGCTTGGCAGTCTCCATGGCGGCGGCTTTGTCCTCGTCGGTGGGGGTGATGGTGTTGCCGTCGGCGTCGGTGGTGGGGGCGGAGCCGCTGATGAAGAAGTAGCGGTAGTCGTAGCTGTCCAGAGTATCGGAGTGCTCGGCGTAATACTCGTTCAGGGCGGCCTCGTCATAGGTGTAGGAGGCCTTGTTGTGATTGGCGTATTCGCTGGCCAGGATGTCGTTGGTCAGGTTCCGCATAAACACTTCCTCGCTGATGCCGTGCTGGGAGAGGAAGTAGGACTTGCGGCTCATGCCCCACTGGGAGCGGATGATGTCGATTTGAGCCAATTGGCTGTCAATGCTCTGCTGGGCTTCCTCAGAGAGGGTGTAGCCCTCCTCCTTGGCGGCGGCGCACAGGACGGCGGTCTGCTGGAGGTTGGAAAGGGCACTGTCCCGGAAGTAGTCGGCAAAGGTTTTGTTTTCCCCCTCGTCGTACCACTGGGCACCCTCGTCAAGGGTGGCGTCGATGATGCCATAGGAGACGTAGGTATTGCGGAGACTGCTGTAATAATACTGAAGGTCGGCCACGGTGTATACCTGACCGCCGATGGTGGCAGCCTCGTCATTCAGGCGGCCCTTGGTTTTCCAGGAGTTCATGCCGTTCCAGATCAGAAGTCCGGCGGCGGCTACGGCACAGACCACACCTACCGCGGTATAGATCGTCTTCTGGCGCTTGGCGGTCTCGGCCTGGAGCTGCTCCTGCCGCTGCTTTTGGGTCATGCCATCCGCAAGGGCGGCTTTCCGCTGTTGTTTCTTATTCGATGCACTCATGAACGTTCAGTCCTCTCGTATTTTTACCGATTTTCCGAAGGGCATCCCAAAGGCTGGAAATGCCCAACATCTTGTTATTATACAAGATAGCGTCTATTCTTGCAAGCCCTAAGGGAGAAAAAAAGAAAAACCGTCCCAAGGACGGTTTCCTCTTATAAAAAACTCCCCCGCCATGGCCGTGTGGACCCAATTAAAACCTGCACGACTCGGCAGGTGGGTCGCCTCCGTACCGCTTTACCGCTTCCAACTTCCGACTAAGAGCCGGGAGGCCTGCGAACCGCGGGACGAGTGGGGCGTCCCGTTTTAAAAATGTGGGTTTAATATAAGCCCATCACGCACCGGGCAGGGGAGAGTTCAGCTTTCCGTCTCCTCCTCGTTTTGAAAGAGGGCTTCCATAAACTGGTCGTAGACCTCCTCCAGCTCCTCCTCGGTGTCCAGGGTGGAGAGCTGTTCCTCGCCGTTTACGTCCACCACTTTCAGGATGATGAGACCGGATTCCTCCTCCGGCTCCTCCCCCTCGGTCTCGGCGGGGAAGAAGGCCATATAGACCTGTCCGTTGTATTCTATGGTGTCCACATGCTCCAGTTCAAATTCACAGCCGTCCTCATCGGTGACCGTGATAAAATCGGGGCCAAATTCTTCGCTCATGTCCGCTCCTCCTTATTGCGATCTTGTTATTTCTATTGTAACCCGGAACGGAAGAAAAAGCAAGGTGAGGGAAACCAAAATTTTTGACGAGGAGGGTCAGGCGGAGATTGGGGGTGGACAAAAACGCCATTCGTGGTATAATATACTTGTATTTTTATTTGCTGTTGTATGCTGAAAATACACCTTAATTAAAGTATTTACCACCTGGATATGGAGGCAACATATGGCTGAAGAACAAACCCCGCGGCAGCCCCGGTCCGCCGCCCCTAAAAAGCGGCGCCGTAGAAGGCGGAGAAGTACCATGAGCCGGGTGCTGACAGTGATCGCCACTCTGCTGCTCATCGCGCTGATCTCCGGATCCTTTCTGGCCTGCTTCGCCGCAGTCTATATTAAAAATGTGATCCTGCCTCAGGCGGATACCGATGTGGCCGCATACCCCATGAACCTGTCCAGCATCATCTATTATATTGATCCTGCCACCGGGCAGGAGGTGGAGTATGAGACGCTCCACGGGGATCAGAACCGGGTTTGGGTCGAGTATAACGAGCTGCCCCAGAATCTGATCAACGCCCTGGTGGCCATTGAGGACCGGCGGTTCTATGAGCACCATGGGGTGGACTGGATCCGGACGGTAAAGAGCGCCTTTACCACCTTTACCGGCGGAAAGACCCAGGGTGGTTCCACCATTACCCAGCAGCTTATCAAAAATGTGACCCAGTATGACGATGTGACTGTCAAACGGAAGATCCTGGAGATTTTCAAGGCTCTGGAGTTTGACAAGAAATACGGAAAGACCGCCACCCTGGAATGGTATCTGAACTATGTCTATTTTGGGCGGCGGTGTTATGGGGTGTATACCGCGTCCTACACCTACTTCGGCAAAAATGTTTCTGAGCTGAGCTTGGCTGAGTGCGCCAGTCTGGTGGGGATCACCAACAATCCCTCCCTTTATGACCCCTATACCAATGAGGAGAACAACAACGCCCGCCGGGCGCTGGTGCTGGACGCTATGCTTCGGGACGGCTTTATCGGCAAGGAGCAGTGCGAGGCGGCCAAAGCGGAGAAGCTGGACTTTCACAGTGCCCAGAGTGACGGGCAGGTGGGAAGCCTTTACAGCTGGTACACGGAGCAGGTCATCACCGATGTGACCAACGACCTGATGGAACAGTATGGCTATTCGGAACCGGTAGCCTCCAACGTGGTGTATTCCGGTGGATTGAAGATATACGCCTGCGTGGATACCAGGGTGCAGGCGGCTGTGGACAGCATCTATACCAACGCGGAAAATCTGCCCTACACCTCCGCGTCGGGACAGCAGCTTCAGTCGGCCATTACGGTCATTGACCCCCAGGGAAATGTGGTGGCCCTAGCGGGAAAGATGGGAGAGAAGACCGCGGAGGATACCCGAGGCTACAATCTGGCTACCCGGGCCCTCCGGCAGCCTGGGTCCTCCATCAAGCCCCTGGCGGTTTACGCGCCGGCCCTGGAGATGGGGCTGGTGACTCCCTATACGGTGATGGAGGACAGCCCGCCGCTGTTGCTGAACGGGGATCCCTGGCCGGCCAATGTGAACCGCCGGTATCTGGGACAGATGACGGTCTCCGATGCGGTGACAAACTCCACCAACACCATCGCGGTACGCACCCTTCAGCTTGTGACCCCTGAGGTGGGGTATGAGTATCTGGTGGATAAATTCGGGGTAGATCCGGACCATCTGGTCATCAACAGGGTGGGTACCGACGGG
Organism: Oscillospiraceae bacterium; assembly: GCA_022799035.1. Taxonomy (GTDB): domain Bacteria; phylum Bacillota; class Clostridia; order Oscillospirales; family Oscillospiraceae; genus Vermiculatibacterium. Next base: position 117,387 of record JAAWNQ010000001.1, read on the forward strand.
AAGGTGTATTCCGATATCGGCTACTCCCAGTTGGCGTTGGGAGGTTTGACCAGCGGCGTATCCACCCTGGATATGGCGGGGGCCTACGCTACTTTCCCCCGAAACGGGGTGTATGTGGAGCCCAGGACCTACTCTAAGGTGGTGGACTCCAACGACCGGGAGATCCTGAGCCGGGAATTGAACGGTGAGGTGGTCCTGAAGGAAAAGACGGTCAGCCAGATCAATGGGATGCTCAAGCGAGTGGTAAAGGAGGGGTCCGGTACCCCCGCCAACTTCTCCGGAATGGAGATTGCGGGAAAGACGGGCTCCACCACCTCCAACAACGACCGCTGGTTTGTGGGCTACACCCCCTACTACACCGCCGCGGTCTGGGTTGGTTATCGCACCCCGGAGCGGGTGAAGACCTCAGGGGGCAACCCGGCGGCCATCCTTTGGGGGCAGGTGATGAGCCAGGTCCACGAGGGATTGGAATACCGGGACTTCCCCCAGGCGGAGGGAATGGTGAGCGTTGAGTACTGCAAGGACACGGGGCTCTTGGCGACGGACGAGTGCCGCAGTGATATGCGGGGAAGTCGTGTGGCGTTGGGGAGCTATTTCCCCGAGGCTGTGCCAACCGAGTACTGCCAGGCCCATGTGATGGTGGAGGTCTGTACCGCTGACCCCATCCTGAATGAGAATGGGGAGGCCACCGGACGCTACCATCTGGCGGGAGAGTTCTGCCCGGATGTGGAACTGAATGAGGACGGTACGGATTCTCAAGGGCGGATCAGCGTTTCCATCCTGGATGTTCAGAGGGAGTATTTAGGCGGGATATACCCGGAGGACAATGGATTCTACCGGATCTTCCTGGAGGACGCGGGACCCTGTACGGTCCATACCACGGCCCTTCCCGAGGAGCCTTCCCCCGCCCCCTATGATCCCAGCGGATTCAATATTCTGGATCCCTCCACCTGGCCGACAAGAGAGGAGGATCCAAACTTTGACTCCAGAGACCCCTCCACCTGGCCTACAGTGGGAGGCGGAGGGCATCTGATACGGCCGGGGGAGGAGGGACCGGAGCCCAGCTCTGGGTCTGAAATTCCGCCTGGGGAGAGCGAGAACCCTGTAGAGTCGCCTGAGCCTTCCGAGACGGGGGACGAGCCCCTTTTGCCTCCGCCCCTATAAAAGAACGTGATCTGAAAAAGCGTGCTTCGGCACGCTTTTTCAGCATTTTGGGCAAAATATTTCCCAGAGAAAGGGCGGCTATTGGGATAAATTTTGGCGCTTTTTCTGTTGCGTTTGGGATAAGGCTGTGCTACAATGGAGCACAGGTCGAAAACAAATGATCTTCACCTGTGGACACTTGAGGGGGATAGACATAAGATGAGGAAGCAGCCCCAATACTTTATCGTGGATGCCGACGCGCTGCCCGAGATCTTTCTCAAGGTAGCGGAAGCCAAGCGACTGCTGGAGGCGGGAGAGGTCCGAACGGTGAACGAGGCCGCGGAGCGGATGGGGATCAGCCGGAGCGCCTTTTATAAGTACAAGGATGCCGTGCGGCCCTTCAATGATATGCTCAGCGGAAGGATCATCAATGTGCAGATCCTGCTGAAAAACGAACCGGGGATATTGTCGGCGGTGCTGAACAATTTTGCCCGGTGTGGGGCCAATATTTTGACCATCAATCAAAGTATCCCCGGAGGAGGTGGGGCGGTGGTGAGCGTGGGGGCAGAGACCTCCGGTCTCACCATGACCACCGAGGAGATGCTGGAACAGGTGGCGGGGGAGAGCGGGGTAGTCCGCTGTGAGATCCTGGGCGGCTAAAAGACAAGAGAGGGAGGATGGGTATGTCTAAAGTAGCTATATTGGGCTTTGGCGTGGTAGGCTCCGGCGTGGCCGAGGTCCTGAAGCGAAATGGGGCCCACATCGGTGAGAAGGTCCACGGGAGCGTGGAACTGAAATATATCCTGGATCTGAAGGACTTTCCGGACAGTCCCTTCGGGGAAAAGATCGTCCACGATTTTGCCGTCATCGAAGGGGATCCGGAAGTGGATATCGTGGTGGAGACCATCGGCGGCGCCCGGATCGCCAAAGAGTATACCCAGAGGGCTCTGGCGGCGGGAAAAAGCGTGGTCACCTCCAATAAGGAGCTGGTGGCGAAGCACGGTTATGAGCTGATGGAGCTGGCCCGGGAGCACGGGGTCAGCTATCTGTACGAGGCCAGCGTGGGCGGGGGGATCCCCATTATCCGGCCCTTGAAGCAGTGTCTGGCGGCCAACGAGATCACCGAGGTCTGTGGGATCCTTAACGGGACTACCAACTATATCCTGACCCGGATGATCCGGGCGGGGCTCAGTTTTGATGCGGCGCTGAAAGAGGCACAGCAGAACGGTTATGCCGAGGCCGATCCCACCGCTGACATTGAGGGCCACGACGCCTGTCGGAAGATTTGTATTCTGGCCTCCCTGGCCTTTGGACGGCATATTTACCCTGAGCAGGTCCCCACCGCTGGTATCACTGGGGTGACCCTTTCCGATGTGGCCTATGCCGACTCCTGCGGACGGAAGATAAAGCTGCTGGGACGGGCCATCCGCGGGGAGGATGGAAGGATCCGGGCTTTTGTAGAGCCCCACTTGGTAAGGGGGGAGGACCCTCTGGCCGGGGTGGAGGACGTATTCAACGCCATCACGGTCCGGGGCAACGCCATCGGGGATGTGATGTTCTACGGCAGGGGCGCGGGGAAGCTGCCTACCGCTTCCGCTGTGGTGGCCGATGTGATGGACGCCGCCCGGAACAAGGACAGGCCCAAATATATAGACTGGGGGCCGGGGGGAGAGGATGTGACCCTTCCTCCCGACGATGTATCCAGTTCCTGGTATGTCCGGGCGGAGGTCCCGGCAGACAGACTTCGGCAGTTACTGGGAGATGTGACCCTACTGGCCCGGGCCGGAGCGCCGGGGGGGGAGTGCGCTGTGCTTACCGCTCCCATGACCAGGGGAGAGCTGGACCGGCGGCTGTCGGAGGTGGAGACGGGCTCCGTCTTCCGGGTGCTGGAGGACTGACGGCGGGCTCCGAAGCGGCATAAAATAGACCAGAACCTACAAGGGGGTACTGTTTTTCTATGGGACTTATCGTACAGAAATTTGGCGGGTCCTCGGTTGCGGACGCAGACCGCGTCCGCAATGTGGCCCGGATCATTACAGAGACTTACCGGAGGGGACACAGCGTAGTAGTGGTCCTCTCCGCCCAGGGAGATACCACCGATGACCTGATCGCCAAGGCGGAGGAGATCAACCCCAAGGCCTCCAAGCGGGAGATGGATATGCTGTTGTCCACGGGGGAGCAGATCTCCTGCTCCCTCTGCGCTATGGCTATTGAGGCTATGGGCTATCCTGTGGTATCCCTGTCCGGATGGCAGGCGGGGGTACAAACCAACTCAACTTATGGCAATGCCCGGATCAAGCGGGTGATGGCGGAGCGGATCCAAAATGAGCTGGACCGGCGGAGTATCGTTATCGTCACCGGTTTCCAGGGGATCAACAAGTACGGCGACGTGACCACTCTGGGCCGGGGAGGGTCGGATACCTCCGCCGTGGCTCTGGCCGCTGCCCTTCATGCGGACCTGTGTCAGATATACACTGATGTGGACGGGGTTTACACCGCGGATCCCCGGCTGGTGCCGGGGGCCAGGAAGCTGGAGGAGATCACCTTTGACGAGATGCTGGAGCTGGCTACCTTGGGCGCCCAAGTGCTCCACAACCGTTCAGTGGAGATGGCAAAACGCTATAATGTAAATCTGGAGGTTCTCTCCAGTTTCTCCGGGAATCCGGGAACTAAAGTCAAGGAGGTTGTGAAAACCGTGGAAAAATCCCATGTGAGTGGTATCGCCAAAGATAAGAACGTGGCCCGTCTGGCTCTGGTGGGGCTGGAGGATGAGCCCGGCATTGCCTTCCGTATCTTCTCCCTGCTGGCGAAGGGGAAGATCAACGTGGATATTATCCTCCAGTCCATCGGCCGGGAGGATAAGAAGGATATCAGCTTCACCGTGGCGAAAAGCGACACTGAGGCGGCCAAGAAGATCCTGGAGGAGAATCGGGAGTACATCGGCTTTGACCATATTGATGTGAACGACAGCATTGCCAAGGTCTCCATTGTGGGAGCCGGCATGATCAACAATCCCGGTGTGGCCGCTGGGATGTTTGAGGCGCTTTACAGCGCGGGGATCAACATTCACATGATCTCCACCAGTGAGATCAAAGTCTCGGTTCTGGTGGACCTGGAGAATGCGGACCGGGCGGTACAGGTAACCCACGATAAGTTCTTTAATGAACTGGAGTTGCGGGGGTAAGACTCTTTGCCGGAGAGAGGGAGACGGGGAACAGCCCCGTCTCTCTTTTTGTTGACAGTAGGGAGGGAAGTAGGCTATAGTAATGGAAAAGGGCGGTGAGGGAATGACCATCAGGAGCGTATCAAACGACAAGGATAAATACTTGCCTATTCTCCTGCTGGGGGATGAGCAGGAATCTTTGATCCGGGGCTATTTAGACCGGGGGGAGCTTTTTGTCCTGGAGGAGGACGGGGAGGACCGGGCGGTTTGTGTGGTGACCAGGGAAGGACCCGGTCTCTATGAGATACAGAACATCGCGGTAGCACCCCATTATCAACGGCGGGGATTGGGGAGAGAGATGATAGGATTTTTGTGGGGGTGGTATCCCGATCTACAGACCCTACAGTTGGGGACGGGAGACAGTCCCTCCACCCTGGGGTTTTATAGAGCGCTGGGCTTTCAGGAGACCGGCCGGGAGGCGGGTTATTTTTTGACCCACTATGACCACCCCATCTATGAGGATGGGAAGAGACTGGTAGACCGGGTACTGTTGGAAAAAAGACGGGAGCTATGAGGATATTTTTCCTCGGCTCCCGTTTCTTTTTGTTGCGCGGAAAGAAAAGAAATGATACAATAAATTATCTATAGACAGAGGAGGGCGGAGGATGGTCATTCTGGGTATCGACCCCGGGTTTGCCATTGTAGGCTTTGGGGTCCTCCGCTCTGAACCGGGGCGGCAGGGATTGGTTTCCTGCGGGGCCATCACCACTCAGGCAGGGCTTCCTTTACCCACCCGGCTTTTACAAATTGAGAACGATATGGCCCAGCTTTTTGATACCTTTCACCCCGACGCCATGGCCATTGAGGAACTGTTTTTTAATAACAACGTGACCACCGGTATCGGCGTGGCCCAGGCCCGGGGAGTAATCCTCACAGCGGCGGAGCGGGCTGGGGTACCGATCTATGAGTACAGCCCCTCGGAGGTAAAGCTGGCTATCACCGGGTACGGCAGGGCGGAGAAGAGGCAGATCATGGATATGGTGAAGCGGCTTTTGAATCTGAAGTCGGTGCCCAAACCTGATGACGCCGCCGACGCGGTGGCCATCGCCCTGTGCCATGCCCGGTCCTTCAGCTCCCGGCTCCAAGATCCCAACGCCGCCCGGCCGGGAAGCGGGCGGTACGCGGTGCGACATCCCAGTAAATAGGAGAGAGAAAGTCTATGTTTTACTATGTAAATGGGACCGTGGCCCATATTGCCCCTTACCTGGCGGTCATTGACTGCGGAGGAGTGGGATATGCGTGTCATACCACAAATGTGACCTTGGGCGCCCTTTCAGTGGGCAAGCTGGGGAAGCTGTATACATATCTGAACGTCCGGGAGGATGCCATGGAACTCTATGGCTTTGCCACCGAGGAGGAATTGAAGTGCTTCCAGCTTCTCATCAGTGTCTCCGGCGTGGGACCCAAGGCGGCTCTGTCCATCCTGTCCTCCGCTCCGCCGGAGCGGCTCGCCATGTCCATTATCACTGGGGATGAGAAGGCCCTCACCGCCGCCCCGGGAATCGGGAAGAAGATCGCCCAGCGGATTATCCTGGAGTTGAAGGACAAATTGGCGAAGGGACAGCTTGGAGGAATGGCAGGGGAGGCCTATGGCGGCAGCGGCGTGACCCTCATCCCGGAGAATAAGGTCAGCGAGGCCTCGGCGGCCCTGGCGGTGCTGGGCTACTCCCAGACTGAGATCGGGATGGCGCTGAAGGGTATCGACATGGATGCTCTGCCTCTGGAGCAGATCATCAAGCAGGCTTTGAAAAAGATGGTGAAGTAGGATGGCAAAATATGAATGTTGCCTATCGGGCAATTTTGACCGGGTCCTTACCTATCTGCATAACGGGATCCTGGAAGGCAGTTCCCCTGCCTCCTACGAGGATGGCAGCGATTATACCTCCGGAGAGGTCCGCTGCGCTGTCCGGGTCTACGAGCGGTATAGCCTCATGGGAAGCAACCGGGTAAGCCTGAACCTGACCCTGGTGGGGAAGGGGGAGGGACTGTTCCTCTCGGCCATCACTTCGGGGGGTAGTCAGGCCGTATTCTGGAAGGTCAATACCCTGGGGGAGGAAACCTTTCTGGATAAGTTGGTGGAGTTGGTGGAGGGAATGCGAGAAGGATGAAAGAGGTTAGTTATCAAGACGATTGGACATTTCTGGTCGAGGAAGAAAAGAATCAAGAGTTTTATGCAAAGTGTGGGATGGAGCTTCCGGAGAAGAGGGGGGAACTTCCCAAGTTGGCAGCTTTTTTGGAAGAGCTGGGCGTAGATATTGGCAAGCCAGTGAGCCGTTCAGAAGACAAAACCGAGTTGTGTTTTGCCGTTTTTGGTGCCGCGAAAGCGTCGGCAGGTGGCTATGAGTTGGATTTTTACGAGAAGAACTATTTTGTGTCCGTTGTTGTGTATGCCTGGCCTGATATGGACGATAAGAAATTAAGAACGATCAAAAAAGACGAGGATGCTGGTACATTACTTTTAGAAGTGTTTATCTGCTGATAGGACCCGTTTTTTAAGAAAAGAGAAATGTTTGGCGATTTCCAAAAGGGAGAAGGAAACGAACAATGGGCTTATTTACAAAGTTGTTTTTGCCGAAAAGGCATGCCGTGGAGGATTCCGGGACTCTTTTGCTGGCACTGGGAAGGAAACGAGGGCTTTCCGATGAGAACAGGGAACCCATGTTGGCCTGGGCGGTTTTCAAGGAGTTTTGTCTGGAATATCATTTCCAGTGTGATGATGACGCTGTGCTGTGGGAGATTGGCCCCTATGGCCGCCTGCCCGATGGCAGACGGACCTTTCAATGGCATCTGGTCCGGCAGTTTATAGAGGGCTCTGGCGAGGATGAGGACATCAGCCAGGTCCATCTGGATCTGACCTTCTCTGAAGATGTGGGGGAGGAACGGAACGCGGCCGTTTGGAGCTATGACATTGAGGGGGATTTTAACGCGTTTTTCGCCGCTGTGGAGGCCCGTTCGGATTTTTCTATGCCGCGGGGAATCACCCTGCGAACTGCCTCTGTGGGATTAGAGAAAGTATGAAGGAAGTGAGACTTTGAGCATTGATTTTTCTGAGACCGGGTTTGAGACCGAGGAGCCCCTGGTGGCAACCACCCTGACCCGGGATGACGATAACGAGGGTTCCCTTCGCCCCCAAACGCTGGTGGAATATGTTGGACAGGAGAAGGCCAAGGGCAACCTGGAGGTTTTTATCCAGGCGGCCAAGATGCGCTCTGAGCCTTTGGATCACGTGCTTCTCCATGGTCCCCCGGGGCTGGGAAAGACTACCCTGGCCGGGATCATCGCCAACGAGATGAGGGTCAATATCCGCATCACCTCCGGTCCCGCCATTGAGAAGCCGGGGGATCTGGCGGCGTTGCTGACCAACCTCAATGAAAATGACATCCTTTTTGTGGACGAGATCCACCGGCTGAACCGGCAGGTGGAGGAAATCCTATATCCCGCCATGGAGGATTATGCCATTGATATTATCATTGGAAAGGGTCCTTCCGCAAACTCCATCCGGCTGGACCTGCCCAAGTTTACCCTCATAGGGGCCACAACCCGGGCGGGGCAACTCTCCGCCCCTCTCCGGGACCGGTTTGGCGTGACGCTGCGGTTGGAGCTCTATACTCCGGAGGAGCTCTCCCGTATCGTCTCCCGCTCGGCCGGGATCCTGGAGGTCCCCATTGAAGGGGAGGGGGCCATGGAGATCGCCCGGCGGAGCCGGGGAACCCCCCGGATCGCCAACCGGATGCTCCGCCGGGTTCGGGACTTTGCCCAGGTAAGGGCGGGGGGCGTTATTACCCGGAATGTGGCCGACGAGGCCCTCTCCGCCCTGGAGGTGGACCATCTGGGGTTGGACGCGGTGGACCGGCGGATGCTCACCAGCATCATTGAGAACTACAGGGGTGGTCCTGTTGGGCTGGAGACCCTGGCGGCTACCATCAATGAGGAGGCTGTGACTTTAGAGGACGTGTACGAGCCATACCTGATGCAGCTTGGCTTTCTGACCCGGACTCCCCGTGGGCGGTGTGTGACTGCCAAGGCCTATGACCATTTGGGGATTCACTTTGCGGGGATGGAGCAACTGACTTTATAAGCCGAAAGGGGTTATATCAATATGGGAAGACTGTTTGGAACCGATGGGATCCGAGGGGTTGTAAATGAGAATCTGAACGCCGACCTGGCCTTTGAGGTGGGCTGTGCCGCGGCAATGGTTCTTGCCCAGGATACGGGGAAGAAAAAGCCACTGGTGGCTATCGGAAAGGACACCCGAATCTCCTCCGATCTTTTGGAGGGCGCCCTGATCGCGGGGCTGTGTTCCGCTGGGGCGGATGTACTCCATCTGGGGATCATCCCCACTCCTGCCGTGGCCTTTCTGACGGTAGCCAACAAAGCGGACGCCGGTATCGTTATCTCCGCATCCCACAACCCTTTTGAGCATAACGGCATCAAGATATTTAACGGTCAGGGATTCAAACTGCCCGACGCGTTGGAGAATAAGATCGAGGACATTGTGCTTTTTAATGAGAAGCCCACCCTTTGTAAGGGGGCTGACATTGGACAGGTGACCTATCTGGATCAACAGGGAGTGGACGCCTATATTGAGCACTTGGTGTCCTCTATTGATACAGATCTTTCCGGAATGCGGATCCTGGTTGACTGTGCCAATGGAGCCGCCTCTGCCACGGCGGGAAAACTTTTTGACCGATTCCCCAAGCTGCAAAGCGATATTATCAACGCCGACCCCAACGGAGTCAACATCAATAAGGACTGTGGCTCCACCCATATTGACCATCTGGCCGCTATGGTAAAGGCAGGGAAGTATGATATGGGTATCGCCTTTGATGGTGACGCGGACCGCTGTCTGGCGGTAGATGACCGGGGGGAACTGATCGACGGGGATCAGGTTCTGGCTATCTGCGGCACTGATCTGGACAGCCGTGGGGAGTTGGTGGGGAAGACTCTGGTGGCTACGGTGATGAGCAATTTGGGATTCCGCATCTTTGCCAAGGAGCACGGCTTTCAGTTTCTCTGTACCGATGTGGGGGACCGGAATGTGCTGGAGGAGATGGAACAGGGAGGATATATCCTTGGTGGGGAGCAGTCGGGACATACCATTTTCCGCCGGTATGCCACAACGGGGGACGGGGAACTGACTGCCCTGCAGCTACTCGGCGTAGTGCATAAGTCGGGGAAGCGGGCCTCTGAATTGGCCGCCATGTGTGTCCGCTATCCCCAGGTGTTGCTGAATGTAACAGTGAACAGCAAAGAGAAGAAGGAGGAAATCATGGCCTCCCAAAAGTTGAAGGACGCGGTGTCCAAGGCAGAGGCAGAGCTGGGCGACAGCGGTCGGATCTTGGTTCGGCCCTCCGGCACAGAGCCTCTTGTCCGGGTGATGGTGGAGGCCACCGAGGAGCAAACGGCCCAGGATCAAGCTGAAAAATTGGCGAATTTGATAAAAACACTTTGATAATATTGGGGATTTTGCGGTAATATGTATAAAAGGCTCTTGACAAATCATGGAATATCTGTTATAAAAGTGTAAAGGAATATACAGTATGGAGCCATTTCTTGAATGTTCGGATGAGACTTTGTGTTCTATGGCCGCCGCCGGAGATCGGATTGCCGAGGAGACGCTGGCTGCCCGGTACAGTCGTTTGGTTCGGATCTGTGCCCGTCCTTATTTTTTGGCGGGAGGAGACAGTGAGGATTTGATCCAAGAGGGAATGATCGGGCTCCTCTCTGCCATCCGGGGCTTTCAGCCGGAACGGGAGGTTGTCTTTCGGACTTATGCGGAGGTTTGTATCCGCAATCGGCTCTATTCCGCAGTAAAATCTGCGGCCAGAGGGAAACACGATCCACTGAACCAGTCCGTTTCCATGGATTCCTCTCTTTGCAAAGAAGACATAAAAGGATTTTCCTATGCCGCTTCTCCTGTACCCGGGACCGATCCTGAGGATATGCTGATCAATAGGGAAGACCGCAGAGCCCAGATGGATGCTTTGGTGGAGCGATTATCTGATTTTGAGAAGACGATCTTGGGGTTATATTTGGATGGCCTTTCCTGTGGAGAAATCGCGCGACGGGTGGGGAAGGCCCCAAAGTCGGTGGACAACGCCGTCCAACGCATTCGGCGCAAGGCTGCGCCCTTTCTTACTTCCGGCGGTATCAGCGAAAGCTGAACGCAATAATACAAATGCCCCAGCGCCGCCAGCTTGGATCCGGGACTTGGGCAAATGAGCAAAGAGAGGGAAAATCATGTACGAAGACAAAACGCTTGTATGCAAGGAATGTGGCCAGGAGTTTGTGTTTACCGCTGGTGAGCAGGAATTCTATGCCGAGCGCGGCTTCCAGAATGAGCCTCAACGCTGCAAAACCTGCCGCGACGCCCGCAAGGCGGCTGCCCGCGGTCCCCGTGAGTACTTCACGGCGGTCTGCGCTGGGTGCGGCGGAGAGGCGAAGGTTCCTTTCGAGCCCAAGTCCGACCGTCCCGTCTACTGCAGTGAGTGCTTTGCCAAGATGCGCGAGGAGCAGGGCTAATACCCGGCGATTTGAAAAGGGAGACGCGAATGCGTCTCCCTTTTTGCGTGACAGAGGAAGGAACTGGGGGAGGAGGAGAGGATTTTTCCTTGCCTTTTTTCCCTTTTTTGCTATACTAAAAAGAAAAGAGCAGCAAGGAGGGATGGTTTCACGATATTTGTCCCAGGACCAGCATGCCATCCAGCTTTTTTCTATTTTTCAGTTATCCCGGGTAGACTATGAAAAGATCTCCGGAGGGATCGTTGCCTACGTTGTCCCTTCCGTCACCGATTCCTTGGCCGGGGCAGTAGAGAAACTGAGTGAGAGTGTAGTTTTCCTTAGAATCACTGTCCAAGCAGGCCCGCCGCTCTGCCCAATATCTCCCCGACCCAGCCAACTGTCGGCGAGAAAGCTCTGTCAAGACCCGGACATGCTACTGTGGAGACTGTACCTGCCTGTCAAACAGCAGCGAGAATGAATGAAGATGTAGTTACTTGGACCAAAAATGCGGAAAAAACTTGCCGAAACTGAGTCATAATGAAAAAATATGAAAAACAGGGGGTTGGGTACTTGCATTTTGGGGAGATCCTGCCTATAATATGATGAAAGCCAAATCTGTTTTTCAAATGGAGGAATACACAGTGAAAACGCTTTCTCGTATTGCCACCGGAGTGAATCCGTCCTCGACCATGGCCATTGATGCCCTTTTCAAGCAGATGAAGGCGGAGGGGCAAAATGTGATCGGATTTGCCGCCGGAGAGCCGGATTTTAACACCCCTGACTACATCAAGGAGGCCGCTATTCAGGCCATCCAGGAAAATTTTACCCGCTACACTCCACCCTCTGGAACTTTGGAGCTGAAGCAGGCTATCTGCGACCGGATGAAGGCCGATTGTGGGCTGGATTACGCTTCCAATCAGGTGGTGATCTCCAGCGGAGCCAAACATATCGTTTATTTGAGCCTTCGTGTACTGGTGGATCCCGGGGATGAGGTGATCCTTCCTGCGCCGGCCTGGGTCAGCTATTATGAGTTGATCCGTATGGTAGGAGGCGTCCCGGTTCTGGTCTCCGCCGGTGAGGAGGATGACTTTAAGCTGTCTCCCGAGAAGCTGGAGGCCGCCATTACGGATAAGACCAAAGCCATTATTTTCAACAACCCCTCCAATCCCACCGGGATGGTATACAGCGCTGAGCAGCTCAAGCCTTTGATGGATGTATGTGTCCGTCACGATCTTTATATCATTTCCGATGAGATCTACTATGGACTGGTCTATGACGGCAAGCCTTTTACCAGCGTAGCCGCTCTGGGGGAGGACGTGAAAAAGCACACCATCCTTATCAACGGCGTTTCCAAGTCCTATGCCATGACCGGTTGGCGGATCGGTTACGCTTTGGCTGAGCCGGAAATCGCCAAGGTAATGAGCAGCTATGTGAGCCACTCTACCGGCTCTCCCTGCTCTATCTCCCAGAAAGCGGCCCTTTGCGGCCTTACCGCTCCCCAGGAGGAGACCGACGCCATGCGGGAGGCTTTCCAAGCCCGGCGGGACTATATGGTGGAACGGATCAATGGCATGAAGGGCATTAGTTGTATCCGCCCGGAGGGCGCGTTCTATATTATGGTGAATGTGAAGGAACAGTTGGGCAGAACCATCTGTGGAGAGAAGATCGAGACCGACAACGATTTTGCCACCGCTTTCCTGAAGCACGGTCTGGTGGCACTGGTGCCCGGCGACGGTTTCAGCGCTCCCGGCTATGTCCGCTGGTCCTACGCCGCCTCTATGGAGAATATCAAGGAAGGTCTGGACCGTCTGGAGCGGTTCCTGGCGCAATAAATATGAAATGAGGGCCGAGGATGGCAACAAATGTGTATGAGTCCCCCTTATCCTCCCGGTACGCAAGCGATGAGATGCTCTATCTCTTTTCACCGGATAAGAAGTTCACTACCTGGCATAAGCTATGGGTGGCCTTGGCGAGAGGGGAGATGGAGCTGGGGCTGCCGGTTTCGGCGGAGCAGGTAGCGGAGTTGGAGGCCCATGTTGACCAGGTGGACTATGAGGCGGCGGCCCGTTGGGAAAAGAAACTGCGCCATGATGTGATGGCTCATATCCACGCATACGGAGAGCAGTGTCCCAAGGCTATGCCGATTATCCATCTGGGCGCTACCAGTTGCTATGTGGGGGACAATACCGATATCGTCCTTATGCGGGAAGGACTTGTCCTGCTTCGGGATAAGTTGGTAAAGATCCTGGCCTATCTGGGGGATTTTGCACATAAGTATAAAGCCTTGCCCACCCTTGGATTTACTCATTTTCAGCCGGCTCAGCTTGTAACTGTGGGTAAACGGGCCACCCTATGGATGAACGAACTGCTCATGGATCTGGAGGAGGTAGAGTACCGGATCTCCCACATGGCCCTGCTGGGCTCTAAGGGTACAACAGGAACCCAGGCCAGCTTTTTAGAGTTGTTTGACGGAGACCATGAGAGAGTGAAAGCTCTGGAGGAGAAGATCGCCGGGGAGATGGGCTTTGACCGGGTGACCCCGGTATCAGGGCAGACATACTCCCGTAAGGTGGACGCCGCCGTACTGGCCACCTTGTCCGGCATCGCCCAGTCCGCCAGCAAATTTGCCACCGATCTGCGGCTGCTCTGCCATCTGAAGGAGGTGGAGGAGCCCTTTGAGAAGAACCAGATCGGTTCCTCTGCCATGCCCTACAAGCGGAATCCCATGCGCTGTGAACGGATCTGTGCCTTGGCCCGGTATGTGATGGCCGACGCCTTGAATCCCTCCATTACCGCCGCCACCCAATGGTTTGAGCGGACCCTGGACGATTCAGCCAATAAACGGCTTGCCATTCCGGAAGCATTCCTGGCGGTGGACGCTATCCTGAGTATCTACGCCAACGTGGTCTCAGGGCTGGTGGTCCATGAAAAGGTCATTGCTAAGCATGTCCGGGAGGAACTGCCCTTTATGGCCTCCGAGAATATTATGATGGATGCGGTGAAACGAGGCGGAGACCGGCAGGCCATCCATGAACGGATTCGCCAGCTCTCCTTGGAGGCGGGATATACTGTAAAGGAATTAGGGTTGCCGAACGATCTGATCGACAGGATCGCAGAAGATCCCGCCTTTGACCTGACCAGGGAGGAATTGGAGAAGCATTTGGAGCCCGGGGCCTACATAGGCCGCTGTCCGGAGCAGGTGGAGGAGTTCCTGGCCGATTGTATCCAGCCGGTACTGGAACGGTATGCCGCCGCCCTGGATCGCCGGGACACGGAACTTACCGTATAAAACGAGGAGGACACAACAGATGGGTAACGCAGTTCGCCGCATCGGCGTATTGACCAGCGGGGGAGACGCCCCCGGCATGAACGCCGCCGTTCGGGCGGTGGTCCGGACCTGCCTGAAGATGGGAATCGAGTGTGTGGGGATCCGCCGGGGCTATAACGGTCTTATCAACGGGGATTTCAAACCTATGGACTTTGACAGCGTCAGCGGGATGCTCCGCCGGGGCGGCACCATGCTCTACTCCGCCCGGAGCGAGGAATTTATGACCGACGCGGGGCAGCAGAAGGCGGTGAACACCTGTAAACTGCTGGGACTGGACGGTATCGTGGCTTTGGGTGGTGATGGCACCTACCGGGGCCTTCAAGCCCTGTCCAAGCATGGTATTGCCGTGGTGGGTGTGCCCTGTACCATTGATAATGATATCGCCTGTACCAGCTATACCATCGGCTTTGATACAGCCTGTAACACTGCGTTGGAGTGCATTGATAAGCTTCGGGACACCATGCAGTCTCACGAGCGCTGCTCGGTGGTAGAGGTCATGGGCCGTCATGCCGGCTTTGTGGGGCTGGATGTAGGTATGGCCGGGGGCGCCACTGTGGTGCTCCTGCCCGAGGAGCAGTTGGATTTCAACGAGGATGTTCTGGAGCCCATCCGCCAGGCCCGGTTGTCGGGGATCACCCACTACATGGTCATTGTGGCCGAGGGGGTAGAGGGCGGAGCCTACGAGGTGGCCCAGAGAATCACAGAGGAGACTGCGGTGGATACCCGGGTCACCATCCTGGGCCACGTCCAGCGGGGCGGTGCGCCCACCACGAAGGATCGTGTGGTAGCTACCTTCATGGGCCACGAGGCAGTTCGCCTTCTGGCAGATGGCCAGACCAATCGGGTGGTGGCCATGCGTGGGGACGAGTATGTGAACTATGATATTGAAGAGGCCCTCCACATGCACAAGGGGGTCAACCAGCAGCTCTACGGAGTGATGCGGATGCTGGCGGGGCAGTAAAAGAAAACATAAAAACAGCCCACAGGGAAGACCCTGTGGGCTGTTTTGTGTTTATACCAAAGTAAAACCCTCTCTTAGGAAAAATTACTCCGCGATGATCTTCTTCAGCTTGGCGAACCGGGGCAGGGAGTTCTCCTTGGGGCCGTCGGCCTCGCCCTGGATCAGGGGCAGGACGTAGTCGATGAAGGGCTTTTCGATACCGTTGCCGGCTTCGTTGATCCACTCACGGGGAACCTTCTTCTCGAAGTTAGCCACAATGTCCAAGGGCTCCAGGGAGGTCTCGCACTTGTAGCCGCCCTCCCGGGTGCACTTGAAGGCCACCATCTTGTCGGTGATACCGGATACGGCGGCCTCCACGGCCTTGGAGCCGGCCAGCCAAGCCTCCTCAATGTCGGTCTTGGAGCCCACATGGGAGCCGCAGCGCTGGAGCAGGCTCAGCTCAATGCCACGGACCTTGGCACCGGTGGCATTCTTAACGGTCTCGGCCAGCAGGGCTGCCAGACCACCCAACTGGGCATGACCGAAGCCGTCAGTAGCAGAGGTCTTGGCCTCGGAGACGAAGGTGCCGTCAGCGTAGTGAATACCCTCAGACACGGCCACCAGGCACTTACCGGTCTTGTCATAGATGGCCTTCACATCGGCTAGGAACTTGTCCATGTCAAAGTCCACCTCGGGGAGGTAGACCAGGTCGGGACCACAGCCGGTGAGGGAAGCCAGGGCGGCGGAGCCGGCCAGCCAGCCGGCGTGGCGGCCCATGATCTCCACCACAGTGATCATCCCGGTATCGTAGACATGAGCATCCTGCCAAACCTCGGCGCAGGAGGTGGCGATATACTTGGCGGCGGAGGCAAAGCCGGGGCAGTGGTCGGTGCCGTTCAGGTCGTTGTCGATGGTCTTGGGCACACCCATGACCCGGCACTCATAGCCCACCTTCTGCATATACTTGCTAATCTTGTTGCAGGTGTCCATGGAGTCGTTGCCGCCATTATAGAAGAAATAGCGGACATTATGTTTTTTGAAGACCTCCAGGATACGCTTGTAATCGGTATCGTCCTTGTCCGGGTCAGCCAGCTTATAGCGGCAGGAGCCCAGGGCGGAGGAGGGGGTATACTTCATAATGTCCAGCTCGGCGGGGTCCTCCTTGGACATATCGTACAGCTTGTCCTCCAGCACACCCTTGATCCCGTGGGCGGCGCCCAGAACCTGAGTGATGCAGTCCGCCTTCAGGGCGGTCTGAATAACCCCCTGGGCGCTGGCGTTGATGACGGCGGTAGGGCCGCCGGACTGGCCGATGATACAGGCTCCGCGAAGTTCACTCATAAATGATTCCTCCTATTTTATATTCATGCATTGGAATAGTGAAACAATAAAAGGGCCATCTTTTCACATATAATATAATAGCATATCCTCTTGCATTTTTCAACCATTGCTGTTAAAATGTAGACACCACAAAATGAAAAGGAGCTGAACTACCATGCCTCTGGTCACAACAACGGAAATGTTCAAAAAGGCATACGAGGGCGGATATGCCATCGGTGCTTTCAATGTCAACAACATGGAGATCGTGCAGGGTATCACGGAAGCCGCCCGGGATCTGAACGCCCCTCTGATCCTCCAGGTCTCCAAGGGCGCCCGGGCTTATGCCAACCACACCTATCTGGTGAAGCTGGTGGAGGCCGCCGCCATTGAATGCCCCAACATTCCCATTGCCCTTCATCTGGATCACGGCCCTGACTTTGAGACCTGCAAGAGCTGTATCGACGGCGGCTTTACCTCCGTTATGATCGATTTGTCCTCCAAATCCTTTGAGGAGAACATCGAGGGCACTAAGAAGGTGGTGGAGTATGCCCATGACCACGGTGTGGTGGTGGAAGCCGAGTTGGGCACTCTGGCCGGCGTGGAGGATGATGTAAAGGTCTCCGCTGAGGATTCCTCTTACACCCGTCCCGAGGAGGTGGAGGAGTTCGTAGCCAAGACCGGCTGTGACTCTCTGGCTATCGCTATCGGCACCAGCCACGGCGCCTACAAGTTCACCGCCGACCAGTGCACCCGGAACGAGAAGGGGATTCTGGTCCCGCCCCCGCTCCGCTTCGATGTGCTGGAGGAGGTCTCCAAGCGTCTGCCCGGTTTCCCCATTGTCCTCCACGGTTCCTCCAGCGTACCCCAGGACTATGTGAAGATGATCAATGACAATGGCGGAAAGATGCCTGACGCTGTGGGTATCCCCGAGGAGCAGCTTCGGAAGGCCGCCAGTCTTTCGGTGTGCAAGATCAACATTGACTCCGACCTGCGGCTGGCCATGACCGGCACCATTCGTCAGTTCTTCAACGAGCATCCTGACAAGTTTGACCCCCGCGAGTACCTGAAGCCCGCCCGGGCCAACATCAAGGAATTGGTCAAGCACAAGATCACCGACGTGCTGGGCTGCGACGGCAAGGCTTGATTTTAAATCAAAAGTACCCCAGCGGTTATCCGCTGGGGTACTTAAAATATTGACGGAGAAATAAATGAAATACTATAAGGAAATTCTGCTGAAAAACGGCGCTAAATGTATACTCCGAAGCGCTGAGGGTTCGGATGCGGAAGGGGTTTATGAAAATTTTATGCAGACCCATGGGGAGACGGAGTTCCTGTTGAGCTACCCGGATGAGAACAGCTTTGATATTCCGCAGGAGGAACAGTTCCTGACGAAGATGGCGATGGGGGAGCGGGAGGCGGAGATCTGCGCTGTTTTGGAAGGTCGGATCGTTGGGACGGCTGGGATCGAAGCAGTGGGGGCAAAGGATAAAGTGAGGCACAGGGCCAGTTTTGGTATCAGCGTGGAGAAGGCAAGCTGGGGGCTGGGGATCGGCAGAGCTTTGACCCAGGCCTGTATTGAGTGCGCCCGGGTCGCTGGGTACTCCCAGCTTGAGTTAAACGTAGTCAGCGCGAACGAGACCGCTGTCTCCCTATACAAAAGCGCTGGATTTGTGGAGTATGGGAGAAATCCCAAAGGGTTTCGGACCCGGAGCGGACAATGGCAGGAACTGGTTTTGATGCGGATGGATCTTTCCCAATAAAAGAGCGTGCTGCATAGGTGTGCAGCACGCTCTTTTAGTTAAGTCAGATCCTTGATAGCCTTCAACAGCCCGTCCGCACTGGCGAGCGGAGTGGCGAAGGAGGTGACGAAGCGGATCACTGTATGCCCCTCGTCCGCCTTTCCCCAGACCTCGTAGGTGCAGATCTTCTCCAGCTCGGGGAGAAGGGCATTGGGGACTATAGGGAATATCTGGTTGGTTGGGGAGTCCACCATCATGGGGATGCCCAGATTTTTGAGCCCCCCCTGGAGATACTGGGCCACCTCCACCGCGTTCCGGGCGATCTTGAAATAGAGACCGTCCTGCAGGAGGGCCTGGAACTGAACGCCCAGGAGCCAGCCCTTCGCCAATACGGCGCCCCGTTGCTTCTTCATGCGGAAGAATTCTCCCTGGAGGGTGGAGTCGGTGATGACCAGCGCCTCGCCCATCATGGCCCCATTTTTGGTGCCGCCGATGTAAAAGGCGTCGGTGAGCTGGGCGATATCGGCCAGGGTCAGGTCGTTGACCTTGCTTGCCAGGGCGCAGCCTAGTCTGGCGCCGTCCAGGAAAAGGAGAAGTCCGTGGTGGCGGCAGAAGAGGGAGAGCTCTGTAAGCTCGGCTTTGGTATAGACTCCGCCGGTCTCCGTGGCGTTGGAGATATAGACCAGCCGGGGCTTGGTCAGGTGAACGTCCTCACACTCCTCCAGAACGGGGAGAATAGCGGCGGGGGAGAGCTTACCGTTGGCAGGGGTCCGGATAGGGAGGATCTTGTGCCCGGTGGCCTCCACCGCTCCCGATTCGTGACCGTTGATATGGCCCGAGGCGGGGGAGATCACGCTCTCCCAGGGACGGAGAAAGGCGGCGATGGCGGTAAAATTGGTCTGGGTTCCACCGATCATAAACTCCACCGCGGCTTGGGGAGCGTGACACAGGCTGCGGATCAGGTCGGCGCACTCCTTGCAGTAATCATCCCCGCCGTAGCCGATCACGCTTTCGCTGTTGACAGTTGCCAGGGCCTCCAGCACGGCGGGATGGCAGCCCACTGAATAGTCGTTTCGGAAGTGATACATGAAAACTTCCCCTTTGTCAGATTTTAAAGCTGTCCTTCAGGCTTACCGCCCGGTTGAATACCAGGTGTCCGGGGGCGGAATCCTTGCTGTCGGCGCAGAAGTAGCCCTGACGCATAAACTGGAACCGCTCCTCAGGCTTGGGCTCGGACAAGCTGGCCTCTACCTTGCATCCGGTAAGGATCTCCAGAGAGTTAGGATTTAAGCACTCCAGGAAATCCTTGTCCCCGGCGTCGGGAGCCTCGTCGGAGAAAAGGTTATCGTAGAGACGCACCTCGGCATCCAGGGCGGTGGCGGCATCCACCCAATGAAGGGTGGCCCCCTTGACCTTCCGCCCGTCGGCGGGGTCGCCCCCTCTGCTGTCGGGATCATAGGTGGCCAGGATTTCGGTCACATTGCCCTTGTCATCCTTCACGCAGCCGGTGCAGGTGATAAGGTAGGCCCCCTTCAGCCGGCACTCGGGGCCGCCAGGATAGAGCCGCTTATACTTGGGCACAGGTTCCTCTAGGAAATCCTCGGCCTCCACCCAGAGATTCCGGGAGAAGGTGACACCGCGGGTACCGGCGCTTTCATCCCCAGGGATATTCTCCACCTCAAAGGTCTCGGACTGGCCCTCGGGGTAGTTGGTGATGGTGAGCTTGATGGGCCGCAGGACCGCCATGACCCGATTGGCGGTACGGTTCAGGTCCTCTCGCAGGCAGTGCTCCAGGAAGCCGAACTCCACGGTTGAGGCGGCCTTGGTCACACCGTTACGTTCGGAGAAATCCCGGATGGCGGCAGGGGTGTATCCCCGCCGGCGGAGACCGCATAGGGTAGGCATACGGGGGTCGTCCCAGCCGGAGACCCGGCCCTCCTCCACCAACTGGCGGAGCTTCCGCTTGCTCATGACGGTATAGTTGATCCCCAATCTGGCAAATTCGATCTGACGGGGCTTGTGGTAGGGGATGGATACGTGCTCCGCTACCCAGTCATAGAGGGGGCGGTGATCCTCAAACTCCAGGGAGCATAGAGAGTGGGTGATCCCCTCTAGGGCATCCTCGATGGGGTGGGCAAAATCATACATGGGATAGATACACCATTTGTTTCCCTGGCGGTGATGGTGGGCATGGTTGATCCGGTAGATCACCGGGTCCCGCATATTGAAGTTTCCGCTGGCCAGGTCAATTTTGGCCCGGAGAGTCATCGCCCCATTGGGAAACTCTCCCGCCTTCATCCGCGCAAAGAGGTCCAGAGACTCCTCAATAGGCCGGTCCCGGTAGGGGGAGGTGGCAGGGATCCCCACATCTCCCCGGTGGGCTTTGAACTCCTCGGGGGACAGC
Organism: Oscillospiraceae bacterium; assembly: GCA_022799035.1. Taxonomy (GTDB): domain Bacteria; phylum Bacillota; class Clostridia; order Oscillospirales; family Oscillospiraceae; genus Vermiculatibacterium. The sequence continues at coordinate 137,985 of JAAWNQ010000001.1, forward strand.
TCGCAGACATAGGCCAGCCCCTTCTTGATCAGTTCCACGGCGTACTCATACATCTTATCAAAATAATCTGAAGCATAGAAGAACCGGTCGCCCCAGTCAAAGCCCAGCCAGTGGATATCCTCCTGAATGGCTTCCACAAACTCCACATCCTCCTTGGAGGGGTTGGTGTCATCCATCCGCAGGTTGCAGATACCACCGTACTTTTCAGCGGTGCCAAAATCAATAATAAGGGCTTTACAGTGGCCGATGTGAAGGTAGCCGTTAGGCTCGGGAGGGAAACGGGTGTGAACCTGCATCCCTGCGTATTGTCCGCCCTCGGCAATATCCTCGTCAATAAAATCATGGATGAAGTTTTTACCCATGACAGGCTTCATTTCTTCCGGCATGGTTGCACGCTCCTTTTCTCTTCGTTACGGTATATTTTACCCTCTATCCCTTGAAAATGCAATCCTTATTTCTGGAGTCGGGCCGCCCAATCTGCCTCTTTGAATCCAAAGAAGGCGAAATCCTCACCCACCAGAATGGGACGTTTTACCAGCATTCCGTCGGAGGACAGGAGGGTGAACTGCTCCTCCTCACTCATAGTGGGCAGTTTATCCTTCAATTCCAGAGCCTTGTACTGAAGACCGCTGGTATTGAACAGCCGCCGGAGAGGAAGACCGCTCAGGGCGTGCCAAGAACGCAGTTCCTCCTCGGTGGGATTCTGGATCTTGATATCCCGGAACTCATAAGGTATCCCTTGGGTATCCAGCCAGGCCTTGGCTTTCTGACAGGTGGAGCATCTGGGATAGCAGACAAACAGCATAGGATGATTCCTCCCATTTTCTAAAAAATCTGTGTTTATCTTACCACATCCAAGACCCCATGGCAAGAAAACACATTGTTTGTCCAAAATCTTTGTGTTATAATCGGGATATGTTTCAGGAAAGGGGCAGTGAGATTGAAACGAATTAACCTCCCGGTACGGCTCCAGGATTGACAGCAGGCTGTATCGGGAAAGAGAACAGTATGAGATGCTGTCAGGGGCCGTACCTTTCAAGATCGTTCTAACATGATTTTGGAAAGGGGCAGGGATTATGGATATACAGGAACTGAAAAGACTATGGATGGCAGAGGAGGAGCAGGCCCACATCCACGGCTGGGATTTTTCCCACATCAACGACCGCTACCAGGAGGAGGAAGATCTGCCCTGGGATTACAGGGAAATCGTCCGAACCTATCTTTGCGAAGAGGCGGAACTGCTTGATATTGATACCGGTGGTGGGGAGTTTTTGCTTTCCTTGAACCATCCTCACCACCACACCGCCGCTACAGAGGGCTATCCGCCCAATGTAGAATTGTGCCGAAAACTCCTTCTGCCGCTGGGGATCCGCTTTCGGGAGATGGCTGACCATTCCCGTATGCCCTTTAAGGATGGGGAGTTTGATCTGGTTATAAACCGGCACGGGGATTACTGTTCCTCGGAATTGTGGCGGATATTGAAGTCGGGCGGGATCTTTATCACTGAACAGGTGGGGGAGGACAACGACCGGGATCTGGTGGAGCTCCTGCTTCCCGGAACACCCAAGCCCTTTCCTGGTTGGAATCTGCAAACTCAGAGCAAGGCCCTTCAGGCCCAGGGGTTTCAGGTCTTGCGGGGTGAGGAATGCTTCCGACCCATCCGTTTTTATGATGTAGGGGCCTTGGTGTGGTTTGCCCGAATCATTGAATGGGAGTTTCCGGACTTTTCTGTTGAAGGCTGTTTTGACCGCCTGCTGGAGGCCCAACGTATTTTAGAGAACAAGGGCGTTATTGAAGGGCGCATCCACCGTTTTTTGATGGTGGCTCAAAAAGGACAAGGCGGTTGACAAACCAGGAAAGACATATTATAATACGCCATACGGCAATGATGAGGATAAGTACTTTCTGTTTCTGCTGCATAGAGAGCCCCCGGCTTGGTGAAAGGGGGAGGGCGGAATTGAAAGGAATACCCCTCAGAGCCGCCGCCCGAACCACGCAATGCGCAGTAGGGTGAGCCGGGTACGCCCGTTACCGCGTTGTCGTGTGAATGCACGGCCTGAGGCCGCCTTTGCGAGAGGACGGCGAATCAGAGGTGGTACCGCGTTTCAAACGCCCTCTGTCCTAAAGGACAGAGGGCGTTTTTTCAGCATTGGAAAAGAGGGGACCAAATGACAGTGGAGAGAAAGGGCGCACTATTTGTATTTCTTGCTGCCGTTCTATACAGTATTGGCGGACTCTGTATCAAGGTTATTCCCTGGCACAGCCTGTCCATCAACAGCGGGCGGAATCTGGTGGCGATCCTGGTAGTGGGAGGATACCTGCTACTGAGAGGGCACAGGCTCCGGTGGAACCGATGGATCGCCTTAGGAGCGGTGAGCATCTGCGGAACCAACGTTTTGTTCACCATGGCAAATAAGATGACCACTGCCGCCAATGCCATTGTGCTTCAATTTACCGCTCCGATCTTCGTAATGCTGTTGTCCCTGGTATTCCTGGGCCGCAAGCCCCGAAAGCTGGATGTGATGGTTTGCGGGATAGTTCTTCTTGGGGTTCTCTGTTTCTTCGTGGAGAGCCTGGGAGGAGGGGGGATCACAGGGGATCTGGTTGCCCTGGGTTCCGGACTTTCCTATGCCGGAGTATTTATGCTCAACGATATGCCCCACGCCGATCCCATCTCGTCAGTATTCTGGGGGGATGTGTGCAGTGCGGTGATCGGACTGCCCTTTCTGGTGCAGGAGACCGATTTTACCTTGATCCCAATGACCAGCTTAGTGATTTTGGGGGCATTTCAGGTGGGTCTGGCCTACATTCTTATGTGTGAGGGGCTCAAGACTACCCCCGCCGTCACCGCTTCTCTTATCAGCGGCATTGAACCTGTACTGAATCCCATTTTAGTGGCGGTATTCTACCATGAGACCATAGGGCCCCTCTCTTTGGCGGGCGCTCTGATCGTCGTATTGTCTATCATTATCTATAATATTGTAAAGGAGCGTACAGAACATGACTATCTATGATGAACTGGTTGCCAGGGGCCTCATCGCCCAGGTTACGGACGAGGAGGAGATCAAGGAGCTTATCAACAACGGCAAGGCCACCTTCTATATCGGCTATGACTGCACCGCTGACAGCCTGACCGTAGGACATTTTGTGACCCTGACTCTGATGAAGCGGCTCCAGATGGCAGGAAACAAGCCCATCGCCCTTATCGGGGGCGGCACCACTATGATCGGTGACCCCTCGGGCCGAACCGATATGCGAAAGATGCTGACCCGGGAGGACATTGATCACAATGCGGCTTGCTTTAAGCGGCAAATGGAGCGTTTTATTGAGTTCGGGGAGGGCCCTGGAAAGGCCATGATGCTCAACAACGCAGACTGGCTTCTCGGTTTGAATTATGTGGAGTTACTCCGGGAGGTGGGGCCCTGTTTCTCGGTGAACAACATGCTTCGGGCTGAGTGCTACAAGCAGCGGATGGAGAAGGGGCTCAGCTTCCTGGAGTTCAACTATATGATCATGCAGTCCTACGACTTCTACCATATGTTCCAGACCGTGGGCTGTAATATGCAGTTTGGCGGCAACGACCAGTGGAGCAACATGCTGGGCGGTACCGAGCTGATTCGCCGGAAACTGGGGAAGGATGCCTATGCCCTGACCATCAATCTGCTTACCGACTCCCAGGGAAACAAGATGGGCAAGACAGCCGGTAATGCTGTGTGGCTGGACCCCAATCGGACCAGCCCCTTCGATTTCTACCAGTACTGGCGCAACGTGGGGGACGCCGATGTGATGAAATGTATCCGTTGGCTCACCTTCTTGCCCCTGGAGCAGATCGACGAGATGGACAAATGGGAGGACGCCAAGATCAATGAGGCCAAGGAGATCCTGGCCTTTGAGCTGACCAGAATGGTTCACGGGGAGGAGGAGGCTCAAAAAGCCCAGGATGCGGCCCGGGCCCTTTTTGCCGGCGGCGGTGACGCGGCCAGTATGCCCACCACGACTTTGACCGCCCAGGACTTTACCGACGGGACCGTAGGGATCCTGGACCTGATGGTGCGATGCGGTTTGGCTCCTTCCAAAAAGGAGGCTCGCCGCTTGGTAGAGCAGGGGGGAGTGGAGGTCAACGGAGAAAAGGTCTCCGCCCCTACTGTCCGATACAGTCAGCCTGATTTTGAGGGAGATGGCCTGATCCTGAAAAAAGGTAAAAAGGCATTCCACAGGGCTGTAGCAGAATAAGAATAATAGTATAAACAGGAAAAAGGAGGCGAGCCTGTGCCGGAGTCGGAGAAGAAAAAATGGTATAAGCTGGACAGCCATGGACTGTCTAACCTGATCGTAGTCTGTGTGGGGATCCTTTTTTATCTGGGACTGACTCATCTTTCCCAGGTCAAAATGGTAGTGGGGACTGTGCTGGATGTATTGGCTCCCTTTATCGCGGGTTTTGCGATCGCATACCTGCTCAACACCCCGGTAGATTTTTTTGAACGGACGCTCTATCAAAGATGCAAAGGGAAGCGGTGGCTGTCCATCATAACGGTTTTCATCATCGCGGTGGCCATTATTTCCATCCTTTTGCAGCTTGTTCTGCCTCAGGTAGCCGACAGTATCCGACAACTCTTCAATAACCTGGCTTTATATTTGAGTAATCTGGATACCATGGTAAGGAATCTGACCACCAGATTCCATCTGGAGGGGGAAGGGCTTTTTCATGTTGCGGAATGGTATGATGAACTGATTCGAAAGATCACTTCCGACGATATGGTAAAAAAGGTGACGGAGATCCTGACCTCCTCGGTCCCGGACCTTTGGAATTTTGGCGCGTCGGTGGTGTCTGGCGGACAGTGGGTGGTCAATGGGGTCGTGACTGCGTTTACTGCTATTATTGCCTCTATCTACATGCTTGCGGGAAAGCCCCGTCTGGTGCGGCAGATGAAGAAGTTGATCTATGCCCTCTTTCCCGCAAAGGGGGCCAGCAGGATCCTAGCGGTAGGTGGAAAGGCCAACAAGATCTTTGTGGGTTTTATCAATGGAAAGCTGTTGGACTCTGCGATTATCGGAGTGTTGTGCTTCCTGCTATGCAGCATCGTTCGGATCCCTTACGCCGTTCTGGTGAGTGTGGTGGTAGGGGTGACCAATATTATTCCCTTTTTTGGCCCCATCATCGGCGCCATCCCCTGCCTGATGATCCTGGTCATCGTTGATCCTTGGGCCGCCCTTCGGTTTGCCATCCTGATCATTGCCCTACAGCAGTTTGACGGTAATATCCTCGGTCCTAAAATTTTGGGAGATTCCACGGGACTTTCCGCCATCTGGGTCTTGGTCGCTATTATTGTGGGCGGAGGGCTGTTCGGTTTTCCGGGAATGCTTTTGGGCGTTCCAACCTTTGCCGTTCTCTATTCTCTGGTCAAGGAATGGGCGGAACATCGGCTGGAGGAGCGAGGGATCGCTTTAGAGGAGACCGCCGATATTTCCTGAAAATGAAAAACCGCTGTAGACCTGATTGGTCTACAGCGGTTTTCTGTTATATGATCTGTTCCACCAGTTCTGACATGGAATAGAGGCCGGGGGTTTTTATCCCAACCAGGAAACGGGCCGCCCGGAGAGCTCCGGAGGCAAAGACCTCCCGACTCATGGCGGAATGTCTCAATTCAATGAGCTCATCCCGGCTGGCGAAGATGACCTCGTGATCTCCCACAATGTTTCCTCCTCGAACGGAGGATATACCGATCTCCCGCTTATCTCTGGGACGGCGAAAGCTTTGGCGTTCGTAGATATATTCAGGAGTGTAGGGGAGACCCTCTTTTGCGGCGTCAGCCAGCAGGAGAGCGGTGCCACTGGGGGCATCCACCTTCCGGTTGTGATGCCGTTCCACGATCTCCACATCGAAGTCTTTACCCAAAGCCGCCGCAGCTTTTTTTACCAGTCCGGCCAAAACGTTTATTCCAAGAGACATATTGCCGGAACGGAAAACGGGGATCCGCCGGGCGGCGTCCTGAATGAGGGCAAGCTGTTCCTGAGAATATCCCGTGGTTGCCAGCACCAGTGGAATATTTTCCCTGATCCCCAACTCCAGCAATCCAGGGAGGGCGGCGGGAGAGGAAAAATCAATAAGCACATGAGCCTCGCCGGAAAAGGAGGAGGGAGAGGAGAGCACAGGGAAGTCCTCTGTCTCCCGGCCCAACAAGTCAAAGCCGGCGACGATCTCCACATCCTCCGCCTCCTGGCAGAGGGCAGTCACTACCTTTCCCATGTGACCATTGCAGCCCGAAATCAGGACCTTCAACATGTTAAAAACGTCCTTTCTTTACTTCAAAAGCCCCATACGAACCATGGAGGAGCGCAGGACCTCCAGATGCTCCGGCGTCATGTCACACAGCGGCAGACGCAGGGGACCGGCCGCCTTTCCGATCAGATCAAGGGCGGTTTTGATGGGGATGGGATTTACCTCCACAAAGAGGGCGTCGATAAAGTCCATCCAGTTGATTTGGAGCTCAGAGGCGGCAGCGAAATCATTGTCCAGACACAGATGACTCATCTTTACCATCACTTGAGGAACAATGTTGGCCGCCACAGAGATGACTCCCTTGGCTCCCAGGCTCATCATAGGCACTACCTGGTCGTCGTTTCCGGACCAGATATAGAAGTCATCCCCGCAGAGGAACCGGGTGTGGGCCAGTAGAGAGAAATTTCCGCTGGCCTCCTTTACCCCGTTGATCTTGGGGTTCTGAGCCAAGGTCTTATATGTCTCCGCGGTAAAGGAGACCCCGGTGCGGGAGGGAACGTTGTAGAGAATAATCGGCAATTCCACCCGGTCTGCGATGTACTCATAGTGCTTTACCAGCCCTAATTGGGTGGCCTTATTATAATAAGGGGTCACCAGGAGAAGCGCATCCGCGCCGGAATCCTGGGCGTGCTGGGAGAGATATACGGCAGCGGAGGTATCATTGCTGCCTGCTCCTGCCACGACCTTTACCCTATGGGCCACCTTTTTTACACAGTACTCCACCACGGCGATATGCTCCCGGATGGACATGGTGGCGCTCTCGCCAGTGGTGCCGCAGACACAGATAGCGTCGATGCCGGCCTCGATCTGCTCCTCAATGAGGGTACCAAAGGCATCATAATTTACTGCGCCGCTTTCCTCAAAAGGAGTGACGATGGCGGTACAGGCTCCGCTGAATACAGGTTCCCGCATAAAGATGACCTACCTTTCCGAATTAAGCCTTGTGGTCAATGTACCCCTCTGCACAGAGAAGCTCTGCCAGCAATACGCCCCCGCCGGCCGCGCCCCGAAGCGTATTGTGGGAAAGCCCCACAAACCTATAGTCGTATTGTCTGTCCGGACGGAGTCGACCCGCAGTAATAGCCATACCGCCTTCCAGATCCCGGTCCAGCTTGGCCTGGGGACGGTCCGGCTCCTCAAAATAGTGGATGAACTGTTTGGGGGCAGAGGGAAGCTCCAACTCCTGGGCCCGGCCCTTGAACTGCGCCCAAACGGTTTTGATCTGCTCCTCGGTGGGCTTTTTACCCTCCGTAAACTTCACAAAGACAGCGGCGGTGTGCCCGTCGGAAACAGGGACCCGCAGACACTGGGCAGTGATGGCGGGGGCGCTTGCCTTTATGATCTTTCCATCCTCCACACGCCCCCAGACCTTCAGGGGCTCCTGCTCGCTCTTTTCCTCCTCCCCTCCGATGTAGGGGATCAGATTGTCCACCATCTCGGGCCACCGCTCAAAAGTTTTACCCGCCCCAGAGATGGCCTGATAGGTGCAGGCCAGCACCTTGTCGATTTCGTAACCAACTCTCATCAGAGGGGTGAGGAGGGGGGCGTAGGACTGAATGGAGCAGTTGGACTTAACGGCGATAAAGCCTCGGGTAGTCCCCAGCCGCTTGCGCTGGAAGGGGATGACCTGGGCGTGGTCCGGGTTCAGTTCAGGAACGATCATGGGCACGTCCTCCGTCCAGCGGTGGGCGGAGTTGTTGGAGATGACTGGACATTCCGCTTTGGCGTAGGTCTCCTCCAAAGCCCGAATATCCTCCTTTTTCATATCCACCGCGCAGAAGGCAAAATCCACCATCCCGGCCAGCTTCTCCACGTCTGCCTGGGCGTCCATGATCACCAGGGGCCGAGCCTCCCGAGGAATGGGGGTCTTCATGGCCCAGCGGCCGGAGACCGCCTCCTCATAGGTCTTACCGGCGGAACGGGGGCTGGCGGCAATAGCGGTAAGCTGGAACCAGGGGTGATCTTCCAGCAAGGTGATAAAACGCTGGCCCACCATACCGGTACAGCCAATAACGGCGACCTTGAATTTATTCATATTGATCGACCTCCATACTCAGTTCAGTCTATGATATGCGCGCAACAAAAAAGAAAGAATCCCCGTCTTTACCTGGGAGAGATTTTGTACTATAATGTCAAAGAACCTGTTTTCTCCCAGGGCCAGACAATGCGCCCGTATACTTTTTTGATACTACCATAAATCTACTGCCTGTGTCAATCGGCAGTTCCCGGAGGAACCCATATGAAACGAAATTGCCTGATGCTTCTCTGCATTCTGGTCCTGCTTTTGGGAGTGGGACCTGCAGCCCATGGGGAAGAGGAGGATAGAAGTCTTGTGCTGGTTGGTTTGGCCTATGGAAACAACGCTTTGGACGGGGCCAACCTGGCCAATGGAGAGGGAAGCGGCTTCCGCTTCGGCTATTTGGACGAGGAGCGCAATTTTTGGCAGATGGCCTATACGGAGGAAAAAGCCATCTCCGTAGTAAAAACCCAAAATGTTTGGTATGGCTTGGATCCCAATTATAGCAGTAATCTAAAAAGTTATTCGGATAGTCTTACCTCTGATATCGGGGTGGGCTGTTGGCATGTAGGACTCCCTGTGGAGACAGTGCCGGCCTCCTTTGAGGAGGCTTTGGCCCAGGCGGAAAGCCTGGGGGGCTTTCCGGCCTGGATCAGCGGAACTTGGGAGATACGCTTCGGAGCCTATACCTCCCAGGGGGAAGCCCAAGCCGCCGCTGACACCATGGGCGGAAACACGGTAGGGACCAGCGCCTATGGGGTTTCTGTTGTGAAAACCGGGACCTCCCAGATCCTCTTTCAGTTTGACGGGGGAGAAGATCTTTCCCTGGCCGTAAATCCAGGCTTTGACGACAGTGTAAAGGCAGAGACCCATTTCCGGGGAAACCGGTACTATGGAATATTCCAATTTATCCGGAACGGGGGCGGAGACCTGACGGTGGTCAATGCCCTTGATATGGACGACTATGTAAGCTGTCTCTTGTCTCAGGAGATGAGTTCCAGTTGGCCCATGGAGGCGCTAAAGGCCCAGGCGGTCTGCGCACGAAACTATGTGGAGAATGAGACGCGGCACAGAAGCGCCGGGTTTGACGTGTGTGAGAATGTCCATTGTCAGGCCTATCCCGGGGTAGGTGGTTCCAATGAGCGGACTGCCCAGGCTGCCGCGGAGACAGCGGGACTTCGAGCATGGTACCAAGGGGAGCCTGTTAAGACGTATTATTATTCCTCCAACGGCGGGGGGAGTGAGGACGTAAAAAATGTCTGGGGCAGCTCTATCCCCTATCTCTGTGGTGTTATTGATCCCTACGAGGAGACGATCTCCGATAAGATCAGCTATTGGAACTACACCCAGACCATGACCGGAACTGAATTAAATGCCAAGGTCCAGCCCTACCTTCAGAAAAAAGGATACAACTGTGCTGCCATTGTGGATTTCAGGATCACCGAACTAACTCCCACAGGGAATGTAAAGTCCATTCTATTTACTGACGCCAACGGGAAGGAATGGCCCTTTACTCAAAAGGGGGCCTCGGATTTTCGGAGCGTTTTGGGTTTGCGGTCTATTCGGTACACAGTAGCCAAAGCGGGGGAGACCGTAGGCGGGACTTACTATACTGACGGCGGTAATGTTCTCACTTCCATGAACGGGGTTTACGCTATCGGGGGGGACGGTTCCACCAAAAAGATGACAGGTAATCCCTATGTTATCACAGGGTCAGGGATCCAATTTTTGCCTGCCAGTTCCGGCGGAGTCTCCACCGGAGAGACTGTCTACACCTTTCAAAGTTCCGGCTGGGGACATAGCGTTGGGATGAGCCAATGGGGAGCCTACGCCATGGCTCAGCAAGGGAAGACCTTTGATGAGATCCTGAAGTTCTATTACCCGGGTATCGAAATCTATTGAGAAAGTTGGAACACGCGAGAAATGAAAACCTCTGATTTCTATTATGATCTGCCCACTGAACTCATTGCCCAAACCCCTCTGGAGCGGCGGGACGGCTCCCGGCTAATGCTTCTGGACAAGGAGACTGGAGAAGTTCAGCATCGTCACTTTTTTGAACTGCCCCAGTTCCTTCGCCCGGGAGACTGTTTGGTACTCAATGACAGCCGCGTACTTCCTGCCCGGCTGCTGGGGCACAGAGAGCCCTCCGGCGGCGCGGCAGAAGTCCTTCTCCTGGTGGACAGGGGAGGGAAGCGGTGGGAGTGCCTGGTCCGTCCGGGCCGAAAACTGAAACCGGGCCAGAAGATTGCCTTTGGAGACGGGGCCCTTCTTACCGCTACAGTGTTGGAGGAATTGCCGGGAGGAAACCGAATCGTTGAGTTTCATTATGAGGGCATTTTCCTGGAGATTCTGGAACAGCTTGGGAAGATGCCCCTGCCTCCTTATATTAAGGAGGAGCTGAACGACCCGGAGAGGTATCAGACAGTCTATTCCAAAGCGGTGGGATCCGCCGCCGCTCCCACCGCTGGCCTCCATTTTACTAAGGAGCTTTTGGCACAGGTGGAGGATATGGGTGTAAAGGTTTGCTACGTAACACTTCATGTTGGCTTGGGTACCTTCCGTCCGGTGAAGGAGGAGGACCCTCTGGAGCACGAGATGCACTCAGAATACTGTATGATCTCCGCCGAGACTGCTCAGACCATTAATGAGACCAAGAGAGCGGGGGGGCGGGTCATCTGTGTGGGTACCACCTCCTGCCGCACCATTGAGAGTTGGGCGGAGGAGGATGGAACCTTGCGGGAAAGTGCCGGCTGGACCGACATTTACATCTATCCCGGCTACCGTTTCAAAGTCCTGGACGCCCTCATTACCAATTTCCACCTGCCGGAATCCACACTGATCATGCTGGTCTCTGCCCTGGCGGGCCGGGAGCATGTGCTGAGTGCCTATGCTCAAGCAGTAAAGGAGCGTTACCGCTTTTTTAGCTTCGGCGATGCCATGTTTATCTCTTGAAGGAGGCTTTCCCATGGAACTGACCGATCTTCCCAATGTGGGGCCAGTTTTGGCAGGTAATCTCCAGGCCATCGGTGTTATGACCCCGGAGGAGCTTCGGCGCCTTGGGGCGGAGGAGTTCTGGCTTCGTATCCGGCCTGAGGGTAGACAGCGGCGCCTGCCTTCACCAGCTTCAGGCTCTGGCGGGCGCTGTGGCCAGAGTTCCCAAGAAGGAGCTGTCCCTGGAGCGGAGGGGGAGCTAAAAGCCTTCGTTGACTCTCACAAGTAAAGGAGTTTTTCTGTGTTTGAGGTAATAAAGACTGAAAATCGTGCCCGTCGTGGTGTGTTTACCTGCGCTCACGGTACGGCCCAGACCCCCGTATTCATGAACGTAGGCACCCAGGGGGCTATCAAGGGCGGGGTGTCTGCCCACGATCTGAAAGAGATCGGCTGTCAGATCGAGCTTTCCAATACCTACCACCTCCATCTCCGTCCAGGGGATGAGGTGGTACGGGAGATGGGTGGACTCCACCGATTTATGGATTGGGAGGGACCTATCCTCACCGATTCCGGTGGATTTCAGGTATTTTCTCTGGCTGGGCTCCGAAAGATCAAGGAGGAGGGGGTCTATTTCTCCTCCCACATTGACGGCCGAAAGATTTTTATGGGTCCCGAGGAATCCATGCAGATCCAGTCCCATTTGGGCAGCGACATAGCCATGGCCTTTGATGAATGCGTGGAAAACCCCGCCACATACGACTATGCAAAAGCCTCCTGTGAACGGACGGTTCGATGGTTGGACCGTTGTAAGACGGAGCACGATAAGTTGAATGCTTTGCCGGACACCGTGAATCCTAAACAGATGCTGTTTGGGATCAACCAGGGTGCCACCTTTCCTGATCTGCGGGTTTGGCATATGGAGGAGATCAAAAAGATCCCCTGTGACGGCTACGCCATCGGAGGTCTTGCGGTGGGTGAGCCTACAGAGGTCATGTATGAGATCATTGACGCGGTGGAGCCCCATATGCCCAAGGACAAGCCCCGGTATCTCATGGGAGTGGGAACTCCCACCAACATCATTGAGGCGGTAGCCCGAGGGGTGGACTTTTTTGACTGTGTCATGCCGGCCCGGAACGCCCGACACGGACGGCTCTATACTTGGGAGGGCTCGATCAATCTGAAAAACGAGAAATATAAGCTGGATCCCACTCCCATTGACCCCACCTGCCACTGTCCTGCCTGCCGGCACTTCTCACGGGCTTACATCCGCCATCTTTTTGTAGCGGGGGAGATGCTGGCCATGCGTCTTGCGGTCCTCCATAACCTTTATTTCTACAACACCCTTATGGAGCGGATCCGCGGGGCTTTGGATACCGGTTCCTTTGCCCAGTTCCGGGCGGAGTACAGCGAAAAGCTGGACCGGAAAATCTAATTTGCGGGAAAGTCTTGCAAATCATCCTGATTTACGTTATACTACATTTTACAGCTTTATAGGGTCTGTAAAATTACATTTTGGAGGGAACGATTTTGGATCAGAATGTTTCTATGATCATTATGATGGTAGTCATGCTGGCTGTGTTCTACTTTATGCTTATCCGGCCGGAGAACAAGCGGAAGAAGGAAGCGGAAAAGATGCGCTCCGAGTTGGCGGTGGGGGATGTGATTACCAGCATCGGCGGAATCACCGGCACTATCTGCGCTGTGAAGGAGACCACCATCGTTATTGAGACTGGCGCCGACCGGGTCCGCATTGAGTTGACCAAGTGGGCTGTTTCCAGCAAGGGGACCCAGGCGGTAGAGAACGTGAAGTAAAGTTCTGAAAAAAGACATGCCCAATACCCTTCCCGCATAGGATGAAATGAAAATCCTTGTGGGGAGGGTATTTTTATGCGAAAAACAGAGGAAGATCAAGGGACTATGCTGCTGCGGTATGGAAAGTCGATCCTGATGGGAGGACTGACAGCCTTTGCTGTAGGACTCGCTCTGCTATTCCTGTTCGCCGCCGGGGTATCCAGGGGACTACTGGAGGAGGGGCTTCGGTATCAGCTTACGGTGGTGAGCTGTGTGATGGGCAGTTTTGCGGGGGGGATCCTTGCGGTACGGAGCTGTCCGGCCCGGAGCCTTTTTGTCGGCTTGGCTGTGGGAGCGGTCCTGTTTTTGGTTCAGCTCACTTTGGGCCTTCTGCTTTTTGAGGGTATCGCACTGGAGAGCGGGGGAGTGGGGCTTCTTTTTGGTTCTCTCTGCGGTGGCGCCGCCGCTGGGATCCTGAGCGGGGGAGGAAAGAAAAAGAACGGACGGCGTCCCAAACGCCGAACCCGATAAAATCTTTTTCCTCCTGTCACTCCTGTTTGTCAATGGTGACATAAAGTGGCGGCGGCAGATATTGGGCAATAACGGAACGAGTGGCCCCACATATTGTATATTATCCTGATTTCAAAGGGATTTTCGGGGTATTATCAATACACTTATTTTACATAGTTTACATAATGCGATTTACATAAAACTGTAACATAACAAAATTTTTTTGAAAAAGGTATTGCTTTACGGTAAAAAGTGGATTAGAATAGAGATACAAATTTTTTTGAAGAAATTCGGAAGGTATGGTCTTGTCCCAAACAGCATAAGTATGCTGTGGAGGTGACACCATGCGCAGAGCAGTTACAGGATTTTGGTGGTCGCCGGCGACAGAGGGCACCCCCGCTCTTGTCGCGACGGCGGTCTTTTTTGCCCTCGGCGGGATAACGGGATGTCTGATAGCCTTTCAGGTGGCCGATGAGGGAATAGCGGCCCTGGCCGGTTATCTGGACCGGTTTCTTTCGGCAGTCCAGTCTGATGGGTTGGAGATCCCGGCGTTCGCTGAGTTTCTTTGGCGGTCATTTCGCTGGCCGTTGGCGGCGACTCTCTTGGGTTTTGCTGCTTTTGGACTGCTCGGGCTTCCTTTGCTGGCCTCTGCCAGGGGTTTTTTCTTCGCTTTTTCCATTGCCTCCTTTGCCCGGGCCTATGGCCGCGAAGGACTGGCTTTGGCCTTCTTCCTTTTGGGGATCCCGGGATTGTTTTCCATTCCCGCGTTTCTTATACTGACCACCCAAAGTCTGTCCTCCGCCTATGCTTTGGCGGGGAGAGGCGGTGGTTCGGGGCGGCGCGACCTGCCCTTTCATCGTGAACACTTTTTTCGCTGTGGGGTGTGTGCCGCGGCGGTGTGTGTCAGTCTCCTTTTGGAGCGGTATCTGGTCCCGGCCTTGGTGTCTGGAGCGGCGGCTGTGCTGATCCCATAGGAGAAAACTGTAGAAGGAAAGAGGGTGAGAGAAATGGACCAGTTGGTTGGCTACCAACGTTTTTTGGTGGAGGAAAAGGAGGCGTCCAGTAATACGGTAAGCTCCTACCTCCGGGATGTGACCCAATACTTTCAATGGTTGACCAGCGAGTCCCTCTCACCCGAAAATGCCGCCCAGTCGGATGTGGACCGGTATACCAAGTATCTTTTGAGTCTGGGGAAGACCATCTCCACGGTTACCCGGTCTCTGGCCTCTCTGAAATCCTTTTATTCCTATCTGATGGGGGAAGGGATTGTGGCCGTCAATCCGGCCAAGGGTCTTACCTTGGAAAAAGTGGAGCGGAAGCTGCCCCAGATCCTCACCAGCAAAGAGGTAGAGCTCTTTCTGGAACAGCCCGACCCCAGGGATGCGAAAGGCTGCCGGGACAAGGCCATGCTGGAGCTCCTCTATGCCACAGGTATTCGGGTCAGCGAACTGATCGACCTGAACCTGGAGCATTTGAATCTGAGCGCATCCTTTCTTCGTTGCATTACCCGGAAAAAGGAGCGGATTATTCCCCTCTATCCCACGGCGGTCCGTGCCCTCAATGACTATATTGAGCATGTCCGCCCCCGGATTATTGAACGCCCGGACGAGAGGGCCCTGTTCGTCAATATGAACGGTTCTCGAATGTCCCGACAGGGCTTCTGGAAGATCATCAAGCATTATCAGGACAAGGCGGGGATCCAGAAAGAGATCACCCCCCACACCCTGCGCCATTCTTTTGCCGCCCATCTATTGGAAAACGGCGCGGATCTGGCTTCCATTCAAAAAATGCTGGGCCATGCCGATATCTCTTCTACCCAGGTTTATACTCAGGTGATTAACCAGGAGTTGAAAGACGTCTATAATAAGGCCCACCCCCGCACGTAAAACGGACTTTCCGAAAAAAGGGAGGTCCGTTTTTATTTTCCTGTTGAAAAGCAGGGACGTATCGGATATAATAAGGGTGTTCCAACCAATTTCAACATATTTTGGAGGAAACTCATTATGGCTCAAATCACAAAAGATACCATCATCGGTGATATTCTGGACATTGCCCCTCAGACCGCCCCTGTTTTTATGTCCATCGGTATGCACTGCTTGGGCTGCCCCTCCTCCCGTGGGGAGACTGTGGAGCAGGCCTGCATGGTCCACGGCGTGGATGTGGACGCCCTGCTGGAGCAGATCAATAACCTGCTTTCCGCTCAGTAAATGATACCCTCGGAAAAGGAGCGGCACAGCCGCTCCTTTTCTCTGCCCTATTCCCCGTAAGGAGGCAAACCCATGAAACGGCTGTTTTCCCTTTCCCCACGGCTCCAGGCGGTAGCAGACCTGGTGCCCAATACCCGGCTGGTCGATGTAGGGACTGACCACGGACGGCTTCCCGTGTGGCTGGTCTGCCGTGGGCTTGTCCCCCGGGCGGTGGCCACCGATCTTCGCCCTGGACCTCTAAGCAGGGGACAGGAGCTGGCCCGACGTTGGGATGTTTCAGAACAGATATCTTTCCGCCTCTGTGACGGGCTTGCTTCCGTTTCCCCGGAGGAAGCGGAGGTCGTCACCATCGCCGGCATGGGGGGAGAGACCATCGCCGGCATTCTTCAGGCTGCCCCATGGGTAAAAGAGCGAAACTGCGCTTGTATTCTCCAGCCCATGAGCGGGGCAGATGGGCTGCGCCGGTATCTCTCCGATAATGGCTTTGCTATTCTGCAAGAGATTCTTGTCTTGGAGGAGGAGACCCTCTACGTGATCCTCCAAGCCCAAAAAGGTGAGATGGCACCCCTTACCCCAGGAGAGATCTGGGTAGGGCGACAGACCCAGGGTATGAAAAGCCCCCTTCGAGAGCGGTACCTGGAACAGGAACTGGGAAAACTTCGGTGGGCCGTAGAAGGTCTCAAGTGTTCCCAGCGCCCGGAGGACAGAAAAAAACAAGAGTGGTTCCAGCAAGCTGTTCAAGATGTGGAGTGGATGAAAAAGGAGTGGGAACAATGGCAACAGTCTTAGATATTTACCGTTACTTAGATAAAAAGGCCCCCTTTTCTCTCCAGATGTCCTTCGACAACGCCGGCTTCCTGGTGGGAAGGGGAGGGGCTGAGGTCACAAAGCTGATGGTTGCCTTGGACATTACAGAGGAAGTCATCGTCGAGGCGACAGAGGCGGGCTGCCAGCTCATCGTCTCCCACCACCCCATCATCTTCCACCCGGCAAAGAGCATCACCGACAGCGATCCCACCGGCCGCTGCCTGCTGGCTCTGACGGAAAACCGCATTGCCGCCATCTGTGCCCACACCAACCTGGACGCGGTGGAGGGCGGGGTGAACGATGCGTTGGCCCAGCGGCTGAATCTCTCACAGGTGGAACTGCTCCACCAGGACGGACTGGACCCAACAGGGCGTCCCTACGGGATCGGACGGATCGGTCTGGTGGAGGGCTGCTTTGAAACCGCGGCCCAATTTGCCTCTTTTGTCCGGGAGCGTCTGGGAGCCGAAGGCCTCCGCCTGGAGGATGGCGGAAAACCTGTCCGCCGTGTCGCAGTCGGGGGCGGCGCCTGCGGGGATATGCTGATGGACGCGGCGGCCCGGGGCTGTGATACCTTTGTCACATCAGATGTAAAGTATAACACCTTTCTGGACGCTCGGGCCATGGGGCTGAACCTGATCGACGCCGGCCATTTCTCCACAGAGAATGTGGTCTGCCCCGTGCTGGCAGAGTGGTTAAGGGAGGGCTTTCCGGAAAGCCAGGTTTGTCTCTCGCGGCGGCACAAGGAGCCCTTTTCTGTTCTGATGTGACCTGCGGGAGAGAGGGATTCCCACAAGAAGAAATAAAAGCAGGGGAATAGTTGCAAAAACAGATTTTTTGTGCTAAACTGTATAAGCAATTTTTTTGAGAAGGGATAGATACTATGTCGGGACATTCCAAATGGCATAACATCCAAAAAACCAAGGGGGCCCAGGATGCCAAGCGCTCCGCCGCCTTTACCAAGATCGCCAAAGAGATGATCGTGGCGGTAAAAACCGGAGGCAGCGGCGATCCCGCCAACAACTCCCGTCTGGCTACCGTTATCGCCAAGGCCCGGGCGGCCAATATGCCCAATGACAACATCAAACGTACCATTGACCGGGCCCTGGGTGCCGGCAACACCGACAGCTACGAAAGCGTCACCTACGAGGGATACGGTCCCTCCGGCGTAGCGGTTATTGTGGAGGCTCTTACCGACAACCGTCAGCGTACCGCCCCCGAGGTCCGGCATCTGCTGGACAAGTTCGGCAAGGGCCTGGGCGCCACCGGCTGCGTATCCTGGTCCTTTGACCAGAAAGGTGTTATTATCATCGAGAAAGAGGATCTGGATGAGGATACCATGATGATGGACGCCCTGGAGGCCGGCGCGGAGGATATGAGCGTAGAGGGGGAGGTTTTTGAGATCACCACTGCCCCCGACGACTTTGGTACTGTCCTGGCCAACCTGGAGGCCAAGGGTTACTCCTTTGTCAACGCCGCTGTGGAGATGGTTCCTCAGAACTACGTGAAGCTGGAGTCTGAGGAGGACATCAAGAACATGGAGAAGCTTATTGACAGCTTGGAGGATAACGACGACGTGCAGAACGTCTGGCACAACTGGGATCAGGATTAAATAAGAGAAAAAGGAAAGACGCCGCTGAGCAAGCGGCGTCTTTTCATATTGCGCAAGTAAGCCTGTAAGCCGGGTTCTGTCCTTTAAGACAGCCATCTATCTCGACGCGCCGTTGCCGACGCGCTCCAGCCACCTCCCTGGGACGGTCGGGCCAACCATATGTCCCTCCACGGTGTTGCTCCGGATAGAGTTTACAGCGACGGACGCTTCCACGCCGTCGGGTGAGCTCTTACCTCACCTTTCCACCTTTTCCGGTGCATACGGGCCCAAAGGTCCGCTGTTCACCGGTAGTTTATCTCTGTTGCCCTTTTCCTGGGGTCGCCCCCGGCGGGTGTTACCCGTTATCCTTGCCCTGCGGAGCCCGGACTTTCCTCACCTCCGGGCCTTTCGCCCCGGAAGCGCGGCTGTCCAGCCTGCTTGCGATTTTTATTTTATCCCATTTAGAAGGTAAAGTCAAACCTGTTTTCATTGAAATTTTCTTTCAAATGCGGTATACTATTTTGGCAACTTTAGGTAAGGAGGGTCCTGAATGAAAATGACCATTCAAGAATATCTGGACACTCTCAAAGGAAAAAAGGCCGCCGTGCTGGGCATCGGCGTGTCCAATACACCTCTGATCCATATGCTGCTCAGGGCCGGAGTGAAGGTCTCCGCCTGTGATAAACGCAGCCGCGAGGAGTTCGGAGGTAAGATCGAAGCTCTGGAAAGCCTGGGTGCCACCGTATGGCTTGGGAAAGACTATCTGGACCATCTGTCCGGTCAGGATGTGATCTTCCGCACCCCCGGAATGCGGCCTGACCTTCCCCAGTTGGCCGCCGCCGTGGCGGGAGGAAGTAGTCTCACCTCCGAGATGGAGGTATTCTTCCAGGTCTGCCCCTGTCCCATCATCGGAGTCACCGGCAGTGATGGAAAGACCACTACCACCACCATCATTGCCGAACTTCTCAAGGCGGCAGGGAAGACGGTTTATCTGGGCGGGAATATCGGTAAACCCCTTCTGCCCGATGTGGGGATGATGGAGCCCACCGACTTCGCTGTGGTGGAGCTTAGTTCCTTTCAGCTTATGACCATGGATCGGAGTCCCCAAATCGCTGTGGTGACCAACCTGTCGCCCAATCATCTGGATGTTCACCGTTCTATGGGAGAGTATATCTCAGCCAAGGAGAATATTTTCCTTCATCAGGCACCGGCTGATCGGGTGGTCCTCAATGCCGATAATGAGATCACCCGTTCCTTTGCCTCTGGATCCAAGGGAACAGTTACTCTCTTTAGCCGCCGGGAAGAACCGGAGGGGGAGTGTGTCTATCTGCGTGACGGGGTCATCTGGCTTCGGGAACATGGGGAAGAGCGGAAGATCCTGGACCGGGATGAGATCCTTCTTCCCGGTGACCACAATGTAGAAAATTATATGGCCGCTATCGCCGCAGTGAAGGACCTTGTCCCCGTCCCGGTTATCCGTTCTCTGGCAGCCAAGTTCAGTGGGGTAGAGCACCGGATCGAGTTGGTCCGGACCTTGAATGGAGTCCGCTATTACAATGACTCTATCGCTTCCAGTCCCACCCGGACCATGGCGGGGCTGAAGTGTTTTTCAAAAAAGGTGATCCTCATCGCCGGCGGCTATGATAAGCATATCCCCTTTGATGATTTGGGACCTGGCATCATAGAGCATGTAAAGCATCTTATTCTGACAGGAGATACCGCCTCAAAGATCCGGGCCGCGGTGGAGGAGGCTCCCGGTTACCAGGAGAGCATGCCTGTCATTGAGGAATATCACGATTTTCAGGATGCTGTAAAAGCGGCTTACAAGGCCGCCCAACCTGGGGATGTAGTGCTTCTCTCCCCGGCCTGCGCATCCTTTGACAAGTTCAAAAACTTTATGGAGCGGGGAAACACGTTCAAAAAGATTGTCAGAGAATTGGAACAGTAAGGATGTGAGGGAATGCCCCTTTATGATACATTAGAAAAACTCTGTGGCCTGGCCGGTCCCTCTGGGTTTGAGGGACCGGTGTCCGCAGTGGCAAAAGAACTGCTGGAGCCATTGATGGACGAGGTTTCCCTCGATCGACTGGGCAGTGTTATCGGTCTCCGCCGCTGTGGGAAAGCCAATGCAAAACGCCTGCTGCTGGACGCCCACCTGGACGAGATCGGCTTGATCGTGACCGGGATTGAGGAGGGGTTTCTCTGTTTTGCCCCTCTCGGCGGTGTAGATCCCCGGATGCTTCCGGCCAGAGAATTGACCATTCTCACCAAGCCTGAACCCCTGTTTGGTGTGGTGGTCTGTCTGCCTCCCCATGTCCAGTCCCCCTCAGACTATAACAAGTCGGTGAGCATTGAGTATCTTCGGATCGACGTGGGAATGACCCAGGAACAGGCGGAGAAGGCCATTCCCATCGGCACCCCCATCGTCTACCGGGAGGGTTGCTTCCGACTGGCGGGAGACCAGGTCTGCGGCAAGTCTTTGGATGACCGGGCCTGTTTTTCCATCCTGCTGCGGACTGCGGAGCTTCTGAAGGACCAGGAGCTGGATGTGGATCTCTATATCATGGGTAGTGTTCGGGAGGAGGTTTCCGGGACCGGAGCCATTGTCGGGACCAACGCCGTTGCCCCCGACTGGTGTGTGGCAGTAGATGTGACCCACGCCGCGACCCCCGATCTATCCCATCCCAAAGACAGGACCTGTGAACTTAACGCAGGTCCTGCCATCGGAGTGGGGCCCAATATGACCTGGAGTCTCACAGACCGTATGGTGGACAAGGCAAAGACTCACGAAATTCCCTATCAGTTGGAGGTTATGGAGGGTCATACCGGCACCAACGGCTGGCACATGCAGGTCTGTCTGGAGGGCATCCCCACCTCGGTGGTCTCCCTTCCTCTGAAATATATGCACAGCCCCATTGAGGTGGTCTCCCTGGGGGACATGGAACGTACAGCCCAGCTTCTGGCTGCCTTTGTCAAGGACTTGGGAAAGGAGGGGTGCTGAAATGCTTCTTGATTCAGTAAAAGCTCTGTGCGCTCTCAGCGGCCCCTCCAGCTATGAAGGACCGGTCCGGGACTATCTGAAAGCCCGGGCGGAGGCTGCTGGAGCGGTCTGTCAGGTAGACAGGTTGGGAAACTTGATTTGTGAGAAGAAGGGTGCTATATCCGCACCTCATAAGCTCATGCTGGCCGCCCATATGGATGAGGTGGGCCTCATCGTCAAACGCATTACGGACGAGGGCTATATAAAATTTGCCTGTCTGGGGGGGATCGACCGCCGCGTCCTTATTGGTAAGCCGGTTTTCCTGGGCAAAAATCGGATCCCCGGTGTCATTGGCCTGAAAGCCATCCATCTGACCACCCCCGAGGAGCGAAAAAAGGTCCCACAGCTGGATGACCTCTATATCGACATTGGAGCCTCCGACAGGGAGGAGGGGGAGACGCTCACTCACATTGGAGATTTCGCCGTGTTTTCCGACTCCATTACCGAGTTTGGAGACCATATGCTGAAAGCCAAAGCCATTGACGATCGGCTCGGCTGTGCTGTGATGATAGAGCTTTTAGAACGGGAGCTGCCTATGGATGTGACCTTCGCCTTCACCGTCCAGGAGGAGGTGGGGACTCGGGGAGCCTTTGGTGCGGCCTTCTCGGTAACACCTGAGATCGCTCTCATCATAGAGGGAACCACTGCCGCCGATAGCCCTACCACCGATGTCCACCGCCGGGTCTGCTATTCCGGCAGGGGGCCGGTGATTCCCTATATGGATGGGGGCACGGTGTATGATCCCAAGCTTTTTGACCTGTTGCGGGATCTGGCGGAGGAGGGAAATATCCCCTGGCAGACCAAAGAATATATCTCCGGCGGCACCGATGCCAGGGTGATCCAGCGGACCAAGACCGGGGTTCGCGTTGCGGCGGTCTCCGCCGCGGTGCGTTATCTTCACTCCCCCTCCAGTATCGCTTCGGTTCTGGACTTTCAAAATATTGAGATTCTGGCGCTCCGCTTCATTGAAGCTGTCGCCCATGGGAGGGCATAAAATATGGACACTTTTGAATTGATTTCCAAACTGACTGCCATTTTTGGTCCCTCCGGGCGGGAGGGGGCCGTTTCCCAAGCTATCGCTCAGTTGGCCGCCCCTTATGCCGACGAGATCACCTCAGATACTCTGGGCAACCTCATTATCCACAAGAAAGGGGAGGGCCCCAAGCTTATGCTGGCCGCCCACATGGACTCCATCGGTCTGGTGGTCACCTATATGGAGGAGGATGGCTCCCTTCGGTTTGGAAAGATCGGCGGTGTGACAGCCAAGGAGATCCGCAATGCGCCTATTCGCTTCGAAAATGGAGTCATTGGTGCCGTCAAGGTCCACGGCAAAGCAGCGGAGGATAAGCTTACCCTGGATGACCTGTATCTGGACATCGGCGCCGGAAGCCGGGAGGAGGCCCAATCCATGGTTCGCCTGGGAGATATCGCAGTCTACACTACCGTGGCTGGAAAAGCAGGCAACAGGGTCATCTCCCCCTATCTGGATAACCGGGTGTCCTGCGCCGTTCTTTTAAAGGTGTTGGAACAGCTTAAAACGAGTAGATATGACCTTTATTTCGTGTTTACCGTTCAGGAGGAATTGGGACTGAGGGGAGCCAAAACAGCGGCCTATGGCATAGACCCCGATCTTGCCATCGCTGTGGATGTGACGGGAGCCTATGACTATCTTGGCGCGCCCAAGGCCGGCAGTGCGGTCCTGGGCGGGGGAGCGGCCATCAAGGTGATGGACTCCTCTGTGATCTGTCATCCTGAGCTGGTAGAACAATTCTCCCTTTTGGCAAATCAGCGAAACATTAAGGCTCAAATGGATGTGCTTACCCGGGGAGGCACCGACGCCGGAGTGATCCATCAAAGTCGCCGGGGAGTTAAGACCGGAGGAATCTCCATTCCCTGCCGGTTTGCCCATACTCCCACCTCTGTGGCCGATATGAGCGATGTAGAGGCATGTATAGACATTCTCTCCGCCTTCATAGAAAACAAGTAAAACAAAAGGATGTAAAATAATATGCCTTTACAGATAAGCGATAAAACGAGAGAGCTGTCAAAACAAGCGGAAGGGGATCTAAAGGGGCGGTTTACAGCTGTAGACACCATTGCTCAGGCCAATGCGGAGAAGGTTTTGGACGCCTTTCAAACCTACCGGGTAGCAGAGAGCGATTTCGTGGGAACCACCGGGTACGGTTATGACGATATGGGGCGGGACAAGTTGGAAAAGATCTATGCCCACATCTTCCGCACAGAGGATGCCCTGGTGCGCCTCCAAATGGTGAATGGAACCCATGCCATTACCTGCGCCCTTTTTGGGGCCTTGAAGCCGGGGGAGAAGCTTCTCTACGTGGTGGGAGCCCCCTATGATACCATCCAAAGTGCCATTGGTATCACCGGAAACGCCCCTGGGTCCCTGAGATCCTATGGGATCAGCTATGGACAGGTGGAGTTGAACCAGGAGGAAAAGCCGGATCTCCCCGCCATTGCCCAGGCGGTCCGGGAGCCTTCGGTGAAGGCAGTTGTGATCCAGCGATCCCGGGGCTACGCCACGCGTCCCTCTCTGTCGGTAGGGGAGATCGGAGCCATCTGTGATACTATTCACAGTGTTCGTGGGGATATCGCTATTCTTGTAGATAACTGCTATGGCGAGTTCGTAGAGCTTCTGGAACCTACCGAGGTGGGCGCAGATCTGGTCATGGGCTCTTTGATCAAAAACCCGGGCGGCGGACTGGCTCCCATGGGCGGCTACTTAGCAGGTCGGCACGATCTCATTGAGGGTGCGGCCATGCGTCTTACCGTACCCGGTATAGGAAAAGAGTGCGGCGCTTCTCTGGGCAATAATCGCAGTCTCTATCAAGGTATTTTCCTTGCCCCCCATGTCACTGCTCAGGCGGTGAAGACAGCCCTCTTTGCCGCCCGTATGATGGAACTGCTGGGGTATCAGACAGACCCTCTCTCCACCCAGTCTCGCCACGATATCATCCAAATGATCCACTTCGGTTCTCCTGAGCCCTTGAAAAAGTTTTGTCGGGGGATCCAGCAAGGGGCGCCGGTGGACTCCTATGTTACCCCTGAGCCATGGGATATGCCGGGATATGATACCCCTGTCATTATGGCGGCCGGAGCCTTTATTCAGGGGGCCTCCATTGAGCTTTCCTGTGACGCTCCCATGCGGGAGCCCTATACCGCTTATCTCCAGGGCGGCCTCACATATGAATCAGGAAAATTGGGTATCCTTCTGGCCGTAGAAGCCCTCCAGTCGTAGGACGTCCTCTCCGTCGCATAGACTATGAGCGACGGAAGGGGGGACTGATAACGTGTCAAAACGGTTGTGGCTTCGATTTGGGCGAACCCCGGGGAGGGGAGACCGAAGGCAGTTGGCCTTTTCTCTAATCCTGGGATTGCTTCTGGCCCTCCTCCTGATCCATTGGTTTGACAACTCCCTGCGGCCTCAACTGGTGGCGCTGACCGAATCCCGGATCCGCAATTACCTTACTCAGGCCGCCAATGCGTCTATATCAGATGCCCTGGGGGAAGAAAACCTTTCTTACGGTGACATGGTGACCCTTCAAACGGGAGCCGGTGGAGAGATCACCATGCTAAGTACTGATACTGTCGGCCTAAATTCTCTTCGGGCTACTGTTTTATCGGATATTATCACCCAAGTAGAAGAGCTTGACAGTCATTCCTTATCCGTTCCTCTTGGGGCCTTGACAGGGATCGATCTCCTTTCCGCCCTGGGACCAAAACTTCCGGTGAAGGTGATCTCCGTAGCGTCCCCGGAGGGAGTTTTCCGAAACGACTTTCTCAGCGCCGGCATTAATCAGACTTTGCACCGCATTATGCTGGATGTGACCATCACTGCCGATCTCCTGTTGCCTGGCGGTATGGTAGAGGTCCCGGTTTCCCTTCCCGTTTGTGTAGCGGAGACCATCATTGTGGGCCAAGTTCCCCAGACTTACGTCGGTCTAAACAAATGAAAAAGAGGTGAGGCCCCTTGCTGAGTATCAAGCATTATCTTTTCAGAATGGCGGTGGCCTCTTTAATAGGGGTTTTGGTCTGGGGACTGACTTATTCTGTTCGTAGACGGAGAAACAGCTCAAGGGCAGGGGTATACCGTGAGGGAGCCATTTTACTCTTTCTCATGTTTCTTGCTGGACTTCTTTTTCTTACCCTGACCCCACCGACTGGATGGAGTTATAACGGTCCTTTCCAGGGTACTGTCAATCTCATCCCTTTCCGAGAGGGGATCCGCCTGTTTCGATTCTACTATAAAAACGAGATGTGGACCGCCCTTTGGGTAAATTTCCTGGGAAATATCATCATGTTTATTCCGGTGGGTTTTTTTGCCGGACTTCTTTTGGACAGGCCCCTTTGGTGGAAAGGAACCCTATGTGCCTTTGGTCTTTCCCTTTTTATTGAACTTGCCCAGCTTTTCGTCTGCCGTGGAACGGATGTGGACGATCTTATCCTCAATACTCTGGGCGGACTTATAGGACACTGGCTGTTTCTACTGCTTTGCCGGATCAGTCCCGGTTTCGTAGGCCGTTGTGCTATCCCCCGGAAAGGAAGTGTCTGAGATGGATATACGCCAGGAGATCGAACAGCTTCGCCAAGAGTTGGAGAGAGCCAATTACGAATATTATGTGTTGGATGCCCCCACTATGTCCGACTATGACTTTGACCACAATCTCCGCCGTCTGGAGGAGTTGGAGGCCGCCCACCCTGAACTTATCACTCCCGACTCTCCCACCCAGAGGGTCGGAGGCAAGGTGGCCGAGGGTTTCGCCGAGGTGGTCCACCAGGTCCCTCTGGAAAGTCTCCAGGATGTGTTTTCTCTGGAGGAGCTCCTTGAATTCGGTCAGCGAGTGGAGGAGAGCGTAGAGGGGGTCTCCTACGATGTGGAACCCAAGGTGGACGGCCTTTCCGTCGCTCTGGAGTATGAGAATGGTGTTTTTGTCCGGGGTGCCACCAGAGGGGACGGACGGGTGGGGGAAGATGTGACCCAAAACCTGAAAACCATCCGATCCATTCCCCTCCGCCTTCCCGACAGCCTTCCCCGTCTTATCGTTCGGGGTGAGGTCTTTATGCCAAAATCGGTCTTCCACAAACTGAATGAGGAACGGGAATTGGCGGGTCAACCCCTTTTCGCAAACCCT
Source organism: Oscillospiraceae bacterium (assembly GCA_022799035.1). Taxonomy (GTDB): domain Bacteria; phylum Bacillota; class Clostridia; order Oscillospirales; family Oscillospiraceae; genus Vermiculatibacterium. The sequence continues at coordinate 164,306 of JAAWNQ010000001.1, forward strand.
CGGAATGCCGCCGCCGGTTCTCTACGTCAGTTGGATCCAAAGATCGCCGCTGCCCGGAAGCTGGATATTCTGGTTTTTAATATCCAATATGCGGAGGGAATCACCTTCAAGGAACACACAGAAACCCTGGACTACCTGGAAAGCCAGCACTTCCGGGTAATTCCCAGATCCTCCTGCAGGTCAATAGAGGATTGCTCCCGGCGGGTGGAAGCCATTGGAGACGGTCGGGAAAACTATGATTTTGACATTGACGGAGCTGTGATCAAGGTCAATTCTCTGGCGGACCGGGAAACCCTCGGAAGCACCGCCAAATTTCCCCGGTGGGCCGCGGCCTATAAATATCCCCCGGAGCAAAAACCTTCCAGGATAGTGGACATTGTGGTCCAGGTGGGCCGCACCGGTGTTTTGACCCCCAAAGCTGTGGTAGAACCGGTCCGACTGGCAGGAACTACCGTCACAAACGCAACTCTTCATAATCAAGATTTTATTACCGAGAAGGATGTCCGTATTGGGGACACGGTGCTGGTGCAAAAAGCAGGGGAGATCATACCGGAGATCGTCTCTGTCTTGAAGGAGAAGCGGCCTCAGGAAACCAAACCCTACCGTCTTCCGGACCACTGTCCTGTCTGCGGCGCTGCCGTTGTTCGGGATGAGGATGGCGTGGCTATCCGCTGTACCGGTGCAGAGTGTCCCGCCCAGCTTATGCGGAATCTGGTCCACTTTGCCTCCCGGGATGCTATGGATATAGAGGGCCTTGGTCCCGCCAATGTAGAAAATCTGGTTAACGCCGGTTTGCTGAAGACGCCGGGGGACCTATACAGTCTCCAGGAGGAGGATGTAGCCAGATTGGATCGGATGGGAAAGAAATCCGCCAAAAATTTGATTGAAGCCATTGAAAATTCAAAAAAGAACGACCTCTCTAAACTTCTTAATGCCTTCGGTATCCGCCAGGTGGGGCAGAAGGCTGCCCAGGTCCTGGCCCGACAGTTTGGCTCCATGGATGCTCTGACAGCGGCGGGGGAGGAGGAGCTTACCGCGGTTCCTGACATTGGCTCTATCACAGCCCAAAGCCTGACCGCTTGGTTTTCCGCTCCCCAATCCCAGCATTTGCTGGAGACTCTGAAAGCGGCGGGGGTAAACATGGAAAGCCATGCCGCACCTGTGGGGGACCGGCTGGCCGGACTTACTTTCGTTCTCACCGGAGAACTGACCGGCTTTACCCGCAAGGAGGCTGGCGATAGGATCCAGGCTTTGGGAGGCAAGGTTTCAGGCTCTGTCTCCAAGAAAACATCCTATGTTGTAGCGGGGGAGGCGGCGGGCTCTAAACTCCGCAAGGCCCAGGAGCTGGGTATTCCGATCTTGGATGAACCTGATTTTCTTGCCATGCTGGAGGATGAAAAATGACCCGCAGGGCCATCGGAAAAGTTGACAATTCCTCCAAGATGGAGTAAACTATTTAGGTAAAAACTTAGAACGGGTGATACAAATGAAAAAGCAAAAAGTATCGAATGCCGTTATCCGCCGCCTTCCTCGCTATTATCGCCATCTGACCGACTTGACAAAAGCCGGAGTATTGCGTATTTCCTCCAGCGCATTAGGCGAATCAATGAACCTGACCGCATCCCAGATTCGGCAGGATCTGTCCTGCTTCGGAGAGTTCGGACAGCAGGGGTATGGATACAATGTGGAGAGCCTGCGTAAAGAGGTGGCAGAGATCCTGGGTATGACCCGGAAGCACACTGCCGTTATCCTGGGAGTAGGAAACCTGGGGCGGGCTTTGATTGAGAATTTCCATTTTGACCGCTATGGCGTTGGTTTGACCGCCGCTTTTGATGTGGATCCGGAACTGATTGGCCGTGAGATCTCCGGAGTCCAGGTCTATTCCGCCGATGAGCTGGAGCGTTACCTCCAGGAAAACCCCACCAGTATCGGCGTCCTGACCGTTCCCCAGTCAGTAGCCAGCGAGATGGCGGACCGGTTACTGCAGAATGGAACGAAGGGGATCTGGAATTTTACCAACCTTGAGCTGCAGTTGGAAAACCCTGATGCCATAGTAGAAAATGTACACTTTTCGGACAGTCTGCTGACTCTTAGTTATCTTATTTCGGAGGCGCCATGAAACACAAGGAACCCATTGCTTTGTTCCTCATCGGGGTCTTGTTGTCAGGGATCGTGACCGTCGGAGCCTCGGAGGCCGGCTCTGCCGCCAATCCCCTTATCGCTCTGAACTGGCTTCGGGAGACCTTTATCCCGGGGGCGGTCTCTGATGCGGAGGAGCGGGTGAATGAGGGGCTTGGAAAACTGGAGAACGATATCCAGAACACCGGTCCTCAGGGGACGGAGCTGCGGGTCAAGCGAGGAGATATCCTTCGTCTGGAGAGCGGTTCCACCCTTACCCTCCTGGCAGGGGATACCTCTCTGTCCTCTGATTCCCAGGGGACTGTCGTAGATATGACCGACGGGAAAGAGGTTCTGATTGAAAACGGGACATCGATCACCAAAAACCATCGTTATTTGGCTGCGGAGAAATCCAAGATCGCTTTTTCTGTAGTTTCTGATACCGCTGTGGTTCGTTTGAGCGGAACGCATGAACTGATCCCCAGCCAGGAGATCGATTATAATGCCTTGGCGGATGCCCTTAAGGCTATGGGCCTGTTCCGGGGCAGTGACGTGCCCTATGGCTCCGGTTATGACCTGGAAAGCACTCCTACCAGGATCCAGGGACTGGTCATGTTCCTCCGCCTCATCGGGGAGGAGCAGGCGGCGCTGAGCTATCCCGGCAGCGGGATCACTTACGCGGATGTTCCGGATTGGGCTTTGCCTTATGTGGCTTACGCCTATGACAAAGGGTATACCAAAGGTCAGGAGATCGACGAGCAATGGAGGGTCGTGTTCGGCTCTGATGATCCTCTGGCCGCCAGGGATTATATCACATTCCTCTTGCGGGCCTTGGGCTATGCGGACGGAAGCGGCTTCCAGTGGGAGACTGCCATTGCTGATGCCCGAGTCTTGGGCGTCCTGACAGAAGGGGAGGAGCGCCAACTGACCGACCAACCATTCCTCCGGGCTCAGGTGGCCTATCTCTCCTATACCGCTCTTTCTGCTCATACAGCAGAGGAGGGGGGATGCACCCTGTTGGACCGCCTGATCTCTTCCGGTTCTGTCAGCGCCGCGGCGTCAAGCTCTGCCATGAAGGGCCTTGAAAATCAACGTCTGTAAGAATCAGTTCCCATAAAAACCGCCGACAGGCCTAACCTGTCGGCGGTTCTTTTTTCTGCGTTATCGCATAGGATAGCGGGAAAGGAGGGAGGCGCTCTATGCTTCCTGTGATCCCATACAATAGGGCCGCCGCGGTAGCTTACGCCCACCGCTGGGCCTTTGGCCGAAATCCGAAATATTATGACTATGAAGAAATCGGCGGCGACTGCACCAATTTTGCCTCCCAATGTCTATATGCTGGAACGGGAATTATGAATTTTACCCCCACCTTTGGCTGGTACTATATTGATCCAAACAACAAGGCTCCTGCCTGGACCGGTGTAGAGTATTTTCGTAATTTTTTAGTCCGGCCTGATATCTCTCCTGGTCCTTTTGCCGAAGAAGTAACCTTGGGGGAACTTCAGCCAGGGGATTTTATCCAATTCAACTTCAAAGGGGAGACTTTTTCCCATACTCCCATCATAGTAAAGATCGGCACTCCCGCCAGACCTGAAAACACACTGCTGGCAGCCCATTCCTATGATGCGGATTTCCGACCTTTAAGCACCTATTTTTATCAAAGTATCCGCTATCTGCACATTTTAGGAGCCTATAAGCCTGAGTAGGAGAACTCACTCCATCTCCTCAGGGGGAGACGCCGGAGTTTTTGAGCCGGCAGGCCGTTTTCCCAATGGATTTGCCATGGCGGCTAAACGCAGGTTTTCATTGTCAACATGGGTATAGATCTGGGTCGTATTCAGGTTTTCATGGCCCAAAAGTTCCTGTAAGGTCCGAACATCCACGCCATTCTGTAGCATCAGTGTAGCGGCAGTATGTCGCAGCTTGTGAGGGGAGTATTGACTGCTGTCCAGCCCAGCCTTTGTCAGATACTTCTTAACCAGCTTTTCTACCGCGGCCTTGGAGATCCGGGTCCGCCGCCGGCTGAGAAAAAGGGCGTTTTTATCAATGGCCTGCTGTCCAGGCCGTACTGCCATATACTCCTGGATCGACTGGATACAGGCTTCATTCAGATATAAGATCCGTTCTTTATTTCCTTTTCCCAAGACCCGAAGCTGATCACCTCTGGCATCTGTTACATTCAAGCCGATCAATTCTGAGATTCGTACTCCGCAGTTGAGAAACAGCGTCAAAATACAGCGGTCCCGCTCCTGAAACGGCCCATCCACACTTTCCAGTAACTGGATACTGCTGTCCAGATCCAGATATCTGGGCAGCGATTTTTTTGTCCGGGGCGCGTCCAGATCCTGTATGGGATTCTCGCTGATCAGCTTGGCCTTGTTGGTCAGATATTTATAGAAGGAGCGGATGGCCGCCACCTTGCGGGCGCGGGAGGTGGCCTTCAGCCCATACCCGGTCTGATCGCTGTTGGGTCGCTGAGCCCGGTCCCGGCTCAGATAATTCATGTAGGAGTATACATCTGTAAGGGTCACAGAGCGGACAAGCTCCAGATCCACGTCATTGATATCTATGGAATCAAATTCCGCAGTCCGCGGAACCTTATTTTTTTCGATCTTGATATAACGGAAGAAATTCCGAAGATCCAGAAAATACTCGTCCACCGTTTTTTTAGAGTGTCCCTGGATAGCCTCGTGATATGTAAGAAAATCCCGCAAAATCGGTGGTGCATCCGTGCGATAATCTATGCCCATTCACACCCGCCGGAACCTACAGACAGCATTCAAAAGGATCCGCCCTGCAAAACAAGCGTACCCCCCCTCTTAAGTAAACAAAATCTTTATTTTGTTTACTTGTCTGTTTATTCCAGCGCCTCCTCTCTGTCTTTATCCGTTATCCTTTCCGGTGTGGCTTCGTTTACAAGAAAACCTTGTGAACAGGTCATAGGATCGCGCTCAGAGCCTCCCGGATATTTTTTACTCGGATCAACTGCAGCCCTTCCGGAGCCACGATCTTGCCGCCGCGGTCTGGGATCAGGCATTTGGTGAAGCCCAAGCGATGAACTTCTGATAGCCGTTGATTCAAAGCGTTTACGGTCCGGAGCTCTCCGGTCAGGCCAACCTCGCCCACGGCGGCCAGATCACCGGGAACGGGCTTGTCCCGAAAGCTGGAAGCCAATGCGATCACAGCCGCCAGATCCACCGCCGGTTCGTCCAGCTCCAGACCACCTACCACATTTATATAGGCGTCGCAGGAGTTCACCAGCAGTCCCCCCCTTTTCTCCAACACCGCCAGCAAAAGCATCATCCGATTATAGTCCACTCCGGAGACCATTCGCCGGGGCACGTTAAAACTGGTGGGAGTCAACAGGGCCTGGACCTCCGCCAGTACCGGCCGGATCCCTTCCATGGCACAGGTCACGCAGGTACCCGGTGTGTCGGTGGGCCGTCCCGCAAGCAGCATTTCTGACGGGTTGGGTACTTCAGTAAGGCCGGTATCCGCCATCTCAAATACACCGATCTCATTGGTGGCGCCAAACCGATTCTTCGCAGCCCGAAGAATGCGGTAAGTGGTCTGCTGTTCTCCCTCAAAGTAAAGGACACAGTCAACCATATGTTCCAGTACCTTTGGGCCAGCAATGGAGCCCTCCTTGTTTACATGGCCGATGACGAATACGGTGATCCCCATCCCCTTGGCAATATTCATCAGTGCCAAGGTGCAGTCCTTCACCTGGCCTACACTTCCCGGCGAGGTGGTCAAATCTCCGTTATAAAGAGTCTGGATGGAGTCCACGATCAAAATGTTGGGCTTCAGCTCCTCCACAGCCTCGATCACATTTTCCAGATTGGTTTCCGCCAGCAGATAGAGTCCCTCTCCCCGAACCTTCAACCGCTCCGCTCGGAGTTTGATCTGCCGTTCCGATTCCTCTCCGGATACATATAAAACATCGGCAAAACGGCATAAACTATCGCAAATCTGTAACATCAGAGTGGATTTTCCGATGCCGGGCGCTCCGCCCACCAACACCAGAGAGCCCTTCACCGCTCCCCCGCCCAGTACCCGGTCAAGCTCGTTCATTCCGGTCTCAAAGCGAAGTTCGTTGGTGGTCTCCACCTCCCGAAGAGCCCTGGGGCGGTTGATCCCCATCCCCCCCAAGTCCCCCCGCCGGCCACTGGAAGACTTGGGGGTCTTGCTCTTTGGGGCGGCAGGCTTTTCCACAATCGTATTCCAGGCTCCGCAGGCTGGGCATTGCCCCTGCCAACGCAGGAGTTCATTCCCGCAATCGGTACAGAAAAAGACGGTTTTTTCTTTTGCCATGGTACTCCCCTGTTCCTTTTGTGTATTTTTATTATTATACCACAGGCCCTGATGGATTTCTACCCTTGATTTCCTCCTGCCGAAGCCAGGCGGAGGCTATACACAGTGCCAGCTTTTTCTGATACCCCTCGCTTCTCAGCATCTCCTCCTCCGCCGGATTGGAGAGAAAACCGCACTCCACCAGTACAGCGGGACAGGTAATGTTCTTCATCAGATATACAGAATCCGGGATCTTGGTGGGTGTGCGCTTATTTCCGGGATCAATTCCCTCCCGCAGGGTATTCTGCATCAGGTCCGCCAACGCCTCACTCTCCTCCCCTGCACGAAAAAAAACCTGAGCCCCATGGTAGGCCGGATTGGAGAAGGTATTCTGATGGATACTGATGACCACCGGATTCTCCGTCCCCTCAATAAGGGATACCCGGTTTTTTAGGTCAGAAACCTTCTTTTGCCTCAGGGTCTCGCACCCGGGGTCATAGACGGAGATATCCCGGTCCCGTATCAGGATGGGAGCGACACCGTAAAACCCGAAAAGCTGATCCAGCCGCAGGACTACCGCAAGATTGATGGCGCTTTCTGCCATTCCGGTCAGAGATACGGCGCCACCGTCCTCCCCACCATGCCCTGCGTCCAAAATCAACTGATATTCCGGTATTCGAGCCTGGGTAAAAACAGGTGTGGACCGCCCTCTCCTCTCGATCCGCCAAAGGCCTACCATAGATAGGAGCAAACTTCCGGCCAGTCCCAACAGCAAAAATTTTTTCCTGCCCGCTTTTTTCATGTACATCCCCTCCCTGCCAAACTTATGGTCAAAAGCAGGTCGGTATTCCCCTTTTTGCTCATCTGTCCTCCTTCCTCAAGGTCTCTCTCCCGCATAGGATGATCCGGAGGAAGTTCTTCCCTCCGGATTATACAGCAAGGAGGAACAAGCATTGTATCCTGACAAAGAACCCATTAAGCCTACTCCGCCAGAGACAGGTCTCTGTCCCGATGGCTGCGGCACACTTCCGGAGTGCGCCCCCTTGGCGGTGCCTTTTGTTCCCTTTCAGCAGACTTCTCCCAAGCGTTACAATCAGACAGACGCCCTCAACAACGGCACTTTGTTTCCTGGCTTGAATCTACCCTTTCATATGAAAAAAGACGCCGCCAATGTCTCAGGCGGCCCGCTGGGAGAACTCCAGGCTCTGGAATTTGTCCTTTTGGAGTTGGGACTCTATCTGGACACTCACCAGGCCGACGAGGAGGCCTTTGCCCTCTTTCAGCAGTATGCCGCCCTGGAGAAGGCCGGACGGGAAAAATATGAATCCCTTTACGGTCCCTTGTTCCAGAGCGCCACAGCCGGACAGAAGGCCTTTTCGACCTGGATCAAGAATCCCTGGCCCTGGGATCTGATGGAAGGAGGGAAACAGTAAGCCATGTTTGTCTATGAGAAGAAACTACAGTACCCGGTAAAGATCAAAACTCCTAACCCCAAGCTGGCCTCCGTCATCATCAGCCAGTACGGCGGTCCTGACGGAGAACTGGGCGCCTCCCTTCGCTACCTGTCCCAGCGGTATGCCATGCCCTACCCTGAGCTGAAGGCCCTCCTCACCGATATCGGTACGGAGGAACTGGGGCACCTGGAGATGGTGGGGACCATCGTTCACCAGTTGACCCGGAACCTGACCGAGGAGCAGATCCGTACCGCCGGATTCGACACCTATTTCGTGGACCACACCACCGGCGTCTATCCTCAGTTTGCCTCCGGCTACCCCTGGTCTGCCTCCACCATGCAGTCCACCGGCGACGTGATCGCTGATCTCACCGAGGACCTGGCCGCCGAGCAGAAGGCCCGGGTCACCTATGATAACATCCTCCGTCTGTCCGATGACCCCGACGTCAGCGATGTGATCCGCTTCCTGCGGGAGCGGGAGATCGTTCACTTCCAGCGGTTTGGCGAGGCCATCCGTCTGGCCAAGGAGCGGATGGACCAGAAGAATATCTATCTCACCAACCCCGCCTTCGACGGCCCCAAGCCCAAACAGTAACTTTTTCTCCAAACAGAAATACCTCGGCCCACAGAAGGGGCCGGGGTATTTCTCTATTTCCGTCTCAGGCGGTCCAGTTCCTCCAGAGTACCTCGAAACACATTCAGGTCGATGTGCTCCTCTCTCCCCTCATAGCCGGACAGGTGGGCAGAGTGGGAATACTGCCAAAAGGTCCAATTTTTATCTATCGGAGCCAAAAGAGGCCGGGTGATCCATAACGGGTACTCCTCATAGCCATCCTCCAGATAGAGACGATAGGATCGGCAGGTGGCATACAGAATGGGCTTCTGCCCGTAATACTCCTCCAAACGGGCCAGAAGGGGTTTCAAAATGGCCTCTGTCTCCTCCCGCAAGGGGGGATCCTGCAGTTTATCTCCGTAAAATTCAATATCCACCACCGGCGGAAGCATCCCGGGAGTCAGAGGAACCTGGTCAATAAAATTCTTTGCCTGGGTCTCTCCGGGGGAATCATAACTGAAAAAATGGTAGGCTCCCGCCCATACCCCGGCGTCCTGAGCCCCCGCCCAGTTTTGGAGGAAGTAACGGTCTGTCGAGCCGCTTCCCTCGGTGGCCTTGATAAAGGCAAACTGGACTCCCTGTTGGGCCAGCTCCTGCCAATCCACCTCACCCTGATAGGCGGATACATCCACGCCCCAAGCGCTCCAGGGCTTTGGGACTTTTTGGTTTGGAAGCAGGAGCAGACCCCTCCAGTGGAGAAGAAAAAGTACTAAAAGACCTATACAAATCAAAACCAGAAAGCCCTTCAAAATTCGTCCCAGCTTAAGCAATATCTTCCCTCCTCCCCTGCTTACTGCTCAAAAAAACGCCTTGGTGTCCAGATAGTCGATGTTCAGATCCTGGGTATAGGCCTGGGTCTTTACCACAAAGTTCGGGGAATAGAGTACCCGGGCCAGGTGGTTCCATACATCCCCCTGATACCGCCATGCGTCGGCGGAGAGAACGTCGCCTCCATCCCTGGATATGGTGTAAACTATATTCCCTTGCTCATCCTTGTCGCACCAGAGGGTTTGGACGGCATAGCCATGTTCCTCTATGACATTCAGCAGCTCCCCCGCCCGGTATGACCCTCCTCGTATCGGAATCCAAGCCGCACCACGTCCCAAAAGACGGAGGGATACCAAGTGTTTTTGTAATAGAATTCCTCCACGCCGTCGTTATCCAGATCGCCACAATAATGGACTGGGTCATCTAATACCTGTCGTTCCGCCGTACCGGCAAACTGGGAAAGGTCTTCCTCCTGAAACTCCGTGGCCATCTGGGCCAGCTTATCTGTGTAGCAGTCATCCCCCTGCCGCAGTTTCTCCTCAAAGCCCTCGACCTCACGAAAAATTACGACCTCCTCCACGGGAACGCCGTTTTGGAACTCATAAAAGCTCACGCCATTGACATTTTTTGTTGCATAGTTGATATTGGAGCTCCAAAAATACTGCTTTCCTTCAAAAACAGTAAACCCGTAGCTGCCGCGTCTGAGAAAGCAATACACATCATAAGTACCTTGATACCCGCCCTCCGCCTGTCCTTGGAAAAACATCAGGCCAATGTTACCTGCGCTCCCTCCGGGAGTGATGGCGACCAGATCCAAAACGCCGTCATTATCTCCATCCGCTTCCAGTGTAATCAATTCACCAAAAAGGTTCCATTCTGAATCCACATGGACGCGAAGATTATGCCACCATGGATCCTCCGGCTTCCCCTCCTGATCTATAATGTCCAAAAGCTCCTCCTTGGATACCCTCTGGCCGGTTTCCTCGGGGCCGAGCATCTCGTCCAAGGCGTTCTCCTCCACGGCCTGGATCGCAAGATCCACCAGCTCCCGGGGAATGTAGGAGGGTTCCTCCAGGATGGGCGGCGGGGTGTATTCCGGATAGACGGGCGGCGTCCAATTCGCTTCCGGTTCGGGGGTCACCGCGGAGCTTGGAGTGACCGCCTCAACAGCGGGCGAATCAGAAGGCCGGAAGGTTTCCGCGGCTGGAGCGGCACAGGCGGACAGGGCAACGCACAGAAGAAACAGGCAGAATATCCTTTTCATTGTTATCACCAAGGACATTATAAGAGCCCTTTTTCCTGGATTCAACAAGAAAAGTGTAACAAAAAGGGGCTGCCGAACAGATTCGGCAACCCCTCCAGATAATCAAAAGCAAAAATACTTTACAGGATATTTCCAATGCGGTCTACCGCCTCCGCAGTGGCCTCCGCATCCCCAAAGGCGGTGAGGCGAACATATCCCTCCCCACTGGGGCCAAAGCCCGCACCGGGGGTAGTGACCACACAGGCCCGCTTGAGCAGACGGTCAAAGAAATCCCAGGAGGAGATCCCGTCTGGCGTTTTGGCCCAGATGTAGGGGGCGTTTACGCCGCCGTAGACGGTGAGCCCAGCGGCCTTGAGCCCCTCCTTGATAACCTTGGCGTTATTGAGGTAGAAGCCGATGGTCTCTTTGATCTGCTCCTGTCCCTCCGGAGAAAATGTAGCCTCTGCGGCTCGCTGGACCACATAGGATACCCCGTTGAACTTGGTGCCCTGACGGCGGCTCCAAAGAGCGTTCAGGCTGGCCCCTTCCCGCTCCAGTTCTTTGGGGATCACCGTATAGGCACACCGGGTCCCCGTGAAGCCCGCCGTTTTGGAGAAGGACCGGAATTCAATGGCACAGGTCTTGGCACCCTCTACCTCAAAAATGCTGTGAGGGATCCCCGGCTCGGAGATAAACGCCTCATAGGCGGAATCGTACAGGATCACACTGCCGTGGGCATTGGCATAATCCACCCAGACCTGGAGCTGCTCCTTGGTGGCGGCGGTCCCGGTGGGGTTGTTGGGGGAACAGATGTAGATAAGATCCGGAACCCTTTCCCCCGGCAGAGCAGGAAAAAAACCGTTCTCAGCGGTACATGGCAGATAAACAAGGTCGGTCCATTTCTCCCCGTCATAGTCCCCCGCCCGGCCTGCCATGGCGTTGGTGTCCACATAGACCGGGTATACCGGGTCGCAGACCGCCACCACATTGTCCAGGCCGAAGATATCCCCTATGCTTCCGCAGTCGCTTTTGGCTCCGTCAGAGACAAAGATCTCGTCATCAGCGATCTCCACTCCATTCCTTTTATAGGAATCCCGGATGGCAAAACGGAGAAAGTCATAGGCGCAGCATGTCTCCTCGCAGTAACCCCGAAAAGTCTCCTTATGCCCCATCTCCTCTACGGCCCTGTGCATAGCCTCAATGACCGCGGGGACCAGGGGCTGGGTCACATCCCCGATCCCCAGTCGGATCAAGGGCATAGCAGGTCCCTGCGCAGAAAATGCCCGAACTCGACGGCCAATTTCCGGGAAAAGATATCCACCTGGCAGCTTCAGAAAATTTTGATTGATATGCGCCATAAAGAAACTCCTCCTATTCCACCCAGTCGCCTTCAAAAACAGTAACGGCAGGCCCGGTCATATATACGTGTCCATCGGTCTCATCCCAGCGAATGAACAGGTCTCCTCCCAGGAGCCGGACAGTGGCGCTTCTCTCCGCCTTTCCCTCCAGTACCGCGGCCACCAAAGTGGCGCAGGCGCCTGTGCCGCAGGCCAGGGTCTCACCACTCCCCCGCTCCCATACCCGCATTTTCAGCAGTTGGGGGGAATGTACCTCCACAAACTCTGTATTGGTGCGGTTGGGAAAGCTGGGATGATTCTCAAAATGAGGGCCGACAGCGGGCAGATCCAGTTGATCTATCCCATCCAAAAAGGTAACCGCGTGGGGATTCCCCATGGAGACCGGGTGTAAATGATAAGTTCTTCCCAAGATCTCCAGCGTCCGCGGCTCCTCAGGCACGGGGACTCCCATATCCACGGTGACGGAAGTCACACACCCATTTTCCACAGATAATTCCAGTGTTTTGATTCCAGCCAGAGTTTCTATGGTGACGAAGGTCTTATCTGTAAGTCCCTTATCATATATGAACTTTCCCACGCAGCGGATCCCGTTGCCGCACATTTCCCCTTCTGAACCGTCTGCGTTGAACATCCGCATTCGAAAATCCGCTATCTCTGAGGGAAAAATACAGATCAGTCCATCGCTTCCGATTCCGAAATGGCGGTCTGAAAATTTGATCGCCAACTCCGGCAGATTTTGAGGGGCATCCTTGGTACAGTCCAGGTAAACGTAGTCGTTTCCCAGCCCTTGCATCTTGGTAAAACGCATGGTGACAGCCTCCCATTTCCACAAATCAAAAGGGCGGCAACCGAAGGTGCCGGCTACCGCCCCCTATTATATCAGTCCAGCCAACTTCCGTCCAGTACCATCCGGGCGGTCTGGAGCAGTTTCCCGCCGGAATCCATGCTTTTCTTTTGCAGAAACCGGTGGGCCTGCTCCTCTGTCATCCCGTTCCGCTCCATCAGGAGGGCCTTGGCCTGTTCCACCAGAGCCGTTTCCTCCCCAGAGTGTCGGGGGCGCTGATACCGCTGGATCCGGTGCCCCACCTGAGAGAGCATCTGAACGGAAACGAGCAGGTCGTTTCGGGAGACTGGAGCCGTCAGCTTGAACACATCCTCGCTGTCGATCATATCCAGAAGGTTCTGTACCGCCAGTACAAGGACGGAACAGGATAGGGGGAGATCCGCGCACAGGGCCTCCGCCGTCTCATCCCGAAGCTTGTAGCCGCAAACCACTACCGGGGTATGGAGCTTGTTCACCAGCCGCTTTACCTCCGCCCCAGAGTGACAGATGAGACATTCGGCGACGCCGGCGCCCTCCAGAATATCCCGTACCCGGGCGGCGATCTTTTCCCCCTCAAAGGCCAGGATGACCTTGTCCATGTCCCATCACTCCCCTCTTTGCAGGAGTTGTTAAAAATCAATAGATCACAATATACTTTTCCCGCTCCCAGGAGGAGACCCTGGTACGGTATTCGTCCCACTCTTTCCACTTGCCTTCAATGTAGTTCTCCGCCACGTGCTCCCCCAAGGTATCCATCACCAGCCGATCAGCCTCCATGGCCCGAATGGCCTCCTCCAAAGAGCCGGGGAGACTAGCGATACCGTGGGCCTTCCGGGTCATCTCGTCCATCTTGAAAATATTTTCAGTGATCTCCGGGGGCGGAGTCATTCCCTTCTCGATACCGTCCAACCCGGCCGCCAGACAAACCGCCAGAGCCAGATAGGGATTACAGCAGGGATCGGGACAGCGAAGCTCCACCCGGGTCCCCATCCCCCGGCTCACCGGGATCCGGATGAGGGCGGAGCGGTTGGCCGCGGACCAGGCCAGATAACAGGGGGCCTCGTACCCGGGCACCAGCCGCTTGTAGGAATTCACCAGGGGGTTGGTGATAGCCGCAAAGCCCTGCACATGGGCCAGCAGTCCCGCGATAAAGGAATAGCACTCCTTGGAAAGCCCCATCTCCCCCGTGGGATCGGCAAAGGCATTCTTTCCGTCCTTAAAAAGGGACATGTTGGTGTGCATCCCGGAGCCGTTGATGCCAAAGATGGGCTTTGGCATGAAGGTAGCGTGAAGGCCATTCTTCTGGGCCAGGGTCTTGACCGCCAGCTTGAATGTCATGATGTTGTCCGCCGTCCGAAGAGCGTCAGCGTACTTGAAATCAATCTCATGCTGACCCTGGGCCACCTCGTGGTGACTGGCCTCGATCTCAAAGCCCATCTGCTCCAGGGCAATACAGATCTCCCGTCGGGTACCCTCCCCGTGATCCAGGGGCCCCAGATCAAAATAGCCCGCCTCATCGTTGGTCTTGGTGGTAGGCTTCCCATCCTCGTCGGTCTGAAACAGAAAGAATTCCGCCTCAGGCCCTACGTTGAAAGCGTCATAGCCCATCCGCTTGGCCTTCTCCAGCACCCGCTTCAGCACGCCGCGGGGGTCGCCCACAAAGGGAGTTCCATCCGGGTTATGTACATCGCAGATAAGCCGGGCCACCTTTCCGTGCTGGGGCCTCCAGGGGAAAATGGTAAAGGAGTCCAGATCGGGATAGAGGTACTGGTCGGACTCATTGATCCGCACAAAGCCCTCGATGGAGGAGCCGTCCAGCATGATCTCATTGTTCACCGCCCGTTCCACCTGGGAGGCAGTGATAGCCACATTCTTCAATTGACCGAAGATATCCGTAAACTGCATCCGGATAAATTCGATATTCTCCTCCTTGACCATGCGGATAATGTCCTCTTTGGTGTAAGCCATAGCGCAGGCTCCCCTTTCCCTCTAAATAATACGACTGTTTTGAAAAAGAAGGCGCTCCGCCCACCGGGTCGGAACGCCTTTGTTCTCAACTGATAGGTTGAGTATACGGTTTTTCCCCTCTTTTGTCAAGAAAATTCTTCTTTGGAAAAAATCTTCGGCAGAACTAAGAAGACCCAACCCTTTCACAGCATTGGTTTTATATATTTTGCTCCAACTTTCACATGTTGTTTTTGGTAACACAATTCAAATTCCAAACCTTTTCATCAAGCGGCACACTACACCCCCACGATGCCGCCGCCTTTTGAAGCATCTTTTTTGCAAGGGTTTTGTGGATCAAGCCCATGATCAAGCGCGCGGGAAGGGGAAAATATTCCGGGCCGGTAAATTTTTTTGCTTCCTCTCGGAAAAAGCCGTCTCCCTCCGCGAACAATTTGCCCATCTCCTGATAGGGCATTGTGGCCTGTGCCTGCTTCTCCTCATCCAAGATCCGAATCCCGAAATTGCCGCCCTTTACCAGACAGCCGCCATAACGAACCCCCAAATATTCCGGCAGCTTTTCCAGAAACGCTTCGCCGCAGCGAAGCTGACACCCCTCCGCAAAGCCGCTCTGCAAAAG
>JAAWNQ010000006.1 GCA_022799035.1 Oscillospiraceae bacterium
AAACAAATTGGTGGACGATACAGGACTTGAACCTGTGACCTCCCGCACGTCAAGCGGATGCTCATACCAGCTGAGCTAATCGTCCGAAAAGGCAAGGGTTATTATACCCAAATTCCAGAGGTTTGTCAACTCTTTTTTCTTCAGTAGCCCTTTTTTTCTGTTTGGCATAGGATAGGGGGAAAAGAACCCAAGGAGGAATCGCTATGAATGAAGCTCCCCCCGCCGTGCTGGATCACGCCGCCTTTCAGCGGGTATGGCAACGGGTGATGCCCCAGGACCGGGCCGACTGCCCCTTCACCCTGGCCCCCGTTCAACCCGTCATGGCCCCAGTACAGCCCGCTTCCGCCGCCCTGGTCCCCCTGGCCCAAGAGCCCGCCCCCGCCCCTGCGCCCATCTGCCTGGGTGACACCAGCGCGGGCCATCTTCCCCAGCTTGGGGAACTTCTGGGTCTCACCATGGACTGCGCCCGGATCTATCGTGCCTTAGAGCGGCGGTGGGGCCGCCGGAACCGGAGAGGACTGCTCTCCGCCCTGGCCGACGAGAAGGCCCGGCAGGTCCGCCGCCTCTCCGCCTCCTACTTTCTCATCTCCGGGCAGGAGTATCCCTTCACCCCCACCCCCGCTCCCACCACCGGCACCTTGGCCCTGGCCCTGCGGGAGCGGTTCCAGGCGGAGCAGGGGGCGGCGGCCCGTCTTCTGAACGCGGCCCGATCCACAGCCGACCCCTGCCTGTCCCAGCTCTACCGCGACCTGGCGGAGGAGAATCAAGCCCACGCCTCCCTCCTCCGCACCCAACTGGAGACCATGTGATCCTCCATCCATATATCCGCCGCTCCCACCCCGCACCGGCGCAAGGGGGGCGGCGGATATTTTTTATCTTCGGCAGATTGGGGCCATGTTGACATTATCCATCCGATATGATAGCATCAGGTTGCAAAGAACCGGAAAATCTATAAAATTGTGGTGAACCTTGTGACCAAATCCGAACTTCTCGCCAAAGTGGCCCAAACCTCCGACGAACGCCGGCTTTTGGCCCGGATCGCCGACCAGATGGACCACGCCCAACGGGGAAGCCCCGCCTGCACCCCCTTTCTCTCCACCGCCCAGCAGGAGGCGGCAAACCGTCTTATCGCCGTCTCCGGAACTCCCCGCCATCTGTGGTCCGGCGGATTCCCCGACGCGGAGCGAAAGGTCTGCGCCTTTCTCCCCGATTGGCAGGAGGAGGACAGCTGGGAGCCTCCCTTCACCGCCCTGCGCTGCCGCTGGCGCTCGGAGGACAAGCTGACCCACCGGGACTTTTTGGGCTCCATCCTGGGCCTGGGTCTGGACCGGGAGAAGGTGGGAGATATCCTTGTGGGGGAGGAAAGCTGTGATATTTTGGTCTTTCAGGAATTATCCCCCTACCTTTTGCAAAACCTGACGGGGGCGGGACGGGCCAAGCTTCGGGTGGAGGAGATCCCCCTGTCCGCCGTCGTCCCCCCGGAAAAGCAGGTGAGGGAGGTCCGGGACACGGTCAGCTCCCTCCGGCTGGACGCGGTGCTGTCCACCGGCTTTTCCATCGCCCGGGGAAAGGCCGCCAACCTCATCGCCGGAGGCCGGGTGGAGCTGAATCACCGCCCCTGTCTCAAAGCCGACCGGGCGGTGGCCCAGGGGGACGTGATGACCTGCCGCGGCCTGGGCAAATGTGTATTGAAGGAAGTCAGCGGCCTGTCCAAAAAAGGCCGTACCATGATCAAGGTAGAGAGGTATCTATAACATGATAACAGATGAAAAGGTAGCCCGCATCAACGCCCTGGCCCAAAAATCCCGCACCCCGGAAGGGCTCACCCAGGAGGAGAAGGTCGAGCAGGCCGCCCTCCGCCGAGAGTACGTGGACGCGGTAAAGCAGAGCCTCCAGGGCCACCTGGACCACACCACCGTCATCAGGCCCGACGGCACCAAGCATAAATTAGCGCCCAAGGACTGAAAAACCCGTTCCGTGGGGAGGTGAGCGGCGTGGACCCTGAATGCAATGTACCGGAGCCCGAGGACGATATGCCCCCCATTGACGACGAGCTGCGGGAGGCCATGGAGGACATGGCACAAAGGATGGATAAGTGCGACAAGCTCCAAAAGCTGTTGGCCCTTCTCTCGGCGGTGTGCTTTTGGAACGTGGTGGGGGTTGGGTCGCTTTTTGTCAATTTTGGGGTCATGATGACCTGGAATGGGCTCCTTTGCCGAAAGGCGGAGAAGCTCATTATCCGGGCCTATCCCTGGATCCACAACATCCCGTTTCTCTATGGTCCATCCGGTGGAAAGCACTACAATGGAATTACAGCGGGAACTTGGATCAAGGCTGAGGCGGAGAAAACCGGCGATGTACTGACCCTCCGGCTGCTGCGGTTTGTAAATCAAAAGGGGATGCGTTGGGTTTTTATCGGTATGCTGGGTTACATAGCCACCCTGATACTGTTCGGCGGATTGATGAAGGATTTTATGATATAGAGCAAAACAAATTGGAATCAAATCGCAAAAATCAACACTTTGGAATTTGCCTTAAAAAAACAGGGCGGACCTCGTCACGAGGTCCGCCCTGTTAAGTCCGAAAAATCATTTTTCTGCGGTATCAATATTCTTCCAGTTCGCTGGAAATCCCATCTCGCTTAAGATCTTGGTGGGAGGGATCATTTTTGTGGCCGCAAACAGGTCAGAGAGCGCCTGGTCCAGCTGACCGAGGGCAAGGCGAAAATCCTCCCCATCCAGCAGGTACTTAAAGCACACAACAACGGCAAACAAGTCATTTTTTCCCTGGCGATATGCGCCGGAAGCATTTTGGACGATCCCCAGCTTTCCGTGAACGGGCATGTTCTCAATGGTGCGGCTCTTGGGAATAGAAAAATTATAAACCCGTTCGTTATGCGCGCAAACATTTCGAAGCAGCGTCAGGACATCTAACATTCCAACAAGCGTTTTTGAAGACACTCCGGGGAATTCCCGGGCAACACCACTCTGCACAGAGGGATGGCAGAGACTGTACATTTTTGAGATGTTTCCCAACGTTAGCGCTTTTACTGTCACCCAAAGAGGGACATTCTGATGATTTTTCCATTGATGATCAATATATTCATGGCCGGAAGGGGGCAGAGCTACAGAAACCAAAACAGAAATCAGCTTTCGTACGGCAGCCTGTCTGGCGGCTTCATCGCTGCACCCAGGATGGGTATCAAAATGAAGGGCCGATAGGTATTGCTGCTGATCATCGCCATATGCCTTGGTAAAGGAATATGACAGCAGGGACTTAATTTCCTTTTCAATAATCTGAATGGAGTTGAAAAAAATATTTCTCAGTGTGTTGTCAAATTGGTACAGCGCAAAAAGGTCATCAATGGTAACGCCGGGGAGATATGTACCGTCAGAGGCCTTAAAAAGATTTTTGTACCCTGAGACAAGAAAAAAGTATCCACATTTTTTAAGAAGCTGGATGACATGCGCTTCTGTCCCTTCAGGAATGGTCAGTTTCTTTTCATCCCGCAGCTTGACAACCAAGCTCTCGTATGTCAAAAAAGGTTTGTCACTCATTCTTCCACCGGCTTTATTTTTGGTATATAGTGAAGATGGGAACTTCCGCAGGGGAAGTTCCCATCTTCGGCTGAGCGCTCCGCAAGCATTCCCAGCACTAATCACTGACACAAGTTTACCATGTGGATTCTCAGAAGTCAAGGCCTTTTCGATACTTTTCCACAGACTTTTCCACTGAGAAAGCTGCCCGGCCACAATGCCTTGTGGAAGCCAATGGATAAACCTGCTCACACATACTATATGCAGTTTCATGTAAAATTGTACGTCTTTGTCCCTCTATGGAAAATTTTTTGCTTTTCTGAAAAATCCCGGCCCGCTCAAACGTGTTATGGGTGAAAGGAGATGATCCCCGTGCCGACCGCCCTCACCGAGCCTGAACTTCGCCGCCTGGTGGAGACATACAGTCCCATGCTTCTCCGGGCGGCCCTCACCCGGGTATCCACCCCCACCGACGCTGAGGACGCAGTTCAGGACGTTTTCCTTCGGGCGCTGACCCACGCTCCCTGTTTCCGGGACAGAGAGCATGAAAAGGCGTGGCTTTTGCGCTCCACCCTGAACCGGGCCAGCGACCTGCGCCGGAGAAGGCGTGACGACGCCCCTCTGGACGAGCTGGTAAACGCCGCCGTGGAGGCTCCCGACTACGGCCCCCTCCTTTCCGCTGTCCGCTCCCTGCCCGAGGCGTACAGCGCAGTCATCCATCTCTACTATTACGAGGGCTATTCCATCAAGGAGATCGCCAAACTGCTGGCGCTGCCCGCCCCCACCGTGGGGACCCGGCTGGCCCGCGGGCGGGAGCGCCTGCGGAACCTACTGAAGGAGGAAAGTGTATGAACCGGAAGGAATACCGCGCCCAGGTGGACGCCGTGTCCTTCTCCCCCGACTTCCAGGCCAGGACCCTGGCGCGCCTGACAGCTCTGGCCCAGGAAGAAAAGGAGAAACACACCATGAAAAAAGGAAAATTCAAGATCGGTCTTGTGGCTGCCGTGGCCGCAGCCGCCCTCACCCTCACCGCGGCCGCCGCCGTCATTCTGCTGGAGCCCCGGGATGTGGCCCTTCAGGCGGGAAACACCGCCCTGGCCGCCGCCTTTGAAAACGATCAGGCCGTCGCCGTCAACGATACCAAAACCGTAGGCGACTACTCCGTTACCCTCATGGGGCTGGTCAGCGGGGAGGGCCTGAGCCAGGTGGAGAGTCTCCCCGGCGGCGTGACCCGGGACAAGACCTATGCGGTGCTGGCCTATCAGCGGACCGACGGGACCCCCATCCAGGAGGACGTCCCCGACCTCACCGTCTCCCCCCTGGTGGAGGGCTATGCCCCCTGGGCGCTCAACGCCTGGACCTTGGGCGGCGGCACCTACACCTTTGCCCAGGACGGAACCCTCTACTACCTCTTTGAATGCGACAATGTGGAGCCCTTCGCCGACCACACCGTTTACCTGGCGGTCTACCCCGGCACCCACATCCCCCCCAGCGCCGAGCTGTTCGACTTTGACCAAGCCTCCGGCCTCATCACCCCCAAGGGGGACGCCGCCATGTTCTCCCTGCCCCTGGACAAAGCTAAGGCCGACCCCCAAAAGGCCCGGGCCCTTGCGGAAGATCACCTCCAGCCCCAGCCCGAGGAGTCCCCGGCCCCCGTCGTCGACCCCGCTGACCAGGATGTGACAACCGTCATTTTCACCCAGGACCCCGATCATCCCGGCCAGATCATCCCTACAAACAACTAAAAAAGGAAAAAGGGCCACGCTGTACTCGGTACAGCGTGGCCCTTTTTCTTTACAGTGGCGCTATCCCATACTCCCACCGGAACCACAGAAGCCCTATGTGCAGGGCCAGCATGGCGGGCAGGCCCCACCTGAAATACCAGTGCCGGGTCTTGTGCCGAAAGGCATACATCCCCATCACGCCCCCCGCCGCGCCCCCCAGCAGGGCCAGGGAGAGAAGGGTCAGCTCGGCCACCCGCCGTCCGCCCCGGCGGGCCTGTCTCTTGTCATAGCCCATAAGGAAAAATTCCAGCACACAGGCCCCTAAAAACCAATATCCCATCATCCCGCTTCCCTCCGTTCAACCTCAGCCCGGCAAGGCTATCCACAGCGGGAGAGCCGCAGCGCGGTAAGGATGGCCTGCTCCCGGGTGTAAGAGGCCAGGGGAGAGAATCCTCCGCCTCCCGTCCCCCCCATGACCCGGGCCCCGGCGGAATCCACAAGTCCGGAGGTAAAGGCCACCCCCTCCACAGCCCAGGGGGCGATCCCGGCGGCGTCGGTGAAGCGTTCCCCCTCCCCGGCGGTAAGACCCAAGACCCCGGCGGTGCGGGAGAGCATGACGGCGGCCTCCTGCCGGGTGATGGAGCCTTCGGGGGTAAAGGTATTGTCCGCGGTGCCCTTGACGATCCCGGCGGCGTAGGCGGCCGCCACAGCGGGGCTGTCGGTGTCGGCGAAGGGGGCGGCTGGAGCGGGGAGGACCCGTCCCGTCCGCTCCTCCACCAATGTCACCATAAGGCGGCAGAACTCCTCCCGGGTAATGTTGGCGGCGTAGCTCCCCTGAAGGTCATTGGGGACCAGCTTGCCGCAGATGGCGGCCCAGACGCTCTCCCTGGCCCAGTCGGAGGGAACGTCCGCCGGCTGGGCGGAGAAGCTGACCTGGGCGGTGTGGGACTGGGAGAAGAAAAGCTCCTTGGGGTCAAACCACTGCTCGTCGATGATCCCGCCCCCGTCCTTCAACTCCCCGGTGACCTTGTCCTCGGCGCTGGCCCGGCCCCAGGTGGCGTCTATGGTCACCCACCGTCCCTCCACAAAGGCCAGGTTCCAGGCGTGTCCGGTGCTTCCCCTCGGGTTGGCAACGCCGTTGGTGCTGACGCCGCTGACATAGAGGGCCGGGATGCCCTGGGCCTGGAGGAGAGCCTGGGTCAGCCGGGTGTAACCGGCGCAGACCGCCAGACGGCTTTCCAGCACCTCCTCGGCGGTGTTGGAGACAGCGGCCTTCCGGCCGTAGAAATGCTCATAGTCATAGGCCACGTTCCCCGCCACCCAGCGGAAGATGGCCCGGGCCTTGTCGTAGTCGCTGTCCACACCGGCGCAGATGGCGTTGGAACGGTCCGTAACGCTCTGGCTCCGGGGCTCCACATAGGCCCCGGGGTTCACCCAGCCGTCCATGACCGCCCGGTTGGCCTCCACCTGCCGGTCGTTATAGGTAAAGGGGGAGTTGACGATCTCCTCCAGCCCGGTGCAGCCGCCCAGAAGGGCGGCGCTGACCCGGTCCCCCCACTCCTGGGCCACCTGGGGGTTGTCCGGCAGCACCACCCGGCGCAGGCTGGTACAGTCGGAAAGGAGGTTTGGCCCCAGCTTTGTGACGGTGTCGGGGATGGCCGCCTCGGTAAGGGCGGTGCAGGCCCAAAAGGCGGAGGGGCCCAGCTCCTCCACCCCGGGCTCAATGGTGAGGCTGACCAGGGCGGTGCAGTCCATAAAGGCGCTGTTTCCCACCCTCTTCACCGTGCCGGGGATGGTGAGCTCGGTCAGACTCCGGCAGGAGGCGAAGGCGTTGGCCCCGATCTCGCTGACCCCGGCGGGAAAGATGATGGCTTTCAGCTTCACACAGCCCCAGAACCCGTTGTCCCCAATTTTGGTCAGGCTTTGGGGCAGGGTGACCTCCTCCAGGGTATGGGCCACCCGGTAGAAGGCCTCCGGTCCGATCTCGGTGATCCCCTCAGGGACGGCGATGACGGTACCGCTCCCCTTGTATTCCACCAAAACCCCATTCTCCACCACAAAATCGCCGCCGGCGGCAAGGCCCGGAGCGGCCAGCCCCAGGCACAGAGCCAAGGCAAGACCCAACGCAAAAAATCTCTGTCTCACAAAGCGTCCCTCCCGTTTTTTCTTCATTATATCCCCCGCACGCCCCGCCAGTCAACCACCTGCCTCCGAGCCAACCGCTGTTATTTTCAAAATGGCCCAGCCAAGGAACGCCCCCACGAGGCCCGGAGAGGAGAGGGGAAAAGCAAAAGCCCCCACGGCATACAGCCGCGGGGGCAAACCCTTATGGGGCGGGAGATCCATCTCCTATCTCCCCAGCTTCCTCAGCGCCCCCTCAAACCAATCGGGCAAAGGGCACTCCACCTCCACCCGCTCCCCGGTGCGGGGGTGGGCAAAGCTCAGTTTTTTTGCGTGGAGACACTGACCCGCCAGACCGGGATAGGGCTTTTTTGCCCCGTAGACCATATCCCCCAGCAGGGGATGCCCCAGGGAGGCCAGATGGACCCGGATCTGGTGGGTGCGGCCGGTCTCCAGCCGGCACCTCAGGTAGGTATAGCCGCTGTACCGCTCCAGGACCTCCCAGTGGGTCACGGCGTTCTTCCCATTCACCCGGTCAACAGCCATCCGCTTCCGGTCCACCGGGTGGCGGGCGATGGGGGCGTCCACGGTGCCGAAGTCCTCCCGAAAGCCCCCCACCGCCACGGCATGGTATTCCCGGTAGAGGCTGTGGTCCTCCAGCTGGGCGGCCAGGGCCAGGTGGGCGGCGTCGTTTTTCGCCGCGATGAGAAGCCCCGAGGTGTCCCGGTCGATCCGGTGGACGATGCCGGGACGGAGCTTTCCGTTGATTCCGGACAGGCTATTTCCGCAGTGATATAACAATGCGTTTACCAACGTCCCGTCCGGATGCCCCGCCGCCGGGTGGACCACCATGCCCACCGGCTTGTTGACCACGATCACGTCGCCGTCCTCGTAGACCACATCCAGGGGGATATCCTGGGGGAGGGCCTCAATGGGCTCCGGGTCGGGGAGGTCCACCCTATAGACCTCCCCAGGGACGGTCTTCCGGTTCTTCTTCACCCGCTCCCCGCCGCAGAGCACCGCCCCATCCTCCAAAAGCCTTTGGGCCCCGGAGCGAGTCAGGCCCTCCACCGCGCGGGAGAGAAACTGGTCCACCCGTTCCCCCGCCAGATCGGCGGTCAATTCAAGCCGGGTCATTCCCCGCCTCCTTATCCTTGTCCCAGAGCAGGAGCACATAGACCGCCATCAGGAAGCCCCCCACCACCACGCAGATATCGGCCACGTTGAAGACGGCGAAGTTCATAAAGGTGGTCTCAAACATATCGGTGACAAACCCCAGAAAGGCCCGGTCAATGAGATTTCCCACCGCCCCGGCCAGGATGAGGGCCAGGGACAGCTTCCCCCAGGCCCCAGGGAAATAGTTTTTCCACAGCAGAGCCGCCACCGCCACCGAGGCCCCCAGGGACACCAATGTCAGCAGCCAGGTCATCCCCGAAAAGCTGGAGAAGGCCGCCCCGGTGTTCTGGGTATAGGTCAGGTCCATCAGATAGGGAATAAAGGGGATGGAGGTCCCCAAAGGGATGGCCCCCCGGACCCACCATTTCACCAGTTGATCAATTACAATCAGACATATTGAAAGAATAAAATACAGCACGAAATCACTCCTTGTCAGTCCGACTGGGCCAAAATTTTTTGGGGCCCCGCCGGGGGAATCTTTTCCCGGCCTACCCGGCCGGGGGTCTATTTCTTGGCTTTCCCAGCCGGGGCCAAAACCGCTTTAGAAGCGGTTCTGGACTCCGAATCTTTAAGGGCGTAAGACCAGAGGAATAAACTACGAGGTGCGGTACAACCATAAAGAGTCCTAATCCTGCAATGTTATCCCTGGAATGAAAACCCTATGGTTACGCCCGTTATTGACCGGCGGCTCCCTCAAAACGACCCGCCGTCCCTCTTGCGCCGCTACCGCTGAGAATATCGTAACCTTTCGTTTCTTCGCTGTAATTCCCGCCGCCTGGGCGGGTGGTTCCTATGGGGCGAGCGGGTTTGGAACCCGCCCCTACAGAAGATCCGTCATACATGTTGCCACATCCC
This sequence comes from Oscillospiraceae bacterium, assembly GCA_022799035.1. Taxonomy (GTDB): domain Bacteria; phylum Bacillota; class Clostridia; order Oscillospirales; family Oscillospiraceae; genus Vermiculatibacterium. The sequence continues at coordinate 9,413 of JAAWNQ010000006.1, forward strand.
TTTTTTGTGGATGGGGTGAAATGGTGTGGGGCGCGACGACCTCGGCGCACCACCAGGTATGGTATCTACCCCCGTAGGGCGGGGGCTTGCCCCCGCCGCCAGGTATGGTATCTCCCATCCGCAGGGCCATGTATCCCCACCCGCCCAAACCTTGCCCTCTGCCCTCGTGGGGTGCGACGACCCGGCGCGCCGCCAGGTATGGCGCCACCTTCCACAAAACGGTATGGTCCCGTAGGGGCGGGTCACTGACCCGCCCGCCTGAGAAGTACCAGTCATCAAGCTGGGCAGGATGGAGGCGGCGTGATTCCAGCGAACACGCTCACAATGCCTCCCCCACGTATGCGCGGGCGCGGGGCAAGTGGGAATAGAGAGCATAAAGATGCTAAGAGCCGACTTTAGAACACATGGCCGATGTCCTTAAAAGACTTTTCTTGCTTACTCCCGTTTAACGAGCGTAGTGAGTTTAGCGGGAGTTAGTGCCGCGAAGCGGTTGAGAGCGCGAGAGGCCATTCTTTGGCCCGACAAAGAATGGTCTTTCGCAATCACGCAGTTGTAGGGTTGCTGGCAACCCCCAGCCAAACGGTACAGCGTATCAGGAGATCTCCTGCGCTCTGCACAACTTGGCAAACTCCCCGCCCTTCTCCACCAGCTCCTCCCAGGTGCCCAGCTCCACCACCCGGTTGTCGTCGATAACGGCGATGCGGCTGGCGCTCTTCACCGTGGACAGCCGGTGGGCGATGATAAGGGTGGTGCGGCCCTTGGCCAGCTCGTCAAAGGCCCCCTGGATCCGCTGCTCGGTCACCGTGTCCAGGGCGGAGGTGGCCTCATCCAAAATGAGCACCGGGGGATCCTTCAAAAAGACCCGGGCGATGGACACCCGCTGCTTCTGCCCTCCGGAGAGCATGACCCCCCGCTCCCCCACGTAGGTCTGGAAGCCGTCGGGCATAGCCATCACGTCGTCGTAGAGCTCGGCCCGGCGGGCGGCGGCGTAGACCTCCTCCTCGGTACACCCGGGGCTTCCATAGGCGATGTTGTCAAAGATGGTCCCGGCAAAGAGGAACACGTCCTGCTGCACCACCCCGATATTCCGGCGCAGGGAGTCCATCTTCAGCTCCCGCACGTCGGCCCCGTCCACCCGGATGGCCCCCTCCGTCACGTCGTAGAACCGGGGGATAAGCTGGCACAGGGTGGACTTGCCGCCCCCGGAGGGGCCCACCACCGCCACCGTCTCCCCGGCGGGGATATGGAGGTTTACCTCCTCCAGCACCGGGGGCTTTTCCGGGTCGTAGGTAAAACTCACGTTCTCAATGTGGATATCCCCCCGGACAGTCCCCGCGTCCCGGGCGTTGGGGGCGTCCTGGATCTGGGGCTGGGTGCGCATCAGCTCCACAAACCGGCCAAACCCCGCCATCCCCTGCATGAACTGCTCCACAAAGGCGGAGAGCTTACGGATGGGGGTGATGAAGGTGGTGACGTAGAGGGAGAAGGTCACCAGATCCACATAGTCCAGCTCCCCCCGGATCAGGAACACTCCCCCCGCCGCGATGACCAGCACGGGGAGCAGGCCCATGCACAGCTCCATCCCCGAGTGGTAGATGGCCATGGCCTTGTAGTGATCCCGCTTGGCGTCCCGGAACTGGTGGTTGGACTCGTTGAATTTCCGTTTCTCCTCCGCCTCGTTGGCAAAGGCCTGGGCGGTGCGGATGCCGGAGATGGAGGACTCTATCTCCCCGTTGATCACCGCCAGCTTGGCCTTCACCGCCCGGGAGGTGCGGCTCATCCGCCGCCGCTGGAGGATGGTGAAGCACAGGAAGATGGGCACCACCGAAAACACGATAAGGGCCAGCTGCCACTGGATGGTAAGCATCACGCAGAAGGCCCCCGTCAGGGTGATCACCGAGATGAACAGATCCTCGGGGCCGTGGTGGGCAAGCTCGGTGATCTCAAAGAGATCCCCGGTGACCCGGCTCATCAGCTGTCCGGTGCGGTTGTGGTCAAAGAAGGAGAAGGACAGGGTCTGCATATGCTCAAACAGGTCCCGGCGGATGTCGGTCTCGATCCTGGCCCCCAACAGGTGGCCCCAGTAGGTGACGATAAAGGTAAACACCGCCTTGCACAGGTAGGCCGCCCCCAAAACCGCCATAAGGGTGAAGAAGGCGGAGAACAGCCCCTGAGGCAGCAGCTCATTGAGGGCGTAGCGGGAGGCCATGGGGAAACTCAGATCCACCAGGCACACCCCCAACGCGCAGGCCATATCCAGCAGAAAAATGGCCATATGGGGCTTATAGTAGGACATAAAGATAGCGATATGTCCTTTGTTCTTCATATCCTTGGCGGTCATAGGAGCGCCTCCGTTTCCGAGAAATCATGCCTACCAGTATATCCCAAAGAGGGGGGATGTGTCAATGCGTGGGGAGAGGGAGAGAAAGAGGGCCGGCCCGGGAGATCCCCAGGCCGGCCCTTTGGTAGTATCCGGATCCTGCTGTGCGCCAGGAAGCCGTTACCAGTCCCGGATCTCCAGCAGAGGCGCTATCAGCTCCCGGGCGCTGACCCGGAGGATGGTCTCCCCTTTCTCCGCGCTGGCGCCGCTGGGGTCCCCGCCGATGCCGATGGGCTGTCCCTCCCGGGTGGTGAAGTCCCGCCCCATCCAGTTCAGGGCGTGCTCCCCGGAAAAACGGACCGCCTTTTTCCCCTCGTAGGCCGTTTTGTATCCTGCCCGGGAATGGTCCAGCTTTACAGAATCGGGACAGATGGCCATAACCATGGAGGTCTCCATCTCCCCGCCGTGGAAGTCAAAGGTGTTCCCCGGGGAGACGGTCTTCTGCACCTCGGGGTGGAAAAAGGCCCCCGAGGCCAGGACGAAGGGCAGGATCCCCAGATCGTGCCGCAATTGCCGGGTCAGGGCGTCCACAATGGGCCGGTTGCCCCCATGGCAGATGAGGAAGACAAACCTTCGGAAGCCGTGGCTTGCAATGCTCTCGGTGATCTCATATAGCATTTTGTAGTAGGTGTCCGGCTTCAGGGTCACCGAGCCGCAGAAATCCATGTGCTCCACGCTCAGCCCCACCGGAAGGGTGGGAAAGACCAGCATGGGGAAATCGGGGTCCGCCTTCTCCATCTCTTCCTTGATGTACCGGGGCATGGCGGCGCCGATCATCATATCCGTGCCCAGGGGCGCCTGGTCTCCGTGCTGTTCGGTGGCCCCCAGGGGGATCATGACGATGGTTTTCTCCTTGTCCACCTGCTCCATCTCCAGCCGGGTCAGCTCTGCGTAATTTCGGATCATTTCGGTCTCCTCCCTCTGTTCAGTGTTCCGCCTGGAGCTTCCGGAAGCCGCGCAGGCTGGGGACCAGCCGATGGTAAAGCACGTGGGCAATGCCGTAGTTCAGGGCGTATTTGAGAAGGTTGAAGGGGATGGTGGCCATGATGACAAAGCCGGTAAGGTCGGTGATGGCCGGGTTGGCGGCCGAGACCATCCGGACCACCTCATCCAGGGGCAGGCCGTAGGAGGCGGCGTAGAGGGGCAGGGTGATAAAGGCGTTGCAAAAGCAGCTCCACCCCAGCCGGATCAGTCCGCTGAGGGTCAGGGTGATGGCGGTGCCCTTGGGGGAGAGCCCGGTCTTTCTGGAAATGAGCCACATCGGCAGGATAAACAGGGCGATACCGATCAGGTTGGCGAACTCCCCCACAAAGTTGGAGTTGGTGCCCACCGTGACCACCTTGATAAGGACCTTGATGATCTCCACCGCAAAGCCCGAGGCGGGCCCGATGCTGAACAGGGCGATGACGGCGGGGACGTCGCTGAAGTCCACCTTGTAGAATACGGGCATCATGGGCACGGAAAACTCCAGGGACATGAGCACTCCGGCCAGCGCCGCCAGTAGGGCGGTGTAGACCAGCTTTGGGACGGACCAGCTTTTCTTCATGTTTGATTCCTCCAAACTTGATAAATGCGGAGGGCGGAGCCCTCCCAGATACAAGTTCCTCGAAAATCAAAGATCCCCGAAGCAAAAAGCCTCGGGGACCCACGCTCGGATCTGCCTTCCGGCCGGAGTAACACTCCGGCCATGGACGTGTCCAAATTCTTCTCTCATCCAGACTATACTGTCGGTCCCGGAATCGCACCGGGTCGGCCTTGCCAAAACAAGGTTCGCGGACTATACCGCCGGTAGGGAATCTCACCCTGCCCCGAAGAACTTATTCTGTTGGCTCCATTTTAACAAAGGAACCCGCCCCTGTCAAGGGCCTTGCCCCAATACACAAGCCCATTGTGAAATCCGGGAAATTGTGGTATGATATCAAAACGAATGCTTTTACGCGGAAAGGAACATTTCCCATGAACGACATCATCCTTCTGAAATTAGGCGAGCTGGTCCTCAAAGGCCTGAACCGCCACAATTTTGAGGAGCAGCTCATGTCCAACGCCCGCCGCCGCCTGAACCACTGCGGGGGCAAGTTCAAGGTCACCACCAAGCAGTCCATCACCTACGTGGAGCCCATGGAGGACTCCTGCGACATGGACGCCGCCTTCGAGGCCATGAAGAAGATCTTCGGGGCCGTGGGGGTCTGCCGCTGCCGGGCCTGCGAGAAGGACAAGGATGTCATGCTCTCCGCCGCCAGGGAGTTCCTGGCCCCCCAGCTGGCCCAGGCCAAGACCTTCAAGGTGGAGTGCAAACGTTCCGACAAGACCTTCCCCCTCAACTCCATCCAGCTGGCCCAGTACCTGGGCGGGGAGCTGGACGAGGCCTACCCCCACCTTACCGCCGACATGCACCACCCCGACCTCACCGTCTACGTGGAGGTCCGGGACGACGCGGCCTTCATCCACGGGGCGGTGGAGCCGGGGGCGGGAGGGCTCCCCGTGGGCATGGGGGGACGGGCGGTGAGCCTTCTCTCCGGGGGCATCGACTCCCCCGTGGCCTCCTGGATGATGGCCAAGCGGGGTCTCTCCCTGGAGATGGTCCACTTTTTCTCCTACCCCTACACCTCCGAGGAGGCCAAGCAGAAGGTCCTGGACCTTGCCAAACTGCTGACCCCCTGGACAGGGCGGCTGGTGGTCCATGTGGTCCCCTTCACCGCCATTCAGGAGGAGCTGCGCCGCTCCTGCCCGGAAGAGATGTTCACCATCCTTATGCGCCGGTTTATGATGCGTATCTCCGCCCAGGTGGCCAAGCGTGTGGGGGCCGAGGCCCTCATCACCGGGGAGAGCCTGGGCCAGGTGGCCTCCCAGACCATGGAGGCCATGCACTGCACCGGTGCCGTCACCGACCTTCCCATCTTCCGTCCTGTGGTGGGCATGGACAAGGAGGAGATCGTGCGTATTTCCCGGAAAATAGGCACCTTTGAGACCTCCATCCTCCCCTACGAGGACTGCTGCACCGTCTTCACCCCCAAGCACCCCAAGCTGAAGCCCACCCTCAAGCAATGCGAGGAGGCGGAGGCCAAGCTGGACGTAGAGGCTCTGGTGACCGCCGCCGTGGAGGGCGTCGAGCGGGTCCGGATCGGCTGGGGCGAGTAGGATGGTCCTGCTGATCGCCGGAGCCTCCCATACGGGGAAGACCCTTTTGGCCCAAGGACTTTTGGAGAGATATGGATATCCATACCTCTCCATCGACCACCTGAAAATGGGACTGATCCGCAGCGGGCAGACCCGCCTGACGCCCATGAGCGGTACCGGGGAGCTGACCGCCTACCTGTGGCCTATCGTGCGGGAAATGATCAAGACCGCCATTGAAAACGGGCAAAACCTGATCGTGGAGGGGTGCTATATCCCCTTCGACTGGAGGCGAGATTTTGGGGAGCGCTACCTCCGGGACATCCGCTACCGCTGCCTGGTCATGAGCGAGGCCTACATCCGCGCCCGCTTTTCCGATATAAAAGGGTTTGCAAACGCCGTGGAGACCCGGCTGGAGGATTCCGGCTGCACGATGGAGACCTTGCTTCGGGACAATGGGGAGGCCTTAAGGCTGTGCCGGGCGCATGGGCTGGAGTATATCTGGATCGACGGCGCCTATCCCGCCGGCCTGGACGAGCTCGCCTTTTCCCTGGAGGGGAGGGAGCCGGGATGAGCGGCCTTCGGAAACGGTACGCCCTTGCCTTCCTCCTGCTGCTGGGGGTGGAGGTCGTCATCGCCCTCTTTGTCCATGACCGCTTTGTCCGCCCCTACCTGGGGGATGTACTGGTGGTGTGGGTCGTCTACGCCTTTCTGCGGACCCTGTTTCCCACAGGCCTCCCCTGGCTCCCGGCGGGGGTCGCCATCTTCGCCGCTTTGGTGGAGGTGGGGCAGGCCTTTCATCTGGTGGACCGGCTGGGGCTGGGACACATCCCCTTCTTCCGTATCCTGCTGGGGAACACCTTTGATTGGGCCGACCTGCTGTGTTATTGCGCGGGAGCCGGGCTGCTCCTACTGATCGAGACCCTTTCCCACAAGTCCTGCCGCCGCCGTTAAAGGAGGATCTTTGTATGGCACACACCGCCGAACTCATCGCCGTAGGCACCGAGCTTCTCCTGGGTAACATCGCCAACACTGATGCCCAGATGCTCTCCAAGGAGCTGTCCGCCCTGGGCATCAACGTTTTTCACCACTCGGTGGTGGGGGACAATCCCCAGCGGCTCCGGGCTGCGGTGGAGGTGGCCAGGACCCGCTCCGACCTCATCATCACCACCGGAGGGTTAGGCCCCACCTGCGACGACCTGACCAAAAACGTGCTGGCCGAGTGCTTTGGGAAAAAGCTGGTCTTCAACCGGGAGGCCGCCCTGCGGATGGAGGCCTATTTCAAGAAACTCCACCCGGAAAGCGGCAAAATGACCGAGAACAACTACCAGCAGGCCTATCTGCCCGAGGGCTGCGTCCCCTTCCAGAACGACTGGGGCACCGCCCCCGGCTGTGGTTTCGAGGTGGACGGGGTCCGGGTCATCATGCTCCCCGGCCCCCCCAGCGAGTGCGGCCCCATGTTCCGGGAGCGGGCGGTGCCCTATCTGCAGGACTGGACCGACGGGGTCATCCTCAGCCGCTCCCTGCGGATCTTCGGCATGGGGGAATCCGCCGTGGAGGACCAGCTCCGGGAGCACATGAACGCCATGACAAACCCCACCCTGGCCCCCTACGCCAAGGAGGGGGAGGTGGAGCTGCGCCTCACCGCCAAGGCCCCCACCCAGGAGGAGGCCCGGGCCCTCCTGACTCCCGCGGAAACCGCCCTGATCCGGCGGTTCGGGGAGCTGGTCTACGGGGTGGACATCCCCTCCCTGGAGTGGGCCTGTCTCACCCTTTTGAAGGAGAAGGGCCTCACCGTCTCGGTGGCGGAAAGCTGCACGGGAGGGCTTTTGTCCAAACGCTTTACCGACCTGCCCGGGGTCTCCGCCGTTTTCAAGGGGGGCGTAGTCAGCTACTGGAGCCAGGTCAAGCACGACATCCTGGGGGTCCCCAACGACCTTCTCTTCCAATACGGCGCCGTGTCCGACCCGGTGGCCCGGGCTATGGCCGAGGGGGTACGGACCCTGGCCGGCTCCGACCTGTCCCTCTCCATCACCGGAGTGGCCGGCCCCGACCCCGACGACCGGGGCAACCCCGTGGGCCTTGTCTATGCGGCCATCGCCGGCCAGGGGGAGACCTTTGTCCGGGTGATCCACGCCGCCGGCCCCCGGGAGCGGATCCGCACCGTGGCCGCCAGCCACGCCCTGGACCTGCTGCGGCGAAGGCTGATGGGACTGCCCATGGAAATAGAGAAAAGATAAGAGAGAAAAGAGTTTGACCTGTGGCGGCCAAAGGCCGCTATTAAAAATAGTTCAGCGGAGCTGATGCCGAAGGGGACTCTGCGACCAGCGGGAGCGGGGCCGGCTTCGCCGGACACCATATCTTTTATCTTTTCTCTTTTATCTCTCATCTTTCCTTGACTTTTTACCCAAAATCGTTTATCCTAAAGGTTAGTAAAATGTCAAAAAATCTGGAATCGAGGGGTCTTATATGTCTGATTACACCAGCCGCCGCATCTCTGAAGCGGAGCTTTCCGTCATGGAAGCCCTGTGGGACACAGGTACATCCATGACCGCCAAGGATCTCCAGATCCTGCTGAAGGAGCGCCGGGACTGGGAGCGCACCACCGTCCGTTCCCTGCTGACCCGCCTCCAGGAGAAGGGCTCCGTCCTGGTAAGCAAGGACTCCGACGTAGCCACCTACGCCCCCGCCTTCACCAAGGAGGAGTACGGCTGGGACCTGGCGGAGGTGCTGGTCCACCGTCTCTACGGCGGCAAAGCCGAGTCCCTGGTAGAGACCCTGAAGGCCCATGGCCTGCTGAAGTAACCGTCAAATCCCCGGCACGGAGCGTATTTTCCAAAAGGGAAATGCGCTCCGTGCTTCTTTTTGGTATAAAACCCATTGATTTTCCCCATTTTGTAGAGTATAATAGCAAATCGTATGAGCTTTTATTCTGAACCGCAAAAGATTTGAGGTGCGTAAATTTGCAGAACGATAAACTTCGCAACGTAGCCATCATTGCCCACGTGGACCATGGCAAAACCACCCTGGTGGACGAGATGCTCAAGCAGGGCGGCATCTACCGGGAGAACCAGGCCACTGTGGACCGGGTCATGGACTCCGGGGACCTGGAGCGGGAGCGGGGCATCACCATCCTGGCCAAGAACACCGCCGTCCACTATAAGGACGCCAAGATCAATGTGGTGGACACCCCGGGCCACGCCGACTTCGGCGGCGAGGTGGAGCGGATCCTGAAGATGGTCAACGGGGTCATCCTCCTGGTGGACGCCGCCGAGGGTCCCATGCCCCAGACCCGCTTCGTGCTGAGCCGGGCCCTGGAGCTGGGCCACCGGGTCATCGTGGTGGTGAACAAGATCGACCGCCCCGACCAGCGCATCCACGAGGTGGTGGACGAGGTACTGGAGCTTCTCCTGGATCTGGACGCCACCGACGAGCAGCTGGACTCCCCCATGCTCTTCTGCTCCGGCCGAAACGGCACCGCCTCCTTCTCCCCCGATGTGCCGGGCACCGATTTGACCCCCCTGTTTGACACCATTATGGACTATATCCCCGCTCCCGAGGCGGACGTGGACGCCCCCTTCCAGATGCTGGTGAGCTCCATTGACTACAATGAGTTCGTGGGCCGCATTGCCGTGGGCCGCATTGAGCGGGGCGCCATCAAGCAGAACGACGAGATCGCGGTGTGCAACTTCCACACCCCTGACGCCGCCCCCAAGAAGGCCAAGGCCACCGCCCTCTACACCTTCGACGGTCTCGCCAAGGTCCCGGCCGCCGAGGCCGCCGCGGGAGAGATCATCGCCATGAGCGGCATCGGCGACATCACCATCGGCGACACCATCTGTGCCCCCGCCGCCGTGGAGCCCATGGAGTTCGTAAAGATCTCCGCCCCCACCATGGAGATGACCTTCTCGGTGAACGACTCCCCCTTCGCCGGTAAGGAGGGCAAGTTCGTCACCTCCCGCCAGCTCCGGGAGCGGCTCCAGCGGGAGACCCTGAAGGACGTGTCCATCCGGGTCACCGAGACCGACAACACCGACTCCTTCAATGTGGCCGGCCGGGGAGAGATGAGCCTCTCCATCCTCATGGAGACCATGCGCCGGGAGGGCTACGAGTTCCAGGTCTCTCCCCCCCGGGTCCTCTTTCAGGAGATCGACGGCAAGAAATGTGAGCCTATCGAGCGCCTGGTGGTGGACGTGCCCGCCGACTGCGTGGGCAGCGTGATCGAGGCCATCGGCAAGCGGAAAGGGGACATGCTGGACATGACCCCCGTGGGCAACCGCATGAAGGTACAGTTCCTGGTCCCCTCCCGGGGCCTGTTTGGCTACCGTAACGAGTTCCTCACCGCCACCAAGGGGGAGGGCATCATGGCCTCCGTCTTTGAGGAGTACGCCCCCATGAAGGGGGAGATCGCCCGCCGGAACACCGGCTCCCTGGTGGCCTTCGAAACCGGGGAGGCTGTGACCTACGGTCTGTTCAACGCCCAGGAGCGGGGGGCCCTCTTCATTGGGGCGGGCACTCCCGTCTACGCGGGTATGATCGTGGGCGAGTGCCCCAAGCAGGAGGACATTTCGGTGAACGTATGCAAGAAAAAGCAGCTGACCAATATGCGGGCCTCCGGCTCTGACGAGGCCCTGCGCCTGGTGCCCCCCCGCCAGATGAGCCTGGAGCAGGACCTGGAGTTCCTGGCCGACGACGAGCTTCTGGAATGCACCCCGGAGAACCTTCGCCTTCGCAAGCGTATCCTGGACCACGGTATGCGGATGCGGGAGGCCAGCAAGAAGAAGTAAAAAGGCGGACCGCGTGGTACCCGGTACCACGCGGTCTCTTTTCCCTCCCCTAATTTTCTTGCTTTTTTTCAAATATGGCGTATAATAAAAATGCGCTTTTATTTAACCCTTAAACTATGAGAAGGAGGAAATTTTTATGAACAAGACCATCGCGACCACTTCCGCTCCCGCCGCCGTAGGGCCTTACTGCCAGGCCAAGCTGTGCGGCAACACCCTCTACACCTCCGGCCAGCTGGGGCTGGTGCCTGCCACCGGCAAGCTGGCCGAGGGGGGCGTGGAGGCCCAGGCCAAGCAAGCCCTGGAGAATCTGGGAGCCGTCCTTCACGAGGCCGGCATGACCTTTGCCGATGTGGCCAAAACCACCTGCTTCCTGGCCGATATTGCCGACTTTGCCGCCTTCAACGGCGTCTACGCCCAGTATTTCCAGGGGGAGGTCCCCGCCCGCTCCTGCTTTGCCGTCAAGTCCCTCCCCCTGGGGGGCCTGGTGGAGATCGAGTGCGTGGCGGTAAAATAAGCTGCCTTCCATAAAAAGGGCCCCCGTCCTCCCGGACGGGGGCCCTTTTTTATTCAAACCGGATGCGGCAGACGCCCCACTCCCCGTTCACCCATGTCCAGACAAACCCCTCCCCGGTCTTGTTCACCGGACTCACCCCCTGGAACTTAGGGGTCACGGGGATGTGGTCGGCGTTATAATACCTCTCCATCCAATGGTTGGCCATCACCGTGTTCCCGTTCCTGTCCCGGAAGGCGGCAAAGCTGGTGTCCTCATCCCAGAGGACAAACTCCGTCTCCTCCCCGTCCCACAGGGGCCGGGCCGCCGCCAGATACTCCTCATAGCTCCGGTAGGAGACCGCCATGGCCCCCGTCTCCACGTCAAAGAGGCCGTATTCCATCTCATCCTCCATCGGGTCGGAGCCCGGTCTCCGCCGTTCCACCGTGGCGTAGCGGCTGTCCCCGGCGGCGTAGGGGGCGGGGGAACCCCAGACCCATCCCCCCTCCAGCTCCGTCTCAAAAATAGTGCCATCGGCACAGAAAATACCCCGCCGCCAGCGGTCCTCCGCCTTCTCAAACCGCTCCACCGGCAGCCAGTCCGCCCCCTCACCACGGCCGCTTCCCGGAGCCTCCCAGCCCTGAAGATCCACAGGCGTGAGGGTATAGCTGAGGTAGGGCAGCCCCTTGGGCGGGGTCTGCACCCGCTGGCTCCCGTCCAGCACCCGGGCTACCATGACAGCGGCCTGGGCCCGGGTCAGGGTCCCCATGTCGTCAAAGGTTCCATACTCGTCCGTGCCGGTGAGCACCCCCGCCTCATAGAGCCGGAAGAGCTGCTCGTTCCCCCAGCCGTAGTCGTAGTCGTTCCGCTCCTTGTCGGGCAGCTCCTTCACCTCATAGAGCCGGGGCAGCTCCCCCGCCGCCTCGCCCAGGGCATTGGCGAACTGATACCGGCAGGTCTCCTCCAGCCCCACCCAGTCAAAGCCCAGGCCCCGGCCCAGCTCCCAGAAGCCCGGGGTGGCCTCCCCGTCCAACCCCCAGGCCTCGGCGGTGTATACCGCGTCCCGGTACCACTCCCCCGCCTTGGGATATCCCTTCTCACAGAAGGCGTGGTACGCCTTGGACAGCTCCTCATCCTCCCAGTCCGGGTAGAAGGAGATGGAGTGTCCTTCGTTATTCTGGGCGACGCCGGAGATACTCCTACCGCCAAAATCCACAGTGGCGGCCCGGGCGTCCACCGTTTTGGCCCACTCTCCCTGCTCCGGCGTCAGGTAAAAGCACAGGTGGGCGGACTCGTACTTCCTGCCCGAGCGCATGAAGAAGGTCTCCTCCATGTTCCCCTCCACCACCATGCCGTCGGCCAGGGTAAAGATCACGCTCCCCCAATCCTCCGGGGCCTTCTCCAGCTCCCCGCTCCCGCCCCGTTGGAGGTCATAGATCCGCAGGGCCAGGGTGAGGCACTGGGCCTTGGAGAGCTGTTGGTCAGGGGAGAAGAGCCCCTCCCCGGTGCCGATCATCACACCCTTTTCGGCGCAGGTTTTTACCCCCTGCTCAAACCAGCTTCCGGCGGGGACGTCGGAAAAATCCGTCTCCCCGGCGGCCAGGGCGGGGACTTGGAGCAGAGCGGCGCACAGCAGCAAAGCAAACCAGCTTCCTTTCACGGAGGATCCCCCTTTCTATTTCTGCTCTTATCATACCATACATAGCGAAGGAGGGCAAATGGGAATCGCAAAAGGTTACAAAGAGTTACAAATGGTTACAAATTAGCAACAGTCCCCTCCCGTTTTTCCCCGGCGCTCTTTTTCAGCAGCCGCTCGTGGCCGAGGACCATCAGCCCCAGCAGAAGCAAGAGGAAAAAGGGCAGCAGGCCCGTCCCCAGACGGTCAGCCAGGACCCCAAAGAGAGACGGCATGAGAAGGCTCCCGGTGTAGGCGCTGGCCATCTGGACTCCGATAATGGCCTGAGAGCGTTCTGTGCCAAAGAGGTCCGGGATGGAGTGGATGATGCTGGGGTAGATGGGGGCGCAGCCCAGGCCCACCAAAATAAGCCCTGCCAGCGCCACCCCCGGCCCCGCCGGAAGGAGAAGGGCAACCGCCCCCAAAAGGATGAGCCCCTGGCCCAGGCGGATCATCTGGTGGTCCCCCAGCTTGAAGGTGATAAAGCCGCAGACCACTCTCCCCACGGTGATCCCCAGATAAAACAGCCCCGCCTGGGCCGCCGCCGTCCCGGTCTCCACCCCCCGGGCCAGGGAGAGGTAGCTTCCCGCCCACAACCCCGCCCCGGACTCCAGGGCGCAATAGCAGAAAAACATGGCGATGATGGCCCGCACCCCTGGGATGGCGAAGATCTCCCTCAGGGAGAGGGGCCGATCCGGCCTCCCCTCCTCCCCGGAGGGCTCTCCCTTCCCCCTCCAAAGAGGGAGGGAGAACACCAGCAGTGCAGTAAGGGCGATCTGGAGCAGGGCCACCGCCCGGTAGCCCATGTTCCACCCCAGATCCCCGGTCAAGGCCCAGCCCATAATGTAGGGCCCCGCCGTGGCCCCGATCCCCCACATGCAGTGAAGCCAGCTCATGTGGCGGCTGGCGTAGTGGAGGGCCACGTAATTGTTGAGGGCGGCGTCCACGCTCCCCGCCCCCAGGCCGTAGGGGATGGCCCACAGGCACAGAAGCCAGAAGGAATGACTTATGGAAAAGCCCCAGAGGGCTGCCGCCGTAAGCCCTACGCTGACGGCGGTGACCTTCCCCGCCCCGAAGCGGCGGGTGAGCCGGTCGCTTTGGAGGCTGGAGAAGATGGTCCCCAGGGAGATGATCATGGAGATGGCCCCGGCGTAGGACACAGGGACCCCAAACTGGGGGTACATGGTGGGCCAGGCCGAGCCCAGAAGGGCGTCGGGCAGGCCCAGACTGATAAAGGAAAGGTAGATCATCGCCAGCAGAAGATGGGTCACAGAGGGTTCCCCCTTTCAAGTTTGCCCGCCTATCATACCACCCGGCGGCGGAATTGGCAAGGCGGCGGGGCGGCTTTTTTCTCCCCCTCCCCCGGCGTGGTGGGAGAAGGGTGGAAAAGGGAGACAGCAGGGAGGGCCTTTGGGCCGTCCCTGCTGTCTTTTTTGGGGGGATCAGTCCTGGGTGAGGGCCTCCCCGTTGGTGTCGATGACGTTCTTATACCAGTAGAAGGACTTTTTCCGGTACCGCTCCAGGGTGCCGGAGCCGTCGGTGTTCAGATCCACGTAGATCATGCCGTACCGCTTTTTGATCTCGGCGGTGGAGCAGGAGATCAGGTCGATACAGCCCCAGGCGGTGTAGCCCATGACCTCCACCCCGTCCTCGATGGCCTTGCCCACCTGGACCAGATGGTCGTTCATATACCGGATACGGTAGTCGTCCTCCACGGTCTTGCCCCCCCTGCCGTCGTCCACCAGGGTGTCGTTGGCCCCCAGGCCGTTCTCGGCGATGAACAGGGGCTTCTGATACCGGGCGTAGAGGCGGTTCAGGGTGTAGCGCAGGCCCTGGGGATCGATCTGCCAGTCCCACTCGGTGACCTTGGAATAGGGGTTCCGGCGCAGGCCGGGGGTCATGTTGCTCCCCGAGGGCTCCCCCTTGGTGGGGTCGGCGCAGGCGCAGTTGCTGGAGTAGTAGCTGAAGGAGATGAAGTCCACCGTATGCTTCAGATCCTCCCGGTCCTGGTCGGTGATATCCAGGTGGATGTTGTCCGCGGCGAAGAGACGCTTGGTGAAGTAGGGGTACTCTCCCCGGGCCTGGATGTCGGAGAACAGGTAGTAGTCGTCGTTGAGCTCCATGACCTTGATCAGGTCGTCGGGATTGGAGGTCAGGGGGTAGATGGTGACGGCCAGAACCATGGCTCCCACCCTGTAGTTCGGGTCGGTGTCGTGGGCCAGCTTCACCGCCTTGGCGCTGGCCACCAGCTCGTGGTGGATGGCCTGGTAGAGATCCTGCTTGGACAGCTCCTCCTTGGGGGTGAGGATGGCGCCGCTCATGAAGGGCTGGTGGAGGATGGAGTTGATCTCGTTGAAGGTGAGCCAATACCTCACCTTGCCCTTATAGCGGGTGAAGAGCACCTGGCAGTACTTCAGGTAGAGGTCGATCATCTTCCGGCTGCGCCAGCCGTCGTACTTCTTGGCCAGGGCCAGGGGGGTCTCGTAGTGGGAGATGGTGACCAGGGGCTCCATGCCGTATTTCAGGCACTCGTTGATGACCCTGTCGTAGAAAGCCAGGCCCGCCTCGTTGGGGACGGATTCCTCCCCGGTGGGAAAGATCCGGCTCCAGGCGATGGAGAAGCGGTAGACCTTGAAGCCCATCTCGGCAAAGAGGGCGATGTCCTCCTTGTAGCGGTGGTAGTGGTCGATGCCCCGGAGCTTCAGGTTGTCGGGGGTGGGGCCGTCGGTGATGACCTTAAAGCCCTTGGGGAGGACGTCCTGGATGGACAGACCCTTCCCATCCTCGTCATAGGCTCCCTCGCACTGGTTGGCGGCGGTGGCGCCGCCCCAGAGAAAGTTTTCGGGAAAACGCATAGTCTCTTACCCCTTCTTCTCGTCCTTGAAGAGCACAAAGGATACCGCAAAGCTGACCACAAAGGCGATGGCCGCGCCGGCGCAGGCAAAATAGAAGTTGGACATGGGAGCCTCCAGGCCGATGTAGCTGGGCAGGGTCAGCAGTCCGGGGGAGCCGCCGGAGAAGTTCTTAGTCTTCATAATGCCCATGAAGAAGCCGCCCACACCGCCGCCGGCCATGGCGGCGATCATGTTGGTCTTGATCTTCATGGTGACGCCGTAGAGGACAGGCTCGGTGATGCCGCACACGGCGGTGATGCCGGTGGCGGAGGAGAGCTGCTTGAGCTGGCTGTCCTTGGTCTTGAGGGAGACGGCCAGGGCCGCGGCGCCCTGGGCCACGTTGGAGGCCAGCTGGCCGGGGTAGATAATGGTGTCAAAGCCCAGGGTCATACGGTTGTTGATACCGATGGAGGTGAGGGCGTGGTGGGTGCCCGTCATGACCAGGAAGGGCAGGAACAGGCCCAGCAGGGTGGGAGCCAGCCAGGGGGCCACCTTGCCCAGACCGTTGACGAAATTACCCAGCCAGGTGGAGATCACATAGCCCACAGGACCCAGCACGCACAGGGTGGCGATGCCCACCACGAACATGGTGATGAGGGGGGCGGTGAAGAAGCGGACGGGCTTGGGGGAGATCTTGTTGGCAAAGGGCTCCACCTTGGACATGAGGAGCACGCCCAGGAGGATGGGGATGACAGAGGAGGCGTAGGTGGCGTTATAGATGGGCAGGCCGAAGATACGGATGGCCTCCCCGGTCTCCTTGGCCCCGGCCACCAGGTTCACGAAGTTGGGGTGGATCAGCATACCGCCCAGCATCATGGCCAGGTACACGTTGCAGCCCAGCTTCTTGGCGGCGGAGCCGGCCAGGAGGATGGGCAGGAAGTAGAAGGTGGCGTCGGCCATGAAGTTGATGACCTGATAGGTGCTGGAGGTGTTGTTCACCAGCTTGAAGGCCACCAGGATAGCCAGCACCGCTTTCAGCATACCGGAGGCGGTGAGGGCGGGGAGGACGGGGGTAAAGATGCCGCTGATGGTGTCAATGATCCGCTCGGCCAGGTTGCCCTTGGGGGCCTCGTTGCCGCCGGCGGGGGTGTCGCCCCCGTTGTCCAGAAGGGCGGAGACCTTCAGGTAGACCTGGGAGACCTCGGGGCCGATGACGATCTGGTACTGGCCGCCGGCCTGGACTACCCCCAGTACGCCGGGGATCTTTTTGATCTCCTCCTCCTTGGGGATGCCCGCGTCCTTCAGGTTAAAGCGGAGACGGGTGATGCAGTGGGTGGCGGAGGAGACGTTCTCCTTGCCGCCTACCGCCGCCAGAACGTCGGCGGCCAGCTTGCTGTGATCTGCCATAGTTGGATTCTCCTTTTTGAAGTTGTTTTTTTGCTCCGGCGGGCGCGCTTCCGCCGGGGCGGGGGCTTATCAACTCCAAGGAGGTCATGCCCTGTCCGACAGGTTACATTCCTTCTTTGGCGCAGATACGGTTCACATGGAGGATGAGATAGAGCTTTTCCTCCTCGGAGAGCTCGGCTCCCCATTTTTCCTTGATATGGGTCGAAATTTTTTCCACACAGTCGGAGATGTGGGGAAATTCCTCCCGGAGGCTGCCGTAGAGGCGAAGGTTCTCGCTGTCGATGGCGGTCTGCCGGTGGATCCGCTGAAAGAGATATTGAAGATGGGTGGCGTAGCGGGAGAAGTTGAAGGAGTCCCGGTCCACCAGGATGTGAAAATAGCTCTCCACCAGTTCGGTCACATCCTCCAGCATGTCGGCCACCTTGGCCGCCTCGTCCTGGTCCTCCTTCTTCTCCGTCACGGCTCTGGCGTTGACCAGGTTCAGGGCGATGCCCACCGCCTCGTCGCTTTGGAGGCCCACCTGGAACTCCTTGCGAAGCCGCTCCACCGCGTAGGCACCCAGACGGTACTCCATGGGGTACATCTGCTTCACATCGTAGGCCAGGGGCATCCCCACGTGAAGCTGCTTCTTGGTGCGCTCAATGGCGAAGGAGATGTGGTCGGCCAGAAGGAGCACCGCGTTGGGGCTTAAGGGATAGGGCAGTTCGTTGGAGGCAATGTCGATGATGCCGGCGGAGAACATGACCACCTGGGCAGGCAGGTCCCGCATCACGTTCTGGCCGCTGCTGTCAATGTCATAGAAGGTGCGCTCCACCTCATGGAGCTTCACCTCCCGGGGCAGGGTCCCGAAGCCCACGCCCTTGCCCATGATGACCACTTCCCGGCCCACGCTGTCCAGGCCCACCACCACATTGTTGTTCAGTCTCCGAATCGCCTGCACAGGTCCCGCCTCCTTCTCTATTCTCTTTTTTGATCTTTTTTGGCTCGAAAAGCTGTCCTTAACGACAAAAAAACTCCCCAAAAAGGCGCAGGACGGCAGGGCTGCCATCTTGGTCATGCCTCGGAGAGTAACATTCCAGATCCTATTACATTGTACCGGACGGTCATGCCCGCTATGGCGGTAACATTCCATCTGGTAGTTAGTGTACAATTAAATCCCCTTGTTGTCAATTACATATTTCATCCAAAATTTCCCGCCCTATTTTGGTGGTTTTTACGGTATTCCTCCTTGGAAAAAGGCGTGGTACCGAGTACCACGCCTTTCTGCTTCTCTTTTAATCGGGGACCACCGGCACCGCGTCGGCGGGGGTGGGGCAGGTGTAGCCCTCGGCGGTGGCCTTCTCAAACTCCTGCCGGGCTTTCGCCAGCAGGTCGGGCTTTTCCAGCAGGTCGATGGCTCCCAGGGCCATGACCTTGCCGGCGTGGAGGACCGCCTTGTGGGCCACGGTGGTGGCTCCCACAGATACGTTCTGCCAGCTGTGGCCGGGAGCCCCGTTGGCAAAGACCGCCACGTGGACCTGGGCGGTGGGGGTGAGCCAGCTCACGTCCCCCACGTCGGTGGAGCCGGGTTCAAAGGCCTCCCCCTGGTAGAGGGGCAGAAGGAAATCGTTGATCCCGTGGCCGCTTTGGGCCCGGAGGGCCTTCACCTGCTCGGCGATGGCGGGGTCGTTCTTGGCCCCGGTGCCGGGGAGGGCGGTGTCGCCGCCGGGGTAGGTCTTGCTGAGGGCGTCCATGAAGGCGTACTCCTCGTCAGTGTAGGAGGGGACCCCCAGGGCCTGGAAATTCTCATACAGGATGGTCTCCAGCGTGTGGTTGGGCACCGTGTCGGCCAGACCGTCGATGAACTTCTTTTCAAAGGTAGTGCCTGTCATAAGGGCGGCCCCCTGGGCGATGTCGTCCACCCGCTTCTGGAGCTCCACAGCCTCGGCCACCCGGTTGGAGCGGACCATATAGAGAACGCTGGCCTTGGGCTGGACCACGTTGGGGCTTCTCCCGCCGCCGTCGGTGATGGCATAGTGGATCCGGGCCTTGGAGGACATGTGCTCCCGGAGGAACTGGACCCCGACGTTCATCAGCTCCACCCCGTCCAGGGCGCTGCGGCCCTTCTCCGGGTCGCCGGCGGCGTGGGAGGCGATACCGTGGAAGGTGTACTGGGTCTGGATGCAGGAGTTGGAGGAGCCGGTCTCGATCTCGTTGGCGTCGGAGGGATGCCAGGTGATGGCGGCGTCCAGGGTCTTCCACAGGCCGTTCCGGGCCATAAAGGCCTTGGCGGCGCCCCCCTCCTCCCCGGGGCAGCCGTAGAGGGTCACGGTGCCGGGGGTGTGGGTCTGTTCCAGATAGGCCTTCAGGCCGATGATGGCCGCCAGGGAGCCGGCGCCCAGCATACTGTGGCCGCAGCCGTGGCCGCAGCCATTGGGGACCAGCTCGTCATGCTCTGTCTTTCCCGCCCTCTGAGAGAGTCCAGAGAGGGCGTCGTACTCGGCCAGGATACCGATGTGGGGCCTCCCGCTTCCAAAGGAGGCTGCGAAGGCGGTGGGGATATTGCAGATCCCCCGCTCCACGGTGAAGCCCTCCTGGGTGAGGACCTCACAAAATTTATCCGCCGACTTGAACTCCATGAGGGAGAGCTCGGCATACTCCCAGATAGCGTCGGAAACTTCGGCGATCAGAGGGGCCTTGGCGTCGATAGCGTCAACGGCGGCTTGCTTATTTTTATCCATGGAAAACGACCTCGCTTTCAAGGGAATTTTTGTCCTTTCCTTACAGGACCTTGCTGAGGAAATCCTTCAGCCGGGGATGCTGGGGCCGCTCGAAGATGTCGGCGGGGGCTCCCTCCTCCAGGAGCTTGCCGCCGTCCATGAAGAGGACCCGGTTGCCCACTTCCCGGGCAAAGCCCATCTCGTGGGTCACCACCACCATGGTCATGCCCTCGTGGGCCAGGCCCTTCATGACCTCCAGCACCTCCCCCACCATCTCGGGGTCCAGGGCGGAGGTGGGCTCGTCAAAGAGCATCACGTCGGGCTCCATGCACAGAGCCCGGACGATGGCCACCCGCTGCTTCTGTCCGCCGGAGAGCTGGATGGGATAGGCTCCCGCCCGGTCCTTCAGGCCCACCCGGTCCAGAAGGGCCAGGGCCTTCTCCTCCGCCTCCCCCTTGTCCATGCCCTTGACCTTGATGGGGGCCAGGGTCATGTTGTCCA
This sequence comes from Oscillospiraceae bacterium, assembly GCA_022799035.1. Taxonomy (GTDB): domain Bacteria; phylum Bacillota; class Clostridia; order Oscillospirales; family Oscillospiraceae; genus Vermiculatibacterium. Next base: position 29,300 of record JAAWNQ010000006.1, read on the forward strand.
GGATGGTCATGTGGGGAAAGAGGTTGAAGTGCTGGAACACCATGCCCATCTTCTGGCGGTGCTGGTCGATGTCCACCTTGACGGTAACGGCGCGGCCGGTGGAGGGATCCACCTTGGTATACTTCTTCTTGGTGATATCCACCCCCTCAAAGAGGATGGAGCCGGCGGTGGGGTCCTCCAGCAGGTTCAGGGACCGGAGGAAGGTGGACTTTCCCGAGCCGGAGGGGCCGATGACCACCACCACGTCCCCCTTGTTGATATCCACAGTGACACCGTCCAGGGCCTTGATGGCTCCCCGGTTGTAGTATTTTTTCAGGTCCTTGACCTCTATGATCTTACCGGACGTCGCCACGGCGCATCCTCCTCTCCACATAGGCGATTAGCTTGCTGGCTGGGAAGCACAGACAGAAGTAGATGCCCGCCGCCACAAGCAGGGGCTCCATGATGATGTAGGCGGCTCCCTTCACTGCGTTGACGGCGGCCATGATGTCCTGGACGCCCACGGTGTAAGCCACGGCGGACTCCTTGATGATGACCACGAACTCGTTGGCGATGGCAGGGAGAATGTTTTTCAGGGCCTGGGGCAATATGATATACCGCAGGTTTTGGGTCTGGCGGAGACCCAGGCTTCTGGCGGCCTCGGTCTGGCCCCCGTCCACCGACTGGAGGCCGGAGCGGATGATCTCGCACAGATAGGCCGCCGAGTTCAGGCCCAGGGTGATGGCACCAGGGACAAAGCGGTCAAAGGCGATAAAGCCCAGGATCTTGAACCGGGGCAGGGTGAACAGGGCGCCAAAAATCCCGTAATAGATGATCCAAAGCTGAACGATAACGGGGGTGGAGCGGATGATCTCCACATAGGCGGTAGCCAGAAACCCGATGGGGTTGAACCGGCCCATGTGGTAGAGAAAGCCGCTGTCCAGCTTGTTTCCCTCCCTGTCATACTCAAAAAAGCCGAAGACCTTGGGAAAGGCGTGGGAGAGCATGAGGAAGGGCCGAAAGTTGCTCATCCGGAGGATCGCCAGCACCAGGGCCAGCACAAAACCGATGACCACGGTGAAGAAGGCCAGGAGGATGGTGATGGCCAGACCCTCCTGAAACATCTTCATATAGGGTAAGATCAGGGAGAAGTTTTCTATCTTAATGAAATTTTCCATAGGGGTTCTCCTTTCATTTCCGGTCCAAACAGGCCGATTCCTCTCCGGGAGAGCCGGGGAGGAATCGGAAAAGCCGCTTATTGTCCGGGGCTTACCCCTGCACGTTGCCGCTCTCGTCCAGCAGGCCCTCATAGACGCTGCCGCTGGCCTGCTCGTTGGCTGTGGCCACAAAGCTGTCCATGCTGCCGTCATCCAAAGCGGCCTTGATGGCCAGGTTCACCGCCGCCAGCAGGGCGGGGTTCTCCTTCTGTACGCCGATGGAGGAGCCGGCCACGTCATAGGGAACTTCCAGCGCGATGTAAAGCTCCGGGTAGTTCTTGGCGTAGCTTTCCGCCACCACAGTCTCGATGTAAGCGCCGTCCATCTTGCCGGCCAGCAGCTCGGCGATGATGTCGGTGACCTTGCTGAGCTGGATGATGTCGGCGTTGGGGCTGTTCTCATTGGCCAAGGAGGCTTGGATAGAGCCGATCTGGGCGCCGATCTGATACTCCGGGTTGTTGGTGGCGGCAAGGTCGGGGAACTGGTCCTTGTTGCCCTCCAAGCAGACAAAGGACTGTCCGCCCAGATAATAAATGTCGGAGAAATCCATAATGCCCATCCGGTCCGGGTCGGGGCTGAGGCCAGCCATGCCCAGGTCCACGCTCTTGGTCTGGAGCTCCATCAATACGCCGTCAAAGTCGATGGGCACCATCTCCAGCTCCAGGCCCAGATAGTCGGCCACATAGCCCGCCAAGGCCACATCAAAGCCCGCCAGGGTCGGGTTACCCGAGTCATCGATGGCATAGAACTCATAGGGGGCGAAGTCGGGACTGGTGGCTACGGTGAGCTTGCCCTGGGTAACGGTCTGGAGCAGGGGCTTCAGCTCCTCGATGGTCATATCCCCATAGGAATTCGGGGCGGGGGTGGCCTCCGGCGCGGCGCTTTCGGCTGTGGGGGCCTTGGACTCGGGACCGGGGGTGGGATCGGCAGGGCCGCCGCAGGCGGTCAGCAGAGACAGGCTCATGGCGGCCGCCAGGGCCAGAGCGGAGATCTTCTTCCAATTTTTCATTTCTACGTACTCCCTTTCCTTTTCGGTGTGGATAATTATACACATATATCATTCAATATGCAAGAGGTTTTTCCAGAGCAAACTGCACAAAATATATTGTCGCATCCGGCTTTGAGTATGTGTGCCCCATTCCCACCGGCTGGAGCTTTGGATGCATATTCTGCATTTTCTGGCTTACTGGACCTTTCCTTCCCCGTCCAGCAGACCCTCATAGGTCTCTCCCGCGGCCAGGGCCTTGGCCTCCTCCCGGTACTGGTCCATCTTGCCGCTGTCCACCGCATCGGTGATGGCCATATTCACCGCCGCCAGCAGGGCCGGATTGTCCTTCACCACACCGGCGCAGGTACCGCTGTCCAGGCCGCTGTCCACGTCCAGGGCCACATAGAGCTCGGGATACTGCTTGGCGTACGCCTCAGCCACCTCGGTGGCGATATAGGCGCCGTCCAGCTTGCCCGCCAGCAGCTCGGCGATAATGTCGGTGACCTTGCTGAGCTGGATCAACTCCGCGTTGGGACTGTTGGTCTGGGCGATCCCCACCTGGATGGAGGCCACCTGAGCGCCGAAGCTGTACTCCGCTTTGTTGGTGGCGGTAATATCGGGAAACAGGTCCTTGTTGCTCTGGACACAGACGAAGGACTGGGCGTCCCCATCGTACTCCACTGTGAAATCCATGGAATTGGCCCGCTCCGGAGTGGCGGCGAAGCTGGCTACCCCCATGTCCACGCTCTTGGTCTGGAGCTCCATGATGACGCCGTCAAAGTCCACCGCCACCATCTCCAGCTCCAGGCCAAGGTAGTCGGCCACGTGCTGGGCCAGGGCCACGTCATGACCGGCCAGGGTGGGCGTGCCGTCATCCCCGATGGCGTAAAATTCCGCGGGGGCGAAGTCGGGACTGGTGGCTACGGTGAGCTTGCCCTCCTGCACCGTCTGGAGCAGAGGCTTCAGCTCCTCCAGGGTCATCTCGCTGTAATCCTTTTCCGCCGCCGGGCTGGGGGCCGCGCTGTTCTCAGGGGCGGGGGTCTCTACGCTTCGTCCGCCGCAGGCGGTAAGAAGGGAAAGGCTCATGACGCCAACCAGGGTCAGGGCCAGAAATTTTTTTGAGGTCGGATGTTTCATAGGGAACACTCCTTTTCCTTTTGGATGTGTATAATTATACGTATCCAGCGAATAAAATGCAAGCCCTCTTTTGTTGTGCTTTTCCACAAAATCGCGGTTTTACCCTTGGCTCTTTTTCGCCATATCCTACATATGTGCGGTATTTCTGCCGTTCCTCCGCATATGCAAGAAATGTGGGCCGTCCTGGAACGGCCCACATTTCTTGTATATATACGAATATTTATGCCTTACAGAAGTCCAGGATGACCTCCACCGCCCGGTCGGGGCCGTGGAAGGAGGAGCTGACGCAGAGATCATAGTTCTCGGCGCTGTCCCACTTTCGATCCGTGTGGAAGTTATAGTAGGAGGCCCGGGTCTTATCCATCTTCCGGATCTTCTCCACCGCCTCCTTCTCCGTGACGCCGTCCCGGCGGCAGACCCGCTGAACACGGGCGTCCCAGTCGGCGGAGACAAAGACCCGCACCAGGCCGGGCTTATCCCGGAGGATATAATCGGCGCAGCGGCCCACGATGACGCAGCTTCCCTTCTCCGCCACCGACAGCACCGCCTCCCGCTGGGCTTTCGCCGCCATCTGCTCCACCGTGTTCCCGGGCATCCCCGGGGTCAGGTGGTGCTGGCCCATAACAAGGGAGTAGAGGAAGCTGTTGGTGGGCTTCTCATCATAGCTCTGGAGAAACTCATGGCTCAGGCCGCTCTCCTTGGCGGCCACCGCCAAAAGCTCCTTATCATAGTAAGGGATACCCAGGGCTTCGGCCACCTTTTTGCCGATCTCCCGGCCTCCGCTGCCAAACTGACGACCAATGGTGATATAGAGTTCTGCCATCGTAACCCCTCCTTTGGTATATTTATTATAGCACACGGGAAGGAAAAAGTAAAATGGAAAAAGCCAACGCTTTTTGCGGGCAGGTCCCGTTTACAGGTATCTGACCGCGGCAAAATGCAACACATTTTCTCCCTCCAGCCAGAAAAAAGGGGCCGCTTCCCGTAGGAAGCGGCCCCTTTTCTTTATGCTTTGGGAAAATTACTTCGTGCAGCGGTCAAAGAAGAAGTAGCCCAGGGGAGTGTAGTACATACCCTTCACGTCGTTGTTGAGCATGTACTTCTGGGTGTAGAAGTAGATGGGGCCCAGAGCCCAATCCTGGCCCATGATGATATCCTCGGCCCGGTGCATGGCGGCCATACGGACGGCGGGATCAGCGGAGGACTTGGCCTCGTTGATGGCGGCGTCGTAGTCAGCATTGCTGTACTGGGCGTCGTTGTTGCCGCCGCCGGTGAGCCACATATCCAGGAAGGAGATGGGATCGTTATAGTCAGCGATCCAGCCGTTCCGGGCGATCTGATACTCGCCGTTCTTACGGTTCTCCAGGAAGGCAGCCCACTCCTGGTTCTCCAGCTTGACCTCCACGCCCAGAGCGGTCTGCCACTGCTGCTGCAGGGCCTCGCCGATCTTCTTGTGGTTGTCGCTGGTGTTGTAGAGGTAGGTGACGGTGGGGAAGCCCTTGCCGTCGGGATAGCCGGCGTCGGCCAGGAGCTGCTTGGCCTCCTCCACGTTCTTGGCGTACTGCTCATCGTCGGTGGCGGGAGTCCAGTAGTCGCCGCCCTCGGTACGGAAGTCGCCGTCCTTGCCAGCCACGCCGGAGGGCACAAAGCCGGAGGCGGGCACCTGACCGGTCTGGGTCACATTCTCCACGATATACTGGGCGTCAATGGCCAGAGTGAAGGCCTTACGGACGCGCCAATCATCAAAGGGAGCCTTCTCCACGTTGTAGCAGACGTAGTAGGTGCCGATGTAGGGCACGATCCGCAGGTCGCCGCTGGAGAGCAGGGAGGGGATCTCGTCCACGGGCATATCCTCGATGAAGTCCAGCTCGCCGGAGTTGAAGCCGGTGAGCATGGCGTTGTTGTCGTCCATCAGCTTGAAGGTCAGGGTATCGGGGCCCAGCTTGTCATAGTCATAGTAGTTCTCGTTCTTAGCCATGACGATCTGGCTGTTGTGGTCCCACTGGGTCAGGGTGTAAGCGCCGTTGGACAGGTAGGTCTCCACATTGTGGGTCCAGCCGTCGGGATCGGCGGAGACGACGTCCTCCCGCACAGGGAAGGTGGCGGGGAAGGCACAGACTTCCAGGAAGTAGGGGCAGTCGTAGGTCAGGGTGACCACGAAGGTGCTGTCGTCGGGAGCCTCAACACCCAGGGTGGTGGGGTCGGCATACTCCTTGATGACAGGGTTGCCATCCTCGTCCAGGACCACCTTGCCGTCGGCGTCGGTCTCAGGGATGCCGCCGTTGATCTCGGCGTAGCCCTTGACCATGTCGATCATGTAGCAGTAGTCGGCGGCGGTCTCAGGGGTAGCCAGACGCTGCCAGGAGTACACGAAGTCGCCGGCAGTCACAGGCTTGCCGTCGGACCACTTGGCGTCGGAGCGGATCTTGAAGGTGTAGGTGACGGTACCGTCCTCATTGACCACCTTCTCGGGCTCGCCATCGGCCTGGCCGGGGACCAGCTCAGCCAGGTTGCAGTCCTGGACGCCGTCCACCAGCTCGCCGGAGTCGGCCCAGCGGTACAGGCCCTCGAACAGGTGGCCGATCATGATGGCGCCGTCCACAGCGGAGTTCAGGGCGGGGTCGATGGTCTGGGGCTCAGAGGCGATGTTGATGTTCAGGTTGAACAGGCCATCGTTGGCGGTCGGAGTCTCGACCGCCTGACTCTCCGTAGGAGCCGGGGTGGATGTCTCGGTGGTATCGCCACCGCAGGCTGCCAGCAGGCCCAGCACCATGGCGGAAGCCAGCGCAAGAGAAACGATCTTCTTCATGGTATTCTTTCCTCCAATTTAAATTTGTATCTTCATGCCCGCAGAGGGCCTTGATACCGAAAGGAACTCCTGCCCCGCTTTGCGGGGCAGGATATGAAATGGCCCAGGCCATTTCAGCATGCTAAAGCGCCAAATTTTGAACGGGGTATATTATAGCACGGCAGGTAAAAATTGTAAAGAAATTATTTGTCCAGCAAATGACAGGCCGCCCAGTGACCGGGCTGGTGCTCCTTGAATTCGGGGGCGCATTGCTTACACTTCTCACTGGCGTAAGGACAGCGGGTGTGGAACCGGCAGCCGGAGGGGGGATTCATGGGGGAGGGGATATCTCCCTCCAGCACGATCCGCTGCCGGGTACGGCTCACCTCCGGGTCGGGCACCGGCACGGCAGAGAGGAGGGTCTGGGAATAGGGGTGGAGGGGGTTCTTGTTGAGCTCGTAGCTCTCGGCCAGCTCCACCAGGCTCCCCAGATACATGACGCCGATGCGGCTGGAAATGTGCCGCACCACACTGAGGTCATGGGCGATGAAGAGATAGGTGAGACCCAGGTCCTGCTGCATATCCTCCAGCATGTTCACCACCTGGGACTGGATGGACACATCCAGGGCAGAGATAGGCTCGTCACAGACGATAAACTCCGGCTCCACCGCCAGGGCCCGGGCGATACCCACCCGCTGCTGCTGGCCGCCGGAAAACTCGTGGGGGAACCGGTTGGCGTGTTCGGTGTTGAGCCCCACCCGGTCCAGAAGCTCCTTGATCCGCTCACTGCGCTCGGCCTTGGTCTTGCAGAGGCCGTGGATATCGATGGCCTCTCCGATGATCTCGCCCACCGTCATCCGGGGGTCCAGGGAGGCGGCGGGGTCCTGGAAGATGATCTGCATCTTCCGGCGCATGTGGAACATATCCACCGCCTTGGCCTTGGGCACATTCTTTTTTACCAGAACGCTGCCGCCGTTCTCCAGCTCTTTGCGCTCAAAGGGGTATTCCCCCTTGTAGATGGTCTCGCCGTTGTAGATGATCTCCCCCGAGGTGGGCTCATGGAGCCGGAGAATGGTCCGGCCCAGGGTGGTCTTACCGCAGCCCGACTCGCCCACCAAGCCCAGGGTCTCGCCCTTATTGATGAAAAGGGATACATTCTCCACCGCCTGGACGCCGGGGCCTTTGACCCCCTTGACGGGGAAGTATTTATGAAGGTTTTTTACCTCCAGCAGCTTTTCAGCCATCGTTCTTCCCCTCCTTCTTCTCCAGAGCCTCCTGGACCCGCAGCCAACAGGCGGAGCGGTGAGCCTCCCCCAGCTCCACATAGGGGGGCATCTTTTGGAGACAGACCTTCATGGCATGGGGACACCGAGGGGCGAAGGGGCAGCCCTCGGGGGGATTGAGCATATCCACGGGGGTTCCCTCGATGGGGATAAGCCGCTCGTGGCTGTCGGCGTCCAACCGGGGCATGGAGCGGAGGAGCCCCTCGGTATAGGGGTGGGCGGGGGAGTAGAAGATGTCGTCCACCGGGCCCTGCTCCACCATCTTGCCGGCGTACATAACGCAGACCTTGTCGCAGATCTCGGCCACCACGCCCAGGTTGTGGGTGATGAAGATGATGCCCATGTGGGTCTTCTTCTGCAGCTCCTTCATCAGCTCCAGGATCTGGGCCTGGATGGTCACGTCCAGAGCGGTGGTGGGCTCGTCGGCGATAAGGAGCTTGGGGTGGCAGATAAGGCCCATGGCGATCATCACCCGCTGGCGCATACCGCCGGAGAGCTCGTGGGGATACTGCTTCATCCGCTGCTCCACATTGTTGATGCCCACCATGGTGAGCATCTCCATGGCCCGCTGGGCGGCGTCCTCCTTGGAAATGGCCTTGTCGTGGGCCCGGAGGGCCTCCACCAGCTGGTTGCCGATGGTGTAGACCGGGTTCAGGGAGGTCATGGGGTTCTGAAAGATCATGGCAGCCCGCCCGCCCCGAAGCTCGGTCATCTCCTTTTTGTTTTTCGCCAGCACATCCTCCCCCTCAAAGGTGATGGATCCGCCGGTGACCTTGCCAGGGGACTGGAGAAGACCCATGATGGCGTAGGCCTCCTGACTCTTGCCGGAGCCGGATTCGCCCACGATGCCCATGACCTCGTCCTCGTCCAGGGTATAGCTGATACCGCCCACGGCCTTGACCTCGCCGGCGGGGGTGAAGAAGGAGACGTGCAGGTCCTCCACTTCCAAAAGGTGCTTATTCTCACTCATGAGGATGTCTCCTCCTTTCTCACTTTTTCAGTTTGGGATCCAGGGCGTCCCGGAGGCCGTCGCCCACCAGATTCAGGCTCAGGATCATCACACTGAGCAGGACGGCGGGGAACAGCAGCCGCTCGGGATAGCTGTACATGCCGCCCAAGGCGTCGGTACACATGGAGCCCAGGGAGGTCATGGGGGTATCCACACCCACGCCCAGATAGCTCAGGAAGCTCTCCACAAAGATGGCGGAGGGGATCTGGAGGAAGGTGGTGGTGACGATCTGGCCGATACAGTTGGGAAGCAGATGCTTCTTGATGATCCGCCCGCCCTTGGCGCCCAGGGCCTTGGCGGCGGTGACATACTCCTGCTGCTTGAGCTGGAGGATCTGGCCCCGGATGATCCGGGACATGGTCACCCAATAGAGGGAGCCAAAGGCGATGAACATGGCGATCACGTTGGTTCCCACCGTGTGGAACAGGGTCCCGATGACGCCGGTGGAGGTAGCCAGACTCTCGGCAAACCGCTCCTTCAGCACCACGGAGATCAGCAGGATCACCAGCACCTCGGGCACCGACTGAATGACCTCCACGATCCGCTGCATGACCGCGTCCACCATCCCTCCGGCATAGCCGGAGACGGAGCCGTAGACAGCGCCGATGATCAGCACCAGCAGGGCGGCGAACACGCCTACCAGCAGGGAGACCCGGGCGCCGATCATGGTACGGACCATAATGTCCCGGCCAAAGCCGTCAGTGCCGAAAACGTGGGGGAAGACCTTCTCCCCGGCGGCCTTCCGCTCCAGCTCCTTCCGGGAGTAGCCAAACAGCTTGGTCTTCAGGCCGTTCTCCGCAATGATGCTCTCCTCGGTGACCTCGCTGTCGCCGCCGGCCTGCTTGGCCTGGTTCTTGATGGTGACCTCCTCCATGATGGAGAGCTTCCGGCCCTCGGCCTCCGCCTTGGCCCGGGCCGCAGCCACAGCCTCCTCGGGGGTCATGCTGCTCTCGGCGGCCTCGGTGAGCTTCTCCTCAATGAAAAGCTGGTCCTCCAGAGAATAGTGGAAGGCGTGGAGATTTTCCGCGCCCCGGTTGAACTGGTCATAGCCGTAAGGCACCACCATGGGTCCCACGAAGGCAAAGAGCACGATAAGCACCAGCACGGCCAAGGCCACCATAGCCACCGCGTTGCGGCGGAACCGCCGCCAAGCGTCCTTCCAATAGGAGGTGGGGGGACGGTCGGGGATGAAGCCTTCCTTCTCCGCCTTGTCGGCGGGGACAAAGGAGCCGGAGGTCAGGGTCCCGAAATCAAAGGCTTCCTCGTTCAAGTGAAGGGACCAGGGCTTGCGAAGGGGAACTTTCTTCTCGTCAGCCATGCCTCAGCCCTCCTTTGCCAGATTGATCCGAGGATCCACCACTTTATAAAGGAGGTCCACGATCAGGTTCATGATGATAACGAAGGACGCCAGGAAAATGGTGGTGCCCATAATGACGGGATAGTCCCGGTTGGTGATGCACTGGACAAAGTACTTGCCCAGGCCGGGGATGGTGAATACCTTCTCCACCACAAAGCCGCCGCAGAGAACAAAGGCGATCTGGGGGCCTAGGTAGGTCAGGACCGGAATAAAGGCATTCCGCAGCGCGTGCTTGAGGACCACCTTCCGGGTGATAAGGCCCTTGGCCCGGGCGGTCTTGATATACTCCTGGCTCAGGGCGTCCAGCATGGAGGTCCGGGTCTGCCGGGCGATATAGCACATGGGGTAGAAGCCCAGAGCCATACAGGGCAGCACATAGCTGCGCCAGTTGGAGCCGTCAAAGATGGTGGGGAAGGGCTTTCCCGAGCCGCACAGCAGCAGCAACAGCAGGGTCGCCACCACAAAGGAGGGCAAGGATATGCCCATGGTACACACCACCCGCAGGGTGGAGTCCACCGCCCTGCCTCGATAATATGCCGAGATACAGCCCAAAAGCACACCTACGACCACCGCCCAGGAGATGGCGATGGCGCCGATCTTGGCGGAGGTGGGGAACATCTCCTTGATGATCCGGACCACGGGATAGTTCTTCTGGGTCTTGATGCTCACGCCCAGGTCCCCCTTGAGCAGGTTGCCCATATAGATCAGGTACTGCTCCGGGATGGACTTGTTCAGTCCGTACTTCTCATTGAGGGCGTCCACCACCGACTGGGGGGGATTTTTCTCGCTGAGGAACGGGTTTCCGGGGATGGCCTTCATCAGAAAGAAGGTCAGCGTGGCGATGGCGAGAATGGTCAACAATGCCATCAGCACTCGCTTCACAACGTATTTTGCCATTTTGTCACTCCCTAAAATTCATATCTCAGAAGCGGCCCCCAGGGGACGCTTTTTCAGAACGGTTTTTCTATTTTACCTCAAAATCCTCATCACGTCAAGGTTTTGCTCTTTTGAAAATACTTCTTGTTTGCAAAACATTTCCCTGTCCGTCCACAGCCGGAAAACTCCACCCCTAATTTTTTCCGGCCACCGCCCTTCGAGCGAGGATTTTTGTCCGCACAGGAAAGACAAATGCAGGAAACAGAATCCGTTTCCTGCATTTTATTCTCTCTTTCCCCAAATCGTTCCCCGGGTGGGACCTCCGCCCTCCGCTCACAGCTCCAACAGGGTCCCCTTTTCATATTTCAGCGCCTTGACCTCATTCCGGGTCCCTTTGACAATGGCATCCATCCGTAGTTCCTCCGTAATGCCGGAGATGAAGGTATAGGCCACCCCATGCCGCTTGGCCCGACCGGTACGGCCGATCCGGTGGACGTAGTATTCGTTCTCATCGGGCACATCGTAGTTGAACACCGCGTCCACGTCGTCGATATCCAATCCCCGGGCGGCCACGTCGGTGGCTACCAGGACCTGGAGCTTCCCCTCCCGGAACCGGGCCAGGGTCTTTTCCCGAGTGGCCTGCTGGATATCCCCGTGGATGGCCTCGCACTTCACGCCCCCCATGCGGAGAAGGCCGGAAAGGCGGTCGGTCATATTTTTGGTGTTGCAGAAGGCGATGGCCCGCTCGTAGCCCCCGTGCTCCAGAAGCCGGAGCATCAGCTCCGCCTTGGCGGAGCGGTCCACCTCGATACGGTACTGGTCGATGTCCGGCTTGTTCTCCACGTCGGCCTGGACGGTGATCTCCACCGGGTCCCGCTGGTAGACCCAGGAGATATCCATCACTTCCCGGGAAATGGTGGCCGAGAACATGCCGATATTCTTCCGGGACTTGATCTGGTCCAGGATCCGGGTCACGTCCCGGATAAAGCCCATGTCCAGCATCCGGTCGGCCTCGTCCAGCACCACGGTCTCCACCCTGTCCAACCGGATGGTCCGCCGCTTCATGTGGTCCATGAGCCGGCCGGGGGTAGCCACCACGATCTGGGGATGCTCCTTCAATCTCTTGATCTGCTTTTCGATGGGGGCCCCGCCGTAAAGGACCACGGTCTTGACCCCCTCCTTAAACTCGCACAGATCCTGGAGCTCCTCCTGGATCTGGATGGCCAGTTCCCGGGTGGGGGCCAGCACCAGTCCGGTCACGTCGCCGCACTCCGGGTCGGTATGCTCTACCATGGGGATCCCGAAGGCAAAGGTCTTTCCCGTCCCGGTGGGGGCCTTGGCGATCACATCCCTGCCCTCCATAAAATAGGGGATGGACCCCGACTGAACCGGGGTAGCCCGCTCATAGCCCTTTTTCTGAAGGGCCTTCATGATCTCAGGGGAAAGCCCCAGCTCATCATAGCGCTTGATCTCTGTTATCTTCTCTCCGTTGATCTCCATAGGAAAAATCCTTCCCTTTCTTCTTTTGGCCGTTTCCTGTTTCTTTAATATACCACACTCTCTGCCTGTGTGCAACCGCCCTTCCGGAAAGCTTTCCCGTAGCTACAGCGGCCCCGGGCTGTCCTGAGGACTGCCCGGGGCCGCTTATGGTCTTTTATCAAACCTTCTCGGTCATGATCCGCAGGATCTCCCGGTCGGTGTCCGCCATGCCGTCCCGGCCTACCCGGCTCACCGTCCGGATGGTCTCCTCTACCCCTTTGCGGACGATGCCCTCTCCGGCGTAAAACTGCCGTCCCCCCTGGTACATCTGCCAACCCACGATGCCCGCGTCCACCGCGCTGGCGATTTTGGCCGCGCAGGAGGGCTTGGCCCCATCACAGACGATACCCGAAACGATGGCCAGGCTGTTTACCAGAGTGTGGGCCACCTCCTCAAAGCCGCCGCCGTGGAGGTAGGCGATGGCCGCTCCCGCCGCGCACCCGGCGCTTACCGCGCCGCAGTAGGCGCTCAGCCGGCCAATCCCGCTTTTCAGATGGACGGTGAGCAGATTGGATACCAGCAGAGCCCGGTAGCGGGCCTCGTCATCGCACCCCAGCTCCCTGGCATACTCAATGACCGGCAGACTGGCGGTCATCCCCTGGTTCCCGCTGCCGGAATTGATGATAACGGGCAGCTCGCACCCGCCCATACGGGCGTCGCTCCCCGCGGCGGCGGCGGCTCTGGCCCGGACCGCCACATCCTCATTCCCGTAACAGCGCAGCAGAGTGCAGCCCACAGCGGCCCCCCACTCCCCCGTCAACCCCTGGTCCCGGATGGCGGTGTTATAGGCGATCTGCCGGTCCAGGGTCTCGGTCACGTCCTTCAGGTCGGCTGTGTCCGCAAAGTCCAGGATCCCCTCCACTGTCAGCAGATCCGTGTCCTCCGCCGGACCCTCGGTCTCAGCCGCCTTGCTCTCCAGCACCTTCCCGTCCAGTTCAGCCAAAACGATGTTGGTGTGGTAGCCTGTGATCCGCACCCTGGCGCAGTGGCCGCCGCCGTAAGCTTCCACCAGGATGTCAAACACCTCCGGCCCCTCCGCCGGGATCACCTCCACAGGACAGCTTTCCAGCAGGCGGGCCATCTCCTCCCGCTGTTCCTCCGTGACCGCGCTGATGACCTGAAGCTTCCGCTGGGCGTTGCCCACCACAAACCCGATGGCCACCGCGGTGGGGATCCCCCGGCCTCCCCCGGTGTTGGGCACCACCACGCTTTTCACATTTTTGATGATGTTCCCGCTCACCCGGAGCACCGCCCTGTCAGGCAGCGTCCCCAGCAGGTCCCTGGCCTTGGCGCAGGCGCAGGCGATGGCCACCGGCTCGGTACAGCCCATGGCGGGAACCAGCTCCTCCCGGAGTATTTTCACATAGGCCCCATACCGGGGATCCGTTTTCTGCATAAAATCCCATCCTTTTCCCGCCGAACCGCTGACTTCCGGCGTTTGATATGATATAATAGAATAAGAATTTGTTCAAACCATAGGCTCCGGCCGGGAGTGAGGTGACTTATGGAGAAGGAGATCCCTCTCTACGAATCCATTTACAACAAGATCGTCAACCGGGTCCTGATCGGCTTTTATCCCAAGGGCTATCAGCTTTCCTCGGCCCAAAAGATACACGCCCGGTATGGGGTGGGCTACACCAGTATCCGCCGGGCCCTCCGACTGCTGGAGCAGGACGGCTTTATCCGACAGGAGGAGCGCAAGCGGCCCGTGGTGGTCTTTGACCTGGAGGACCCCTCCTGCCGCCGGCTTCGCTGGCAGATCTTCCTATCCCATAGGGACGCCCACTTAGACTGCTACCAGGCCACCCCTCTCCTGCTTCCCGGCCTTGTATCCCTGGGAGCCCAAGCCCGCACTCCCCAGCTCTTGGAATCCTTGGAGGCCCTGTGCGCCCGGGAGGAGAGTTCCTTTTCCAACCGATACGACCTTCTGCTCCTGGCCCACACCTGGCAGTCCCTTGTGGTCCGGCAATCGGGCAACCGTCTGGCCTCCGACCTGCTTTTGCAGATCCGGGGCTTTGACGAGCTGCGCTGCTGCGCCCTGCCCTCGGCAGAGCTGGTCCCCGGGGAGGCCCGGGCCGCCCTCCAGACCCTCCGCTATTGGACCCGCCTTCTCCGGCAGGGGGATCTGGCCGGGCTTCATACCCTGACGTCCATCTTCTGCCTCCAGGCAATGTGCTGTCTGGACCGCTCCTTCCGGCCTCTGGCCGGGCTGCCGGAATCGGAGCAGGTCCGCCAGGTGGAGTTCCGCTGGTATGTGTATCAATCCCCCACCCCTCTCTACAAGAAGATCGCTTCCGATCTCCTCCGGACCGCTTACCTGGAGGGAATGGGGGCCGGGGACTGCTTCCCCTCAGAGGCCACCCTTATGGACCGCTACCAGGTGGCCGCCATCACTGTCCGGGGGGCTTTGGCCCTGCTCAACAACCTGGGCATGGCCCAGACCGTGAACGGGGTTGGGACCCTGTTTACCGACTCCTGCGGAGATTCCGGGGAGATCCTCCCCTACCTCCGGGAAGGCCGGGAGAGTATGGAGATCCTGGCCGCCAGCTACGCCCTGGCCCTGTCCGCCGCCCCCCGGCTCTCTCCTCAAGAGGTGACACTCCTCCGGGAGGGACTGCCGGAGTACCGCTGTCAGGAAGGGGCCGCCCTCTTTCTCCTGCGAAAGCTGACCGCCACCGTCTCCAGCCACGCCCTGGACACCGTGTTTGAGCAGTTGGAGAGCCGGTACATATTCGGCCTGTACGCCAGCGCCCTCCCCTCCTCCCCCGGAAGAGAGAACGCCCTGAAACACGCCTTCCTTCAGGCCGACGCCTGTCTGTCCCATCTGGAGGCGGGGGAGCTGGAGGACTTTGCCCGGGGGCTGTCCGGCCTGTGCCGGGACCTATGCCGGGAGCTGCCCTCGGTCTCCCAGGAAACGTGACCTTTTTCAAGGTATAATTGCCCCGCGCCCTTCCAGCGCGGGGCAATTATTGTTTTTATGTCAGACCGCTTAATTCTGGATCTCGGCGGCGCTTGCCCTGCGCTGGGCCAGCTCCTCCCGAACCTGAGGCATTTTCTTCTCGTAACGGCGGTACATCAGCATCAGAAGGAACACCACGCTGAACACTGTCAGGGGGACGAAAATAGAGGTGTTGAACAACCCCGCTTTGGCAGTGGCGGACTGGACGGCAAGATCCTTGTTGAAGCCCACCGCATCCAGCATAAAGCCCTGGATAGCGGCGCCCACGCCACTGCCCAGCTTATTGCCGAAGCTGTTGGCCGACATGACCAGGGCGTCGTTCCGCTTGCCAAAGAGCCACTCGCCGTAGTCAATGCTGTCCATCAGAGAGGGCACCAGCAGGGAGGAGAACAGGCCCACGCCGAAGCCGGACACCAGCAGACAGGCCAGGTACAGGGGGAAGATGGCGTCCCGGGTGATCAGGCGCACCAGCAGACAGCACACCGCGATAGCCATACCCATGGCGCAGCTTCTGGCCTTACCCAGCTTTTTGGCAAAGACCTGGAGCAGGATGATGGCAAAGAAGCTGGAGACCATACTGCACATGGTTGCCAGACCTGTCATGGTAGGCTTCTCCAGGTAGAACTTTACATAGAACACCACAATGCCCTGGGTGACGGCGGCGGAGGTATAGTAGAGCATGGTACTGGCCGCCAGCCAACGCCACAGGGGGTTCTTGAGGATATACTTGAAGGAGTTGAGCAGTTCCTTTTTCCCATTGCCCCCTTCCGCCTTGGCCTCTTTGGGCTCGGGGCGGTCATGGCCCTTGGTGAGCCGGAACACGGTCAGGTAGCACAGAGCCTGGATGATACCATAGACCCCGGCCACGATGGCAAAGCCCTTCCGCTCGTCCCCGCCGCCGGCGGCCTCCACAAACTTCAGGGTGAAGCTGGAGATGGCAATGGCGGCAAACATGGAGATAAAGGCCCGGCTCTGGTTCAGCGCCACCCGGTCCATGGGCTTGTCACTGATCCGGGACATGAGGGAGGTGTAGGAGATACCGGTGGCGGTATAGAGCATCCCCTGTCCGATGTAGGTGACATAGGCCCAGATCAGCTTGCTGGTGTTGCTCAGATCGGGCGCCAGGAAGGTCAGGAACAGGAAGATGCCGGCGGGCAGGGCGCAGTACAGAAGATAGGGCCGGCATTTTCCGTGCTTGCTGTGGGTATTGTCGATAAGGGTCCCCATCATGGGGTCATTGATGGCGTCCCAGATCCGGGCCACCAGCATCAGGGTACCCGCCGCCTTGCCGGAGATCCCCAGCACGGTGACATAGAAGTACAACAGATACAGATTCAGCGTCAGAACACTGAGCTGCTGGCCAAACTCTCCCACGCCGTAAAAAAGCCGCAGGGGACGGGGCAGGGAGCTGACCTGCTTTTCCTTTTTCTCTGCCATTTATATTCTCTCCTTTTCAAACACATACATGGGACGGCGGCTTACTCCTCCGCCTTCCCCTCCGCTTCCTTCTTCCGGCGGTAGATCACCCGGCAGGCGCAGTCCCCGTTGGCCAGACGCAGGGGATTGTCCAGAGTGTAGCCCATGGCCTCCGCCATAGCGAAGTCCCCCGCCATAGCCAGATCGCAGAGCTTGGCGCACATCTCATCGGACAGGCCCAGGTCCTGCCAGCCCTTCAGATGGGGGCAGAAGTGCATATCCATGGCAAAGCAGTCTTCGGTGCATTCAGTGACCTCCATACCGAAGGCCTCCCGGCCCAACTCAGGGGTCATCTGAGCCCCCCACTGGCGAAGATCCTGAGGATCCTCCATCTTGGCGCGAAAGCGGGCGGCAGTCTCCTGGGCCAGTTCCTGGGAACTGCTGCGGTAGACCTCCTCATAGGGAATGCCCTTCTCCTCGAACTTCACCGCGTTCAGTCCGGCCTTTTTCGCCGCCGCGGCCAGGGCGCTGCGGTACAGCATGGCCTCCCGGCTCTTGGTGGGGCATTCGTTGTGGATCTTTGACATGGTTTTCCACCTTCCCTTTCTATTTATTGCATAACACCGTCCGGTTTTCCCGGCGGCAATATGTCTCTGTGTGCCATGATCCCTTAGTCCTGTTTTGATTTTATATTATCATAGCCCCTTCCATTTTGCAACCTCAATATAATAGGTTATTAAAATTTTTTCTCACTTTTTTCGTCTTTTTTGTAAGTCTTACAAAATCTGAAACTCAAACAGAAAAGGAGGCCATCCTCAAAGGATGGCCTCCCCCGTTTCTTTTTCCTATGCCGCAATGGTCTCCGCCATCACCGCGATAAGGGGCAGAGTGAAAATGGACAGCAGGGTGGAAAAGCTGACCAGTTGTGCGGTGCGTTCCGGGCTTTTATTGAACTTTTCCGCAAACATACTGGTAACTCCCGCTGTGGGTGCCCCCGAAAGAATCACCGCCGCCACATAGAGCATATGATTCCCCCGGAAGGGGAGCATCACCAGTGCGGTAAATATGGGGATCAGCAGCAGTTTGATGGCTGAGGCCCCGTACAGCTTTTTGTCCCGGAAGGTGGAACCCAGGTCCGCCCGAGCCATCTGGGCCCCAATAACGATCATGGCAAGGGGGGTGTTGACGCTCCCCACAAAGCCCACCGCGCTGTATAAAGGCCCCGGCAAGGTGGTCCTGGTCAAAAACAGGGGCAGTCCCCCCAAAAGTCCCAGCATTCCGGGGTTGATCAGCATTTTTCGCAGGGACACCTGGTCCCGTCCGCTCATCATAATAAGCCCATGGCTCCAGGTCCACAGGTTGAATACCACCAGGGCCACCACGGCGAAGATGACCGCCTCATCCCCCATGATGGCCTGGATCAGGGGCAGCCCCATAAACCCGGTGTTGCCGTACATGGCTCCGAACCGCATGGGAGCCCGCAGCTCCTGGGGATCCCGCCGGAAAAAGAAGCTGACGATGACCGCATACAGCCCATAGCACACGCACTGACAGGCCACCCCCATCCCCAAGGTCTGAAGCAGAGCCGGGTCATAGTCCGTCTGAAAGGAGTCAATGATGATGCAGGGGGTCACCACATAGAGTAAAAGGGCGGAAAACTCCGTGGTCCCATGGCCGGATATCTTTCCCACCCGCCCCAGCCCAAACCCCACTCCCATCAAGAGAAATAGGGTCATGACCTGGCCCAGAACAACAAAAAAACGCTCTACCATATCTTATCCCCACTACCTTTCACCAACTAAAATGAAAACGCCGCAGTGAAACACCCTTTCACTTTGCCATCCACCCCGCAGCCCGATACTGTAAGGCCTCGGCCAGGTGGTGAGTCTGAATATCCCGGCTTCCATCCAGGTCGGCGATGGTCCGGGCCACCCGAAGGATCCGGTCATAGCCCCGGGCGGTGAGCCCCAGGCGCTCAAAGGCCCCCTTCATCATGGCCTGACAGCCGTTGTCCAAAGGGCAGAACTCCTCCAGCTCTCCCCGACCCATCTGGGCGTTGCAGGGAACTCCCCCGGGGCCAAACCGCTCCCCCTGGGTTTCACGGGCGGCGTCCACCCGCTCTTTGATCACCGCCGAGGGTTCCCCGGCGGGTTTTTCGGCCAGGGTATCAAAATCAGGGGGCGGCACATCCACCACCAGGTCTATCCGGTCCAGCAGAGGACCGGATATCTTGTACTGATACTTCTCCACATCCTTGGAGCTGCACCGGCACCGGTCTGAGTAGCCATACCACCCGCATTTGCAGGGATTCATGGCGCACACCAGCATGAACCGGGCAGGAAAGCTCTCGCTCCCCGCCGCCCGGCTGATCTGGACCTTCCCCTCCTCCATGGGCTGACGGAGGACCTCCAGCACATCCTTGTGAAACTCGGGCAGTTCGTCCAGAAAAAGCACCCCATGATGGGCCAGGGATATCTCCCCCGGACGGATCAGGGGATTCCCTCCCCCCGCCATGCCCATGGCCGAGATCGTGTGGTGGGGGGCTCGGAAGGGCCTTTGGGTCAGCATGGGCCGCTCCTTGGTGGTAAGGCCCAGCACCGAATGGACCGCCGTAGTCTCCAACGCCTCCCGCCGGGACAGCGGGGGAAGGATCCCGGGCAGTCTTCTGGCCAGCATGGACTTTCCCGCCCCCGGGGGACCGATCATCAGGATGTTGTGCCCCCCTGCGGCGGCGATCTCCAGGGCCCGCTTTACATTCTCCTGGCCCTTCACCTGGGAAAAGTCCGGCTCGGGGACCTCCTCCCTTCCCGGGATCCACTCCTGGGCGGGGGAGATCCTTTCCTCCCCCCTCAGATGGGCCACAAGCTCCCCCACATGAGCCACAGGGTAGACCACAAGCCCCTTGGCAAGGGTGGCCTCCGGAGCCGAGTCAGCGGGAACAAACAGCTCCCGCACCCCCGCCTCCCTGGCCGCCAAGGCCATGGGCAACATTCCGGGTACGCTCCTCACCGCCCCGGACAGAGACAGCTCCCCCACAAAAGCGGCCCCTTCCTCCGGCTTAGGAAGCTGTCCCCCGGCGGAGAGGATCCCTACCAGAATGGGCAGGTCGTAGACCGTCCCCCCTTTTTTTCGGTCAGCGGGGGCCAGATTCACGGTAATGCGGGACACCGGAAACTGAAATCCACAGTTTTTCACCGCGGCCCGGACCCGGTCCCGGGCCTCCTTTACCGCCGCGTCGGGAAGTCCCACAATATCAAAGTTGGGAAGCCCCCCGGACAGATCGCACTCACAGGCCACCTCATACCCCTCTACCCCGTGAAGGCCCAGGGACCGCACCTGTGTCATCATTTCGGCTTCCCCCTCTCTTTTTTACAGCCATTTTACCATAGCTTTCCTGAAAAAGCTACCGGCAAAGCAAGAAATCCATACCCTTTCCTTATGAAAAAGAGCGGCGCCACACCGGAGTATGACGCCGCTCCTCTTTCTTTTGTCTCCCGCTTAAAAAGCCACTCTCTCCGCCAGATAAGCCTTCAACTCACTGACAGGGATCCGCACCTGCTCCATGGAGTCCCGCTCCCGGACGGTGACGCAGCTGTCGGCCTCCTCGGTATCGCTGCCCACGGTCTGGAAGTCCACCGTGACGCAGTAGGGGGTGCCGATCTCGTCCTGGCGGCGGTAACGCTTGCCGATGGAGCCGGCGTCGTCAAAGTCCACCATGAAGTCCTTGGCCAGCTCCTCATAGATCTTCCGGGCGGGGTCGGAAAGCTTCTTGGACAGGGGCAGGATGGCACACTTGAAGGGTGCCAGGGCGGGGTGGAGCCGGAGGACGGTGCGTACGTCGTTCTTCTCGGCGTCCACCACCTCCTCGTCGTAGGCCTCGCAGAGGAAGGCCAGGGCCACCCGGTCACAGCCCAGAGAGGGCTCGATCACGTAGGGTATAAAATGCTCATTCTTTTCCTGATCGTAATAGGTCAGGTCCTTGCCGCTGGCCTCCTGATGGCGGCCCAGGTCGTAGTCGGTCCGGTCGGCGATGCCCCACAGCTCCCCCCAGTCGGTGAAGGGGAAGGCGTACTCGATGTCGGTGGTGGCCCGGGAGTAGAAGGCCAGCTCCGCCGGCTCGTGATCCCGCAGGCGCAGGTTTTCCTCCTTGATGCCCAGGGAGAGCAGCCACTTATAGCAGAAGTCCTTCCAGTAGGCGAACCACTCCAGGTCGGTGCCGGGGGCGCAGAAGAACTCGCACTCCATCTGCTCGAACTCCCGGGTGCGGAAGGTGAAGTTGCCCGGGGTGATCTCGTTGCGGAAGGCCTTGCCCACCTGGCACACGCCGAAGGGCAGCTTCTTCCGGGTGGTCCGCTGGACGTTGTTGAAGTTGAGGAAGATGCCCTGGGCGGTCTCGGGCCGGAGATAGACGGCGGAGGAGGAGTCCTCGGTGACGCCGATCTGGGTCTTGAACATCAGATTGAACTTCCGGATGGGGGTGAAGTCGTGCTTGCCGCACACCGGGCAGACCACATCGGCGTGGTCTGCGATAAAGGCGTCCATCTCGTCAAAGCTCATGGCGTCCACGTTCACATCGCCGTGAACGTCCCCGATGAGCTTGTCGGCCCGGTGCCGGGCCTTGCAGGCCTTACAGTCCAGCAGAGGATCGGAGAACCCGGCCACATGGCCGGTGGTGATCCAGGTCTGGGGGTTCATGATGATGGCGGCGTCCAGGCCCACGTTGTAGGGGCTCTCCTGGACGAACTTCTTCCACCAGGCTTTCTTCACGTTATTCTTGAACTCCACTCCCAGAGGACCGTAATCCCAGGAGTTGGCGAGACCGCCGTAGATCTCGCTGCCGGGGAAGATATAGCCCCGGCCCTTGCACAGGTTGATGATCATGTCCATGGTCTTTTCGCTGCTTTTCATGTCCAACCGCTCCTTTATATGATGAATTTTGCTTGTCCACAACAAAAAGCGCCCCGAGCCTTATAGGCTCAGGGCGAACTTTTGCAGTCCGTGTTTCCACCTGAATTCGGCCCTGATCCCAGGACCGCTCTCGAACCCGATAACGGCGGGAACCGGCGGGGCATTTCCTCCCCGCAGCTTCCGGGCGCCTTGGGCGGTGTTCCAGGGGGCCTTGCACCGTCCGGCCCCTCTCTCCATCTGGAATGATCCGCTTACTCCTCCCGGTCATCGCTTTCCGTATGGCCGATTCTATCATTCTTTCCCCGGAATGTCAAGGGGAAGAAGGGCTTCCTCCCAGGGTCTTATTCCTCCTCCAGATACAGCCCGATAAGCTCCAGCGTGGCCTTCATCCCGTTCCAATGGGTCCGCTCCATGCCATGGGATGCGTGAACTCCAGGACCAATGAGGGCGGCGGGCAGGTCATTGCCCGCTTTCCAGGCAACGGCGGCGTCAGAGGAATAGTGGGGGTACACGTCCACGGCGAAGTCCACCCCGTTCTCCTCACACAGCTCCACCAGCCGGGACACCATGGCATAGTCAAAGGGCCCCGACGAATCCTTGGCGCAGATGGAGACCTGCTCCTCGGTGCAGGTCAATTCCTCTCCGATACATCCCATGTCCACCGCCAGCAGCTCGCTGAGGTCGGGGGAGAACGTGGCTCCGCCGTGGCCTACCTCCTCGTAGACGGTGAAGGTGACCTCCGTGTCAAACCGGGGCTTTTGTCCCTTGTCCTTCATGATCTTCAACGCCGTCAGGATACAGGCGGCACTCACCTTGTCATCCAGGAACCGGGACTTGATAAAGCCGGACTCGGTCACCTGGGTCTTAGGGTCGTAGCAGACATAGTCCCCGGGGGCAATACCCAGCTTTTCCACATCCTCCTTGGAATAGACCACCTCGTCGATGCGGACAGCCATGTTCTTATCATCCCGGGGCCGGCTCTTAGCGTCGTCCTCCACGTGGACCGCGGGGGAGAGGGACAGGATGGTACCGGTGTAGACCTTCCCACGCCGGGTGTAGATCCTGCAATATTCCCCATCCAGGGTGGGCAGCAGGGGCCCGCCAATGGGGGTAATGAGGAGCCGTCCGTCCCCAGTGACGGACCGGACCATCAGCCCCAAGGTATCCACATGGGCACATAACCCGATTTTTTTGCTGTGGTCCCGCCCGGGGACAAAAATGGTGAGATTTCCCTTCCGGCTGCGCCGGGATTCCAGCCCAAGGTCCCGGGCCATGGCCTCGGCGGTCTCCACCGCCCGCCCGGTAAACCCGCTGGGACTATCCTGGGCCAGCAACGCCTTGGCATACTCCATGGCTGTATCCCTGTATACGGTCACATCCCATTTCATATTTGAATTTCCCCCTTCAAAAGGATATAATAGGTAAGCTGTAATAACATGATACCACGATTCAAGAGGTGTTTCAATGATGGCGGAAGAAAAAACCAACGTGATGCGGCTGCTGGATCAGAAAAAAGTCCCCTATACTCCCCACTCCTACGATATCTCCGACGGCGCTCTGGATGGAGTTACCGCCGCCGCTCGGCTGGGGATTCCTCCCGAGACCTGCTTCAAGACCCTTGTAACTGTGGGCGCCTCCAAGAAAAATCATGTCTTTGTCATCCCCGTGGAGAAGGAGCTGGATCTGAAGGCCGCTGCCAAAGCCGCAGGGGAAAAATCCATTGAAATGCTCAAGCAGGCCCAGCTTTTTCCCCTGACCGGCTACATCCACGGGGGCTGTTCCCCCATCGGCATGAAAAAACGCCTCCCCACCCTCATTGACGCCTCCGCGGAATCTCTCCCCGAAATGACGGTATCTGCGGGAAAAATAGGCCGTCAGGTAACTCTCTCCCCCCAGGATCTGGCCTCCTTTGTGGGGGCGGCCTTCGCGGAGGTAAGTAAGAATTAAAAAACCACGCGTTCTGCTTTGGCCTTGGGGGATGATCGGATGGCGCCCTCCTCCGCCGGCAGCCCGTCAGATGCCTTTTCCTTTTAGCTTTTTCACTTCCCGGGTTGTTTCCTTTCTCTAAATTTGATATAATATAAGTTAATCGTTTTATTCCGCCCAAAATGGGCATAAGAGAGAGTGGAAATCCCCATGAAATTCAAGCAATGGAACGACCTGCCCTCCACCCCCGCCGGGGCGCTGGAGGACGCGGGAGTCCCCGCCCTGTGCGCCCGGGTCCTCCGGGCCCGGGGGATGACCGACCCCGCTGAAGCCCGCCGTTTCCTCTATGAGGAGCCTCTTCTCCATGACCCCATGGAGATGCGGGACATGGACAAGGCCGTGACCCGGCTCCGCCAAGCCCTAACGACAGGAGAAACCATCGCCGTTTACGGCGATTATGACGTGGACGGCATCACCGCCGCCAGCCTTCTCACCCTCTTTCTCCGGGGGGAGGGTGCCACAGTCCTGCCCTACATTCCCAACCGTCTGGAAGAGGGCTACGGCCTGAACCAGGCGGCGGTGGAAAAGCTGGTATCCCAAGGAGCCCGGGTGGTGGTGACGGTGGACTGCGGCATTACCGCCGTGGAGGAAACCGACCAGGCCAACGCCCTGGGGCTGGATGTGATCATTACCGATCACCACGAGTGCAAGGACTCCCTTCCCGACGCCCTGGCGGTGGTGGATCCCCATCGCCCCGACTGTCCCTATCCCTTTAAGTGTCTGGCCGGAGTAGGGGTGGCCCTGAAGCTCTGTCTGGCCCTGGCCGGCCCAGAGCGGGAGGGGGAGCTGCTGGAATCCTACGCCGACCTCTGCGCCCTGGGTACCGTGGCCGACGTAATGAGCCTTACCGACGAAAACCGGACCATCGTCCGCCGGGGCCTTGCCGCCCTGCCCCACACCTCCCGCCCCGGCCTTCTGGCCCTTTTGCGGGAGTCGGGGGCCGAGGGAAAAGCCCTCTCCTCCACCCTGGTGGGCTACACCCTGGCCCCCCGGATCAACGCCGCCGGCCGCATGGGCTGTTCCGAGATTGCCTTGGAGCTCCTTCTCACCAGCGATCCCCATCGGGGGGAGGAGCTGGCCCAGACCCTCTGCTCCCTGAACCGTCAGCGCCAGGAGCTGGAGGCCGATATCTTTTCCCAATGCGACCTTCTGGTGGACGCCCTCCCCTCCAATGAGCGGGACGCCCTGGTGCTTGCCGGGGACTCCTGGCACCAGGGGGTGGTGGGTATCGTGGCCTCCCGGCTTACTGAGAAATACGCCGTCCCCGCCTTTATGATCTGCCTCAACGAGGGCCGCGGCAAAGGCTCCTGTCGCTCCTATGGGGATGTGAACCTTTTTACCCTCTTAGAGGGCTGCGCCGATCTTTTGGAGGCTTACGGCGGCCATGAACTGGCGGCGGGCTTTACCATCCCGGAGGAGAACATCCCCTCCTTCCGCTCCCGGATCAATGAGCTGACGCGGCAGGCCCGACAGGAGAAGCCCCCCGTCACCACCCTGACGGTGGACTGCGTCCTCCCCGATCCCAGTCTGCTTACCCAGGAGGAGGTAGAACAGCTCTCCCTCCTGGAGCCTTACGGCCCGGGCAATCCCCGGCCCGTGTTCCGCCTGGACCGCTGCGCCATCACCGGACTGACCCAGGTGGGAAATGGGAAGCATATGAAGCTGAAACTGTCCTCCGGAGGCCGGGTGCTGGACGCCATCTTTTTCTCCGCCACCGCTGAGGAGGCCGGGATATCCCCCGACCAGCGGGTGGATCTGTGCTTCTCCCCCCAGATCAATGAGTACAAGGGCTGGCGCAATGTCCAGCTTCAGGTCAGCGACCTCCGCCCCGCCCGGACCCGGGCCCAGGTGGAGGAGGAGCTGTTCCGCCGCCTTATGGCGGGGGAAACTCTCTCCCCCGGCGAGGCCCGGTCCCTCATTCCCACCCGTCAGGAGTTTGCCAATCTCTGGAAGTATCTTTACGCCCGCCGGGAGGAGGGGGAGATCGAGGAGACCGCCTCCCGCCTCGCCCGGAATGTGGCCCGCTCCTGCGGCCTGCGGGAGGAATTTATGCGTACCCAGGTCTGTCTCACCGTCTTCCATGACCGGGGCCTGATCCACCTGGAGCAGGCGGCGGACCATCTTCGCCTGCACGTCCTCCCCACCCAAGGCAAGGCCGACCTGGAAGCCGCCCCTATTATGCAGACCTTGCGAAAAATGGCGGAGGGGGAAAACGGCTAAACCCCTTCCCCCACGGAGGCCAAGGCCGCATATAAAAAATAGTCCGGCTTTGCCGGACGCCACGATTTTCATTTCTTCACTTACTACAAACTACAAGGAAAGGAGGCGCGTCACATATATGGATCCCATCTTGGAGCGTTACCAAACCTTAGAGGACAAGATCAAATCCTACAACCCCACCGCCGACACTCAGCGGCTGTTTGACGCCTTCTCCTACGCCGATAATGCCCATTCCGGCCAGCTGCGCAAAAGTGGGGAGCCCTACATTATTCATCCCCTGGCGGTGGCCGAGATCGTAGCCGAGCTGGAGCTGGACTCCGACTCCATCATCGCCGCCCTCCTCCACGACGTCATTGAGGACACCGGCGCCACCCACGAGGACATCGCCAAGCGGTTTGGGGAGAGCGTGGCCCTTCTGGTGGAGGGGGTCACCAAACTGACCAAGATGCAGTACACCTCCAAAGAGGAGGAGCAGATGGAGAACCTGCGAAAAATGTTCATGGCTATGGCCAAGGACATCCGGGTGATCCTCATCAAGATCTGCGACCGGCTCCACAACATGCGCACCATGGAGTACCAGTCGGCCAAAAAGCAGCGGGAGAAGGCCCTGGAGACCATGGAGATCTATGCCCCCATCGCCCACCGTCTGGGAATGCAGCGGATCAAATGGGAGCTGGAGGACACCTCCCTGAAATACCTGGATCCGGTGGGCTACCAGGAGATTGCCGACGAGCTCTCCGCCCGCTCCTCCGCCCACGAGGAGTTCCTGGCCTCCATTCAAAAACGGATCCGGGACCGGATGGACGAGGAACGCCTCCACTGCCAGGTCTACGGCCGGGTAAAGCACACCTACTCCATCTACCGGAAGATGTACGCCCAGAACAAGACCCTGGACGAGATCTTTGACCTCTACGCCTTTCGGGTCATCGTCACCGACCTGCCCACCTGCTACTATGTCCTGGGCTGTATCCACGACATGTTCAATCCGGTGCTGGGCCGGTTCAAGGACTATATCTCCACCCCCAAGCCCAACGGCTACCAGTCCCTCCACACCACCGTCATCGGCCGGGAGGGCATTCCCTTTGAGGTGCAGATCCGCACCGAGGAGATGCACAACACTGCCGAGTACGGCATCGCCGCCCACTGGAAATACAAGCAGGGCATGGGCAACCAGAACCTGGGCACCGAGGAAGCCTTTGAATGGGTCCGCAAGCTGCTGGAAAGTCAGCAGGACGCCGACCCGGACGAGTTTGTCTCCACCCTGAAGGTGGATATGTTTGCCGACGAGGTCTTTGTCTTCACCCCCCAGGGGGATGTAAAGAGCCTCCCCGCGGGGGCCACCCCCATCGACTTTGCCTACTCCATCCACTCCGCCGTAGGCAACCGGATGACGGGGGCCAAGGTCAACGGCCGCATCGTCCCCTTCGACACCCAACTCAAATCGGGGGACATTGTGGAGGTCATCACCTCCAAGTCGGCCCACGGCCCCAGCCGGGACTGGCTGAAGCTGTGTAAATCCAACGAGGCCCGGAACAAGATCCGCCAGTGGTTCAAGAAGGAACGCCGGGAGGAGAACATTGCCACCGGCCGGGCCACCTTTGAAGCGGAGTTAAAGCACCAGGGTCTGACCCTGGCCCAGCTCACCGATGAGGCGGTCCTTCCCGGTCTGCTGAAAAAGACCCGCTTCGGCTCCCTGGACGAGCTTTACAACGCCATTGGCTACGGCGGCGTGTCGGCGGTAAAGACGGTGGCCCGGTTCCGGGATGAACTGATCCGTCTGGACAAGGCCGCCGCTGAGAAGCTGGCGGCAGAAAAACTCTCCACCGGGGTGGAGAAGGTCATTATGCCCTCCTCCGCCGCCGACGCCGCCCCCAAGCAGCCCCACCTCCCCCGCCGCTCCCAGTCGGGCATCATCGTGGAGGGGTTGGACAACTGCCTGGTGAAGTTCGCCAAGTGCTGTACCCCCGTACCCGGGGATCCGGTGGTGGGCTTCATCACCCGGGGCTTCGGGGTTTCCGTCCACCGCTCCGACTGCCCCAACGCCCTGGTGGAAAACCGGAAGCCCGAGGAGGCCGGCCGGTGGATCAAGGTGGACTGGGTGGAGGGAGACCTCCCCGGCTATCAGACCGCCCTGGACCTCTCCGCCAAAGACCGGGACGGCCTGACCCTGGACGTGGCCATGGCCCTCTCCGCCGCCAAGGTAAAGGTCAACTCCCTCTCCGCCAAAGCCATGCCCGACGGCTACGCCATGGTATCTGTGGTGGTGGAGGTCAAAGACCGGGATGAGCTGGTCAACGTGGTAAACAAGCTCAGCCAGATCCAGAGTGTGTACCAGGTCAAGAGAAGCGTAGGATAAGTTAGAAGTGAAAAGTGAAAAATTAAAAATGAAAAATGGCTGTGGCCGCCATAGGCGGCATATAAAATAAGTCCGGCCAAGGGCCGGACACCACAATTTTTCACTTTTCACTTTTCATTTTTCACTCCAGGATAAGGAGATGCCGTCAATATGAACGATCAACCCTTCATTCCCCTTTTGCTGGGGGCTGATATCAACGTCTACTCCATGGCCCGGGCTTTTCATGAGGCTTATGGGATCAAGACCGTAGCCTATGGGATGTACCCCTCGGGGCCCTGCTACGGCAGCGCCATCATCGACTACCGGGTCTGCGCCCACAACGACGAGCCCGAAAAGGTGCTGGAGAACGTCCGCCACGTCGCCGCCCAGTTCCCGGACAAAACCATCCTCCTTCTGGGCTGCGGGGACAATTATTTGACCTCCATCGCCGCCAACCTGGACAGGTATCCGGACAACGTCATCGCCCCCTATGTACCCCTGGAGCAGATGGAGGAGCTGATCCACAAGGAGAAGTTCTACGCCATGTGCGGCAAGTACGGCATCGACCACCCGGAGACCTTCGTCTACCGCAAGGGCATGGGCCATGACTTTGAACTCCCCTTTTCCGGCCCCTTCGTGGTAAAGCCAGCCGAGTCCGCCACCTACTGGGACCACCCCTTCCCCACCCAGAAGAAGGCCTATATCCTCCAGACCCGGGAGGAGGTAGACCGGGTCATCGACGATATCTATGATAACGGCTACCAGGATTCCCTCATCATCCAGGACTTCATCCCCGGGGGAGATGAGAATATGCGGGTGCTCACCTGCTACTCCGGGGCCGACGGGAAGGTCCGGCTCATGTGCCTGGGCCATGTGCTCCTGGAGGAGCACGCCCCCCACGCCATCGGCAACCACGCCGTCATCATCACCGAGGATAACGAGGAGCTGTGCCGGCCCTTCCGGGCCTTTTTGGAGGATATCCACTTTGTGGGCTTCTCCAACTTCGATATCAAATATGACTCCCGGGACGGAAAGTACAAGGCCTTTGAGATCAACTGCCGCCAGGGCCGGAGCAACTACTACGTCACCGGGGCGGGCTACAACCTGGCCCGGTTCCTGGTGGAGGACCGCGTGGAGCACAAGCCCCAGGAGCTGGTGGTCACCAAAAACCGCCACCTCTGGTGGGTTCTCCCCAAAAAGGTGGCCTACGACTATATCTCCCCCGCCTTCCACCAGGAGATGAGGGAGCTGGACAGGGCCGGCGCCTCGGTAGATCCCCTGTGGTACAAGGGGGATAAGGCCCTTATCCACAAGCTCCGCATCTGGAACCAGCAGCGCCGCCAGCACCAAAGGTATGCGGAGAACATGGAGAAGAGAAAAGAGATCTAAGGATAAAGAAGCCCGGGAGGTGCCCCATGGAAAAAGGAAAACTTGGCGTCATCGGCGGCATGGGCCCCCAGGCCACCCTCCAGTTCTGCCAGCGGATCCTGGATCACACCGCCGCCGGGAGCGACCAGGAGCACCTGCCCATGCTCATTCTCAACGATACCCAGATACCCGACCGCACCGCCGCCCTCTTCAGCGGGGATGTGGAGCCCGTCTGTGCCCGGCTCCTGGCCGACGCCAGGGTGCTGGAGGACTGGGGGGCCGCCGCCATCGCCATCACCTGCAATACCGCCCACGCCTTTCTGCCCCGGCTCCAGGGGGAGCTGAATATCCCCCTGGTCAATATGGTCACCGAGACCGCCGCCGCCCTGAAACACCTGGGCTGCCGGCGGGTGGGCATCCTGGCCACCGACGGCACCCTCCAGGTGGGGCTTTACCACCAGGCCTTGGAGGCCCAGGGGATCCAGCCCCTCACCCCCGACGCCGCCGCCCAGCGGGAGGTCATGGGGATTATTTATGAGGAGATCAAGAAGGGCCTTCCGGGGAACGAGGCGCGGTTCCGCATGGCGGCAGACTCCCTGAAGGCCCAGGGCTGCGACCGGATCCTTCTGGCCTGCACCGAGATGTCCACCTACAAGGACTGGCACGGCCTGGACGATTTTTACGTGGACGCCATGGACGTGCTGGCCCTCCGCTGTATCCAGCTGTGCGGCTACCCCTTACGGGATATGTAGCCCCAGCTTCACCAGATAGTTGAAGAGGATCCGCCGCTCCCCGTCATCCCGGTAGAAAGCCTCTTGCTGATAGTTTTCCCAAAGGACCTCCTGCTCCAGGGTAAAGGTAGCCTCCAATGCCTGTTGCGCGTCGCTGGGATATTGAACCATAGGCAGGAATTCATCGATCATGTAATAAAGTTGAAATAAAATATCTTGCATATTGAATCACCCCATTTAGGTGTATTATAATATACCTAAATGGGTGTGTCAAGGGGGTACACATGGAAATTTTAGCAAAACGTATGCGGGAAGTAAGAAAAGAAAAGGGCTTGCGGCAAAGTGATACAGCAAAAGAACTGAATATTTCCCTTAATTCATATCAACGCTACGAAGCGAACGAAAGAGAACCTATGGCCCCCTTTATCGCCGCGTTCGCGGAATACTTCAACGTCTCTGCCGACTACCTCCTGGGCCTGACCGACAAGCGGTAGGGCGGGGGCTTGCCCCCGCCGCTTTTCCCCCCTATTATCCCTTCCCGGAATCGAGGTGACCCCTATGGATCGGCCCCGCCTGCCCTTGGGCGAATATGTTCAGATCCTTCTGAAAAACGGCCTTTTGGCTGACAATACTCCAATTTCCGCCGACTTTACCCGGCGGGTGGAGGCGGTGACCTGCGACTCCCGGGGGGCGGTTCCCGGGAGCCTTTTCCTTTGCAAAGGGGCGGCCTTCAAGGAGGAATACCTGCTGGAGGCCTTGGACCGCGGGGCCTTCGCCTATGTGAGCGAACACCCCTACCCCAACGCCCCCGCCCCCTGTATCCGGGTCACCGACATCCGCGCCGCCATGGGGCTCCTGGCCGACGCCGCCTGGGGCCACCCCTCGGGGAGCCTTGGGATCGTAGGGATCACGGGCACCAAGGGCAAGACCACCACCGCCTATTTCATCAAATCCATCCTGGACTGCTGGCGGGAGGAGCAGGGGCTTCACCCGGCGGGCCTTCTCTCCACCATCGTCACCGACGACGGGGCCCAGAGGAAGCCCGCCACCCTCACCACCCCGGAGCCTTTAGACCTCCAGCGGCACCTTTGGAACGCCAAGGAGGCGGGGTGCGGCTATGTGGTGATGGAGTGCTCCTCCCAGGCGCTGAAATACGGTCGGATGACCGGGGTAGACCTGGCCGTTGCCGCCTTTCTCAACATCGGGGAGGATCATATCAGCCCCAAGGAGCACCCCACGGCGGAGGACTATTTTCAGTCCAAGCTGAAAATATTTGACCAAGCTAAGGCCGCCGTGGTCAACCTGGACAGCGACAGACAGGGGGAGGTGCTGGACGCCGCCCAGCGGTGCGGAAAATTCAGCGCCTACTCCCTGAAATTTGCCCGCGGTATGCGCCGCACCCAGGAGGGCATGGCCTTTACGGTTCGTATTGGGGAGGAGGGTCACCCCTTTACCATCCCCATGACCGGGGACTTCAATGTCTCCAACGCCCTGTGCGCCCTCTCGGTGTGCGCCATGCTGGGGGTTCCCCTGGAGGCCATCCGCCGGGGCCTTGCCCGGGCCCGGGTGCCCGGACGGATGGAGACCTACTCCGGCAGGGGAAAGACTGTTATTGTGGACTACGCCCACAACGGCATGGCCCTCTCCGCCCTTCTTCAGGCGGTGCGGGGGGACTATCCGGGCTCTCCGGTCTGGGTGGTCTTTGGCTGTACCGGAGGCAAGGGCCTGGACCGACGGGAGGGGATGGGAAAGGCGGCGGGAGCGTACGCCGACCATATCATCCTCACCGAGGACGACCCTGGCCCCGAGGAGGTGGAGGCCATCTGCGCCGAGATCGGGACCTATATCGCCCCCTTTGGGAAGCCCTATACTGTCATTCCCGACCGGGAGGAGGCCATCCGCGCCGCCATTGAGACCGCCCCCGAGGGGGCGGTGGTGGTGCTGGCGGGCAAGGGCAGCGAGATGGAGCAGAAGCGGAAAAACGGCCCGGTGCCCTGCGCCCCGGACGGAATGCTGGCGGAAAAATATTTAAAAATGAAAAGTTAAAAATTAAAAGTGAAAAGTTTCGGTGTCCGGCTCTGCCGGACTATTTAAAATAGGCGGCCTATGGCCGCCACAGGTCATGGCTTTTTCATTTTTAACTTTTCATTTTTCACTTCTCAAGGGTGGGTGGTGGCCATGAAAGAGGAAAAACTGTTGATGACGGAGGGGCCCATCGGGCCTATTTTGCTGCGCTTTGCCCTCCCCCTTTTCCTGGGAAATCTCTTTCAGCAGCTCTACAATATCGTGGATTCCCTGGTGGTGGGGAATGTGTGCGGGGATACGGCTCTGGCCGCCGTCAGCTCCTCAGGGAGCCTTTGCCACCTGCTGATCGGGTTTTTCCAAGGCCTATGCCTGGGAGCTGGGGTGGTGGTCTCCCGGCACTGGGGGGCCAGGGACCGGGAGGGAACCGACCGGGCGGTACATACCACCATCCTGTTCGCCTTTTTCGCCGGGATCCTGCTCACCATTTTCGGGGTGTGCTTTACCCCCACCCTGCTGCGGTGGATGGGGACCCCGGAGAACGTGCTGCCCTACTCCATTGAGTATTTCCGGGTGTACTGCGCCGGACTTATGGGTCTGGCCCTCTACAATACCGCCACCGGCATTTTTCAATCCCTGGGGGACAGCCGGCGCCCCCTTCTCTACCTGATCATTGCCGCGGTCGTGAACCTGATCCTGGACCTGATCTTTGTGGCGGGACTGGACATGGGAGTGGGAGGCGCGGCCCTGGCTACCATCCTGGGTCAGGCTCTCAGCGCGGTCCTGGCCTTTGGTCACCTGATGAGCGGACGGTTTGTGATCCGGGTCCGCTGGAAGGCCCTGCAGGCCGACCGGGAGCTGCTGGGGCAGATCTTTCGGATGGGTCTGCCCAGCGGGATCCAAAACTGCGTTATCAACATTGCCAATGTGGTCGTCCAGGCCAATATCAACGCCTTTGGGGACTTGGCCATGGCCGGCTGCGGAGCCTACTCCAAGATCGAGGGGTTTATGTTCCTGCCGGTGAGCAGCCTCACCATGGCCATCACCACCTTTGTGGGCCAAAACACGGGGGCCAAGCAGCCCCAGCGGGCCAGGGAGGGGGCCTGGCTGGGCATCGGCATGGCCGCGGGGTTTACCGAGGCCATCGGGGTTCTCTTTTTCCTTCTGGCTCCCTGGCTCATCGGCCTGTTTAGCCCCACCCCGGAGGTGGTGGCCTTCGGGGTCCGGCAGGTACGGACCGAAGCCCTGTTCTATGCCTTTTTAGGCTTTGCCCACGCCGCCGGAGCCGCCCTGCGGGGTGCGGGGAGAGCGGTGACCTCCATGGCGGTGCTGCTGTCGGTGTGGTGCGCCCTGCGGATCGCCTACATCACCGGGATGGTGGCGGTGTTCCAGGATATCACAGTTGTGTTTACCGCCTATCCCGTGACCTGGATCGTCAGCTCGGCCATCTTCGCCTTCATTCTGCGGCGGGGGAATTGGCTGGGACAGGAGGGATCGAAAAAATTTTCCGAAAGGGCTTGACAAAGACGGTTAGCAGGTGTAAACTTTGAGGCAGAAAAGGGGTTAGTTAAAACTAACCCCAATCTTTGCCCCGTGTGTTAGCCAACGCTAACCAACTAGGTCAGAGGGAGGAGGAGGCATGGTGCCTTTGACAATGGCAAAACCGGGAGAGACCGTTACCATCCGCAAGATCACAGGCAAGGATGAGGTGCGCCAGCATCTGGCCGAGCTGGGCTTTGTGGTGGACGGGGTGGTCACGGTGGTCAGCGAGCTGGCCGGGAACCTGATCCTGCAGGTGAAGGACAGCCGGGTGGCCCTGGACAAGACCATGGCAAACCGTATTATGATCTGAGAGGAGAGGAAAGGTATGAAAACACTGAAGGACGCCAGAGTGGGCGAGACCGTCACCGTGTCCAGGCTTCACGGCGAGGGGGCCGTCAAGCGCCGCATTATGGACATGGGGATCACCCGGGGCACCGAGATCTTTATCCGCAAGGTAGCCCCCCTGGGGGACCCCATGGAGCTGAACGTGCGGGGCTACGAGCTGTCCGTGCGCAGGGCCGACGCGGAAATGATCGAGCTGGCGTAAAGACGAAAAATTTTTGCACATTGGTTAGCAAATGCTAATTGGAAGGAGAGGATCCCATGGAGATCAAAATTGCCCTTGCGGGCAATCCCAACTGTGGCAAAACCACCCTGTTCAACGCCCTGACAGGCTCCAACCAGTACGTGGGCAACTGGCCCGGCGTGACGGTGGAGAAAAAGGAGGGCAAGCTGAAGGGGCAGAAGGATGTGACCATCCAGGACCTGCCCGGTATCTACTCCCTGTCCCCCTACACTCTGGAGGAGGTCGTGGCCCGGAGTTATCTGGTGGGAGAGAAGCCTGACGCCATCCTGAACATTGTGGACGGCACCAACATCGAGCGGAACCTGTACCTGACCACCCAGCTCATCGAGCTGGGGCTTCCCGTTGTGGTGGCCGTCAACATGATGGACCTGGTGCGCAAGAACGGGGACCAGATCGACCTTGCAAAGCTGGGCTCCGCCCTGGGCTGCACGGTGGTCAGCATGTCCGCCCTGAAAAACGAGGGCGGCATGGAGGCCGCCCAGACCGCCGTCAAACTAGCCCAGCAGAAGAAGGCCGGGGAGCTTCCCCACGTGTTCACCGGCAGCGTGGAGCACGCCCTGGCCCACATCGAGGAATCCATTGAGGGCAAGGTGGATTCCCAGTATCTCCGCTGGTACGCCATCAAGGTCTTTGAGCGGGACGAGAAGGTCATGGAGGAGCTGAAGCTGGACCCCGGCCTGCAGTCCCATCTGGAGCAGCACATCGCCGACTGCGAGGCTGAGCTGGACGACGACGCTGAGAGTATCATCACCAACCAGCGGTATTCCTACATCAGCGGCGTGGTGGACCGGAGCGTGAGGAAAAAGGCCGCCAAGCACAGCCTCTCCACCTCCGACAAGATCGACCGGATCGTCACCAACCGTATCCTGGCCCTGCCCATCTTTGTGGCGGTCATGTTCCTGGTGTACGCCATCTCCATGGGCGGTTCTGACTTCGCCTTGGGGACCCGGGCCACAGACTGGGCCAACGACGGCCTGTTCGGCGACGGCTGGTTCCTCTCCGGCGGCGACGGCTATGAGGATGACGCCGGGGACTTTGAAAACGCCGGAACCATCATGGAGGCTTACGAAAACGGCGAAACTGTGGTATACTTCTATGATGACGACAGTGGCGAGACCGAGGAAGTGGAGGTAGACGACGCGGTCTATGCCCAAGCCCAGGTCACCCTGGCCCAATTCGGTGAGGAGGGGCCCGATCCCAACGATTACGGCCGCTGGCAGGACAGTATTCCTGTGATGGTGGGGTCCTGGTTGGAGAGCGTGGAGTGTGCAGACTGGCTCAGCGGTCTCATTGTGGACGGGATCATTGCCGGCGTGGGCGCTGTGCTGGGCTTTGTGCCCCAGATGCTGGTGCTGTTCCTCCTGCTGTCCATCCTGGAGGATGTGGGCTACATGGCCCGGATCGCCTTTATCATGGACCGCATTTTCCGGAAGTTCGGCCTTTCCGGCAAGAGCTTCATCCCCATGCTGGTGGGTACCGGCTGCGGAGTTCCCGGCGTTATGGCCTCCCGCACCATTGAGAACGAGCGGGATAGGCGTATGACCATCATGACCACCTGCTTTATCCCCTGCGGAGCCAAAATGCCCATCATTGCCATGTTTGCCGGGGCCCTCTTTGGCGGCTCCACCCTGGTGGCTACCTCCGCCTATTTCATCGGTGTGGCGGCCATCATTGTATCAGGCATTATGCTGAAAAAGACAAAGGCCTTCGCCGGGGACCCGGCCCCCTTCGTCATGGAGCTGCCCCAATATCATGTGCCCAGTGTGGGCAACGTGCTCCGGGCCACTTGGGAGCGAGGTTGGTCCTTTATCAAACGGGCGGGCACCGTGATCCTGGCTTCCTCCATCATCCTCTGGTTCCTCCAGGGCTTTGGCTTTGAAAATGGGGCCTTCGGCCTGGTGGAGAACTCCGATGCCTCCATTTTGGCGGTCATCGGCGGGGCGGCAGCCTTTATCTTTGCTCCTCTGGGATTCGGCAACTGGCAGTCCACCGTGGCTACCGTTACCGGCCTTATCGCCAAGGAGAACGTGGTCTCCACCTTCCATGTCCTCTTCCCCGGCAGCAACTTTGCCGCCCAGGTGGCGATGGCCTTCACCGGCCTCAGCGCTTACTCCTTCATGATCTTCAATCTTCTCTGCGCTCCCTGCTTCGCCGCCATGGGCGCCATCAAGCGGGAGATGAACAACGCCAGGTGGACCTGGGCCGCCATCGGCTATATGTGCGGCCTTGCCTATGTGGTGAGCCTCATGGTCTATCAGCTGGGAGGGCTTATAGCTGGAGAGGTCTCCTTCGGCCTGGGGACCATCACCGCCCTTGTCTGCCTTGCGGGTATGATCTACCTGCTGGTGCGGAAGAATAAGTACGAGGAGAACAGTCTGACCGTCCGCTCCGTCACCGCTGCGGCGGCCAAGTAAGGAGGTCCTTCCATGCCTAATCTGCCGACTATTTTAGTGGGCCTTGGGGTGCTGGCCCTTTTTGTAGCCATTATTGCCCGGGGGATCTATAATCGCAAGCGGGGAAAGGGAGGCTGCTCCTGCGGCTGCGACCAATGTCCGGGAAGGGACCTGTGTCACCCCAAGGAGGAAAAATAAAGATGAGCCACAGAGCGTTGGAATTGGGGTATGTATCCCCCGTTTTCCGCTCTGTGGCTCATTTTTTATTCTTTACTTTTCGTTTTCCAGCATCCTGTCCAGCTTGCTCCGCTTTAGGGCCTGTATAAGGGCCAGGGTGATGGGGGGAGCGGCGATGAGAGCGATGGCCCCATTGAAGATAGAAGCGGGGATCTTCTCTATCACCAAGAGCCAGGCTCCGGGGGCAGGAAGCCCCTGCTTCAAAAGGCCCGTATAGAAGAAGGTCTTGGCAAAATAGAGGATATAGTAGGCGACACAGCCCACTCCGGTTGCCGCCAGCGCCCGGAAGTAGGTCAGCCTCTTCTCTTTCAGGGCGCCCTCTACCACAAGGCCGGTACACAGGCCCATGGCCCCCTTGGTGATAAAGGTGATCCAGCAGTCACTGATAAATCGAGGATCGGTCAGGTCATAGAGAAGTGAGCCAATGCCAGAGGCCAGGCCGCCAACAGGCCCCAGGATCAGGCCGCTGAGACAGCAGAAAATGTTGGCCAGGGTAAAGGAGGTCTGGCTGCCGATGGAGAGGGGCAGAACGATACGGGCATAGTTGCCGGCAAAGACCAGGGCCGCCATCATTCCCAGGAGGGCCAGCTTACGGGTGGAAAATGTCTTGTTCATAGGGAGACTTCCTTTCTCTCAAAGGTGTTCCCAGTATAAGGCAAAACTGACCCTTTTCAAAGAGTCAGTTTTGATATATTTTAAGGGGCCAGATAAAAATTACCGCAAAGCCCAGTTCATCATAAGGAGAAGGCCAAATCCGGGAGCCCCCAAAATTCCCAAAATAAGGGCGTTAAACAGGTTGACACCCAGTCCGGCTCCCAAAAACTGGCCTATGGGCGCAAAAACAGTCAGAAAGCACAGTCCAAGACCAGTTCGACCCACCAAACGCAAAAAGCCGGACAGGGGGCGACGAAGCATAGCCAGAGCCAGCACCAATCCCAGGCTGCCCAGGAGCCAGGGAAGGGTGGTCATCCAGAGCCCCTCCATTTATGCCACCGGAAGGACCGCAGAGCCGGGGGGCTCAGGCGTCCTGTTGGACAGGGGAGCGGTGGACGCCTCCCCCTCCAGGGCCTTCCGCCGGCGAAGGAGATAGGAGTACCGGGCCTGGAGAGACTGGATCTCATAGATATAGGACTCCACCAGATCCCCGTCGGCGGCGGAGTTAAAGCCGGCGTAAGCCTGGGCAATGAGGGTCCGGGTAG
The DNA here is from genome assembly GCA_022799035.1 of Oscillospiraceae bacterium. Taxonomy (GTDB): domain Bacteria; phylum Bacillota; class Clostridia; order Oscillospirales; family Oscillospiraceae; genus Vermiculatibacterium. Next base: position 67,375 of record JAAWNQ010000006.1, read on the forward strand.
CCTGAAGGCTCTGCTCCAGCTCCAGCACCTCCGGCGAGGGGGTTTTTCTACGGTTCCACGCTCCCTTTCCCATGGGGGACACCTTCCTTTCAATCCATTGTATGGAAAGTGTGGACAAATATGACGGGGAGTATACGGGGAGAAAGCGTTTTATTATGGGTAAGTCGAGATATCCCGCACAAAGCGATCTACAGCCTTTTCAAAAAGATAAATAGCGGGGTTTTTATTGCTGCAGGTCCAGACTATGTCGGTCCCCACCTGATTTCTGGCACAGTCAAGGGGACAGATGGAAATATCCGCACTGTCCAGCAGTAACTGGGAACGACCCAGGATGGCGCAGGCCATTCCCGAGGCCACATAGAATTGCAGCGTTCGCAGACTATCCACAGAAATAACCTGCTCAGGGGCAAAAGGAAGATCGGCGACAGAGTCAACGCTGCTCTTTTCCAATTTGACAAAGGTAGCAGAACGAAAGCTTTCTACACTGACGGGGTCTGGCCACTCCCGTTTGGAATAATAGATACAGGGATTACTCCGGGTAATGGCTTTGCGGGTAATACAGGCCGCATCGGTAGGCCAGACAGAGTAAATCAAAGCCACATCGGCATAGCCGTCAGCCAGATATCTTAAAATACTCTCCTGAGACAGGGAGATCAATTTTAGCTCAACGGAAGGAGATTCTCTCCGGAATAGGGAAAGGAGAGGGGCGATGTGGTTGATGGACATGGAGTCGCTGATAGCAACCTTAAGAGAAAGATCTTGGGAGGGGGCCGCCCTTTGAGCTTGATCAATCAGCTTTTGCAGAGCGGGAAGCTGTTCTTTTAAACCGGAAAATAGGCAAATGGCGGCAGGGGTAGGTTGAATACCCTGGTTGCTTCGGTCAAAAAGGCGAACACCGATCTCTGTTTCCAGGCATCCCATCTGCTTGCTTATATTGGATTGTGTTGTAAAAGCTGTAATAGCGGCCTTGGAAAAGCTCCCCTGCTCCATGACTTGGACAAAAAGATGCAAGGTGCTAAGCTTCATCACCAATCCCCCCCTGAAAACCAATTTCACCATTCCATTTTGGCATGTTAATTATGCCATAATTTCGCTTTTCTTGTCAATGTATATATGGTAACTTTGATATAAGAAAGGAAGATAATCGCGGCCGCGGAGTCTTCGTTTTCAAAAAGAAAAAGAGGTGGAATATGTGACACAGGAAAAGATATGTGTAGAACAGAAGCCGGTCGAGGTCTATGGCGTTGCCGATGTGGTGGTGGTCGGCGGCGGCGTGGCGGGAGTATCCGCGGCAATCGCCGCTGCCCGCAGCGGAAAGAAAGTGACCCTTGTGGAGAAGGGATGTATCCTGGGGGGGCTGGCCACCCTGGGACACGTCTGTGTATACCTGCCCCTGGACGATGGAGTGGGCAACAAGGTGTTCGGAGGTTTAGCAGAGGAACTGCTTCACGTCTGTATCAAGCGTAGCTACAATACTCTGGCCCCGGAATGGAAAAAGGGGATTATGCGAGTAGAGAATCCCTCAGCCCGTTACCGGACGCATTTTAATATTCCTGCCGCCGTTTTTTCTCTGGATGAGATCATGGAGCAGGAGAAGGTAACGGTTTTATATGACGCCGTATTTTCCGAGCCCATTATGGAAAACGGATACTGCAAGGGAGTCATTCTGGAAACAAAACAGGGACGGGTGGCTCTGCTGGCCGGCATGGTGGTGGACGCTTCTGGTGATGCCGATGTACTCTACCGCGCAGGAGCTGCCTGTGAAGAAAAGAAAAGCATTGTGTCCCACTGGTGCTATGAGTTGTGCCCCGACGTGATGCGGGCCGGCCTGGACAGCGGAAAAATCATCAATACCCTGCGGATGCGCTGGCTGGGTCTTCGCCCGGATGTGGACAATTCCAACAGTGAACTGACCCATTTTTACGGAACCACCATTGAGGGGGTCAATGGGTATCTGGGAGTCAGCCGCAAGCTGGCTCGGGATTATCTGGACCAGAATGACGGTCCAGACTATGCCATGATCTCCATGCCCTATATGGCGCAGTTCCGTATGACACGGCGGATTCTGGGTATAAAGGAGTTGGATATGACCTCCGCAGATCAGTATCAGGAGGATTCTGTGGGCTGTGTTTGCTCCGCCCTGGCCTGCCCTGCTCCGGTTTATGAATTGCCCTACGGAGCGCTTTTGGATCCCAACCTAAAAAATATCGCCGCTGCGGGGCGGATCATTGCAGCAGGCGGGACCGGCTGGGAGATGATGCGGCTGATTCCAGCCTGCGTGTTTACCGGACAGGTCGCGGGAATGGCAGCCGCGTTGGCTCTGGAACAGGGGGTGTCTCTCCAAGATGTAGATATCTCTGTCCTTCAAGCGCGGCTGGCGCAAACGGGAGTCCTTATTCATATGCCGGAATACCTGAAAGGCAACAAAAACAGAAAGACCACCGACAACCCCAAGTATTCCGCCGATCCGCTGATCAAGGCGGATGCCCTATCTTACCACTAATCCAAATATTCAAATAGAATAGATAGAAATATTCCTGCCACAGGGGTCAGAGAACTCCAAATCCCTGGGGGTGTGGTTATTGCAGCCATTTTCCTAAATGCGGAGGAGTTATGCACCCCAAAAGAAGAGGAAGGGAGAAAAATTATGGACGGCAAGAAAAGCATCTCACGCTCGGCAGCCATTGCAAGATTTTTGATCTGTTCTGCCATCGGTATCTGTGTATTCTTTGTCAAGCTCCCTCTAGGAGGAAGCAGCGTCCTTCCCATCGACTATATTAACAACCTGTTCACCACCTGGCTAAAAGGAAACAACTATATTGAGGTAAGCATTTTTGGTTCTGCGTTGCTGGTCTATTTTACGGTGTTCAAAAAGAGATTTTGGCGGACAGCAAAGGACAACAAGCTGGCATTCTTCTTTGATTTAATGGGAGTGATGGCCTTTGTCCTGATTCTGCTGGCCTTCTTCCAAATCTGCCCAGCTATTTTTGAGGTTAACGCTACCCTTAGCGGAGCCTACTCCCTGATGGGAAAAATGTTTATTCAAATTATGGTCATTATGTTTTTTATCCCCTTTTTGACCGACTATGGACTTCCGGAGGCCATTGGTGTATTTGTACAGCCCTTTTGCCGCGCTATTTGGGCGGTACCCGGACGGGTAGCAGTAATCATCGTCAGTGCTTTCCTGGGTAACTTTACGGTGGGGCATGTACAGGCCAATATGTATTATACCAGCGGCCGGGTGACCCATCGGGAAGCTCTGATTATGGCCTTGGGCTTTTCCACCCCTTCCATTGGACTGATCCTGTCTCTGTGCAGCACCGCAGGGGTGACTGATAAGTTCCCTCTGATTTGTGCGCTGATCCTGACCTGTGTGCTCATTGTCACCTCCGTTGTAGCGCATATTCCGCCTTTAAGCAAATACCCGGACAACTATTTCGAGGGAACAGAGCCTAATCCGGAAGTCTATGAGAAAGGGAATTTATTCCGTATTGCCTTCAATACCGGGATTGAGACCTGCCAAAAAAATGCAGAAAAGCTCCCTGTGCTTCAGAACGGGAAAACCTTCCTCCGGGCCTTTTCCGGTGTCTCCAGCGTTTGCTTTGTAGGGGTTGGCACCATTGTATTTTTTGGACTAATCAACTACTATACTCCCATCTTCACCCTATTGGGGTATGTGTTTTGGCCGGTTTTGCGGATGCTGGGAATGCAGGCTGACATTATCGCTCCCATGATGGGACTGGGAACCGTATCAACCATTGCCTCCCAGACCGGAATTATTACGGCAGCAGGAGCCACTGTGGCCACAAAGGTGTTTGGCGTAGGCTACGTGATGGTGGTACTCTGCTTCTTTGGAAGCTTTATGTCTTCCCTCTACTCCACAAAAATCACCATCAAACTTCGGGATTTTTTCCTGGTTTACTTTGAGCGGGCCTACTTGACCATCATAATCTATGGTCTGGCATGCCAGCTTCTGTTCCATTAAAGGAGGGGGCAGAGATGAAGGGATCCTTTCAGGATTGGTTGAATGTCCTTGAGCGTCCGATGGATGAAAATCACACAGAGGGTTCCAACGGCCCCTATACCCGCTCGTTACTTTGTGGAGTCATATTTTCTACAGTTGGTATGTGCTGGAGGCTAGGATTCTTTTCTCGGTTTGGCCAGGGAGAATTTTTTCAGGCCTGGGTTCGGCTCGCTGGCTATATCCTCCTCTCCCTGCTTCTGTTCACCCTGGGGATGGTGATCCACCAGACCCTTTCGGAGGGGGAAAACAAGAAACGGAAACTGCCTCTATTTTGGCTGTTTCTGGGGGGAGGAATCTCTGGGCTGATCCTTCTGCTATAAATGTGAAGCCCCACAACAAGAGGCTCACTGTAAAGATTACGCAAAAAAGCACCTGTAAGGGCGGCCGATGGCCGCCCTTACTTTTATTCCCAAGAAAAGCTCCAACGGGAAATTTTCCTTGTGCAAAACAGAAAATGCGACGGGGTTTTTAAATTTCTTCTTGCCTTTGGCCCAAAGTTCTGGTATGATAACTCCCAATGAAAGGGGGAAGACACCATGGGATACCTGCATTTTCGCACTCGTTTCCGTGGGGACTTTCTTTCCCTTTTTGATGGGCTATTTTTTGGAGACGACCATTGAGGTCGTCTCTTTTTTTGCCGCCCATTACCAAGGAAAAGGAGAGATCACTATGACCACACCCACCGCAAAGCCCGCTGTCCCTGACGCCGATTACTCCCTGGAACCCGTCCCAAAAACAGCCAGGAAAAAATTCTGGCCCATGTTTTTTATTATGCTTGGCTTCACCTTCTTCTCCGCCAGTATGTCGGTAGGCGCCAGCCTGGGCAATGGTCTGGATCTCTCCGGCTTTGTCCTGGCCGTCCTCATCGGCAGCCTGATCCTCAGCGGCTATACCGGAGGGCTCGGCTACATCGGAAGCGCCACAGGCATGTCCCTGGATCTGCTGGCCCAGCGATCCTTTGGAAAGGTGGGCTCCTACCTGCCCTCCTTCCTCATCAGTCTGACCCAGATCGGCTGGTTCGGCGTGGGCATTGCCATGTTTGCCTTTCCCGCCTCGGAGGTGCTCCATGTGAACCCCTGGGTGCTCATCGTGCTGGCGGGGGTGTGCATGACCTCCTCGGCCTACTTTGGGATCAAGGGCCTGGAGATCGTCAGCTATATCTCCGTTCCTCTCATTGCCATTCTGGGCATTTACTCCATGACCACCGCCACAGCGGCGGGGGGGCGGACTGGTGGCCATTTTTGCCAAGAGCGCGGGAAGCATGACCCTCTTTGGCGGGGTGGGGCTGGTGATGGGCTCCTTCGTCAGCGGCGGTACCGCCACCCCCAACTTCACCCGGTTTGCCAACAACAACAAAAATGCCGTGATCACCACCGTCATCGCTTTCTTTCTGGGCAACGCCCTCATGTTTGCCTTCGGCGCGGTGGGCGGAGCCTTCACCGGCAAAGACGACATTTTCTACGTCATGATCGCCCAGGGGCTCACCCTCCCCGCCCTCATTGTGTTGGGCGCCAATATCTGGACCACCGCCGACAACGGGCTCTATACCTGCGGACTGGGTCTGTCCAACATCACCAAGATGCCCAAGCGGCCCATGGTTCTGGTATCCGGCGCGGTGGGTACAGTATGCTCGGTGTGGCTGTACAACAACTTTATCTCCTACCTGAATATCCTTAACGGCACCCTGCCTCCTCTGGGAGCCCTCATTATCCTGGACTACTTCCTCCACAAGGACAATTACAAGGCCGGCTCCACCGTCACCCGGAACATAAACTGGGGCTCCATCCTGGGTGTGGCCGCGGGAGCGTTGGTGGGCAATCTGGTACACTGGGGCATCACCTCGGTAAACGCCATGGTCACCGCCTGCGTGGTATATCTGATCTTCAACGCCCTGGACAAGAAAAAAGTTTAAGGGGGATCCTAAAATGCTGTTTCAAAACGCGCTGATCGAAAACGCCGCTGCCGCCACCTGTATCCGGGTGGAGAATGGCAGATTTACCGCCATCGGTCCCGAGCTGACCCCCCATCCGGGGGAGGAGGTGGTGGATCTCCAGAACAAGCTGGTGCTTCCTCCCTTCATTGAGTCCCACGTCCATCTGGATACCTGTCTCACCGCCGGGGATCCGGTATGGAACATGTCCGGGACCCTCTTTGAGGGCATCGAGTGCTGGTCCAAACGGAAGGAAAAGCTAAGCAAGCAGGACATCAAGGACCGGGTGAACCGGGCGGTGCGGATGTATGCCGCCCACGGCGTCCAGCATATCCGCACCCATGTGGACGTGACCGACCCCTCCCTGGTTGCTATGGAGACCTTGGTGGAGCTGCGGGAGGAGCTGCGGGACTTGGTGGATATCCAGGTGGTGGCCTTTCCCCAGGAGGGGATCCTGAGCTACCCCAACGGCAAGCAGCTCATGACTGACGCGGTAAAGATGGGGGCCGACGTGGTGGGCGCCATCCCTCATTTTGAGTTCACCCGGGAGTACAGCGTGGAATCTCTGAATTTTGCCCTCTGGCTGGCCGCCGAAAACGATAAACTGGTGGATGTCCACTGTGATGAGATCGACGACGAGGCCAGCCGGGGACTGGAGACGGTGGCAACCCGGGCCCTGGAGCTGGGTCTCTACGACAAGGTCACCGCCAGCCACACCACCGCCATGCACTCCTACAACAACGCCTATGTGGTGCGGCTCATGCGGCTTCTCAAGATGAGCAAAATTAACTTTGTCTCCAACCCCCTGGTAAACACCCACCTCCAGGGCCGGATGGATACCTATCCCAAGCGGCGGGGAGTCACCCGGGTGAAGGAGCTCACCGCCGAGGGGATCAATGTATCCTTCGGCCACGACGACATCTTTGACCCCTGGTATCCCATGGGGACGGGGAACCTGCGGGACGTGGTGCTCATGGGGCTGCACGTGTGCCAGATGATGGGGTATCAGGAGATCATGGATTCCTATAAGTTTATTACTACCAACGCCGCCAAAACGCTCTATCTGGGGGAGAAGTACGGCATCGAGGTTGGCCGGCCGGCCAGCTTTGTGGTGATGGACGCGGAAAACTGGTACAACGCCCTCAATACCAACGCGGTGGCGCTGGCTTCCTATAAAAACGGGAAGAAGATCGCCGAGGGAACGCCGGGGTGCAGGAAGGTGCTGTTTTAAGAGAAAAAAGAAACGCCCTGACGGATAAGCGTCAGGGCGTTATTTTATCTCCTGTTCTAAGTTGTCAAATTCAGGGGTGGAGAAAAATTCTCCCAATGTGATCTCAAGGCCGTCACAGAGTTTTTTAATGGTGACTGTGCCGGGATTTTTACTTTCTCCGTTGAGAATGCTTTTGATCGTTGATTGCGGAACGGCGGCTATGTTGCTTAAGCCGTTCGGTGTAATATTCCGCTCTTCGCACAGCTGAACAATGCGGGCCGCAATGGCGCCACGAGTATCCATGAGCGACCCTCCTCCGAGCGATATATCACTATCTTAGAGGATTTACCTTTTCTGTGTTAGTGATATTTCACTAACTTGAAAAAATATGATAGAATAGTGATATATCACTTGGAGGGGGTCAAAACATGGATAAACACATAGAAGAACTTTTTGAGGCCGCCCAGCCCTTTGACGAGGGGGAGCTGTTCCTTACCCCGGAATGCGACAAATGCTTCCGTATCAACATAGCCGATGAGGAGAGGATCAAAAATATCTTTGGCCCTAAGGCAGAAAAATTGCTGATGGAATTTCTGGATTCTTACTATGAGATAGAACGGCTGGAGTGTCTGCACTACTTTTATCAAGGCTATCTGGCGGCGAAGGCGGAGTTGGAAGCAAAAAAGGCCTGAGGTGAAGGGGCTATTCTTTGCCGCCTTCAAAGAGGACTCCCCTGCCAATCAAAAAGGACCGCCCCAGATCGGGGCGGTCCTTTTCCTTGCTTATTTCTTACTTGTAGAGCTCCACCAGCTTGAGCAGGTGCTCGTACCGGGCCTTAGCGCTCTCCTCATTCTTGGCGAACAGCTCCTTCGCCCGCTCGGGGAAGGAACGGGTCAGAGCGGAGTAGCGGGCCTCGTTCATCAGGAACTCCTGATAGCCTTCCTTGGGCTCCTTGGAGTCCAGAGTGAAGGGGCTCTTGCCGTCCTTCTTCAGGTCGGGGTTGAACCGGAACAGGTTCCAGTAGCCGCACTCCACAGCCTTCTTCATCTCCTCCTGGCAGTGGAGCATGCCGCCCTTGATGGAGTGCATCTCGCAGGGGGAGTAGCCGATGATGAGGGAGGGTCCCTTGTAGGCCTCGGCCTCCCGGATGGCGGTGAGGGTCTGGGTGGGGTTGGCGCCCATAGCCACCTGGGCCACGTAGACATAGCCATAGCTCATGGCGATCTCAGCCAGGGACTTCTTGGGAGTGGCCTTGCCGGCGGCGGCGAACTGGGCCACCGCGCCGAAGTTGGTGGACTTGCTGGCCTGTCCGCCGGTGTTGGAATAGACCTCGGTATCGAAGACGAAGACGTTCACGTCCTGGGCGGAGGCCAGCACGTGGTCCAGACCGCCGAAGCCGATATCGTAGGCCCAGCCGTCGCCGCCGAAGATCCAAATGGTCTTCTTGGCCAGGAACTCCTTGCTCTCCAGGATCTCCTTGGCGGCGTCACAGCCGCACTTCTCCAGAGCGGCGATCAGGGCCTTGGAGGGCTCGGCGTTGGCCGCGCCGTCGTCCTTGGTGTCCATCCAGGCCTGGATGGCGGCCTTCACGTCGGCGGGAGCGCCCTCGCTGAGGGCCTCCAGTTTCTCGGTCAGGCGGTCCCGGATGGCCTTCTGACCGTAGTAGATGCCCAAGCCGTGCTCGGCGTTGTCCTCAAAGAGGGAGTTGGCCCAGGCGGGACCCTTGCCCTCCTTGTTCACGGTGTAGGGGCTGGTGGCCGCGGGGCCGCCCCAGATGGAGGAACAGCCGGTGGCGTTGGAGACATACATCCGGTCGCCGCAGACCTGGGTCACCAAGCGGGCGTAGCTGGTCTCGGCACAGCCGGCGCAGGAGCCGGAGAACTCCAGCAGGGGCTGGTTGAACTGGCTGTCCTTCACGCTGGCCACGCCGGCCATGTCGGCCTTGTGAGAGACCTCGCTGACGCAGTAGTCGAACACCGGCTGCTGGTCCAGCTGGCTTTCCTGGGAGACCATGGAGATGGCATTGGTGGGGCAGATGCCCACGCACACGCCGCAGCCCATGCAGTCCAGGGGGCTGACGGCCATGGTGTACTTGTAGACGCCCTTGCCTTTGCCGGCCTTTACGTCCACGATCTTGGCCTGGGCGGGAGCCTTGGCGGCCTCGGCCTCGGTCATGGCGAAGGGACGGATGGTGGCGTGGGGGCAGACGTAGGCGCACTGGTTGCACTGGATACACTTATCCTGGTCCCAGGTGGGAACAGTGACGGCCACGCCCCGCTTCTCGTAAGCGGAAGCGCCCTGCTGGAAGGTGCCGTCGGCGTAGGGCAGGAAGGCGGAGACCGGCAGGGAGTCGCCGTCCATCCGGGCGATGGGCTCCATCACGTTCTCCACCATCTCGATGACGGCGGGACGGCCCTTGTGGGCGGAGGCCTTGGGGGCGTCCTGGGCGGTGGCCCAATCGGCGGGAACATTGAACTTCTTGAAGGCGGTGGCGCCCAGGTCGATGGCCTTCCAGTTCAGCTCCACAACGTCCTTGCCCTTCTTCATGTAGGAGTGCTCGGCGGCGTCCTTCATGTACTTGATGGCCTCGTCCTGGGGCATGACGTTTGCCAGAGCGAAGAAGGCGGACTGAAGGATGGTGTTGGTCCGCTTGCCCATGCCGATCTCGATGGCCAGGTCGATGGCGTTGATGGTGTAGACGTTGATGTTGTGCTCGGCAATGTAGCGCTTGGCCACGGCGGGCATGTGCTTGTCCAGCTCCTCGTCAGACCACTGGCAGTTGATGAGGAAGGTGCCGCCGTCCTTCACATCCCGGACCATGGGGAAGGCCTTGATGATGTAGGAGGGCACATGGCAGGCCACGAAGTCGGCCTTATTGATATAGTAGGGGCTGTGGATGGGCTTGTCGCCGAAGCGCAGGTGGCTGATGGTCACGCCGCCGGTCTTCTTGGAGTCGTACTGGAAGTAGGACTGGATATACTTGTCGGTGTGGTCGCCGATGATCTTGGTGGAGTTCTTGTTGGCGCCCACGGTGCCGTCGCCGCCCAGGCCCCAGAACTTGCACTCCACGGTGCCGGCCACAGCGGTGTTGGGGGCGGGCTTCTCCTCCAGGGAGAGGCCGGTGACGTCGTCCACAATGCCGATGGTGAACTCCTTCTTGGGAGTGGCCTTGCCCAGCTCCTCAAACACGGCGAAGACGCTGGCGGGGGGAGTGTCCTTGGAGCCCAGGCCATACCGGCCGCCCACCACGGTCTTGTCAGTGATGCCCGCCTCGAACAGGGCGTTGACCACGTCCTGATAGAGAGGCTCGCCCAGAGAGCCGGGCTCCTTGGTCCGGTCCAGCACGGCGATCTTCTTGGCACTCTGGGGGATGGCGGCGATGAGCTTGTCGGCCCGGAAGGGGCGGTACAGGCGGACCTTCACCAGGCCGACCTTCTCCCCGTGGGCGTTCATGTAGTCGATGACTTCCTCGGCCACATCGCAGATGGAGCCCATGGCGATGATGACCCGGTCGGCGTCAGGGGCGCCGTGGTAGTTGAACAGCTGGTAGTCGGTGCCCAGCTTGGCGTTGATCTTGCCCATGTACTCCTCCACGATGGCGGGCAGCTCATCGTAGAACTTGTTGCAGGCCTCACGGTGCTGGAAGAACACGTCGCCGTTCTCGTGGGAGCCGCGCATCACGGGGCGCTCGGGGTTCAGAGCCCGGTCCCGGAATGCCTTCACCGCGTCCATGTCCACCATCTCGGCCAGATCCTCGTAGTCCCAGATCTGGATCTTCTGGATCTCGTGGGAGGTGCGGAAGCCGTCAAAGAAGTTGACGAAGGGCACCCGGCCCTTGATGGCGGCCAAGTGGGCCACGGGAGCCAGGTCCATGACCTCCTGCACGCTGCCCTCGGCCAGCATGGCGAAACCGGTCTGGCGGCAGGCCATCACGTCGGAGTGATCGCCGAAGATGTTCAGGCTCTGGGCCGCCACAGTACGGGCGGAGACGTGGAACACGCCGGGGAGCAGCTCGCCGGCGATCTTGTACATGTTGGGGATCATCAGCAGCAGACCCTGGGACGCGGTGTAGGTGGTGGTCAGGGCGCCGGCGGCCAGGGAGCCGTGGACGGTGCCGGCGGCGCCGGCCTCAGACTGCATCTCAATGACCCGCACGGGGTTGCCGAAAATATTCTTCCGGCCCGCGGCGGCCCACTGGTCCACATAGTCGGCCATGGGGCTGGACGGCGTGATGGGGTAGATCCCCGCCACCTCGGTAAACGCATAGGAGACATGCGCCGCCGCGGTGTTGCCGTCCATGGATTTGAACTGTCTTGCCATGGAAACGATTCCTCCTTCAAAAATTGTTCTGTAGAACGCATTGACAGAATTCGTTACAGCGTTTTCATTTTAACACCTGTACTGTAATTTGTAAACCGTTTGGGGAAAGTTTTGGCCCGGATTTTTGTGTAAAATGCGTCAATTTTTCGGAAGGAAAGAACAGGTGGACTGCCATAGGGACAAAATGGATCATTTTAAGGACAAAAAGGAGGAGAAAATCAAAACGTCCGGCGGCTTCCTGCCGTCGGGCGTTCATTTGATCTCCTGCTCCAGACTGTCAAACTCGGGGGTGGAGAAAAATTCTCCCAGAGTGATCCCCAGCCCGTCGCACAGCTTTTTCACCGTCGCCACCGTGGTACTGTTGTTTCTCCCGCTGGTAACATTATTGATGGTAGATTGAGACACTCCGCTAAGGGTAGCCAATTTGTTAATGGAAAGCTCCCGCTCCCGGCACAGCTCTATGATTCGATTTGCTACCGCTATGCCAGCGTTCATGTCCCTCACCTCAATTCTACATTGAGGATACAAAAAAGTTCTTGATAAGGTTACCCCTTTTGAGTTAAAATAACTCAAAAGGGGTAACAAAATATAAGAAAGGAGAAAAACCATGGATAAGCATATGGAAGAATTATTTGAAGACGCCCAACTCTTTATCGACAGTGAATTGAGCCGAACAAAGGAATATAACCGCTGTTTTTCCGCTAATCTGGCTCTGGAAGAAGCCATGAAAACCCAATTTGGCCCGGAAGCCCACGAGCTGCTTATTGAGTTCTTGAATTCCTATTACGAGATCGAGCGGTTTAACTGCCTCCATTACTTTTATCAGGGCTACCTGGCGGCAAAACAGGAGCTGGAAGAACAAAAAAAGTCCTGACGCTTTTGCGTCAGGACTTTTTCGTTTCCAAATCACCGCTTCATGTACTTCCAAAGCACCACCGCGGCCTCGCTGCGGAGGGCGGGGCGCTGGGGGGCATAGCGGCCCTGGGCGTCCCCCTCCACAATGCCCAGGCCCTGGGCCAGGGCGGCGTATCCCAGGTCGGCCTCGGGGATCTCCCCGGCGTCGGTGAAATCACAGCGGAAGATCCCGGAAAGCTGGGCCACAGGGCCGTAACCCTCGCTGTTCAGAAGCATCTTGATCAGCTCGCTCCGGGTCAGCTCCCTGTCCTCCTCCCGCTCGGCTTCGGTGAGCAGCCCCTGCCGGTAGGCAAACTCGTAGAGGTGATCCACATTCTCCTTCTCCGCCGGGTCATAGCCGTATCCGTTGGCGCTGGCAAGAAGGGCGATATAATCAAGCTGGGTCAGGGCCTTGTCGGGCTGGGCCTTGCCCCCCATCCAGCCCACGTTGTACCGGGCCAGCTCGTCCAGGATCTCCTTGGCCCAGTGGCCCTCCAGATCGTCGTAAAACATCTTCTCGCTCTGGGCGGCCTTCGGACTGGTCAGCTCCCCCGTCTTGGCGTCCACCCCGGTATACCAGATCTCCCGGTCCCCCAGGGCGTACCCCGGCTTCAGGGCGTTATAATAGGAATAGCCCGCGTTGCGGAGCAGTTCAAACTCCTTGGACAGGTCCAGGGCCACAGGGATCTCCATATACCCAAGCTCCACCGGGAAACTGTTGCACCAAACCTCCAAAGCGGCCTCCCGGGTGATGAGCCCCTCCGCGCTGTCGAAGGTCACCCCCTGGTCAAAGCCCTTGGAGAAGCCCATAACGGAGCCGTCGGTCCCATCCACCCTGACAGTGATGGAGTTGCCGGGGAAGAAGTAGCCGTTCACCTTCTGGGCGAAGGTAAAGCTGTGCTCGGCGGCCCGGCTCTCCCCCTCCGCCTCGCTGTACCGCTGGGTCTGGGCGAACTGGTCGGGCCACAGGGTCTTTAGGAAGGCCTCCCCCTTGGCCTGGGCCTTCTCATCGGTAAGAAGGGCCTTGTATTCCCCGCTGGTCTCATCCCCCAGGGCGGACCGGTAGGGGTTGCTGCCATACATGCCGAAAAGCTCTCCCGTCTTGGCGTCCACCGTCACATACCGGCGGTAGATGCCCTCCTCGCTGTTCCGGGCGTAGGAGACCCGGGCGGTCACATCCCCCGTCTCCCGGTCCACAGAGTAGCTGGCGGAGCCCAGGGTGTACTTGTCCAGCCCCAGCTCCTTCCAGGCTTTGATCTTCCCGTCCAGGGCCTCCTTGTCCAGGACCCCCTCCAGCTTGGCCACCCCCTCCAGCTCGGTGTCGGTGAGGGTGGGGGCGGCCTCCTCGGCGGCGGAGTCCATGACAGCGCCGGCCATAAACTTGTTGGCGGCGCCCCCGGTCTCATACTGCTGACGCAGCTTGGACCGGAGCTGGGTGAGGTTCACCAGCTCCCCTGTGGCGGCGTCCACATAGAACTCATCGGTGGAGTTGGGCAGATACCGCAGTACCGCCTTCTTTTCGCCGCCCTCCTCGCCGTCCCACTCCAGCACATACTCCAGCCGGAGGTCAAGGGTGGTCTTCAACAGCTCCCGGGCCTTGTCGGCGGTGGTGGAGGTCGTCGCCTCCCCGGGAACCCCGGCATAGTCGGACACGTCCCCCCGCCAGAACCGGGTCACCTCCCCGTCGGAGAGCCGCACCCGGACGGAGACGGTCATGGGGGAGGGAAGCCCGTTCAGCTCCACCTGGCCTGTAAAGTTGTAGCTCTCGGCGGAGAGGGACTCCTCCCCCTCGTCAGAGAAGGTGACCTTCTCGTTTCCGGCCAGCACCTTGTCCAGGAAGGACCGGGCGCGCTGGGCGGCCTCCTCCCTGGTCATGGCGGGGAAGCTGAGGCCCCCAAAACTCCCACCCAGGACAGGCTCCACCTTCACGCCGCTCTCCCAGCGGTTGAGGGAGAGGACCTTCCCCTCGTCGGTGGCGGTGACCTTCAGCTCCCCCTCCCCGTTCTTCCAGCTCAGGCTCCAGCGGGTGCCCAGGGCGGTCTCGTCAGGCGCCCCGTAAAACTCGGTGTACTCGTCCCCGATCCCCAGGGTCCCCTTCACCGCCAGAGTCACCTGGGTCAGCCGCTGGTCGGCGGCCTCAGCGGCCATGGCGGGGACCGCCAGGGACAGGCTCACAGCGGCGGCAACAAAGGCGGCGGCAAGTTTCCGTAGCTTCATCGTTACTTCCTCCTTATCTGTCTTGGGGCGGACTGCCCCTCTTATTTTTTTAGACGGCGGAAGTTTGAAAAAGTTTCCTCCAAATTGAAAAAATTTTCCGGGAAATCGAAAATTTGTTCTTGACGAAATCGAACAAACGTTGTATAGTATAGAAGAACAGACGTTCTATTCCGAGAAAAATCATTCGGGACCGCTTCGATTGTCCCATTATAGGGACTATGGGTCTGGTAAAGTTTTATTACCAAATCCGACAGGAGGGCTTGCCTTATGGATACCATTTACTATCATCTGAACGCGAGAAAGGTGAAGGTCAGCGGCGGCGCGGACCTGGTGACCTTCGTCCCTGCCGCCGCCCCGGTCCCCACCCAGGGGAAGGGGGAAGTGCTGGACTTTGCCCGCTGCCGTCAGCGGCTGGAGACCAAGGCGGCCTGGAGGGACCTGGTGGAGACCGCCGGCGACCCCCTGCCCCAGCAGGAGGAGGCCCCCCTCTCCTCCCCCGCCTCCACCCGGCAGGCCCGTCTCTCCGGCTGGCTGGAGCTCTGCGCCTCCGCCGCCATCATAGCCGTAAGCCTGGCCGCGGTCATCGCATTCCTGCGGTAAGGAATGTAAAAAAGCAAAAATCCGGGCAACGCCGTACCATGTACGGCGTTGCCCTTTTTCAAACTCTTTTCCATTCAATTTTGCGGTACAAAAAGAATTTCTTTTCCCATCCACAGCTTTTCGCTTTTTCACTTTTCATTTTTCACTTTTAACTCTTCCAGGAGGCTTTCCCACGCCTCCGAATGCTCTACGTAGTACTTAGGGCAGACCTTTCCCGTCACGTCGTAGTGGCGGATCACATCCTCCGGCTCCAGGCCGTAATACTCCTCCAACCACCTGATCAGCCGCACCAGGGAGTCATAGCTGGCGGGGGTAAATTCCCCCGTTTCGTCGGGATGACATACCTCAATGGACAGGGTGTCCCTGTTCCGGTCATTGGAGCAGTAGGCCACCTCCCCCGGGGGAACGCAGAGGAGCACCTCCCCCTCCAGCCCCACAAGGAAATGACTGCTGGCGTACGTCTCATGGCTCCTGGCAAGCCCCGCGAAGTAACTGCGGTTCTGCTGGGCGGTGGTCCCCGGGTTGCCCACATAATGGACCACGATCCCGGAGAGGCCCTCCATCTCGGTCCCCGGCCGGGACCAGGGGTTCCGGGGCAGAAGCTCCTCCTGGATCCAGTCCGGGTAACTCTCAGGGGCCGCCACCGCCGGAGCCTTCCGCCCCCGGACAAAAAAGAGGGCCAGCAGGGCCAGGACAAACAGCCCCACCGCCCCCTTCAGCGGCGGTGGGGGCAGGTCTCTCCTTCCGCGCCGGTCCCCTCTCCCTCTGGTCATGCCCTCTCCTCCCCCTGTTTTTTTAATTGTATCACAGGAGGATAGACGGGTTTTTAACTTTTTATGACATTTTTATTTCCCTTTGTACTTTTTTCGGGTGGCGATGCCCCCCCGGATGTGCCGCTGGGCCTTGTTCTCCTCCAGCACCGCCTTGGCCTGGAGGTAGAGGGCCCGGTTAAATGCGGGCAGCCGCTCGCTGAGATCCTTGTGGACGGTGGACTTGGACACCCCAAACTTCTCCGCCGCCGCCCGGACGGTGGTCCGGTTTTCTATGATGTACTGGGCCAACCGTAAGGCCCGGTCCTCCATGTTCTCTTTCACGCGCAACACTCCCCAATGCCTTCGTTCTGTGAAAGATATATGTGGCCCCCTCCCAAAATATGAAAGACTCTCACTCCCCAGTCAGTCCCAGAAATACCGCCCCCGCCGCCCGGGCGAAATCCCGGGCCGCCGCCAGCGCCTCCTGGAGGGTATTCCCGTGGGTCCCCACCTCCACCAGCAGGGACCCCGGGACCAGCTCCTGGTTATAGGAGGACTGCCGCAGGGTCATGGGCCGGGCCAGGGTGGGGTAGAGGGTATCCAGATTCTTCTGGAGCCGGGCCGCCAGGGCCAGGTTATCCTCCCAGCCCGGATGATCCCCTCCGGCGTCGT
Organism: Oscillospiraceae bacterium; assembly: GCA_022799035.1. Taxonomy (GTDB): domain Bacteria; phylum Bacillota; class Clostridia; order Oscillospirales; family Oscillospiraceae; genus Vermiculatibacterium. The sequence goes on from JAAWNQ010000006.1 coordinate 83,994, forward strand.
TGGTGCCGATGACCAGCATGACCTGGGCCGTCTTCACCCGGTCGATGGTGGTCACCGCCTTGTACACAGTGCCGTCGCTCCCCACCAGGGCATCCCGGTGAACGTCCAGAACGATCCGGATGGTGGGGTATTGCTCCAGATATCCCTCCACCGCCGGCCCCGACCGGGTATACGCGCCCTTGTAGGCCGGGTAGTCGTACACCCCCCGGTCGTGGATCACGCTGAGCCCCATCTCGGTAAACACCCGCTCCATCTCATCCCCCACCCGCAGCATATTGTAGGGCTCCTCCAGGGTCCGGGTGTTGTTGTCGCTGGGAGCGTACACATCCACCCCATCGGGGGTGTACGCCTCGGTGGTGTGGGTGTGGATAATGAGGATCTGGGGCCCCTCCACCGCCGGCGCCAGGGCAAAGGGCACCTCCCGGCGGGCAGCGGCGGCCAGGTCCACCGTCAGGCCGGTACGGTTATATAAGTAAAGCCCTGCCCCGGTCACATACCCCCCGCTCCCCGTGGGGGTCAGGGTCCGCTCCACAATATCCTCGGGGGCGGCGGTGATCTGGGGCTGGTCCTGAACGTCGTCGTGGTCGGGGGCGGGCTGGGCGTTGGGCAGGGGCTCCAGGGTCTCCACCGGGGTCTCCTCCTGTTCCGGCGGCGTCAGATTCCGTTCCAGCAGAAGGGATTGGGACAGGGCCAGCCTCTGCCAGAAGCCGGGTCCCCCCTGCCCCCGGTCCCCCAGCTCGGTACGGAGGGCGGCCACCACAAAGGCTTCGCTCTCCGCCAGGGAGACCCCGGCGCTTCCCGTGAGCAGCAGCCACAAAGTGACCACGGTCAGGCACACCGCCAAACTTCGCCGAATCAACCTCCCCCAACGGATCCTTCTCATCGCTTGTCCCTCCTGCGTACGGCTATGGATAGGACAGCATATGCAGGAGGAAAGTTAAAAATGAAAAGTGAAAAGTGAAAAAGCTAGGCAACGCTGTACCACGTACAACGTTGCCCTTTTCCTTCCAGGTTGCTCCCGCTTGTTTTTAGAAGTTTCTCCTCCGTCCTCCACCGCTTTTTCACTTTTCATTTTTAACTTTTCACTCTACAAGCATCTCCAGCCCCTCCAGATCCAGCTCCGGCTGGAGGGCCAGGCTCACGGCATACCCAATGACCTTGCTCAGGTCGGCCACCCGCTGGTCGATGTCCCGGGGGGTCACCATCAAGGTGGCCCCCGGGGCTCCCGCCAGGGCCTGAGGGTCGGTCTCTCCCCCCACCTCCTCCAGCAGGTCGGCGGCAAGGGTGGCCCCGTCCACCACCGTGGGCACCCCCACGGCGATCACCGGCACCCCCAGACTCTCCCGGTTCAGGGCAAAGCGGTGGTTCCCCACCCCGGAGCCGGGGGCGATCCCCGTGTCGCAGATCTGGACCGTGGCGCACAGCCGCTCCACCCGCCGGGCCGCCAGGGCGTCCACCGCGATGACGGCCTTCACCCCGATCCTATCCGCCACCGCCCGGACGATCTCCCCGCTCTCCACCCCCGTGGTGCCCATCACCCCCGCCGCCAGCGCGGCCACAGGCCGAAAGGAGCCGAAATGCTCCGGAGACATACTCACCAGATGCCGGGTCACCAGGGTCCGGTCAGCCACCTGGGGTCCCACCGCATCCGGGGTGATGGCCCGGTTTCCCAGCCCCACCACCAGAGTCTCCCCCTGGGGCAGCAGGGGGGCCAAAAGCCCCGCCAACGCCTTCACCGCCCGGGGAAAGGCCCCCTCCTCCCGCCGTTCCAAGCCGGTGAGGTCCAGGGTGTGATAGGTCCCCACCGGCTTTCCCAGGGCCCGGGCCCCCTCCTCGTCGGTCACCTCCACCGTGGTCAGGGGAAAGCCCTCCGCCTCCCCCTCCCGGCTGCGGATCCCCGGCAATTCCTCCGCCTTCCCCAGCAGCTCCCGGGCCTCCAGGGCCAGATCCGTCCGTCTCTCCAGCATATTTGAAGCCTCCTCCAACACAAGATATAGTAATTCTTTTTTCCATTCCCTCCTATTTTGGGCAGAAACCCTCCTCCTATACGAAAAAATCGGAAATTGTGAAAATAATTCTTGCATTTTCAAGCTCAGTCTGTTAGAATAGATACCTGCACGGGCATCATGCCTGAAAAATCGTCGTTCGGAGGAGGTGTTTGGTTTGCCGAACATTAAGTCTGCTAAGAAGCGGGTTCTGGTGAACAAGGCCAAGGCTTTGCAGAACAAAACCGCCCGGTCCGCCCTGAAGACTGAGCTGAAGAAGTTTGAGGCCGCGGTGGCGGAAGGCAACCGCAGCGAGGCCGAGGGCGCTTACAAGGTGGCTGTCAAGGCCGTGGACAAGGCCGTTTGCCGCGGGCTTCTGCACAAGAACAATGCCGCCCATAAAAAGAGCGGGATGACCCTGAAGCTGAACAAGCTGGCCTGAGTCCCCTGTTGGGTCCATAGGAACCGCCTGCCTTTTTGCAGGCGGTTTTTTACTGCGAAGACTTCCCTCGCCATCCCACAGTCTGACAAGAGAGGAGTGGACATATGGAGCGTCTGGCAAGGAACCCTGTGGTCCGCTTTTTCTGGACCATGGGGGACCTCTATTTCTCCAAGCGGGTCTCCCGCTCGGCGGCGGAGCTGGCCTACTTTTTGATCCTCTCCTTTTTCCCCGCCCTCATCTGCGTCAACGCCGCCATCGGCACCCTGGACCTGGACGTTGTCTCCCTTTTGGAGGAGGCCGCCGTCATCATCCCTGAGGGAGCCCTGGCCGTCCTCATTGAGTACGTCCGCTACATCACCACCAACCAATCCCAGACCCTGCTTCTGGGCGGCGCGGTGATGATGCTCTTCTCCGCCAGCGCGGCCATGCGCTCCCTGATGAACGTGATGGACGACATATACGGCCGGAAAAGCTACACCGGCCTCTGGCAGGTGGTGGCCAGCGTGGTCTTCTCGGTGCTCTTCCTCCTGACCATCTACCTTTCTCTGGTGGTGGTGCTGACCGGCAACTGGTTTTTCCACCTGCTGGAGGAGTTCATCCGCCGCTTCTCCTGGCTGGAGCACATCCGTCTGCCCTGGGAGTGGCAGTGGATGCGCTTCCTCATCCTCTTTTTCCTGGTGATGACGGTGGTCATGCTTCTCTACCGGGCCACCGCCCCCCGGACCCGGCCCCGCCCCCCTGTCCTTATGGGCGCCTTTCTCTCCTCAGGGGTCCTGGTGCTGGCCTCCATCCTTTTCTCCTACTTCATCGGCCTGTCCTCCCGGTACTCCCTGGTTTACGGCTCCCTCGGCTCAGTGATGATCCTCCTGGTCTGGCTCTACCTCTGCGGCAACATCATCATCCTGGGAAGCTGCTTCAACAAGGTGTGGTACGACGGGAAATTAAAAATGAAAAGTGGAAAGTGAAAAAGCCGGGCAACGCTGTACCACGTACAACGTTGCCCTTTTTCTTCCAGGTCGCTCCTACTTGTTTTAGAGGTTTCCCTCCCGTCCCCCACAGCTTTTTCACTTTTCATTTTTAACTTTTCACTTTTCTTGCTTTTCCCCTCCATTCGCGGTATAATAGTTTGTAATGAATTTCGCCCCGGGTCCCCGGGGCAAATACTGAGGCAAGGAGCTGTCATTATGACCTATAACATGAGCATAGCCGGCCTGGAGCGTCACCTTCCCCTCTGCCCTGTCACCGATGAGTTGTATATCGCCGCCTTTGTCCTCTTCGGGGACGCGGAGCTCACCACCGCCTGCGCCGCGGAGCTTCTCCAGCGGATCCCCCGGGACAGCTACGACTACATGATCACCGCCGAGGCCAAGGGCATCCCCCTGATCCACGAGATGGCCCGCCAGTCCGGGGCCGATTACTACTTCCTGGCCCGGAAGGGCTCCAAGGTCTACATGCGGGACCCCGTCCACGTCTCCGTCCGCTCCATCACCACCCTGCGCCAGCAGGACCTGTTCCTCAGCGCCGACGACTGCGACCGGATGAAAGGCAAGCGGATCCTCATCGTGGACGACGTGATCTCCACCGGAGAGAGCCTCCACGCCCTGGAAAAGCTGGTCACCACCGCCGGCGGCATCGTCTCCGGCAAGGCCGCCATCCTGGCCGAGGGCGACGCTCTGAACCGGGCGGACATCACCTTCCTGGCCCCCCTCCCTGTCTTTAATTCCGACGGCACCGTCAAGGGCTGAGCTCCTTTCCAAATTACAATACGGGAGGTATTTTTCTCAAAGGAAAATACCTCCCGTATTTCCTTTTCCCTCAGAAAAAAATATTTTTCTTTTTTATGGAACTTTTTCCGCAGCCCTTCGTCAAAGCTATGGTGCCATGAGGATCGCCGTCCCCCAAGGGGGCGGCCTCCCAAAGAGAATTCCGAAAAGGAGACTGAAAACATGAACTTCAAGCGCATTTCCGCCGCGGCTCTGGCCTCCGTCCTGGCCGCCACCCTGGTTCCCGCCGCCCTGGCCGATGAGCGGCCCGAGGGCTGGACTCCCGCCGACGGCGCCCGGATCGTGCCCATCTCCGCTCCGGTGGACGGTATGCTCATCTCCCCCAATCCCAACGCCGGCAGCTACGACAAGGTCATCACCGTCAACGGCGAGACCCTGGAGGGCTACGAGTATGACCGGGAAGTCCCCGGCTGGGGCAGCGAGACCGTTTCCGTCAAGCTTAGCGAGATCCCCACCGCCCCCATCGGCTACCTGCCCCTCCGGGCGGTGCTCCAGGCCGACCACGGCAGCGCTTACTGGGATTCCTATTCCTATACCAGCTCCTTCTACTACGGGGAGGATATGATCGTGGCTGACTTCAACGACATGTCCATCTCGGTAAATGACGAGAAGGTGGAGGGCGCCCAGGCTCTCCTCGTTGAGGGCGTGACCTACGTTCCCTTCTCCGTGCTGGAGAAGCTGGAGGGGGTCACCGTCACCGACAGCTCCACCGACGCCGGCGAGAGCTACGAGATCATCACCCCCAACAACGCTCCCCTCATGAAGCTGGCCTACCAGCTCATGGAGACCGCCGGCATGGGCATGGGCATGAAGTCCACCCCCGCCGAGGTGGAGGAGGCCTGGAGCGAGGCCTACGGCTTTAAGGCCGACATGGTCCCCGAGGGCGTGTTCTTCCTGGGCATGATGACCACCCCCGACACCGTGATCCTGGGCAAGGTAGCCGAGGGCAAGACCGAGGAGCTCCAGGCCGTTCTGGAGGCTTACCGCAAGCAACAGGAGGAGACCTTCACCTGGTACCTGTCCCACAACCTGCCCAAGGTGGAGAACGCCAAGTTTGTGGTGGAGGGCGACTGGTTCCTCTTCCTCATCGCCGAGAACGCCGACGAGGCCGTGACTCTCTTCCAGGAGAACGTCAAGACCCTGGGCGAGTAAGGGAAAAGTTAAAAGTTAAAAATGAAAAAGCCTCCATTCTAAATGGAGGCTTTTTCTTTTTGCTGTCACCGGTCTGTGAACCGGTCGGAAACAACAGGCAGGGGAAGCTATACCCCGAAAGAGGGGATAACTACACCCCGCTCTCCTATTTTCAATTTAAGGGAGGATGTTACACATGCCGGAGGTCTCTACAAAAGCGACAACAACGGTATCATTTTCATCCAATATGACCGCAATATTTTTATAGCCTGTCGTTGTGTCATAGGCCGCAATACCAATCTCATCTCCACTCCGTTTGCCATCCATGTCAACATAGATGATCAGCAAATCACGGGCAGTTATATAGGTTGCTGAACGATCTTGGCCTTCAAATTGGCCTTCAAAAATACCGCCCTTATCCTCATTCTTTACCGTATGAGTATAAAGGGATAAAGTCCGGTCCCAGCCACTGTACTGTTTGACACAACCGGCAAGAATATTTTGGTCGGTGTAGATCGTGATATCCTCCGAAGAATAACAGCCATTGTAGGATTCCCGGAAAGAAACCAACTGCCCCCTCTTTAATATGTTCCCCGAGACATACACAGAATAGGCCTCGCCGTTCTTCTCGACAATATAGGATCGGTACACGTCACCGTCTATCTTCACACTCCCGTTATCACTACTGACGATCCCATAGGTGACGACATCAGAGAGGCCGGTCGGGCCCTGCTCCAGGTCCATATACACCGCCGCCACCCGGTCCTCCTCATCCAAGAAAAAGACCGCTCTTTGCGCCGGTATGCTTGACAGGTCCCGCAGCGCGTATGCCTTGTAGGTGCCATTCCAGTCCCCGGTGGAGGCGGCAGTGACCTCCGCAAACAGGGCACAGTCCTCTCTGACCCCCAGCCCGCCGAAGGTTTTTGTCTTGCTGTCATACCCTGCCGTGACAGAGGCTCCGCGCCCCAGTATCCGTATGCCGTCGGCCAGCTCTTCAAACTGGACCAGATCTCCCTCGCCCAAGTTGTACCACGGGCCATCCACAGAGCAGGTTCTTTTCACCCCATCGGCGCTCAGTACCATGACCTGATGCCGCATTACATTTACATCTACGATAAGTCCATAACCACTCGCCGTTACTTCGGGCTCGGGCGTGGGGCTCGGCGTGGGAGCAGGGGAGGGTGTGGGCGTAGGCGTGGGCACCGCGCTCGGCTGAGGGGTCGGTGTCACGCTGGGGCTAGGCATCGGCGTGGGCGTGGGGGAGGGCGTTTCCGTGGGCAGGATATCATCGGGAATCACCTGGTCCCCGCTCCCCTTCTGAAAGGCCCGCCACAGCATTGCCGCCGCCTCCCCCCGGGTGATGGTCCCCTGACCCCGGAAGATCCTGTCGGTGTACCCGGTGACGATCCCCTGCTCCACCGCCAGGGCCACATAGGGGAGGGCCGCCTCCGAGATGGAGGACAGGTCCGTAAACATGGCCTCCAGCATACTCGCATCCGCCCCCCGGGTATCAAGGCCCTTCATCTTCACCACCGCCACCGCGATATCCTCCCGCAGGGCTCCGGCCGTGGGATAAAAATAGAGCTGTCCCTGATTCCGGTAGGCGGTCATATAGGGCCGGGCCGTCTCAATATAAGGGCTGGCCCAGTAGGTCAGGGGCACGTCGGCGTAGGTGCTGCTCTCCGCCGGCGCCGCCGTCATTCCGGCGGCCACCACCATGATCTTCGCGAACTCCTCCCGGCTCACTGTTTTCTCCGGATAAAAGTTCCCGTCGGGATATCCGTTGATCGCCTTTCTCTCCACCAGCTCCTCTATGGAGGCAAAGGCCCAGTGACTGGGGGGCACATCGTCAAAACGGCCTCCTCCCGCCCCCTGGGCAAAGGCGCACAGGGAAACCGTCATCGCCAAAACCAGTATCAACGCCCACCCTCTTTTTCTCATGTCCCATTCTCCCTTCTTGAATCATCCTCGTTTCCCTGACAGGGAAACGAAAAGGCGTACGCCTTTT